>JBGALV010000008.1:0-75507 GCA_044223515.1 Alphaproteobacteria bacterium
CGACCTTGCCACGCTTGGCATGAACCAGGTCGTCTACCTGCGCCAGCAGCAGGCCAACGGCCAGGTGTTCTGGTCGATCCATGCCGCGGATGGCACCGAGATGGCGCGTCTTGCCGACCGGCCGACGGCCTTGGCCGCGTGCCTGCAGCACGAGCTGGAACCGGTCAGCGTTCACTGAAAAGAGGCGCTGCCCCGGCCGGGGCAGGCGCCGGTCAGGCCGCGTGGCTGGTCGGTGCGTCGGCCAGGAGGGCGTAGAGGGCGTCGCTCGACGCCGATCCCCTGAGCTTCTCGCAGAAACCGCGATCGCGCAGCAGGCGCGACACGCGCGCCAGCGCCTTCAGGTGGTCGGCGCCCGCCGATTCCGGCGCCAGCAGCAGGAAGATCAGGTCGACCGGCTGCTCGTCCACGGAATCGAACGCGATCGGCTTGTCGAGGCGGGCGAACAGGCCGACCAGCCGGTCGAGCTTGGCGAACCGGCTGTGCGGGATCGCGATGCCCATGCCGACCCCGGTGGTGCCCAGGCGCTCGCGCTCGATCAGCGCATCGAAGATCTCGCGTTCGTCGAGCCTGGAGAGGTCCGCGGCCTTCTTCGACAGTTCCTGCAGGGCCTGCTTCTTGCTGGTCGCCTTCAGGCTCGGCACGACGCCGGCCGGGGTGACGAGATGGGCGATCTCCATGACGCGCTGTCCCAAACCCATTAGTCCTCAAGGCATCCCGCGGTAACACCTGAGCCAACCCGGCCGCTCCCGGGCGGGCCCGGTCGGCTGGTAACCAACTAACTGTTATCGAAGGACTTTTTCTGTCCGCCGTGGCGCTCTTAGCAACCGCTCGCCGCCTCCCTCCCGGATCTACATGGACAGGGTCCCGGCGGCGGCGGCGGACCATAGTGAGGGGGTCCCCCCAAGTCAAGCACGCCAGATATGCCCATTCTAAGGGCCTGTCTGCGACGACCAGTCGGTTTTGAAGTCCCCGTAAAGCGTGAGCCCGCCGCAGGCATAAAGGGTCTGGCCGGTGATGTAGGACGCATCATCGGAGGCGAGGAACGCGAAGACCGCGGCCATCTCCTCCGGCGTGCCGGCGCGGCCCATCGGAATATGCGCCTCGACCGCGCGACGCTTCTCCGGATCGCCGGTCCAGCCGGCGTTCATCGGCGTGTCGATCGCCCCCGGCCCGACCGCGTTCACGCGGATCCCGCGGTCGGCGTATTCGAGCGCCAGGGTGCGGGTGAAGTTGCCCATCGCTCCCTTGCTCAGCGAATAGGCGAGGTAGCCCGGCTTCGGCACGATCTGATGCACGCTCGAGTTCGACAGCACGACGCCCGGCCGCTTCGACGCCAGGAAGTGGCGGATCGCCGCCTGCGCGCAGTGCCACGAGCCCATCAGGTTCACGTCGAGGATGCGGCGGAGCTCCGTCTCCTCCAGATCGACGCTCGGCGAATAGGCCTGGATCCCGGCATTGTTGACCAGGATGTCGAGGCCGCCCATCGCCTCGATCGCCTTCAGCACCATCCGGTCGACCTGATCCTTGTCGGCGACGTCGGCCTCGACCAGCAAGTGCCGGCGGTCGAAGCCTGCCTGGTGAGAGGCCGCCTGGACCTCGGCCAGCGCCGATCCCGCCTCGTCGCCGCCGAGATAGTTGAGCGCGACCGTGGCGCCCTCCTCGGCGAAGCGCCGGGCTATGGCGCGGCCGATCCCGGTCGCGGCCCCGGTCACGAGCGCATGCCGGCCGTTCAGCCGGTAGCGGCGGTCGGGCGTGTCCATGTCAGAGTTGAATGGCCTTCTCGCGCCGGCGTTGCACCGAGGAGGGAATTTTCATCGCCTCCCGGTACTTGGCGACCGTGCGGCGCGCGATGTCGACGCCGTCGGAGCGCAGCATCTCGACCAGCTTGTCGTCGGAAAGCACGTCCTCGACCTTCTCGCCGTCGATCAGGCCCTTGATGCGGGAGCGCACGGCCTCGGCCGAATGCGCCTCGCCGCCGCTGGAGGACTGGATCGCGGCGGTGAAGAAGTACTTGAGCTCGTAGAGGCCGCGCGGCGTCGCCATGTGCTTGTTGGTGGTGACGCGGCTGACTGTCGACTCGTGCATCGAGATCGCGTCCGCGATGTCGCGGAGGATCAGCGGCTTCAGGTGCTGGATGCCGTGGCGGAAGAAGGCGTCCTGCTGGCGGACGATCTCGCCGGCGACCTTGAGGATCGTGGTCGCGCGCTGATGCAGCGACTTCACCAGCCAGTTGGCGGCCTGGTAGCGCTCGGAGAGATAGTCCTTCTCCTCCTTCTTCTTCGCGTCCTTGGTGATGCGGGCGTAGTAGCGCGTGTTGACCAGCACACGCGGCAGCGTCTCGGAGTTGAGCTCGATGATCCAGTCGCCGCCCGGCTGCGGGCGCATGACGATGTCGGGCACCACCGGCTGGATCATCGAGGAATCGAAGGCCGAGCCCGGCTTGGGGTTCAGCGTCTTGATCTCGGCGATCATCTCCTTGAGGTCCTCGGTGTCGACGCCGCAGACCTTCATGAGCTGGGGAAGGTCGCGCTTGGCCAGCAGGTCGAGGCGGTCGAGCATCGCCTGCATCGCGGGATCGAGGCGGTCGCGCTCGGCGAGCTGGAAGGCGAGGCACTCGCCGAGGGAGCGGGCGAAGACGCCTGCCGGGTCGAATCGCTGCACCTGCTTCAGCGTCGCGTTCACCCGCTCGATCGGGCAGCCCAGCTGCTGGGCGAGCTCGGCGAGGTCGCCGGTCAGGTATCCGGACTCGTCCAGCATGTCGATCAGGTGCGAGCCGATCAGGCGATCGACCGGATCCTCGATGTCGACTGACAGCTGGTCGAACAGATGCTCGCGCAACGTCGGCAGCTTTGCCGCCGTCGTCTCCTCGATGCTGCGGTTGTCTTCGTCGAAGTCGCCGCCGCCGCTGTTCGTCCGCCAGGACGAATAGTCCTCCGCCGACTCGTAGAGATTGCCATCGTCGGCATCGACGGGAGAGTCGGCCGCTTCCGGAAGGTTCGATCCCAGCGCGATCTCGCTGGATATGTCGGACGAAGCGGTCGCGTCGGCACCGTCGGCGGCCGAGTCGATGGTGCGCTCGGAGACGTCGGGCTCCGGCCCGTCGTCGCGCTCGAGCAGCGGGTTCTGCTCGATCTCGCGCTCGACGTACTCGGAGAGCTCCTGGTTCGACAGCTGCAGCAGCTTGATCGCCTGCTGCAGCTGCGGCGTCATCACCAGCGACTGGGCCTGGCGAAGGTCGAGGCGCTGATTGATCGTCATGGAAGGGTGCTCAGAGCGAGAATCGTTCGCCGAGATAGACGCGGCGGACGTCTTCGTGCGCGACGATCTCGTTCGGCCGGCCTTCCATCAGCACGCGGCCGTCGTGGAGGATGTAGGCGCGGTCGACGATGTCGAGCGTCTCGCGCACGTTGTGATCGGTGATCAGCACGCCGATGCCGCGATCCTTGAGGTGCTTGATCAGGTCGCGGATGTCGTTGACGGCGATCGGGTCGATGCCGGCGAGCGGCTCGTCGAGCAGCACGAAGCTCGGCTGGCAGGCGAGCGCGCGGGCGATCTCGACGCGGCGGCGCTCGCCGCCCGAGAGCGCCAGCGCCGGCGTGCGGCGCAGATGGCTGATCGAGAACTCGGCCAGGAGGTCGTCGAGCATCGCCTGGCGGCGGTCGACCTCGGGCTCGACCACCTCGAGCACGGCGCGGACGTTGGCCTCGACCGTCATGCCGCGGAAGATCGAGGCTTCCTGCGGCAGATAGGAGATGCCGAGGCGCGCGCGCCGATACATCGGCAGGTCGGTGATGTCCTGGCCGTCGAGCTGGATCAGGCCGTAGTCCGGCGCGATCAGCCCGGTGATGATGTAGAAGCAGGTGGTCTTGCCGGCACCGTTGGGGCCGAGTAATCCCACCACCTCGCCGCGCTGCACCGAGACCGAGACGTCGCGCACCACCGGACGCTTCTTGAAGCGCTTGCCGAGGTTGCGCGCGACCAGCCCCGCATTCGCGGCGATCAACTTGGGGCCGGGACGAGCCCCGGCGGGAGGGGAGGGCCTGTCGCTCATCCGCCGGGCTTCTGTTGCGGAGCCTGTTGCGGCTGGTTGGGAACCACCAGCGCGCGGACGCGGGCGGAGCCCTGCGGTCCGGGAAGCAGGCGCGAGACGCCGGTATTCAGGTTCACCTCGGCGACCTCGCCGTTGAGTTGGTTCTGACCGCGCGTGATCTTCACGTCGCCGATCAGGGTCGCGGTTCCCTGGTCGACGTTGTAGACGCCCTTATCGCCCTTCGCGACTTCCTGGTCGGTGCGGACGTCGACGCTACCGAAGGCGTCGACGCGCCGGAGCTTGAGCTCCTTGTTGGCGCCCTCGACGAGCTGGGCGGAGAGCACGTCGGCCCGGACCTTCTTCTTGTCGCGCGTCGCCTCCGCGTTCCCGCGAGCGACGGCAAGCTGGCGCTTCTCCCAGTATTCGAGGCTGTCGCGTGCGGTGATCACGTCCTGTTTGGTCGTGAGCTTCAGGTTCTTGCCGGTCATCACCAGCACGGCCTGGTCGGCGTCGTAGACCGCGCGGTCGGCGACGATGGTCTCGTTGGGCGAGACGATGCGGACGTTGCCCAGCGCCTCGAGCTGATAGATCTCGCTGCCGCCGTCGCTCTTGGCCCGATAGCGCGCTGTCAGCGTATCGCCATGGACGGTGACGCCGCCGCGCGTGACCTTGGCGTTGCCGCGGGCGATGTAGACGTTCTGGTCGCGCGACCACTCGATGCCGTTGTCTGAGTCGACCTGCATCGGCTGGTTGGAGCTGCCGCCGGAGAGGTCGAGCTGCGCTGTCGCGGGCGAGACGATCGCGCCGGCGAGGAGGAGGGCGGAGAGAATTATCCTCATGGCTTGCCGCCGGATTTGGCCGCGGGTTTCGCGTCAACCTTGGTGCCCGCCTTCGCCGGCTGCGGGCGAAGCTCGAGGCGCGCCTTGCCGGTGAAGACGATGCGGCTGCCCTTGTCGAGAATCTGGAAGCCCTGCGCCTGGATGTGCCCGAAGGGGCCTTGGCCCTCGACCGGCTTGTCGCCGCTGGCGACGTTGGCGTGCATGTCGACGTCGGCCGACTCGGTCCGGAATTCGTAGCCCGCATCGTGGAAGACCTGGACGTCGCCGCGCAGCCCCAGGGTCTGGGCGATGCGGTCGTAGAGCCCTTCCCTGGCGTTCACCGCGACCCAGCTTCCGTCCTTCATCGTCACGTCGGCCTTGGGGCTGGCGAGCAGGATGCGGTCGGCCGATCCCGCATGCGTCGCGGTGTCGGCGATCACGGAGAAGGGCTGGTTGTCGTCGTCGGTACCGACGTAGCGCGGCTTCAGCATGCGCGACGCGTCGGTCGCGATGTCCGTGCCGAGGTTGGTTTGGTTCAGGCGAAACTCGCGCGGATCGGGGTTGAGCTGTGGCCACGCCAGCACGAGTCCCAGGAGAACGAGCGCGATCAGCGGCAGCGTGACCTTGAGCACGGTGACCGCGCGCGACGACATGCGCCGGCCGAGATCGATCGGGCCGATCCTCGGCGCCACCGAGGCGAGCGGCGGCCGCGACGGCTTCTGCACGGGCTGGGCTTTCGGCTGCGCGGCCATCGCGGCGCTCACGCCACCCCGGCGCGCAGCAGGTCGAGGACGTGGACGATGCCGACCGGCCGTCCGTCCTCGACCACGAAGGCGCGATAGAGCTTGCGGTCGTTCATCTCCTTCAGCACCTCGGCGGCGAGAAGGCGGGGCGCGATCGTCCACGGCCCGCGAGTCATCACCGTGTGGACCTTCTGCTCGAGCAGGTCCGGCGCCATGTGGCGGCGAAGGTCGCCGTCGGTGACGAGCCCGATCAGCTTGCCGTTGGCGCTCGCCGGCTCGACCACGCCGACGCAGCCGAAGCGCTTCTCGGTCATCACCAACACCGCGTCCGACATGCGGGCATCCGCGCCGATCAACGGCATCTCGGGACCCTTGTGCATCAGGTCCTCGACCTTGAGCAGGCGCGCGCCGAGCTTGCCGCCCGGATGCAGCTGGCGATAGTCGTCGGCCGAGAAGCCGCGACGTTCGAGCAGCGCCACGGCGAGCGCGTCGCCGAGGACCATCATCAGCGTGGTCGAGGTCGTCGGCGCCAGGCCGAGCGGGCAGGCTTCGGGCACGCGCGGCAGCACCAGCGCCACGTCGGCCGACTCGGCCAGCGCCGACGGCGCCTTGCCGACCATCGCGATCAGCGGGATGTCGAAGCGCCGCGTGTAGGCGATGAGGTCGCCGAGCTCCGGCGTCTCGCCCGAGTTGGAAAGGGCCAGCACCGCGTCGGAGCGCGCGATCATGCCGAGGTCGCCGTGGCTGGCCTCGGCGGGGTGGACGAACTGCGCCGGCGTGCCGGTGGATGCCATCGTCGCCGCGATCTTGCGGGCGACATGACCGGACTTGCCCATGCCGGAAACGATGACCCGGCCGGTCGCGGCCCCCATCAGCTCGATCGCGCGGGCGAAGGCGGCGGCGCCGGCCTCCCCGGCCAGGCCCTCGGCGAGGATCCGGAGCGCCTCGGCCTCGAGCGCGAGAACCCGGCGGCCGGGCTCGGCTTCGGCGATCCTGGATGGTTTGGGGTTCGGCCGCACCCGGGCTTCCTAAGGTCTTTTCGGTGTCCTCGCAAGAATGTTGCGCGGCCTGTCCGGCAGGCTCGGCACGCTTCTTGCTCTAATCTCCAGTATGCCCCTGATTCGGGGCTTTCGCCAGCCTTCGTTCTAGCCGAAGGCCTGTCCGAGGCCGCCCTCGTGTCGCTCCAACACCGGGCAGGCCACCTCCGTCCCATGGCCTTGGGGGCGGGGTCTCGTAGAAAGCGGACCTGTTGAACCCCTCCCCCGGTCCAAGCCGGGGGAGGCAAGGCTTCTAGCCGGGCTGCGACTCCTCGGCGAGCTTCCGGTACCGCTTCAGGCTGTTGGTCAGGTGCCGGCGCATGGCGGCGCGGGCACCTTCGGCGGAGCGGTCGCCGATCGCCTCGAAGATCGCCCGATGCTCCTTCTGGAAGAGATCGAGGAACGGGCGCGCTGCCCCGTCCTTCCGCCACGGCGCGTCGGCGACGGCCCGGCGCGGGATCACGAAGTGGCCGAGGAACTCGAGGAAACGCGGGAATTGCGGGTTGCCGGTGGCCTCCGCGATGGCGCGATGGAAGGCGCGGTCCTCGTCGATGGCGGTCTCGCCGCGCCCGATCGCCCGGTCCATGGCGGCCAGGGTCTCGCCGATCCGGCCGATCTGGCTTGGCGTGCCGCGCTCGGCGGCAAGTCCTGCCGCCTCGATCTCGACCGCGCGGCGGAGCTCCATCACCTTGATCGCCTCGGCCAGCGACTCGATGCCGTCGGGGTCGAGCCGGAACGGCCGGCGCTTCGCGTCGGTCGCGACGAAGGCGCCGACGCCCTGCCGCGTCACCACCAGGCCCTCGGCACGGAGGGCGGCGACCGCCTCGCGCACCACGGTGCGGCTGACGCCCATCGCCGACATCATCGCCTGCTCGGTCGGAAGCCGCGCGCCGGGCAGCAGCCCGCCGCCGGTGATCTCGGCGGCAAGCCGTCCGACGACCTCCTCGGTCAGGTTGCGAGGCGGGGCGAGCGGGCGGAAAGGCGTGAGCCGGTCGGTCATTCGGGCAGCCGGGAGGATGCGTCCTGTCCCGATATCCTAGGGCGGCCGAGAGTGTTCGGCCACCGACGCCCGAGATCGGCGCAACGCTCAGTGCGAGAAGATGTCGTCCTCGTCGCCCCAGCCCAGCAGGTCGAGCTCGGCGCGCACGGGAAGGAAGCGGAAGCAGGCCTGCGCGATCTCCATGCGGCCCTCGCGGACCAGCACGGTATCGAGCTTCTCCTTGAGCTTGTGGAGATGCAGCACGTCGGAGGCCGCGTATTTGAGCTGCTCCTCCGTGAGGTTGGCCGCACCCCAGTCCGAGGATTGCTGCTGCTTGGAGAGCTCGACGTTGAGCAGGTCCTTGCAGAGGTCCTTGAGCCCGTGCCTGTCGGTGTAGGTGCGGGTCAGTTTGGACGCGATCTTGGTGCAGTAGAGCGGCTGGGTGACGACGCCCAGGTAGCGCTTGAACATCGCGATATCGAAACGCGCGAAGTGGAACAGCTTGGTCGTGGCCGGATCGGTCAGCATGCGGCCGAGGTTCGGCGCGCTCGTCTGGCCCTGCGCGATCTGCACCATGTGGGCGGTGCCGTCGCCCGAGGAGAGCTGGACCAGGCAGAGCCGGTCGCGGCCGGGGTTGAGCCCCATCGTCTCGGAGTCGATCGCGACCACCGGCCCCAGGTCGAGGCCGTCCGGCAGGTCGCCTTTATGAAGAGTGATGCTCATCGGATCGATGGTGCCCAGGAGAAGACTCGAACTTCCAAAGCCTTGCGGCCACAGGTACCTGAAACCTGCGCGTCTACCAATTCCGCCACCTGGGCAGTGGGAGGCGACTTATGCCGCCGGTAAAGGGTGGCTGTCAATGGCCGCCGACGCTCCCGTTTCATCGCCCGCACCTATCCTGCCCGCACCCGGGCGATGTCGTCGAGGGCGACCGCGGTCCGCGAGTGGGTCAGGCGGTGCAGCATCACCGCGACCACGCCGATGGTGGCCAGGATCATGAGGATGGGGCTGACCACCCAGGTGACCGCGGCGAGCGCGAAATAGTAGGAACGGATGCCGCTGTCGTAGGAATCGCCGACGGCGGTGATGATCTCGGCCATGTGGTCGGCGAGCCGGCGGCGGCGATCGTCGTCGAGCTCCTCGGCGGGCGGGGCGGCGCCCATGGCGATGGCGGCGAAGTTCGCCTGCCGGATCGCCCAGGTGAAGCTCTGGAACGCGAAGGCGGCGACGACCATGACCAGCACCAGCTTGATCTCGATCGCCGAGGGCTCGTCGATCGCGAGCCAGGCGGCGGGCGACGGCGGCGCGGCATGGCCGATAGTGGCGACGACGCCGATCAGCGCACCGATCAGGATCACCGTCGTGGAGGCGAAGAACGAGGCGGTGCTCATGATCTGGCCGATGATCGTCGCGTCCGCGATCTTCACCTCGCGGCCCAGGAGCTCGAACATCCAGGCGCGGCGGTGGTCGCCGCGCGCGCTGGCAACGACCTGATGGCGCCGGCTGCTCCAGCCGACCACCGGCGCGTACCCCAGCCAGCAGGCGAGAAACAGGGCGAGCGCCGCCAGGTCGAGCGCGGTAAGACTCCAGAACACCATCGGGACCCCTCGTGACGTCTCGGATGTTGAGCCAGCATGAACCCGCCGCGCAGGCTTCGCCACTGATGAGATCCCGAAGCTTTCCGCCGGTCAGCGCGCCCGATGCGAGGGTGCTGATCCTCGGGTCCTTGCCCGGCGCGATGTCGCTGGCGATGCGCCAGTACTACGCCCAGCCGCAGAACGCCTTCTGGCGGATCATGGCCGAGATCGCGGGCGCGGGACGGGACGTCCCTTATGACGAAAGGCTCGAGCGGTTGCGCGCGAAGCGGATCGCGCTCTGGGACACCTGCGAGGCCGCCGAGCGGCCGGGAAGCCTCGACGCGGCGATCGTCGTCTCCAGTGTGACGCCGAACCGGTTCGAGGCGTTCCTGAAGCGCCATCCCGAGATCCGCGGCATCTGCTTCAACGGCAACACCTTGGCGAAGCTGTTCGAGCGGCTCGCGGTATCAAAGCTTTCCGAGGCGCACAAGGCGCTGCCGCGAACCATCCTTCCCTCCACCAGCCCGGCCCACGCCGGCATGCCGTTCGAGCGCAAGCTCGCACGCTGGCGCGAGGTGGTGGAGGTACTGATCTCGTGATGGTGCCCCCCGCGCACTGCCTAGCGGTCCTAGGTGCGAGACACGAGGGCTCTGATGAAAAGACCGACTGGCGCTACTCCTCGACCGGCATCCGCATGTCGCGCGCTTCCAGCCAAGGCTTCAGCTTCTCATCCTTCAGGATAATGCCTCGGCGACGTGCCTCGTCGAGCTCGGTCGAGATTCCCTTCAGCACGCCGATAACGTCCACGACCCGCATACCCGGAATTCCTTCGGAGGAGATGACCTTTTCAAACTGACCGATAGCCTTCAGGGCATCGAGTAGCTTCGAGCGAAACCAGTAAGCCCGCTCAGTAATTTCGCCGCCGAGACGGCCGATGTTTTCATGCTCTGAAAGGGTGTCGGGCATTGTCGGCTGGACGGCGCTGATTTGGATCGCCATGTGTCTGACGATCGCGACCGGGAGCGCAGTCACGACGGTGGTCGGATCTACGCCTTCTTCAATGTCTGTCGGTCCAGGTGGCGGTATGGCCTCAAGGTCGGCGATCCGCTGCGCGATGCTGCCATTCATGCCGGGAATCTGGTCGATCACCTGCCGGCATTCCTGGCGAAGTGCGAAGGCGAAGGCGATGTCGGCTTCTTGTTGCTTCCTTGCCTCTCGGCGATCGGTACCCTTCGCAACCCAGATCACGATACCGGCGCTGAAGAGCGCAACAGAGCCCGTGATCAACGTGGAGAGGAAGCCTACCCAAGCTGTGTAAAAGCCGCTGTAAGGCGGCAGCCACATCCACGCCTCATAGACCTGCGCACCCGGCTCAAAGAGCGGCGCAAGGCGTTCGGCAATTGGATCGCGGAAAGCAATAAAAAGGAAGGGTACAGCCAGCACAGCCATGCCCGACCACTCGACCCAGACCCGTTTCGGGCGCTTTAGCTCGTCTGCCATGGCGGTAGCTTGCCATCGCGAGCCGTAGATCTGCAACCGGGGGTGGTCTGACGCCTATTTCACAACGTTCGAGATTCGTGCCGAGCTGTGAAGTTGTTTCGTTGGCGCTCGGGCTCTCACGCCCCTCTTCGTCCACGTCGCGCGAGAGGGGTGCACGACTTTAAGAGCTGATGCCCTTGCGCTTCTTGTATTCCTCGACCGCCTTCTTGAGGTCGGCGTACTCGGCGCAGCCGAAGGTGCAGAGCTTGTCGAGCTTGGCGAGGTTGGTCTCGGCCGACTTCACGTCGTCGAGCATCAGGTACAGCTCGCCCTGGTATTCGAGCGCGCCCTTGTGCTCGGGCTCGAGCTCGAGGGCCTTGGCATAGTGGGTGCGGGCTTCCGGCAGCTTGTTGAGCTTCCGGTGAGCGTAGCCAAGCTGGTTATAGGCATCCGCGTTCTTCGGCTCGGCCTTCACCACCTTCTCGAGCAGCGGGATCGCCTCGGCGTACTTCCACTCCTTGATCAGCTTCTCGGCCTGCGCGTAATCGGGATTGGCGAGCGAGGACGGCGCCGGGCCTGTGCCCATTGCGTATGAAGCGGGCGCATGTGCGGACAGCGGCAGCGCGACGGCGAGAGCGAGAACGAGCGAACGAAACATGAGGCACCTCATCGGATCAGCAGCTTGTCGATTTCCTTGGTGATCGTGGCCGAGGTCGGATTGACCGTCGACGGCCAGGCGCCGGCGAGCTTGCCGTCGGGCCCGATCAGGTACTTGTAGAAGTTCCAGCGCGGCGCGGCCCCTTCGCCGAGCTCTGCCGCGATCCACTTGTAGAACGGATGCGCGTTGCCGCCGATCACCGTCTGCTTCTCGGTCATCGGGAAGTCGACGCCGTAGGTCAGCTCGCAGAAGCCCTTGATCTCGGCCTCGCTGCCCGGCTCCTGGCCGCCGAAGTCGTTCGACGGCACGCCGACGATGGTGAGGCCCTTGTCGCGATAGCCCTGCCAGAGCTTCACCAAGTCCTCGTATTGCGGGGTGTAGCCGCATTGGGACGCGGTGTTGACCACGAGCAACGGCTTGCCGGCGAACTTGGCGAGCTTGAGGTCTTCGCCTTCGATCGACTTGAACTCGAAGCCGAAGCCGCCGGTCGATCCGGCCGGTGCCGGCGGCGACACGGTCATGCCGACCGCCGCGATCAGCATGGATGCGAAGCGCCACGCATTCTCGAAAGCCTCAACCATATCGCTGCTCCTTCCACGGATCGCCAAGACTGTGATATCCGCGCACTTCCCAGAAGCCCGGCGCGTCCTTATCGGTGAACCAGATGTGCCGCACCCACTTCGCCGACTTCCAGAAGTAGAGCTTCGGGATCACGACGCGCACCGGCCCGCCATGATCGCGACTGAGCGGCTGGCCTTCCCAGTGGGTCGCCAGCAGCACGTCATCGTCGGCGAAATACTCGATCGGCACGTTGGTCGAGTAGCCGTCATAGCTCTTGAAGACGATGAACTTCGCATTCGGCTTCGGCTCGACGACAGAGAGCAGGTGAAGCCCGGAGACGCCGTCCCACTTGTTGTCGTAGCGCGACCAGGCGGTGACGCAGTGGATGTCGGAGACGTGGCTAGACTGCGGCTGCTTCATCAGGTCGTCCCAGCGCCACGTGACCGGGCGCTCGACCAGGCCGCCGACCTTCATCTCCCATTCCTTCGCGGGCACGTTCGGGTGCGTGCCGAGATCCAGCACCGGCCAGTTCTTGACCTCGCGCTGCCCGGGCGGAAGCCGGCGGCGCTGACGCATCTCTGTGCCGCCCAATGAGGGGCCGCCCGTGAGGAGTCGGCCCTCGCGGGCCCACTTCTCCTTGGTTTCCACCAGCTTCTGCTTGATCTGGCCGGTCGTTCCCGGCGCGTCGTCCGCCATCATGGTCTCTATACGCAAAGGGCGCGCCTTTAGATTAGGCGCCAGGGGTCTCGGGCGGTAGGGCCCTCGCCGGCCTGTGATGAGACCAACGCGGGACCGGGCGTGTCTATTCCGTTACACCCGCCAGCCGAGCAGCCGTCGCTCGGCCTGGGACACGATGAGCCCGACCGCGATCCCCAGCAGTGACAGGAGACACACGCCGGCCAGCAGGTCCTCGGTCCGCATCAGGTTGCCGGCGGTCAGGATGAAGGCACCGACGCCGAACTCGGCCCCGATCATCTCGGCCGCGACCACCAGCACGAGGCCGATGGAGGCCGAGATGCGCACGCCGGCGAGGATGCCGGGAAGGGCGCCGGGCAGAATGACCTTGGCGACGATCGCCATGGCCGGCACGTCGAAGCTCTGGGCCATGCGGATCAAGGTGCGCGGCACTTGGTCGACGCCGGAATACGTGGCGATCGCCATCGGGAAAAAGACGCCGAGCGCTATGGTCGCGACCTTCGACGGCTCGCCGATGCCGAACCACAGGATGAAGAGGGGCAGCAGCGCGATCTTCGGGATCGGGAACAGGGCCGAGATGATCGGCAGTCCCGCGGCGCGCGCATGGGAGATCAGGCCGAGCGCGAGGCCGAAGGCGAGGCCGGCCGAGCCGCCAAGCGCGAATCCCAGAAGGATGCGTTTCAGCGACGCTGCGAGGTGACGCCAAAGCTGACCCGAGACCGCCATGTCCGCAAGCGCCCTCGCGATGCCGGCCGGGCTCGGCAGGAAGATCGGCGAGACCCAGCCGGCGCTGGACGCGAGCTGCCATAGGCCGATCACGACGACCGCCGTGATCCAGGCAGCGTGACGCTTCGGCTGGATCGTGAAGCCGCCGCCCCTGAAGCGAAGCGGCTCAGCCATGATAGCGAAGCGGTTCAGCCACTCACGCTCTCCGGTTGGCGCTCGCGATCGGCGGCGCGGGCCTCGTCCTGGATCAGGCGCCAGAGCCGGTTGCGCAACGGCGCCAGGCGCCCGATATCGCGCTCGGCACGCGGTACATCGACCGTGACGATCTCGCAGATGCGGCCCGGCCGACGCGACAACACGCAGACGCGATCGGCCAGGATCAGCGCCTCGTCGAGATTGTGCGTGACGTAGACGGCAGTGGTGCGGTGCTTTAGCCAGAGGCTCACGAACTCCTCGATCAGCAGCTCGCGGGTCTGCGCGTCCAATGCCGATAGCGGCTCGTCCAGCAGCAGCACCGCCGGTGTGACCGCGAGGGCACGCGCGATGCCGACCCGCTGGCGCATGCCGCCGGAAAGCTGCTTCGGCAGGGCGTCGGCAAAATCGGCGAGTCCCGTGGTCGCCAGCACCTCGGCGATGCGTCGCTCGCGCTCGGCCTTCGAGAGCGGGCGATGCTCGAGTGCGAAGGCGACGTTGCCGGCGACGCTGCGCCACGGCAGCAACGCGAAGTCCTGGAACACGTAGGTGAAGGGGTTGAGGCATCCGGCCGGCGGTGCCCCCTCGGTCAGCACGCGGCCACTGCTCGGCGCGAGCAGCCCGCCGAGGATGCCGAGCAAGGTCGACTTGCCGCATCCCGACGGCCCGATCACCGCGACGATCTCGCCTTCCTCGACGGTCAGCGAGATCCCGTCGAGCACGTCGAGCGTGCCGTAGCGATGCCCGACGTTCTCGGCGATCAGGCGCATGCGCCTTGCCTCAGTCGAGCGACGGCACGAACGTCGTCACCACGATGTCCTTCGCCTCGACCGTCTTGTCGGCCTGGCCCTGGGCCTGCCAGTAGGCGACCTGCTTGGCGACGTCCTTGGCGCTGAAGCGCGCCTCGGGCTGGATGTAGGGGAGGCCAGCGGCAATCGCGCCTTTCTGCTGCTCGGTGTACTTGGCGAGGATGCCGAGCGCCTTGTCGGTCGCGGCCGGGTCGCTCTTCTTCTGGAAGGCGACGTCGTAGGCGGCGACGCCCTTCTTGTAGGCGCGGACGAAGCGCTCGACCGTTTCCTTCTTCGTGTCGATCATCTTCGGCGAGGTGAAGAGCGCGCCCAGCTGCCACGGCGTCTCGTCGCCGGCCCATCCCACGATCTTCGCATCGCCGCGGTCCGCCATCGGCACCGCGACGGTGGACGGCAGGATCGCGGTGTCGGCCTGGCCGCCCTGCAGCGCCGAGACCATGTTGGGGATGCTCTGCAGTGCGAGCAGGCGGTTCTTCGAGAGATCGAAGCCCTTCTTCTCGGCGAGCAGGCCGATCATGTAGTGAAAGGTCGATCCGACCTGGGTCATCGCGAAGGAGCGGCCGCCGAAATCGGCCGGCGACTTGACGCCTGCGGCGAAGGCCTGGTTGGAGACCATGTAGGCCGATAGCCGATAGCCGGGCTCCTCGCGCGACTGGCCCGCGATGATCTTGAGCGCGCCCTTGCCGGCAAGATTGTAGAAGCCGGCGGTGAGGCCGGTGACGCCGAACTCGGCATCGCCCGAGACCACGGCGACCGCGACCGGCTGGGCGGCGGTGAAGAACTTGAATTCGACCTCGAGGCCTTCGGATGCGAAGTGGCCGAGATCCTGCGCCAGGAACACGGGGCCCGACGAGGCGAGCTTCAGGACCGAGAGCGAGGTCTTCTGGGCTATGGCTGGCGTCGCCAGAAGCGCCAGCGCGGCGGCGATCGAAAGCAGTCTCATCGGCGTCTCCTGGTTTCTCTTAGTGTCTGGCTTTACGGGCTCGGCGGGCCGCTCGTCAATCGGACCAGCGCGACCGGCTCGGCCTTGCCGCGCAGCGCGACGGGGCCCAGGTCGTGACGAACGAGGTCCGGCGGCAGCGATACCCCGTCGACCGCCTCGGACGACGCCAAAACCAGTGCTTCGTGCTGGCGAGCTTCCCCGGCGATGCGCGACGCCGTGTTCAGCGTGTCGCCGAGAAAGGCGATCTCGCGCTTGAGGTCGCCGATCTCTCCCGCCATCACCGGGCCGCCATGAAGCACGATCCGCATGCGCGGGCTCTCGCCGAAGGCACGTCGCCAGTCGGTGCCGGAAGCGACCGCGCGGCTCGCATCCAACGCGAAGGCGAGCGCGCGTTCGGCCGCGTCGCCTTCCCATTTCCAGGTCAGGATCACCTCGTCGCCGACGTAGCGATAGATGCGTCCGCCCGAGGCCAGCAACGGTTCGGTGAGAAGGTGGATCCAGCGATCGAGGAATGCGAAGAACCTCTCCGGCCCCAGCCGTTCCGCGAGCGCCGTCGATCCGGCGATGTCGAGCATCAGGAAGAGCCGTCGTTCGGTGCGCGGATAGCGATACCGGCCGAGCAGCACCTCGCCGAAAACGCCGGGTCCGACAAGCCGCCTCAGCTCCATGCCGATGCTGACCGTCACCACGAGCGCGACCGAGAACATCAGGGAAGCCGGCAGGTAAGGGTCCTCGAGGAAGCTGGTTCTTCCGGTCCAGAGCAGATAGTAGGCCGCGAGATGGCCGATCAGCAGCATCCCGCCCATCAGCAGGCTGTTGGCCGCGACGTAGAGGAGCAGCGGCAGACGCTTGAGCCGGCGGCCGATCCCGGCATCGAGGCCGAACACGACCCAGACGACGATCGGCGCGGCGATCACGAGGCCGCCCCCGACTCCGTTCGCTGCCGCCATGAACCAGGGCCGTTCGGTAACCAGGAGCGTGCCGAAGACCGCCGACGCGATGCTGGTCATGCCCAACACCGCAATAATGGTGATCGCAACGGTCCTCGCGCGCCGGCCCGGCCTCATGCTCGATCTGCCTTCCGCTTCGTCAGCGGCGCATTGTGCCACGGCACAGCTCCACTTGCGCAGGACCATCCGGCACGAACGCGGCTTGTCTCCGGCAGCCGAGGCGGATAGATCAAAGCGCATGTACACGCCCCGTCATTTCGCTGCCGACGATGCGGCAGGCCTCGACTTGGTCGAGCGGAACGGCTTCGGTGCGCTTGTCATGAGCGGCGCCGACGGCAAGCCCGAGATCTCGCACTTCCCGTTCGTGCTGGATCGCGACGGCAACCGACTGCTGGCGCACGCCGCCCGCGTCAACCCGATCTGGAAGCTGATGGACGGGACGGTTGAGGCGACCGCGGTGTTCGAGGGCCCGAACGCCTATGTCTCGCCGGACTGGTACGAGAAGCCGGCGGCATCGGTGCCGACCTGGAACTACGCCGTGGTCCACATCCATGGCCGGCCGGTGGCGCTCGACGACGACGGGCTGATCGACGTCCTGGTTCGCTTGACGGCCGTGCACGAGGCGAGGCTCGCGCCGAAGGCGCCCTGGAAGATCGACAAGCTCGAGCCGGCGTTCTTCCAGGGTTTGCGCAAGGGCATCGTCGGCTTCGCGCTGCCGATCGAGCGCATCGAGGCCAAGCTCAAGCTGAGCCAGAACAAGGCCGGCGGCCCCGACTTCGCAAATACCCGCAATGCACTCGCGGCTCTCGACGATCCGGACGCGAAGGCGGTGGCGGCGATGATGGACGCGGTTCAGCCGAAGTAGCGGCGAGAACGAGATTGGGGCTCCACCCTAACCCTCCCCCGTCAAGGGGGAGGGGATAAGAGCGGAGCGCTTCGTGTTCCCTCCCCCCGCAGTGGGGCAGGGTTAGGGTGGGGGGCTCGTCCCTGCACCGCGATACACGATCCACCCATCCTCGACCGCGACCTCTATCGCCTGAAGCGACTCCCCCTCGCAGGGCCCCGCGACGCAGAGGCCGTTCTCGGGCAGGAACAGCGCGCCGTGGGTTGCGCAGATCAAATGGCGGTCGTCGGGGTGGAAGAACTTGTCGGGCACCCAGTCGAGCGCGGTGCCGACATGCGGGCAGACGTTGAGATAGCCCTTGAGCGCGCCGTCCCAGCGGACGACGAGGATCCGCGTCTGGCGCGGCGCCTCGCCGAACCTGAACCCGCGTGCGTCGCCTTCCTCGAGCTCGTCGTCGCGGCAGAGCCGGATCAAGCGGCGACGCCACCCATCTTGCAGAGGGCGGCCCAATGCGCGTCGGAAACCGGGCTCACCGAAAGGCGTGAGTGGGTGACCAGGCGCATGTCGGCGAATTTCTTGTCCGCCTTGATCTCGGCCAGGGTCACCGGCTTCTTCAGCGGCTTCACCGGCACCACGTCGACGACGACGAACTTGCCGGTCTCGTCGGTCGGGTCGGGATAGTGCTCTTTCTCGACCCGCATGATGCCGACGATCTCCTTGCCGATGTTGGAGTGATAGAAGAAGACGAGGTCGCCCTTCTTCATCTCCCTCATGTGCGCGGCGGCCATGTGGTTGCGCACGCCGTCCCACATGCTCCGCTTCTTCTCGACGAGGTTGTCCCACGAGAAGGTGTCGGGCTCGGACTTCATCAGCCAGTGCTTCATCGTCGGCTCCTAACGGATCAACCCGCCCTCACTCAACCCGGGGGCCCGCCGACGTCGGGCTTCGAGAACACCTTCCGCCACGGCATGATCGTCATCGTGTCGAACAGGCCGACCTTGTCGTAGGGATCGCCGGCGAGGATCTCCTTCACCTCGGCCTCGTCCTTGGCCTCGACCAGGAGGAGGCTGCCGATCGGCACCTTGCCGTCGGGCGAGAGCACGGGGCCGGCGGCGAACAGCTTGTCCGCCTGCGACTTGAGATATTCGAGGTGCGTCGGCCGCGTCTTCAGGCGCAGGTCGACGTGGTTCTTCTTGTCCAGGCGGTGCACGTAATAAAGCATGGTGGCTCCGGAGGTTGGTCAGCGGCCAGCATTGCCCAGGAACCGGGGTTCCTTCAAAGCCAAAACGACGATCGCGATACGGCGATCAGCTCCAGCCCTCGGCTTTCGGCGGGCGGCCGAGCAGGCGTTGCACGGCCTCCTTGACCGAGAGGCCGGCATTCACGACGTCGTCGACCGCCTCGATCAGCGGCATCTCGACGCCGAGCCGCCCGGCGCGGGCGCGCACCGGATGCGCGCTGGCGACGCCCTCGACCACGGCGCGGCTGCCGGAGGTCGCCTCGGCGACGGTCTGTCCCTTGCCGAGCGCCACGCCGAGGCGGTGGTTGCGCGACGAGGCGCCCGTGCAGGTCAGCACCAGGTCGCCGAGACCGGCGAGGCCGGTCAGGGTCTCGGGCCTGGCGCCGAGCGCGTTGCCGAGGCGGATCATCTCGGCGAGGCCGCGGGTGATCATCGCGGCCCGTGCATTGTCGCCGAGGCCGGCGCCCTCGACGATGCCGGCGGCGATCGCCAGCACGTTCTTCACCGCGCCGCCGATCTCGGCGCCGACCGGATCGTCGGAGACGTAGAGGCGGAAGGTCGGGCGCGCGAGCCGTGTCGCCATCGTTTCCGCGAGACCGTCGGTCGCGCTCGCGACCACCAGCGCGGCCGGGAGCCCTTTGGCGACCTCGTGCGCGAAGCTGGGGCCGGACAGCACGGCGATCGGGTGACCGGGCAATGCCTCGGCCGCGACCTCGGTCATCAGCGCGCCGGACGCCGCCTCGATGCCCTTGGCGCAGAGCACGACGGGCACGTTCTGCGGCAGGAACTTCGCCATGTCGCGGGCGACCGTACGCAGGAACTGCGCCGGGACCACCAACAGGACGGCCTCGGATGATGCGGCGGCGGAGAGATCGCTGGTGGCGCGGATCTTCGCATCCAAGATGATGCCGGGAAGGAAGGCCGTGTTCTCGCGCCCGACCGCGATCTCGGCGGCGACCTCCCGCTCGCGCACCCACAGCGTCACCTCGCCCGCGCGCGCGGCCACCTGGGCGAGCGCCGTGCCCCAGGCGCCGGCACCGATCACCGCGATCTTCATGCCTTCGCTCCCGCATAGGGGGCTGGCGGCGCATCCGCGTCGAGCGGCCAGCGCGGGCGTGGCGCCACGTCGAGCCCGTCCTCGAGCCCGAGGCGGCGGCGCTCGATGCCGGCCCAGGCGATCATCGCCGCGTTGTCGGTGCAGAGCGACAGCGGCGGGGCGACGAAGCGCACGCCCTCTCGTGCGGCGAGATCGCCGAGAACCTGGCGGAGCCGCGTGTTGGCGGCGACGCCGCCCGCGACCACGAGCGTGTGGCCGGGGCCGAACTCGCCGGCGAAGCGCCGCAAGGCATTCCTGGTGCGATCGGCGAGCGAGGCGGCGACCGATTCCTGGAAGCTCGCGGCGAGATCGGCCTGGTCCTGCGCGGTGGGGTCGTGGCCGAGCGCATCGGCGGCCTGCGCCACCGCGGTCTTCAACCCTGAGAAGGAGAAGTCCGATCCCGGCCGGCCGATCATCGGCCGCGGCAGCGGATGGCGCTTCGGATCGCCCGACTTCGCCGCGTGCTCGATCGCGGGGCCGCCGGGGAAGCCGAGGCCCAGCTTCTTCGCCGCCTTGTCGAAGGCCTCGCCGGCGGCATCATCGATCGTGGTGCCGTAGCGCCGGTAACGGCCGACGCCCTCGACCGCGAGCAGCTGGCAGTGGCCGCCCGAGACCAGCAGCAGCAGGTAGGGGAACGGCACGTCGTCGGAGAGGCGCGGGCTCAGCGCATGGCCTTCGAGGTGATTGACCGCGAGGAAGGGAAGGCGGCGGGCGAGCGCCAGGGCCTTGCCCAAGGTAGAGCCCACGATGACGCCGCCGATCAGGCCGGGGCCGGTGGTCGCGGCGATCAGGTCGAGGTCGGCGAAACCGAGCTTCGCCTCCTCGAGCGCCTGGCGCACCAGGCCCTGCAGCAGCTCCAGATGGGCGCGTGCCGCCACCTCGGGCACCACCCCGCCGAAAGGCCGGTGATGCTCGAGCTGCGAGGCGACGACGCTCGCGAGGATGCGCCGATCGCCGTCGACGATCGCCGCGGCGGTCTCGTCGCAACTGGTCTCGATGCCGAGGGCCAACATGGCGTGGCTATAGCACGCGAGTGTGAACGCTACGACCTCGCTGGCGCTTGCCCCCTCCCTAGCCCTCCCCCGCGTACGACGCGGGAGAGGGGACGCGAAGTCGTACCCCCTCTCCCGCGAAGCGGGGGAGGGTGGGGAGGGGGCGAGCGAAGCGAGGTTCGTTGCGATCCATGCCGCTAAGACGTATTGAGCATTCCTGAATTGAGAGGAATCAGAGATGACCCAGACCACCGAGATCGCCCCCGGACTTTCCGTGACGGCGCAGATCGAGAAGGCCGACGTCGCCCAGATCGCGAAGCAAGGCTTCAAAACCATCATCAACAACCGTCCCGACAGCGAGGGCGTGCCGGTGACGGCCGCCGACGCCAAGGCCGAGGCCGAGCGCAACGGGCTCCGCTATGCCTACCTGCCGGTGACCTCCTCGACGATCACGGCTGCCGATCTCGTCGCCTTCGACAAGCTGGTTGCCGAGAATCCGAAGCCGATCCTCGCCCATTGCCGCTCGGGCACGCGCACCTACCTGCTCTGGGCCGCGGCCCAGGTGGCGAACGGGAAGGCGGACGCGAACGCCCTGGTCGCCGAGGCCGCGTCGAAGGGATTCGACATCAAGTCGCTGCCGATGCTCGCGGCCAAGCTCAAGGGATGAGTGCGGATGTCGTCATCCGCCCGGCGCGCGAGTCGGACCGCGAGGTTCTGATCGAGCTGTTCCTCGGACTCAACGTCTACGAGGAGCCGTTCGTCGGCAATCGGCGCCTGGATCGTGCCGGCGCGATCGACTCCCTGGCTTTCGCCGAGAAGAAGGTCGCCGATACCGGCGGCGTGAAGCTGGTCGCCGAGATCGACGGATCGGTCGTCGGTCACCTCTTCCTCACCTGGGAGAAGCACGGTGCCTGCGTCCGCGACGACGAGAAGGACTACGGCTACGTCTCGGAGCTGTTCGTGCGCGAGGCGCATCGCGGCAAGGGCATCGGCCGCGCGTTGCTGCAGGAGGCCGAGCGCCTGACCAGGGAGAAGGGCTTCGGCCACATCATGCTCGGCGTGCTCCACGGCAACACGGTCGCCGAGCGCGCCTATGCCCGCTTCGGCTTCAAGCCCTACGCTGCCGACCTGGTGAAGCCGATCGCTTAGGCCGCTTCGCCGTCGTGCCACCAGCGGCCGCCGAGCACGGTCCCGCGGAGGCCGAGGCGCTGCTTGCCCGCGAGGGTCATGCCGACCGTATCGAGGTAGTCGAAGCTCCCGCTCTGAAGCTCGATCAGCACCGCATCGCCCGGTGCGCCGACCTTGAGGTTGCCGAGATCGGGACGGCGCACGGCCTTGGCCGGCGTCTCGGTCGCGGCGCGCACCACGTCCTTCAACGGCATGCCGAGGCAGAGCATCTTCGACATGGTGTGGAGCGTCGAGATCGCCGGACCGTCGATCGAGCGGATATGCACGTCGGAAGAGATCACGTCGGGCGGGAAGCCCGCCTTCAGCATCGCCGCCGCGGTCTCGAAGCTGAACGCGCCGGCGCCATGGCCGACGTCGAAGATCACGCCCATCTTCCGTGCCTCGGCGGCGAGCGGCAGCACCTGGCCCTTGGTGTCGAGCGCGTGGCTGAGGCGAGGGCGGCAGCAATGGGTCAGCACATCGCCGGGGCGAAGCCGCTCCAGGATGTCGACGAAGCGCGGCGGCGGCGGACCGACATGCGCCATCATCGGCAGGCCCGTCAGCTGGGCCGCTTCCCGCGCGACGTCGAGCGCGCCGATGCCGAGCGATCCGGAGGTGTTGTAGCCGATGCGCACCTTCACGCCGACGACCAGGTCCCGGTTCTCGTTGGCGACGCGGACGCACTCCTCGATGTCCATCAGCTCGGGGATCTGCGCCTCGCCGTAGGCAAGTGTCTTGCCGAGGCCGAAGATGCCGGCGAAGGAGATGTTGAGGTAGGCCAGGATGCGGACGGCCGACTTCTCGATCACATGCCTGCGGAAACCCGGGAAATTTCCGGCGCCCGCCGAGCCCGCGTCGATGCTGGTCGTGGTCCCGCTGTCGCGGCCGAGCTTCTCGGCATCGATGCTGAGCGAGGTGCCGCCCCAGTAGACATGCGTATGCAGGTCGATGATGCCGGGCAGCACCAGCCTGCCGCGGGCGGAACGGACCTCCTTCGCCGACTTGCGGTCGAGCCCGGGCCCGATCGCGCTCACCTTGCCGTTGGCGAAGGCGACATCGGCCGGGCCGTCTATGCCCTGGGCTGGGTCGATGACATGGCCATCGACGATCATCAAGTCGTGCTGCATGGAGATCTCGGGAAAGGAGAGGTGAGGCCTGTGTTTAACTGGAGCTCGTCCTCGCGCCAAACCGAGATGCATCTGGGTGAAACCAAATGCATCGAGCGAGCTCCCTCTCCCGGCGCGTTAGCGACGGGGGAGGGACGGGGTGGGGGCCGCGCGAAGCGCGGTCTTCCTTCACCCGCTCGCAGACCCTCGCTGCGCTCGGCCCCCACCCTGCCCTCCCCCGCGTACGACGCGGGAGAGGGTTCTCCGATCTCAGTGCAGCAGGTAGCTGTCCCAGGCGAGCGTGCCGCCGGTGACGCCGAACGGTAGGTGCTCGATCGTCGCTGTCTCGGCGCCGGCGCCGAGCGCCACGAACAGCGGCAGGAAATGCTCGTCGGTCGGATGCGCGCGCTGTGCGTTCGGCGCCTGGGTCCGATAGTCGAGCAGCGCCGCGAAGTCGCGCTCCTCGATCCGGGCCTTTATCCAGTCGACGAATTCCTTGGCCCATCCGGCGATCTGCCCTTCGCCGGCGCGGCGGTCGATGTCGCGGAGGTTGTGGGTGAACTGTCCCGACCCGACGATCAGAACGCCCTCATCGCGAAGCGAAGCGAGGGCCTGGCCGACGCGGAAGTGGTGCGCCGGATCCAGCTCCGGCTGGATCGAGAGCTGGGCGGTCGGGATATCGGCGTCCGGGAACATCAGCTTGAGCGGCGACCAGGCGCCGTGGTCGAGACCGTATTCGGCCATGCCCGAGCGGATCCCGACCTTGTTCAGGAGGCAGACCGCTTCCGCTGCCAAGCCCGGCGCACCCGGCGCGGGGTAGGAGAGACGATAGAGCTCGTCCGGGAAGCCGTAGAAATCGTGGATCGTCTCCGGCCTCTCGGCGTTGCTGACGGCCGGGATGTTGGTGAGCCAATGGGCGGAGGCGACCAGGATCGCCTTCGGCTTCGCGAGGCGCTTGCCCAGGCCGGCGATGGCCGCGCCCGGCCGGCCCGGATCGATCAGGGTCATCGGCGAGCCGTGGGAGACGAACAGGGTGGGCAGGCGGGACATCGGGGCACTCCGGGACGGAACCCTCTAAATGTAGGCGATATTGATACATTTTCCACCCCCGCGTCGAAGCGCACGCTTGGCGCCGTCACGCGCGAGGGGTAGGTCTTAGGGCATCATGGCATCCCTTCTCCGGCTCGGCACCCGCGGCAGCAAGCTCGCCCTCGTCCAGGCGCACGAGACCAAGGATCGTCTCGGCCGCTCCCATGGCTCGCTCTCCGCCCCGGACGCGGTCGAGATCGTGACCATCGTCACCACCGGCGATTCGGTGCAGAACCGCCTGCTCTCCGAGATCGGCGGCAAGGGCCTGTTCACCAAGGAGATCGACGAGGCGCTGCTCGCGGGCCGCGTCGACATCGCGGCGCACTCCATGAAGGACCTGCCGACGACGCTGCCCGACGGCATCGTCATCGGCGCGGTGCTGCCGCGCGAGGATCCCCGCGACGCGCTGATCGGCGCCTGTCGGATCGCCGACCTGGCCCAAGGCGCCACGCTCGGCACCGCCTCGCTCCGCCGCGCCGCCCAGGCCAAGGCGCTGCGCCCGGACCTGGCGATCGTGCCGCTCCGCGGCAATGTCGACACGCGCATCCGCAAGATCGAGGCCGGCGAGGCGAAGGCCACCATGCTCGCGGTCGCCGGCCTGAAGCGGCTCGGCCTCATGGAGAGCGTCGGATCGCCGCTCGAGCCCGAGGAGATGCTGCCCTCGGTCGCCCAGGGCGCGATCGCGATCGCCTGTCGCGCCGGCGACAGCCGGACGCTCGACCTGCTCGCCGCGATCGACGACGAGCCGAGCCGGCTCCGCGTGACCGCCGAGCGCGAGATGCTGGCGGTCCTCGACGGCTCCTGCCGGACGCCGATCGCCGGCCTGGCCGAGATCGAGGGCGCGACGCTCAAGCTGCGCGGCCTCGTCGCCAGCAGCGACGGCACGCGCGTCGACCGCGACGAGCGCAGCGGTGCGGCTGCCGATGCCGAGAGGATCGGTCGCGACCTCGGTGCCGCGCTGAAGGCGGCCATCGCCAGATGACACGCGCGCTCGTCACGCGCCCCAAGGAAGACTCGGCGGACCTGATCCGCGCGCTCGAGCAGCGCGGCATCGCCGTCGTCGCCGAGCCGCTGCTGACGATCAGGCCGAAGGCCGGCGCGGCCGTCGAAACGAACGGCGTGCAGGCGCTGCTGTTCACCTCGGCCAACGGTGCACGGTTCTTCGCCGATGCGTCCAAGGTACGCGACCTGCCGGCCTTCGCCGTCGGCGACGCGACCGCGAAGACGTTGCGCGATCTCGGCTTCGCCAAGGTCGAGAGCGCACAGGGTGATGTCGAGGATCTGGAGCGGCTGGTCCGGCGGCGTCTCGATCCGACGCGCGGCAAGCTGCTGCATGCGGCGGGCTCGTCGGTCGCGGGCGATCTCGCCGGTCGGCTGAAGGCCGCCGGCTTCGAGGTCGATCGCGTGCCGCTCTACGAGTCCGAGCCGGCCGACGCGCTGACCGACATGACGCGCGCCGAGATCGCCGCCGGCCGCATCGACTGGGTCCTGGTTTTCTCTCCCCGTACCGCCGCGACGTTTGCTAGCGTGATCGAGCGTGCCGGCCTTGCCGACAGGGCCGCCAAGATGATGCTCGTGGCGCTGAGCGACGCCGCCGCCAAGGCGACGCCGCTCAAGTTCCAGCGCGTCGCCGTCGCCGCCGAGCCGACCCAGGCGGCGCTGCTCGCAACCGTGGACGGGTTGATCGCAAAACCGCCGATGACCGAGACGAAGCTCCCCCCCGCACCTCCGCCACAACGACGGCTTGTTCCCTTCATCATCGCGGCCGGTGTCGTCGCCGGCGTGGTGGGCGGCCTCATCGTCGTCTCGCAGCAGAAGCCGGCGACGGTCGCAGGGTCCGTCGATCTCTCGCCGGTGCTGCAGCGCCTGGACAAGATCGAGGCATCGGTCGCCGCGCTCGGCCAGCGCGTCGACGGCGTCGCCAACGAGGCCCGTCAGGCGGGAGCCAAGGCGTCGGCCGCCGCCGAGGCCGCCTCGTCGCGACCGGCGGACGCGTCGGCGCCCTCGATCGATCTGAGCCCGATCGAGAAGAAGCTGACTGCGCTCGAGCAGTCGATCGCCGACGTGTCGCGCCGGGCAACAGTCGCGGCCGACACCGAGAAGCGCCTGGCCGAGGTCGAGCGCCTCGCCAAGGCCGAGCGCAACGTCGACGCGGCGGCGCTGGCCGCGCTCAAGCTCGGCGACGCGCTGAATGCCGGCCGACCCTACAAGGCGGAACTCGTGCTGTTCGCCAATACGCCGGGCATCGAGGCCGAGGTGAAGACGCTGATGACCCATGCCGAGACCGGCGTGCCGTCACGTGCGACGCTGATCGAGCGCTTTCCGGCTGCCGCGGCGGGTGCCGTGCGCAACGCCGATCGCGGCGACGACCTGCTGAGCCAGACGATCGCCAAGCTGAAAGGCCTGGTGCAGATCCGGCGCGTGGCGCCCGGCGACGATCTCGACGGCAGGCTCGCGCGGGCCGAGCTGCTGCTGAAGGCAGGCGATCTCCCAGGCGCGCTCGCCGCGCTCGATGGATTGCCGGACGGGGCGGCGAAGGCGCTCGCCTCCTGGCGCGCGGACGCGCAGGCGCGGCTCGACGCCGAACGCGCGCTCGATCGCGCGACGCAGGCGCTCGCCACGCCGCGCGCCGGCTGATTCCCATGCGGCGCGTCCTTCTCTATCTCGTTCAGCTCGCGATCATCGTCGCGGCGGCGATCTGGCTCGCCGAGCAGCCAGGCGAGGTGCGCATCGATTGGTTCGGCTGGCGGATCGAGACCTCCGCCGCCGTGCTGCTGCTGATCGTGCTCGCGCTCGCCTGGGTTCTCGCCGTCCTGCGCGGGATCTGGAAATGGTTGCGGCGCGCGCCGGGACGCTTCGTCGAGGCACGGCGCGAGCGTCGCCGCGAGGAAGGCTACGAGGCGCTGGGACGCGGGCTCGCGGCGGTCGCGGCCGGCGATGCGCAGGAGGCGCGGCGCTTCGCGCGCAAGGCGAGCACCCTGCTCGACGAGCCGCCGCTGACACGGCTGCTCACCGCCCAGGCGGCGCAGCTCGGCGGCGACGAGAAGGAAGCCGCGCGCCAGTTCCAGGCGATGCGCGACGATCCGGCGACGGAGTTCGTCGGGCTTCGCGGCCTGTTGGCGAAGGCGCTTCGCGACAACGACCGCGGCCAGGCGCTGGCGCTCGCCGAGCGCGCGCTGGAGCTGAAGCCGACCGCGCCGTGGCTGCTCAAGCAGACCTTCGCGCTGCAGGCCGAAGCGGGCTCCTGGCGGAAGGCGATGGTGACTCTGGCCGATGCCGCCGGCCGCGGCGCGATCGAGAAGGAGACCGCCCGCCGGGCCCGCACCGCGCTGCTGGTGGCGCTCGCCGGCGAGACCGACGATGCGCTCGAGGCGAAGCACCTGACCAGCGAGGCGACCGAGCTCGCGCCGGGCTTCGCGCCGGCGGCGGTGAAGCTGGCCGAGCTGCATGCGGCGGCAGGATCCGAGCGGAGGGCGATCAAGACGCTGGAACGCGCCTGGGCCTCCCGACGTCGCGCGCGCCTGGCTGGCGCTTCGCGCCGGGTCCGGCCCGCTCGATCGTCTCCGCTGGCTGCAGCGGCTGACATCGACACACGAGACCCATGCCGAGTCGCGGCTCGCGCTCGCCGAGGCGGCGCTCGACGCCCAGCTCTGGGGCGAGGCGCGCCGGCAGCTCCACGATCTTGCCCAGGCGCCGACGCCGCGGGCGATCCGCCTGATGGCGCGGGTCGAGCGCGAGGAGCGGGCCGACGTCGAGGCCGCGCGCGCCTGGCTCGAACGCCAGCCGATGGCCGAGCCCGATCCCGCCTGGGTCTGCAACGCCTGCGGTGCGCAGTCGACTCTCTGGAGTGCGCGCTGCGGCCATTGCGGCGCGTTCAACTCGCTGACCTGGAAGCCGCCGCCCAGGATCCAGCAGATCGACCGGCCGCCGGCGATGCTGACGCCGGTCAATCCGGAGCCCGTGCCGGAGATTCCGCCGGCACCCGCCTCCAGCGGATAGGACATTCGTGCGGCGCCTTCTTCTCCTGATCGTGCTGCTGTTCGTCGTCGAGGCGCGGGCGGGGGAGAAGGTCGATTTGGCGCTGGTGCTCGCGGTCGACGTGTCGAGCTCGATCGACGCGGAGGAGTTCCTGCTGCAGCGGAACGGCTATGCCGACGCCTTCCGCGATCCCCGCCTGATCGCGGCGATGATGAGCGGGCGCGAGAGGCGGATCGCGGTCACCCTGCTCGAATGGGCCGGCGCCTCGGGACAGATGCAGGTGTTCCCGTGGATGATGGTCGACAGCCGCGCGTCCGCCCGCGCGCTCGCCGACAGGCTGCAGACCTCGCCGCGCCAGGTCTTCAACGGCCGCAGCACGTCGATCTCGGGCGCGATCGATGCCGGTGTCCGGCTCCTGGAGACCGTCCCCTTCGACGCCGACCGCCGCGTGATCGACGTCTCCGGCGACGGCCACAACAATGCCGGCCGCCCAGCCGGCATGGCGCGCGATGCCGCGGTGCTGAAGGGGGTCGTCATCAACGGGCTCGCGATCATGACCGACGACGGCATCCTCGACATCCACTACCGCGAGGAGGTGATCGGCGGGCCGGGCGCCTTCGTGCTCGGCATCGAGACCTTCGCCGAGTTCAAGGCGGCCATCCTGGCGAAGCTGATCCGCGAGGTCGCCGACCTGCCCGCGCATCTCGCGCCCACCCCGCGACAGCTCGCCGCTGCCTCCGTTTCTCAAGGCGACTGATCCCGGTTGCCGCGTCCGGACTCCCGACCGAATATCCGCCGGCGATTCAGCAAAGGACATTTCGATGGGCGACGCCCCCGATACCCGTAGCCGTACCCATGTCATCCGTTCCTGCGAATTCGGCGGCAGGGCCGGCGTCGCGCGCGGCGACATCACGCCGCCCGATGGCATCTATTTCCGGCTCTGGGGCAGTGCGAAGCACGACCAGCCCTCTGGCGTCCATCGCCCGATGCTGGCGACGGCCGCCGTCTTCGCCGACTCGAAGGGCGAGACCCAGCTCGTATTGCTGACCATCGATCACAGCTGGTGGCGCTCGAAGGAGGACGAGGAGAGCTTCCGCTTCGCGATCCTTAATGCATCTGGCTTGCATGCGGACTGCCTGATCATCCAGCCGAGCCACTCGCATTCGGCGCCGATGATGGACCCCGACCTCGCCGACAAGCCCGGCGGCCATTTGGTGAAGGGCTATCGCGAGAAAGTCATCGCCACCTGCATCCGTCTCGTCGCCGAGGCGCGCGCGGCGATGGCGCCGGCGACGCTCACCTGGACGACTGGCCGCTGCGGCCTTGCCTTCAACCGCAACCTGCCGTCGCCGACCGAGGATCGGAGTCTCTGCGGCCTCAATCCGTTCATCGAGGCCGACGACACGGTGGTGATCGGGCGTGCCGCCGACGCGCAGGGCCGCGTGCTGTTCTCCCTCGTCAACTACGCCTGCCACCCGATCTCGCTCGGCGGCGGCAACACCAAGGTCTCGCCCGACTACATCGGCGCGTTGCGCGAGACGGTGGAGAAGGAGACCGGCGGCGCGCCGTGTCTCTTCCTGCATGGCGCCTCCGGCGACATGGCGCCGAGGCGGGCCTACGAATCCGACCCGGCGATCGCCGACAAGAACGGCCGCGAGCTGGGATTTGCCGCGCTCTCCGGCCTCACCTCGATGCTGACCCCGGGCATGGATCTCGTCTTCCAGGGTGCCGAGGAGTCGGCGACGCCGCTGGCGATCTGGCGCGAGAAGCCGGCGAAGGTGAACGGCGCGATCGGCGCGCGGCACCTGACCGTGCGGCTCGAGGTCGCCGACATGCCGACGCGCGACGATCTCGAGCGGCAGATCGCATCCTGCACCGACCGCGCGACGCTGGAACGCCTCAATCGCGCGAAGTTGCGGCGCCTTTCGGTCGGTGACGACCGCGAGATGGATGTGGGGTTCTGGATCTGGCAGCTCGGCGATGCCTTCGTCGTGGCGATGCCGGGCGAGATGCACACCGAGTTCCAGATGCGCCTTCGCGACCGCTTCCCGCAGGCCAAGATCGCGGTGATGAACATCGCCAACGGCTCGCTGGGATACCTGCCGCCGGCCGAGGAGTTCGGCATGCGCACCTACCAGGCGCAGATCGCGCTCCACAAGAGCGGCTCGAACGACCGTGTACTGGAGGCGGCAACGGCGGCGATCAAGGAGATGATCGGGACGTCGCGAGTGTAAGACGAGAGTCAGCGAGTTCTTATCGCAGCGGTGACGATCTCGACCGACTTCCTCAGCCCGTCGAGGTCGATCGAGCCGGCTGCCGGCTTTCCTCGCGCCGCCGCTCTGTTCACCGCCTCGGCGAGGCGCTCGGGCGTGAGGCCGGCTTCGGCGACGGTATCGACGAGGCCGCGCGCCGCGAGAAGCTCGGCACGCGTCGTCTGCTCCGTCTCGGCACCGCGCGCGAAGGGCACGACGACGCCGCGCGATCCGACCGCCATCAGCTCCATCAGCGTGTTGTAGCCGGCCTGGCTGATCGAGAGCCGGCAGCGCGCCAGCATCTCGACGAAGTCGGGTCGTGCCGGCTCGACGATCACGCCGTCGGGCGCCGCAGCCTTCAGGTCCCCCATCAGAGACGGCGGCAGGTTGGCGCCGAGCAGCAGGCGCCAGACGTGGTCCTTCAGCACCGTCAACGGGCGTGCGGCGAGCGCGATCCTGAGAAGCTCCTCGCCGACGGCGCCGCCGCCGACGGAGACCAGAACCTCACTCTTCCCCGGTCCTGCATCGCTTCGGCGCGTCGCCGAGGTCTCGACGAGATACCCGGTATAGGCGAGCTGGCCTGCAATCTCGCGGGCGAGCGGGAACGTCGCCTCCAGCGGGACGAGACGTGGGTCCCCGTGCACGAGGATAGTGTCGAAGCCTTCGCGCACTGTTCTCAGGAACTCGGCCTCGCGATCCGGCCGCGGCCGATGAATCAGGATGTCGCGCACCGAGCCGAACACCTTCGGCCGCGGCGACGCGGCGCGGGCGCGCTCGATCAGCGGGATGAGCTCGAAGCGGAGCGCACGCCGGCCGAACGGGAACATCTCGATCACCAGCGCGTCGGGCCTGGTCTTTTCGTAGAGATCGAGCAGCGCCTCCCGACGCCGCGCGCGCCAGGCGTCGTCGATGGGGACGTCGTTCTCATCCAGCAGGACCTTGAACGTCTCGTCGGCGGAGCGTGCTGACGGCAGCTGCACGAGGCGCGCGCCGCCGAGATCGAGCCTCGGCACCGGCACGCCGCCCGAGGCGACGACGACTTCGATGCCGGCGGCGGAGAGCCCGCGGGCCAGGGCCGCGGCGCGGCGCAGGTGGCCGATGCCGAGCAGGTGCTGGACGTGAATGAGGACGCGGCTCACGGCGCAAGCGGCAGGTTGAGCTTGTCGAGGGTCAGGCGCGTGCCGTCCCAGGTGTAGAGATGCGCGGAGGCCGCCGCCATGCGCTCGGGCGGCTTGTCCTGCATGGTCCAGCCGGTGGCGAGCGCGTAGACCGCGCGCAGCACGCCGTTGTGCGTGACCACCACGGCCGGCCTGGTCAGCGTCGCCAGCCAGTCGAGGAGGCGTGCCTGCACCTGGCGCACGCTTTCGCCGCCGGGCGCGGCGAGGTCGAGGCCGCGCTGCTCGACCTCCTTGAAGCCGGGACGCTCGCGCAGCTTGGCGAGCGTGTGTCCTTCCCATTCACCCCAGCTGGTCTCGATCAAACGGTCGTCGAAGCGTGGCGTGAGGCCGAGCAGCGCGGCGGTCTCGCGGGTCCGCGTGAGCGGGCTCGCCCAGGGTTCGAAGCCGGCCACCGCTTCCGGCAGGCGCCAGGTCTGGGCGAAGGCGCGCCCTTCCTCCGACAACGGGATGTCCGTGCGGCCCTGCAGGCGATGGCTCGCGTTCCATTCGGTCGGCGCGTGGCGAAGGAAAGCGACCTGGATCATCGCGTCACCGACGTGAGGATCGCATCGAGCCGCCGCGCGGCCTCGGGCAGGTCGTGGCTGTCCTTGATGTGGGCGCGCGCGGCGGTTCCCATCGCGCGCCGTCGCACCGGATCGTCGAGCAGGGAAGCGACGGCGTCGGCGAAGGCGGCGACATCCCCGGGCGGCGTGACGAGGCCGCTGACGCCGTCGGCGACGATCTCCGGCACGCCGCCGTAGCCGCCGGCGATCACCGGCGTGCCGGCGGCCTGGGCCTCGAGCAGCACCATGCCGAAGGCTTCGTCGACCGCGGGCCAGACCAGGAGGTCGGCGGCCGCATAGAGCGCGGGCAGCGCGTCAGGTTCGGCGGCGCCGTGGAAAGTGACGCGCTCGCCGAGTGATGCGAAGGCGTCTTCGATCTCCCGGCGCGCGACGCCGTCGCCGACGATCCTGAGCCGCCAGCGCCGGTCGGCGATCCGCTTCAAGGCGGCGGCGAGCAGCAGATAGGACTTCAGCTTCGCGTCCGCCCGCATCATGCCGACGGCGAGAAGCTCGGGCGGATCATTGGCGGCGCGCGATACGGCGAACGGCGTCGAGTCGAGGAAGGGCGGGAAGTGATGGAGCTTCTGCGTCACCGGCGCCAGGCATTCCATGTCGAGCCGCGACAGAGCCAGCACCACAGCCGCCTGGCCGAGCGCGTCGACGACCGCCTGGTGACCGCGGGCGAAGCGGCCGGCCGCACGCTTCGGTGCGACCGATGCCTCCACGACGAGATAGGGAATGCCGAGCGCGCGGGCGACCGTCGGACCGATCCAGTCGGGCGCTTTGTAGTAGAGGTGATAGGTCAGCCAGGCCGCCGGCGGCTCCGGCTTCAGGCGCTCGATGCACTGCGTCGCCTCGGCGCTGCCCTTTGCCTCGATGCTGCCGTCGCGGTCGCCTTCCGAATCCCGGCTGCGGAATCGCGATGCCAGCATCGGCATGTGGCCGCCCGCCCTCAGAGCCTCCATCAAAAGCCGCGCGACGCGCCGGTCGCCGGATGGCGTCGGGTGATCGGGCGGCTTCAGCGGCGCATAGAAGGCGACGCGCATCGATCAGCCGGTTACCGCCGCTGCTCGTTCCTGCGCGAGCTTCATGATGCCGAAGTTGCCGCTCTGGCGGGTGGCGATCAGCTTCACCGCCTCGATCTTCCAGGATCCCGCGATCCTGCGCAGCTTGAACTCGTAGCGGCCGCCGACGGTCCACGCGTCCTTTCCGGCCAGCGCCGGCTCGACCATCGTGTGCAGCGCCGCGACCTGGGTCTCGGCGAAGGCGCTGTCGCCCTCGACGTCGATCAGGTGGTTGGTGATCAGGTGCTGGGCGCAGGTGAACTGCGGGATCACCTTCTTCCACGCATCGACGAGGTCGGGCGCCTTGGTCTTCTGAACGTCGCCACCGAACAGCGACGTGTAGTCGACTGTCACCTCCGGCGCGAACAGTGCCAGCAGCTTGTCCCAGCGGTGCGTGTCGGTGTGGAGCCCGAAGGCGTTGAGCACGCGCGTGATCTCTTCGGTCGTCGACATCGCGGAGGCTCCGGGAGGAAAGGGGATCAGATGTCGGCGTTCGGCATCAGCGTGCCGGCGCGGAAGATGCGGTAGCGGCCGTCCTCGATCTCCGCGCCGGTGACGTAGCCCGTCCGCGCGCTGCCGCCGTCGAGGCCGAGGCGGTCGCACTGGAAGAGATGCGGGTCGCTCTGACCGGTCAGCGCGCGATGCTTCGGCGGCGGCGTGTGGCCGTGCACGACGAGCGTGCCGCCGAAGCCGCCGGTCCAGTCGAGGAAGCCCTTCTGGATCCAGGCCCAGGTCGCCGCCGAGTCCGACATCCATGGCCGCGCCAGGTATTCGTCGAGATCGCAGCCCGGCTCGATCCCGGCATGGAGGAAGACCGTGTTGCCGAGCTTCACATGGGAGCGCATCGCGTAGAACTTCTTCGCCGCGTCCTCGCCGAGCGCGGCCGAGAGCAGCGTCGCGCTCGGCTCTGCATGCGGATCGCCGACGCGCTGACGCATCTCTTCCAGCACCTTCTCGCCACCCATGCTCTCGCTTCGCCACTTGGCCTCGGCCTTCTCGGCATAAGGACTGTCGGTGACGAGGAGGAGGAGCAGCTGCTCGTGGTTGCCCATCAGGCGGTCGACGCGGCCGATGCCGGGCGTCGCTTCCGCCTCGGCCCATTGGCGCAGCACGCCCAGATTGTCGGGGCCGCGGTCGATCATGTCGCCGAGGAAGATCAGGCGATGGTCGCCGCCCTTCTCCGACGCGGCTTTGCCGATGGCGCCGAGCAGCGCCCTCAGCTCCTTGCCGCAGCCATGGATGTCGCCGACCGCGAACACCGTCTCGCCGATCGCGAACGGCGCGGGCTTCCACTCGGAGATCTCGACGGGCACCGGGGAGGTCATGGGGAAGAGTTTAGCGCGAAGTGGCGGCTTCGCGGAGCTTCTCTGCGAGCCGGTCCAGCTCCGGTTCCTGGTCGAAGCGGGCGCGGAGACGGTCGTGGCCGGCGCGGCGATGAGGCGGGCGAGCGCATCCGAGAGGCCATCGACGTCGCCAGGTCGGGCCAGGAGCCCTGTCACGCCGTTCTCGATCAACTCGGGGATCGCCGACACGCTGGTGGCGACGCAGGCGGCCGCCTGACTCTGCGCCTCCATCAACACGTTCGGCAGCCCGTCGCGGTCGCCGTCGCCGGCGATGCGGCTGGCGAGCGCGAATATGTCCGCTTGGCGAAGCGCGGCCAGCACCTCGGCTTTCGGCTGCTGGCCCTTCCAGGTCATGCGGTCGGCGATGCCGGCGCTTTCCGCCTGGGCCTTCATCTCGGGCAGAAGCGGGCCGCCGCCGATATGGGTGAAGCGCCAGGGCGGATCCTTCGGCAGCTTCGCCAGCGCCGCGATCAAGTCCGGGAAGCCCTTCTTCTCGACGGCGCGGCCGATCGAGACGATCTCGACCGGGCCCGACCGCGTGCTGCGGTCCGGCGGTACCGGCCAGCCTTCGAGGTCGAGGCCGTGATACAAGAGGCCGACGCGATCGGGTGGCGCCAGCGACGCGAGATGCGCGTGGCCCGAGCCCGTGCAGGTGACGGCGAAGGCGGCGTCGCCGAGCTTCTCCGACAGCTCCCAGTCAGGCGTCGTCCAGATGTCCTTGGCATGCGCCGAGACCGCGAACGGCAACCCCCGGATCAGCGCCGCATAGCGCGCGACCGAGGCGGGCGTGTGCAGGAAATGCGCATAGACCGCCTGGATCTCGTCCGGCATCTCGGCGGCGAGGACGAGCGCCTGGCCGAAGCGGCGGACGCGGTTCGGCGTGAAGTCGCGGCGGAGGTCGGCGAGGAAGGTCCGGCGCGCTGCGGCGTAGCCCGCGAGGTGGCGCACCGCGCCCCACGCACGCAGCACGCGGAGCCAGCCCTGATGGAGATACTCAGGCAGATAGACGATCGGCGCCGCGATCTCCGCATGGATCGGGTGCACGTGCTTGTCCGTGGGCAGGCGCAGCGAGTAGAGGCGGAGATCGAGCCCGCGCTTCTCCAGGCCCAGGATTTCCTTGGCGATGAAGGTCTCGGACAGGCGCGGGTAGCCCTTGACCACGACGGCGACGACGGGACCGCTCAAAGGGGAGAAGCTCAGAGCGTCGGCGCGCGGAAGGCGGCGGCGACGGCGCGCTGGCGCGCGACCTTCAGGCGCGGGCGGATCGGCCGGGCCAGCGCCTCGGTCACGAGCCTGTCGACGACGTCGAGCCCGTCGAGCAGCCCTTCCGGGGCGGCGGCCGAGGGCGGCTTTTGCTTCGGCAGCCGGCGGAGCGCCTTCACCATCACCTTGGTGTCGCGCACGCCGTCGTCGCCGAGCATCGCCGAAAGTCCCACTTCCTCGAAGCGCTGGGCGCGGATGAACTGCTCGAGCCGGGGCGTGGTGCGTGGCACGATGAGCGCGCGCTTGTCGAAGGACAGGATCTCACAGAGCGTGTTGTAGCCGCCCATCGCGACGACGCCGGCGGCGTTCGCCATCAGCGTTTCCATGTGCGCGTCGAAGGTGATCGCCTCGACCTGCGGCAGCCGCTCGGCGCGGCGGAGGAAGTCGGCCTGGAACTCCGGCTGCATGAACGGGCCGGTCACGATCAGCGCCCGCCACGGCAGGTCCTTGTCGGCCTCGTAGGCGCGGAGCACCCAGTCGGTCAGCGCCTCGCCGTCGCCGCCGCCGCCGGACGTGACCAGCAGGTACGGCTCCTTCTTGAGGTCGAGGCGGGTGGCGACCGCCGGCTGATGCTGGGAGGCGCTGCGCCGGAGGTAGCCGGTGTAGGAGACCTTGCGAAGCACCGACTGCGGCAGATCGATGCCGGAGAGCGGATCGTGGATGCCCTCCTGGCCGTAGACCCAGATCTCGTCGTAGAGGTCGCGGAGCGCCGGCAGCACGTTCTTGCGTTCCCATTCGGGCGCCAGCAGCGTCGGCTCGTCGAGCACGTCGCGAAGGCCCAGCACCAGCGGCGTGCCGCGGGCCTTGAGCATCGTCAGCGTGTCCTTGACCTCGCCGCGGAGACCGAGCGGCTCCTTGTCGACCAGGAACAGGTCGGGGTCGAAGATGTCGGCCGTGTGCTTGATGATCGAGGCGCGGAGCGCCAGCGTCTCCTCGATGTCGATATGCAGGTTGAGCGAGGTGTACTCGCCGTTCCTCAGCTTGATCACGCCCGGCACGCGCACGAAGTCGACGCGCGAGCGGAAGTCGAAGCTGCCGATGATGGGCGAGCCCGAGAGGATCATCACGGAGAGATCGGAATGCCGCTCGACCAGGGCATGCGCGATCGCACGGCAACGGCGGAGATGGCCGAGCCCGAGCGTGTCGTGGCTGTAGATCAGGATGCGCCGGTTCGCGCGGCGGGCAGCCATGGTGTTTGGGCCCTAGTTCCCCCCGGTTTCAGGCTCCGAACTATGGCATATCGCTTATGACCGCCCCAAGGCCGATTTGAGTAGCGCCTGCTTGACCTTATGGGCATGGACAAGTGCCCTGATTGTAGGCAGCCTTAGCGTTCTTTTAGGTTCGGGTGGGTCGTCGCTCGCATGGAATCGTCGCTGCTCCGTTTCATTCTGCGCCATAGCCTTAGGCAGCAGATCGGCGTCGTCGTCCTGACGCTTGTTTCCTTTCCGTTCCTTTACTACTCGCTCGACCTGCCGAAGACGATCATCAACCAGGCGATCGGCGGGAAAAACCTGCCGAAAGAGGTCTTCGGCTACCCGGTCGACCAGGTTGGCTACCTGATGGTGCTGTCGGGAGTCTTCCTGCTCCTGGTCTTCGTCAACGGCGGCTTCAAGTACGCGATCAACGTCTACAAGGGCCGGCTCGGCGAGCGGATGCTGCGCCGGTTCCGCTACGAGCTCTACTCCCGGATCCTCCGCTTCCCGCTTGGCCATTTCCGCCGGGTCAGCCAGGGCGAGCTGATCCCGATGATCACCGCCGAGGTCGAGCCGCTGGGCGGCTACATCGGCGACGCGATCGCACAGCCGATCTTCCAGGGCGGCACGCTGCTCACCATCGTCGTCTTCATGTTCATCCAGGATCCGATCCTGGGCGCGGCGGCGATCTCGCTCTACCCGATCCAGGGCTACATCATCCCGACGCTGCAGCGGCGGGTGAACCGGCTCGGCAAGGAGCGGGTCAAGGCGGTGCGCAAGCTGGCCGAGCAGATCGGCGAGTCGGTCTCGGGCGTGCAGGAGATCCGTGCCCACGACAACTCGCGCTGGCAGCTGGCGCGCTTCACCGCGCAGCTCGGCGTGATCTACGACATTCGTTTCGAGATCTTCAAACGGAAGTTCTTCGTCAAGTTCCTCAACAACTTCATCAACCAGCTGACGCCGTTCTTCTTCTATGCGATCGGCGGCTATCTGGTGATCCAGGGCTCGCTCTCCTTCGGTGCGCTGGTCGCGGTGCTGGCGGCCTACAAGGACCTCGCCTCGCCGTGGAAGGAGCTGCTCGACTACTACCAGCAGAAGGAAGACAACCGGATCAAGTACGAGCAGATCGTCGAGCAGTTCCATCCGGAAGGCATGCTCGACGAGGCGCTCGTGGCACCCGATGCGGAGACGGTCGACCGCATCGAAGGCACGTTGCACGCCTCCGGCCTCACGCTGGTCGAGGACGACGGCAAGGCGGTTCTCGAAGCCGTCTCGCTGCAGCTGCCCATCGAGCGCCTCAAGCTCGCCGTGGTCGGCCCCGAGGGGCAGGGCAAGGATCATCTCGCCATGATGCTGGCGCGGCTGGTGCTGCCGACGTCCGGCCAGATCCAGATCGGCGGGCGCGACCTCCTGGCGCTGCCGTCATCGGTGATCGGCCGCCGGCTCGCCTATGTCGGCCCGCAGGCCTACGTCTTCTCCTCCTCGCTGCGCGACAACCTGCTGTTCGGCGTCATGCACCAGCCGATGGCGTTGCCGGCCTATGAGGGCGAGGAGGCGGCGAAGGCGGCACGGTGGCGCCGCGAGGCCGAGTTCGCCGGCAACGCCCTCGACGATCCGCGCGCCGACTGGGTCGACCTCAAGGAGATGGGCACCGCCGACGGTCTCGGCGTGCATGCGCGTCTCTGCCAGGTGCTCGACCGCGTCGATCTCGAGACCGACGTCTATCACCTGGGCCTTCGCGGCACCGTCGACGCCAAGCGCCGGCCCGACATCGCCGAGGCGCTGCTGGCCGCGCGTCGCAGCCTGCGCGACCGGCTGAGCCAGGCGAACCTCGCGCACCTGATCGAGTCCTTCGACCGCACGAAGTTCAACACCAACGCGACGCTGGCCGAGAACCTGGTGTTCGGCACGCCGATCGGCGGCGCCTTCGACCTCGACCGGCTGGCCGAGCATCCTTACGTGATGGGCGTGCTCGACGGCATGCTGCTCAGCGACACGCTGATCGAGACCGGCCGCCGCGTCGCCGAGACCATGGTCGAGCTGTTCGCCGATCTGCCGCCGGACAACCCGTTCTTCGAGCAGTTCAGCTTCATCTCCGCCGACGACCTGCCGGAGTTCCAGGCGCTGCTCGGCCGCGTCGGCCGCGAGGTACCGGCGAAGATGAAGCCCGAGGATCGCCAGCGCCTGCTGTCGCTGCCTTTCAAGCTGATCCTCGCCCGCCATCGACTGGGGCTGATCGACGAGGACCTGCAGCAGCGGATCGTCGAGGCGCGGGCCGCTTTCGCCTCGGGATTGCCGGACGATCTCCGCCGCGGCATCGAGTTCTTCGACTCCGAGCGCTACAACACCGCCGCCTCGCTCCAGGACAACGTGCTGTTCGGGAAGCTCGCCTACGGCCAGGCGCAGGCCGCGACACGCGTCGGCCAGGTGGTGACCGAGGTGCTCGACAAGCTGGGCCTGCGCCCGCTGGTGCTCGAGGTCGGGCTCGACTTCCCGGTCGGCATCGGCGGTTCGCGCCTGACCCAGGCGCAGCGCCAGAAGCTCGCGGTCGCCCGTGCGCTGCTGCGCCGCCCGGACCTGCTGATCCTCAACCAGGCGATCAGCGCGCTGGACGGCTCGGCGCAGGGGCGGCTCCTCGCCCAGGTGATCGAGGAGTCGACGGACCGCGGCCTGATCTGGGTGCTGAGCCGGACGCAATGGGCGCGCCATTTCGACCGTGTTATCGTCGTCAAGGGTGGGCGGATCGTCGAACAGGGAACCTATGCGGAGCTCGACCGGCCGGGATCGGCCATGGCAGAGCTCTTGAAGCAGGACTGACCGGAGACACCGATGAGCCTTGCCGAGGAAGTCGCCCTCCTGAAGAGCATTCCGCTCTTCGCCAAGATCGAGCCGTCGAAGTTGAAGCTCCTCGCCTTCACCTCCGAGCGTCTCGCCTTCGACCCCGACCAGGAGCTGTTCCACCAGGGCGACATGGGCGACGCCGCCTACATCGTCATCGACGGCGAGGTCGCGATCTCGATCGACGCGCCGGCGGCGCCCAGCGGCCGCATCGAGCTCGCCAAGCTCGGCCGCGGCGCCATCGTCGGCGAGATCGCGATCCTCTGCGACGTGCCGCGCACCGCGACCGTCACCTCGACCGGCAAGACCGTGACGCTCCGCATCGCGAAGGAGCTGTTCTTCCGCCTGATCGAGGAGTTCCCGCAGATCGCGGTCGAGGTGATGCGCGAGCTCGCGCACCGCCTCGAGAACACCAACCTTCAGCTCCGCGAAGCGCGGGCAGGAAAGCCGCACTGACCTCATGAGCCGTCTTCACAGCTTCATCCAGCGGGTCCAGGCCCAGCTCGCCTGCCTCGACGAGTCCGCACGCCTGCTGAAAGGGGTGCCCGGCATCGTGCTCGAGCTCGGGCTCGGCAACGGCCGCACCTACGACCATCTCCGCGAGATCTTCCCCGACCGCGAGATCTACGTCTTCGACCGCGAGATCGCCTCGCACCCGGACTCGCGTCCGGACGCGGCGCATGCCTTGCTGGGCGACTTCCGGGAAACGATCCCCGCCGCGGCGAAGCGCTTCCCGAAGCAGGTCGCGCTCGTCCATGGCGACATCGGCTCGGGCAACAAGGAGGCGACGCTGGCGCTCGCGCACACCGTGGCGCCGATGCTGGTGCCGATGCTCGCTCCCGGCGCGCTGGTGGTCTCGGACCAGAAGCTCGACGTGCCCGGCACCACGCCGGTGACCCTCCCGCAGGGACTGGCGGAGGGCCGGTACTACATGGTGCGGGCGTAGTCTTCGCCGGACGTCTTCCTCGCCGGCACGAGACTACTCGGCGCCGCACCTCGGTCTTTTCCATGCCTTGCAGATGACCGAGACGGCGGCCCGGCCGTCGAGCGCGACCTTCGAGGGCCGATGTCGTCCGGTCGGCACAAGCGTGTAGAGCATCAGGCCGGCATTCGGATCGCGAGCGATGGCGGCGGCATCGCGGGCCAGCTTCCGTGCGGTCGCCTCGGGACCCTGGCCGGCCTCCGCGCCGATGCGCTCGCCGAGCAGGAGACGGCCGGGCCAGATCGCGCGATACGCCGCAAAGGCCTCGAGCGGATCGAAGCGCATTCCTGCGTCGTAGGCCGTGATCGAGACGAGATCGATCTCGCGCGCGAGCGGATCGCGGGCGAGCCACAGCATGGATCCGGTATGCCGGCCCCTGGGCGCCGCGTCGGCGAAGCGTCCGGACCCGTAGGCGCCGATGCTCCAGGCCTGGAGCGTGAGGAGCATCGGTCGAGGCAGGACGGCGCGGGTTCGACGGATGAGATCGAGCCAGACGGCGTCGCTCTCGCAGATCACGGTTCCGGCTTCCGGGCGGCATCCCGGGTTGAGCGGCTCGAAGTCGAGGTCGATGCCGTCCAGCCCGAGCGCGGCGACCAGGCGTGCGGCCGCATCGGGATCGTAGCGGTCCCAGCGGTCGTAGACGGCGCCGCCCAGGGACAGAAGGACGCGGACGCCGGGAGAGCGCTTCCGATGGAGCGCGATCGCCAGGGCCAGGGTCGGCACGTCGAACGGAACCTCGATTCCGGTCCCGGATAGGTCGATGGTGCCTGCCGGGAACTGGAGATCGGGCTTGGCGAAGGCGAGCGCTACGATGTCGACTCCGCGCGGCAGCGCCGCCAGTCGGGACCGCTCGGCCGGGATTCCCGGCTGCTCGGACCAGGTCTCGTAGAAGCCCATGAGCAGAGGCGGCTCGGCGCGTGCGGTGCCCGCCGAGAGAAACAGCGCCAGCGCCAGGCAGGCCGCGCGAAAGCGCGTCGACGTCAGAAGACGTTGCGACCCCATAATCCACCCAGAACGGTCCGGGCCATGATGACGATGTCGAGCCAGATCGACCAGTTCTCGATGTATTCGAGATCGAGCTCGACGCTGCGGCGGGCCTTCGCCTCCGTGTGGATGCCGCCGCGCATGCCGTTGATCTGCGCCCAGCCGGTGATGCCCGGCTTCACGCGATGGCGCGCGGCATACTCGCGTACGGCCTCGGTATAGACCTGCTGCTCGACCAGCATGCCGGGCACATGGGCGCGCGGGCCGACCACCGACATGTGCCCCTGCAGCACGTTGAACAGCTGCGGCAGCTCGTCGATGCTCGTCCGCCGGATGAAGCGGCCGATCGGCGTGATGCGCGGATCGTCGGCCATCGTTCCCTTGGAGCCGTCGTCGGTCGGATCGACCGCCATCGAGCGGAACTTCAGCATGTCGAATTCGCGATGATTGAAGCCCACCCGCCGCTGCCGGAAGAAGATCGGCCCTTTCCCCTCGAGCCAGAGCAGCAGTGCGGTCACGATCATGATCGGCGAGGTCAGCAGAATGCCGATCATGGCGACGGTGTAGTCCTCGATCGTCTTGAACACCACCAGCGAGCCGACGAGGGGCCGCCGGGTCATCTGCAGGAAGGAGTAGCCGCCGACGTTGCGGACCTTCACCTCCTCGACGCCCAGGCGGTTGATCTCCATGAGCAGCAGGATGTCGGCGGGGATCGAGTTCAGGCGCGTCATCAGCTCGGATATCCGCTGCTGCGCGTGGATCGGCAAGGCCACGACGATGACGTCGACCGGCGCCGTGCGCGACATCTCGATCAGCGGCTCGATTCCGCGGGTGACGGTGATGCCGCCGAAATCGCTTTCGATGCGGTCGCCCCGCTCGTCGAAGATGCCGATGATCTCAAGGTGCTCGCCGCGGCGCTGACGCCGCTGCAGTTGCTCCATGACGGCGCGCCCTTCGGCACCGGCGCCGACCACCGCGACACGCTGGGTGAGGACGCCGCGGGAACGCAGGACCGCCGCCGCCGCCCGCAGGGCGATCCGGCAGGCGGCGGCGCCGGCGAACGCGGCCAGGAACCAGGCGGCGGCCCACCGGAGCGCCGAGGCGTCGTCGCTGAACGCCGTGATGAAGACGAAGGCGGCGAGAGTCCCGCCGGCGAGGCCGACGGCGACGTCGGCGGCGTCCCAGAGCAACGAGGTGTAGCGGTCCCAGCGGTAGATGCGCCGATTGCCGCTGATCATCCGATAGGGAACGAGCGCCATCAGCGACAGCAGCAACGACTGCGATGCCGTCATGCCGAGATCGACCTGGCAGGCGACGATGCCGGCCAGCGCCAGGCTGACGACGTCGCCGAGCTTGAGGCATCTGTTGAGCAGGCCATGGGAGACCAGCGACGGGCGCGCGCCGGCGTCGCGAGGAGGCACGGGGCCTGCGGAGACGGCGGTCATGTCGTGGACTTTCCGAGCAGAGGGTGGAACGCGCGCGGCATCGGGGGAGCGAGGAAGGTGGAGGCTTCGGGAATGAGCAGGCGGGCGGTCGCCGCCGTGCCGATGCCGCCTTGCGCGGTGGCGAGCGCGGTGACGATGGCGGCACCGACGGCACCGAACTGCCAGATGAGGGGACCCGCGAGCACGAGCATGATCGTCAGCTGGAGAAGATTGAGGACGCGGAGCGCGGCGCCGTTTCCGGTCATGGCCAGCAGCAGGTCCTGGGTGGCGTAGAGCGCGCTGACGAACTGGCCCGCGGCCATGATGGCGAGCAGAAAGGCGCCGGCGGCGAAGCTGGGACCGATCAGGGAGAGGAGGAAGCCTCCGCCGGCCGCGAGGACGAGGCACACGCCGCCGCCCATGACGGTCCCGGCCAGCTGCATCTGGCGGTTGAGCCGGCTTAAGGCCTCGGCGTCGCGCGTGCGGTGCAGGGCGGCGAAGCGGGGCGAGGCGACGATGCCGAGGCTCAGCAGCACGACATGCACCAGCATCGAGGCGCGTTGCGCCACGCTGAACACGCTGACCGCGGCGGCGTCGGCGAAGACGCCGAGGAGGAGCGCCGGCAGCGAGGCGATCGAGACCTGGACCATCTCGACGACGTAGAGGGGGCCGGCGGTGGCGCCGAGCGTGGGCAGCGCCGCCACGCCTTCGGGCAGCGCTTCGTCGCGGGCGAGCTTGTGGCGATCGAGCCGGATCCAGAGCGCGCCGACGACGGTGGCGGCGATCATCGTCAGGGCGAGCGCGAAGATGACCTGGGCGGGCTCGCGCGCGCCCAGCGCCAGGCTGAGCAGCATGCCCACCGGCCAGAAGATGTTCTGGAGCGCCTGGGAGGCGACGGTGCGGTCCAGGCCGGCGAGGATGCCCGTCAGTGTGAAGGCGACCGCCATCGCCGGGATGACCAGGCCGCTCATCGCGAGCGGGGCCGCGACGCCCGGGTCATGGAAGAGGATCTCGGCGGCGTACGGCGCGGCAAGATAGGTCGCGAGCCCGAGGCCGGCGCTGACGGCGGCGACGATCGCGATTCCGCGGAGAATCTGCCGCCTGGCGCTCAAGCCCTGGCCGACCGCGATCTCGCTGGCGACCAGCCGCATCAGGGCGCGCTCGATCCCGAGACGCGACAGGGTCGCCCCCAGGTGACCCCAGGTCATGGCGATGAAGAGGAGGCCGCTCCCGGCGACGCCGAGCAGCTTGGCCGCGACGATGTAGAGGCCGAGTTTGGCCGCGACCTCGATCCCCCGGACGGCCAGTCCGGCGAGCGAAGTGAGCAAAACGGTCGGACCCTTAATCATCCGCGGGGCACCCGATCATGTAAATCCTTTGATATAAGACGGGGCCTTGATACAAAATCTTGTGTTTGGAGGCCCCGAATCACGTGCGGGCCAACTCTCGTGACGATAAGGTCGAATTTAGCTCGATACTGCAGAAAGTTTAGGCCAATTCGATGAGACGCGGCGCGTGGCGGCCGGGGGGCAGCCTCAGAGGGCGCGTGGGGTCTAGGACCCGCCGCCGGCCGCTCTCGATGCGTCCTGCGATCCGCCATCCGAACCTTCTCCGGGGCCTGAGGGCATGACCGTAACCGTGGCCAACGGCCCGGTTCCTCGTCAGGGCCCGACCGGAACGGCCTCAAGTCCTTCTTTTCGCGATCTTTTCATCGCGGCGGCCTATTACTGGCGACTGATCGCCGTCGTCATGCTCCTGGCGGTGGCGGCGGGCGCCTTGGCCTGGGCCTTCAGCCCCGTCCTTTATACCGCGCGCGCGCAGATCCTGGTCTTGCCGGCGCGCGATGTCGGCCTCGCCGGGGCGCTGGGCGGGGCGATGCTGCCCTTCGACGGGGCGCGGGCGACTCAAGCCGAAGTCGAGCTGATCCGGGACCGTGGTGTCGTCCGCGGCATGGTCGAGAAGATCGGGCCGGAGGTCCTCTATCCGCAGGTCGCACGCGCCCGATTCTTCGGATTGCTGCCCGCCTACCCCCCGAATCAGCGCCAGGAGATCACGATCGACGTGGTCCTCCGGGCGCTTTCCGTCGCGGCCGAGACCAACTCGAACCTGCTGACCGTCGCCTTCGATCACACCTCCCGCGACGTGGCGATGGCCGCGGTCGACACCCTGCTGGACGTCTATGTCGAGCGGCGGAACGAGATCTACCGGTCGCTGCGTTCGCCTTTCCTTCAGGCGCGCGCCGAGAACTATCTCAGCCGGCTTCGCGAGATCGAGGAGCAGATCCGGGCCAAGAAAGCCGAGTTCAACATCATCAGCCTGGATCAGGACGTCCTGCTCGCGCTCCGCATCTACGACAGCGTCGTGCAGCGGCGGCTGGTCCAGATCGAGCGGCGCGAGGCGGCGCTGGCGCAGGTCCAGTCGACCGAGCGCCGCCTGCGGGAATTGCCGGGAAGCGTCTTCGACTATCGCGAGCGGACCGACAAGGTCGACAATGACGAGACCGACAACGTCCTCACCAAGCTTCGCCTGGAGCGGGACACGCTTCGCCTGCGCTACCAGGACAGCGAGCCGCGCCTCGAGGAGCTGAACCGTCAGATCCAGGTGCTGGAAGACATCAAGCGCCAGCCCCGGCGCGATTCCTCGACGGCGCGCGAGGTCCGGAACCCGACGCTCGACGTCATGACCAACAACCTCTACCAGCGCCGCGTCGAGGCCGATTCGGCGATCCGGTCGGTGGTCGAGCTCGACCGGCAGGTCGAAGAGACCAAGGCGCGCATCGATCAGCTGCGCCTCGCCGAGGGAGCCTTCCAGAACCTCGAGAGGTCGCGCCAGATCTTCGAGCAGCTCTTCAAGGACGCGAGCCAGCGCGCCGAGGCGGCGCTGTTCGAGGAGTCGTCCAGCGGATCGCGCGGGGCGACCGTGCGTGTGGTAGATGCGGCGGACTCCTCGCTCCGCGGGCGCAGCAACGGGCCCAGCATCGCCGCGGCGACGGTCATCGGCGGCATGATGCTGGCGGGCGTGCTGGCCATGCTCCTCTCATGGAACCGTCAGACCTTCATCATGCCGGAGGAGGTGACGCGGCAGCTCGGGCTTCCGCTGCTTGCGAGCTTCACTGACGTCGACGGATTCACGACGCAGGAAGGCGAGGCCCAGATCATCTATCTCGCCGGCCGGATCGCACAGACGCGGAGCAAGGCGACGGGCGGCACGGTGATCCAGATCGTATCGTCCGCCCGGACCGAGCGGCGCTCGTCCATCGCCGGCGCCCTCGCCTACGAGCTTGCCGAGGGCCAGAACAAGCGCGTCGTGATCCTCGACCTGAACGGCGACGGCGACCGCCATTGGAAGCGGCTCAAGGGCAAGGAGCCGGTGCCCGCGGGCGACAGCGACATCCTGACCGCGCAGACGGAAGTCCCGCGCCTGCAGGTCACCTATCGCGCGACGAAAGGGCCGGTGAACTGGCTCCGGATAGACAGCCGCACGCTGAATGCCGTGCTCGGCCGGCTCCGAAGCGACTACGAGATGATCATCGTCGACGCGCCCAGCTCCCGGGACTCCCTCATCGCGCTCAGATTGGCCAAGACGGTCGACGGCTCGATCATCGTGATCCGTGCCGAGCACACGCGCGCACCGGCGGTCGCGCGCCTGCGCGATCAATTGCTGGAGGCCGGCGGCGACGTGTACGGTGCCGTGGTGACGGGGCGCCGGTTCAGCGTTCCGCGGATGATCTATCGATGGCTCTGATGCGCTCCCGCCCGCTCCTGGTCCTGGCGTTCACGGCGCTTCTTGCGGCGTGCGAGGGAACCGGCCAGGTCATCCGTCCGAGGGAGACGCCGGTCTCCGGCGACCCCCGCGCCGCCGATCCGGCCTTGGCGCGTTTCGCGCCCTGGTCGAGCACGCTGCCCGGCTACCGCATCGGCGAGGGCGACAAGGTCAAGATCTCGTTTCCGCTGACACCGGAGATGTCGCAGGAAGCGCTGGTCAGGCCCGATGGCGCCGTGTCGCTGCGCGCCGCCGGGGACGTCGTCATCGCCGGCCTCTCGCCGCCCGAAGCCTCGGCGCTCGTCGCGGCGAAGTCGGCAGCGCGCCTGCGCAGCCCCGAGGTCGTGGTCGAGGTCGTCGATCCGGCCTCGGCGAAGGTCTATGTCGGCGGCGAGGTCCGGATCCCGGGCGCCTATCCGATCACCGGCCCGATCGGCGCGGTCTCGGCGCTGCAGCTCGCCTCCGGCTCGACCGATACGGCGCGGATCAGCGAGGTCATCCTGCTCCGCCGGAGCCCGGACGGGCGGGCGATGCTGAAGGTCGTCGACGTCCATGCGCTGCTCGAAGGCAGGCTTGCCGACGATCCGCGCATCGTGCCCGGCGACATCCTGTTCGTGCCGAAGACCCGCATCGCCGAGCTCGGCCTCTGGGTCGAGCAGTTCATCAACCGTGTGGTGCCGTTCCAGCGGTCGTTCAGCTACACGGTCGACAACCAGCGCGGCGGCTAGACGGTCCTCGGCGGCGCGCTCGGGCCGCGCCGCATGTAGAGGAAGAGCGCGGTGATCGCCGCCAGCTCGCCCGGGACGAAGACGGCCGAGTAGATGCTGCTGGTGAGCAGCAGGTACAGCACGTAGGCGCGGAGCGCGTTGGTCATCGCCGCGTCCTTGGCGTCGCCCCATTCCGAGGTCGCCGGCAGCCACACCGCGACGACGTAGAGGGCGAGGATCATCAGCGAGCCGACGAGGCCGTACTCGAACAGGACGCCGAGCCAGCCGAGGTCGGCCAGGTAGAAGCTGGCCGATCCGAAGAGCTGGGCCAGCGTGGCGCCGCTGAAGCGCGTGGTGCCGCCGACGCCGAAGATCCACCGCGCCGGGTCGGTGAACAGGTACTCGTTGACCAGCGCGGTCGAGTGCTGGCGAACGCTGAGCGAGGCGCCGAGGAAGTCGAGGATCTTGTCGAGATTCATGAAGACGACGACCGCGAGCGTGATCGCGAGCACGATGCCGAGCACGATGAAGATCGTTCTCAGCAGGACGTTCAGCCTGAACACATAGGTGACGCCGATAACCGCGATCGTCGTCACGATCGCGAGCCGCTGCTTGTAGATGTAGACGAGGCTCGCGAGCATGAAGAGGATCGCCAGCACCATCCACAGCCTCGGCTCGTCCGCCATGCGGGTCGCCAGGTAGAAGGTCAGGATGATGCCGAAGGTGACCGGCATGTAGATCCGGTAGCCGCGTTCGATCTCGAACATGAACAGCTTCGAGATCGTCGAGTCGCTCGCATAGAAGCTGACCGGAACGACGATCCAGAGGATCCACATGACGACGTAGGTCGCGACCGCCAGGCGGATGATCGTGCGCGTGATCTGCGTCGGCGTCGGCGCCAGCAGCACCAGGAACGCGAGCATGCTGAAGAAGTAGGTGAGCGGCCAGACCTTGATGGTGGTGGTGAAGGCATCGAAGATGTCGTTGCCGAGCCACACCATCGAGAGCACCGGCGTGATGCCGATCGCGTAGACGATGGTCAGCAGGTAGAGCGTGTGGAACGGCGTCCGGATGCGGAAGATGGCGTAGGCCGCGAGCGGCAGCGTCAGGAAGGGCCAGGCCTTCGACAGGTAGTAGAACGGCCCGACGTCGATCAGGTAGTGGAAGAGCTGGCCCCAGAGGGGCAATGTCACCAGCAGCCAGAACTCGGTGTGGCGCCGGAAGAAGTTCGTCGCATCGGGTACCGAGGCCGCCGGCGGTTCGAGAGCGGCGTTCAGCGGGAGGACGCGCCCTCGCTCGAAGGTCGCGGAGCCGATGCGACCGCGTCCGGCGCTGAGGGTCATCTGGCCTGCCTGCCGTCGGGCACGATGCCGCGCCCGGTCAAGCGGGCGCGCAGGAAGAGCCAGACGATCGGCAGGGACTCGAGGAAGATCCGCTTCAGGTGCGTGCGCGGATGCTGCCCGAGGCGGTGGAACGCTTCCAGCCCGGCCTTCTGCATCCACGGCGGCGCGCGCTTGACCAGCCCGGTCGCGAACAGCAGCGAGCCGCCGATGCAGAGGGCCACGCCGCGAAGGCCGCCGCGCTGGATCGCGGCCCTCGCCAGGCTCTCCGATCTAGGCGCACCGGTCGCGAGGAAGACGTAGCGGGCAGGGTGCGCGGCGAGGAAGTCGAGGCACTTCTCGACCTCCGCCGGCTTGTTGATGTAGCCCATCGGCGGGTCGTGGACGGCGAGGCGGGTCAGGCCGTACTGCGCGACCAGCTCCTTCCTGAGGTCCTCGCCGCCGCCGATCACGGTGACCGCGTCGTCCGGCCGTATGTGATGCTTGAGCATCTCGACCGTCAGGTCGCTGCCCGAGGCGATCGGCAATCTCTGCCCGAAGAGCCGGCGCGCCAGCATCGGGATGATGCGGCCGTCGACCAGGACAAGCCAGGCCTCGGCGACGTTCCTGAGCCACGGCTCCTCGCCGCGGGCGAAGTGAACGACGTGCTGGGCGTTCGGCGTGACGACGTAGACGAAGGGCTGGCCGGGGTCGCGGCCGGCGATCACGCGCGCCGCCCCGACGGTGTCGAGGTCGTGGAAGCGGAGGCCAAGGACGTCCAGGGTCGGAATGTCGTCGGCGTCGCGCATCGGTTCCCGTCGGTCCCGCTGGAGGATCCGTTCCTTATAATCGAAAACGCGGTCGAGACGATGGCGATCCGAGCCGATTCGCGAGGCTCGTTCAGGCTTTCGCCTTCAGGTGGTCGGCGAGCCTGAGCGCAAGAGCGACGATAGTGAGGGTCGGATTGGCCTGGCTCGATGTCGGGAACACCGCGCCGCTGGCGACGTAGAGATTACCGATCCCGTGGACGCGGCAGTCCGCATCGACGACGCCGGTCGACGGCGTGGCGCCCATGCGGGCGGTCCCGAGATGATGGCCGCCATAGGCGCCGTCCCGCATCGCGATCTCCTCGACACGGGCAGGGTCGTAGTCGAGCCGTCCGACGCCGGACCTGGCGAACTCCTCGGCGAGGACCTGGTAGGCGACGGAGACGGTGCGGATGTCGCCCGGCGTGTAGCGCCAGTCGACGCGCACCTGGCGCATGCCGAGGCGATCCGTGCCCTCGGCCAGCGTGATCCGGCTCTCGGGGTTCGGTTCCTGCTCGGCATGGAACTCGAGCGAGAAGCGGTTGGACTTCGGCCGGATGATGACCGATGGGAACTTGCGGCTCGCCAGGACCCGCTTGGTCAGCATCTGGAAGAGGAAGGCCGTGGTGCCGAAGGCATCGGTGACGAGATTGGCGGCGTGGCGGAGCCAGAGCCCGGCCGACCCGGGATCCTCGTCCTTGAAGCGCTTGCTGTACTCGTAGCTGATCAGCGGCAGGAGCATGTAGAGCGCGGAAAGCGCGCCCGAGCCGTGGGTCGGATCGGTGATGCGCGGGTGATGCAGGCGCGCGACGATGTTGCCGATGCCGAGCGTTCGCTGCACGTCCGGCGTCACCGCCAGTCGCCGACGGCAATAGATCCCGTCGGCCGAAACTTCATATCCGTGCCAGACGGACGACGGCGGCCTGTCGATGGTGAGCGTCCCCATCGTTCCGGCGACATGGCACATGTAGGTGCGGCCGACGAGGTCGGCGCCGTTGCCGATGCCGGCCGCATGGACGTCGTTCGATGCCAGCAGCAGCCGCGGCACCTCGATCCCGCCGGTCGCGAGCACGAACTGCGCGGCCTTCGCCGTGAAGCGCTTGCCCGCCAGCGTTCGGATCTCCAGGTGATCGATGCGGCTGCCGTCGGTCGACGCATGGAGGCGGGTGACGTTGGCGTTGAGCAGGACGCGAAGATTGCTGGCGGCGCCCAGCTCCGAACGGTAGACGCGACCGAAATCCGTCGGGCGGCTGAAGCGCTCGAGCGTGTTGGTGGTCACGCGCTCGCTGCGGAAGCCCTCGATCATCTCGCGCATGCCGCCGGGGAACGCGGCCTCCGCCGTATAGGCGAAGGGACCGGCCTCGCAGAGCGCGTTGGCGCGCGGGTAGTAGGGATCGAGCGTCTCGCGGCCGAACGGCCAGCCGCTGTCGCGGATATAGGCGCGCGGCTCGAAGTCGATCGGATCCAAGGGCATGCAACGCCCGCCCCAGATCGTGGTGCTTCCCCCCAGGCGGCGCTGGCGATAGCGATCGGGCGGCGCATGAAGGCGCTCGTCGACGACCTCTCCTGCATAGAGAGACTGCGTCGCCGAATCGGCGCCCGTGGATCCGCCCTCCAGCAGCAGCACGCGGCGGCGGTCGGTCAGGAACTGCAGCGCGAGGCTGATGCCGGCGGCGCCGGCGCCGACGATGCAGATGTCGGCCTCGAGCTGAGTGCCGGACTCGATCTGGTTGATGTCGGCGATCACGGTCCGTACCGCCGGGAGAGCTGGAGCATGCGCAAGGTGGCGAAACGGGGCCGGAGCAGCGGGTGGATCTTAAAAACCTATACTACGATCCGGCTCGCCCGGACTCGCTCCTTTTAGGTTTCAATCCAGCTTGAATCCCTGCCCGCGCACGAAGGCGCCGAAGTCGGTGCGTTGCGGGTTGGCGTATTGGCGGGCCTTGTCCTCGGACCAGCCGTAATAGGGCGCCTCGCCCCAGCGCTCGGGCTCGCGCGGCTTGAGGCCGGGCTCGGCCGCGTTGCGGCGGCGGTCGTACTCGTCGAGCTGGGCCGGGAGCTTCCCAGTGTCGTAGCGGTCGACATGGACGCGGGCGTCGATCGAGAGTCGGGCGGAGAGCCGGCCTGGCGTCGCCGGCCAGCCGACCGTGAGGCCGGCGATGGGCACGACACGCTTGGGCAGCTCGAGCACGTCGCGCAGCACGTCGCAGTTGTCGCGCACGACGCTGATCGGGCAGCAGCCGAGGCCGACCGCCTCCGCCGCGGTGATGAAGCTCGTCATCACGATGGCGCCGTCGACGGTCGCATTGAAGAAGGCGTCCAGATGGTCGTTCGGGAAAGGCTTGCCGCGCATCTCGGAGATCTTCGGCAGGCGATAGCCGTTGCCGCAGAAGACGAGGAGGACGGGCGCGTCGTTCATCCACGGCATGCTGGGGATGAGGTCGATGATCGCCTTCCGCCTGGCCGGATCGGCGACGATCACGATGTCGCCCTGCTGCAGGTCGCTCTTCGACGGCGACGACAGTGCGCAGGCGCAGAGCAGGCGGAGCAGGTCCGGGTCGATCGGCTTGTCGAGATATCGGCGATGCACGCGCCGGGTCGCCATGCGCATCAGCGTCTCCAGGCCTTCGGTGTCCGGATCGACGGCCAGCGTCTCGCCGAACCTGGCCGCGATCGCCTGGCTGATCGCCTCGGCATCCTTGGGATCGCTCAAGATCGTCTTCCTTCCTGCCTGGGACGAGGCGTCGGTTCACTCGACGTGCAGACGGCGCGGACGCAGCCGCGCAGCCAGCGATGGGCGGCATCAGCGTCGAGGCGCGGATGCCAGAGTAAGGATACCGTCACCTCGGGCGCGGGCACCGGCAGCGCGAAGCTGTGCATGCCGTTGCGGAGCTGCCGCGTATGCCGGTCGGGGACGGTGGCGATGAGGTCGGATCCCCGCGCGAGCGCCAGCGCGGCGGCGAAGCCGCCGACGGTCGCGACGATCTCGCGCTTCAGGCCCGAGGGCTCCAAGGCCGCGTCGACCGGTCCCCGGTCGAGGCCCCGGCGCGTCACGAAGACATGTTGGCCGGCGGCATAGCGTGCCGGGGTGATCTTTCCGCGGCTCAAGGCATGTCCCTTGCGGACGACCCCGACGAAACGGTCCTTGAACAGCGCCTGGGTACGGATCTCAGGTCCGGTGCTCTCGCCGATGGCGCCGGTCTCCAGATCGACGAGGCCGTCGCGGAGCGGCGCGCTGTCGCGGTCGACCTTCTGCACGAAGCGGAGCCGCACGCCGGGCGCTTCCCTGGCGACGCGCGCGATCAGGCCCGGCCCGAAGCTTTCGACGAAGCCGTCGCTTGTCCTGAGCGTGAAGGTGCGGTCGAGCCGCTCGAGGTCGAGCTTCTCGACCGGGCGGAGGACGGCTTCGGCCTGCCGCACCAGCTCGCCGACCGGGGTCCGGAGCTCGATGGCGCGCGGCGTCGGCACGAGACCACGCCCGGCCCTGACCAGCAGCGGGTCGCCGGTCGCCTGGCGCAGTCGCGCCAACGTCCGGCTCATCGCCGACGGGCTCAGGCGCAGCCGCCGGGCGGCGCGGGCGACGCTGCCTTCGGCGAGCAGCACGTCGAGCGTGACCAGCAGGTTGAGGTCGGGCATCGCCATATCCCTACCCTGCCCGGATAGGGCGTCAAACGCACGGATAAAGTGCAAATAGTGCGTCTATCGCCATATCGGCGTCCGGGCTCATATCCAGTCCATGACCACGACAACGCCTGCCGCCGTCCCGCATGCCGCCCCGATCCGGGGTGCGCTCGCCGGGCTTTCGCTCTCGATCTTCCTGTCCTCCCTCGGCACCAGCATCGCCAATGTCGCGCTGCCGACGCTGACCCAGGCCCTGGAGGCCAGCTTCCAGGAGGTGCAGTGGGTCGTGCTCGCTTACCTTCTCGCGGTCACGACGCTGGTCGTGAGCGCCGGCCGGCTCGGCGACATCGTCGGCCGGCGACGGTTGCTGGTGGCGGGCATCGCACTCTTCACCGCGGCGTCGGTCCTGTGCGGCATGGCGCCGACCTTGTGGGCGCTGATCGCCGCGCGGGCCGCGCAGGGCGCCGGTGCCGCGATCATGATGTCCCTGGCCATGGCCTTCGTCGGCGAGACCGTGCCGAAGGAGAGGACCGGCAGCGCCATGGGCCTGCTCGGCACGATGTCGGCGGTCGGGACCGCGCTCGGCCCGTCGCTCGGCGGCCTGCTGATCGCGGAAGTCGGCTGGCGGTCGATCTTCTTCGTCAACCTGCCGCTGGGCCTGCTGACCTTGGCCTTGGCGTATCGAACCTTGCCGGCGGATCGTCCGCGCGCCGACCGGCCGGGCTTCGACACGACCGGCACGCTGGTTCTGGCCCTGACGCTCTCCGCCTATGCGCTGGCGATGACGCTGGGCCGCGGCAGCTTCGGCATCCTCAACGCCGGCCTGATGGCCGCAGCCGTCGCCGGTGCCGTTCTTTTCGTCGTCGTCGAGACGCGGGCGGCCTCGCCGCTGATCCGTCCGGCGCGGCTGCGCGACCGCAGCCTGAGCGCCGGCCTCGCGACCAACGCCCTGGTCGCCGCGGTGATGATGACGACGCTGGTCGTCGGTCCCTTCCATCTCTCGGGCGCGCTGGGGCTCGAGGCGGCGATGGTCGGGCTGGTGCTGTCGGTCGGGCCTTTCGTCACCGCGTCGGCCGGCATACCGGCCGGGCGCCTGGTCGACCGCTTCGGCGCGAACCGGATGGTGCTTGCCGGACTGGTCGGCATGGCGATCGGCACTGGGCTGCTCGCGACCCTGCCGATCGAGTACGGCATCGTGGGCTATCTGGGACCGATCGCGGTCCTGACCGCGGGCTATGCGCTGGTCCAGGCCGCCAACAACACGGCGGTGATGGCCGGCCTCCCGCAGGATCAGCGGGGCGTCGTCTCCGGCCTCCTGAACCTCTCGCGCAACCTGGGCCTGGTCACCGGTGCGTCGGCGATGGGCGCGGTGTTCGCCGTCGCCGGGATGCAATCCGCCTTCGCGGTCGCGGCCGTTCTCGTCGGTATCGCGCTCGCGGTCAGCGTCAGGCGAAGGTGAGGAGCCGCCGCGGGTTGTCGACCAGGATCGCCTTGATCTCGTCCTCGGTGAATCCGCGCCGGCGCATCAGCGGCACGACGCGCGTGAAGATGTGGCCGTAGCCGTGGCCACCGAAGGACTTGAGGCGGATCTGCTGGCAGATGTCGTGGCTGATGACGACGCGCGAGAGGTGCCCGTTGTCGATCAGCATGCGGATGTGCTGCACGCGCAGCGCATCGTTCGGCATGTCGATGTCGGAAGCGGTGTAGAGCGAGGTCTCGCGGCCGAACAGGTCGAACTCCAGCGTGCAGCCGGTGTCGGCGAGCTTCAGCATGCGGCCGGAATCGAAGATCGTGCGGTCGATATGACTGTAGACCACGCGCTCGATGTCGGCGCCGTGCGCGACGAGGAAGTCCGCGCCCTCCTGCGGCTGGTCGGCATCGCGGCCGGGATGGACGTTGATCGCCGCCCCCGTCTCCTGCTGGGCGACGATGGCGCCTTCCATCACCTTGCGCTCGAGCGCGGTCCACGGCGTTTGGCAGCCGATCTCGCCGATCATGCCGGAGCGGATGTCGCTCTCCCACGCGCCGACCTGCACCTGGTCGATCATTTCTTTCGCGAAGCTGTCGACCGAGCGTTGGTGGTTCTTCGGATCCTGGTACTCCTCGACGTAGTAGCCGCAGCCCATGACGATGTTGACGCCGGTGCCGAGCGACACGTCGGCGAGGCCCTTGGGATCGGGGCGGAGCCCGCCGCAGGTGAGCTCGACCAGCGTCGAGCCGCCGGCCTCCTTCATCAGCGCCACTTCCTCGATCGCGATCGCGACGTCGTCGAGCTGCGCGTTCCTGGGCGAGTACTGCGTCCCGTACCAGATGTCGTAGTGGTTCTTGAGCGTGATCTCGGGCCCGAGATCGTTCTTGAGCCGGGCATCGCCCTTGCGCAGGTCCCAGAGCACATGCTCGTGCATCAGCGTCGATCCGAGCTTCGACGGATCGATCGTTCCGAGCACGGTCTGGACCTTGCCCTTGAGCTCCGAACGCGCCATCCGCTTCGCCATCAGTCTCTCCCCTTGAGCGCCGGCGGACCGTCGCCGCCCGACATCGCGTGCGCGCGGGCTGCCGGATATCGCGCGAGCAGGCCGGCGCATTCGGCCATTGCCTCGGCGTCCTCGAACATCGGGACGCCGGCTTCTTCCATAGTCCGGAACCACTCGGCACGGTGGACCAACGTGCCCATCATGGAATGCAGGATCGGCAACCTGGCGCCCTTGCACAGCGGCGCCATCGCCTCGATCACCGGGCCGGCGTCGACCATGAACGGCACGACATGGATCATCAGGATCGCGTCGAAGGCTTCGGTCTCGACCAGCGCCGAGGAGAGCGTCGCGGCGAACCGGTCCTCGCGCGCGTCGGCCAGCAGGTCGAGCGGATTGGCGACGGAGGCTTCCGCCGGCAGGCTTTGGCGCAGCGTGTTCCTCAGGCGCTCGGGCAGCTCGACGAGGCCGAGCTTCTCGACCGAGGCGCGGTCGGTCGCGAGCACGCCGGGGCCGCCCGAGTTGGAGAGGATCAGCACGCGCCTGCCGAGGCCGGCGGGGAAACGCCCGAAGCCTTTCGCCGCCAGCATGAGGCGGCGCATCGACTCGACGCGGACGATGCCGCACTCCTCGGCGAAGGCCTGGATCGCCGCATCGTCGTTGGCGACGGCGCCGGTATGCGCGGCGGCGGCGCGTCCGCCTTCGAGCGTGCGTCCGCCAAAGAGGCCGATCACCGGCTTCTTCGCTGCAACCTCGCGTGCGATGTCGCGGAAGCGACGCGGGTCGTCGATGCTTTCGACATAGAGCAGCACCGAGGTGACGGCCGGATCCTCGCCGAGATGCGCCAGGTAGTCGGCGACGCCCAGCTGCATCGCATTGCCGACCGAGACGACGGTGCCGAGCGGGATGTGGCGGAGATGCGAGGCGCAGATCGCCTCCTCGGCAAGCGCGCCCGACTGGCTGATCAGCGCGACGCCGCCGCCCTTTGGCAGGTCGCGGAGGAAGGTCGCCGCAAACCCCGCGCCGATGATGCCGGCGCAGTTGGGCCCGGCGATGGTGAGGTCGTTCGCGGCGGCGAAAGCGCGGACGTCGGCATCGCGGCGCCTGCCTTCCTCGCCGGCCTCGGCGAAGCCGCCGGGGAGGATCAGCAGGTTCTTGTGTCCGCTCGACGCGGCATCGCGCACGACCTCGGGGATCGAGGGCGGCGGCACGACGATGACGGCCAGATCGCACGGATCGAGGATCTCGCGGAGCGAGGTCTTCGCCTCGTTGCCCTGGATGACGCCGCCCTTCGGATTGACCGGAACGATGCGGCTCTTGAAGCCGCTGGCGCCGAGGTTCTTCAGCACCGCCCCGCCCGACGACGTCGCCCGCTCGCCGGCGCCGACGACCGCGACCGAGCGCGGCGCGAAGAAGGGGCGGAGGTCGCGCACGCCTACAATGCCAGATCCACGGTCACCGGAACGTGGTCTGAGCATTTCTCCCAGCCGCGCGCGTCCCTCAGGATCGAATAGCTCTTGAGGTTCTTCTTCAGTGGCGGCGTGACCCAGACATGGTCGAGACGGCGGCCGCGATTGGAGAGCGCCCAATCCGCCGCGCGATAGCTCCACCAGCTGTAGAGCTTCTGATCGTCCGGCACGAAGTGGCGCACCGCGTCGACCCACTCCGACGATTTTTGCACATGGCCCAGCTTCTCGACCTCGATCGGCGTGTGGCTGACCACGTCGAGCAGTTGCTTGTGCGACCAGACATCGTGCTCCAAGGGCGCGATGTTGAGGTCGCCGACCAGGATCATCGGATCCTTCGGCTTCCGGTTCTTCCTGAACCAGTCCGCCATCTCGTCGACGAAGGCGAGCTTGTGCGCGAACTTCGGATTCTGCTTCGGGTCGGGAATGTCGCCGCCCGAGGGGACGTAGAAGTTATGGATCTCGATGCCGCCGATGCGGGCGGTGAGATGCCGCGAGTCGCCCTTCTTGCACCAGTCCGGCCCGTCGACCCGCTCCAGGGGCGTCTTCGAGAGGATCGCGACGCCGTTGTAGCCCTTCATGCCGAGCACGGCGCGGTGCCTGTATCCCGCCTGCTCGTAGGGATCGTGCGGGAAGAGATCGGTCATGACCTTGATCTCTTGCAGGCACAGCACGTCGGGCTTGGTCTCCGCCAGGAGCTTGAGGACGAGATCCTGACGGAGCCGAACCGAGTTGATGTTCCAGGTGGTGACGCGAAGCCGCGCCAAGATCAGGCCTTCGCGTAGGTGATGGCGAGATCGCCGACGCCGTCGACATGGCCGTCCATGCGGTCGCCCGCGACCACCGGGCCGACGCCTTCGGGCGTGCCGGTGTAGATCAGGTCGCCGGCCGCGAGCTCCACCAGGCCCGAGAGGTAGGCGATGGTGTCCGGCACGTTCCAGATCATGTCGGCGAGATCGCCTTCCTGCTTGGTCGTGCCGTTGACCTTGACCCAGATCTTGCCCTTCGCCGGGTGGCCGATCTTGGACACCGGCTGGATCGGCGTGATCGGCGCCGACTGGTCGAAGCCCTTGCCCATGTCCCAGGGACGGCCGGCTTTCTTCGCGGCGTCCTGCAGGTCGCGGCGCGTCATGTCGAGGCCGACGGCATAGCCGTAGATGTGCTCGAGCGCCTTGGCCGAGGGAATGTTGCGGCCGCCGGACTTGAGCGCGACCACGAGCTCGATCTCGTGGTGCAGGTTCTTGGTCGAGGACGGGTAGGGGATGATCGCGCCGGAGGGCACGATCGCGTCCGCCGGCTTGCAGAAGAAGAACGGATCCTCCTTGCCCGAATGACCCATCTCGCGGGCGTGGGCGGCGTAGTTGCGGCCGACGCAGTAGATGCGGCGCACCGGGAAGGTGCCGGTCTCGCCGACGACGGCGACGGACGGGATCGACCAGCTCTGGATCACATGCGACATGGGGGCCTCGGAGGAAGGGACGTTCGGAAGTCAGAACAGATACCACCGCTCGCGCACGCGACCCAATGGCCAACGTCCGGCGGCGAAAATTCGGTGCTTTATGACGAATCCGTGTGCCGGCTTGCCGGCGGCCAGCGCCAGGGCGGCGAGATGGCAGGCCTGGGCGGCGGCGCCGGCGGCGACCCGGGAAAGGGCCTCGTCCGATGCGGACTCGGCGGCAGCCCGGGTCGGCTCCAGCGCCGCCTCGGTGACGCGGGTGAGCGCCGACAGGGCTGTGCTTAATGCCATGCATTCTTCCGCCCAGGCTCGGTTTTTGCCTGTTCGCGCGTTCTGCCTGCCACCATCGCCGGTCCCAGTCGGGATCGGCGGCGATGCGGGAGGCGTCCTTCCATGTCGCGACCGGCTCGACCGGCCCGGCACCGAGGTCGAGGGCCGCCACATACGCCGCGAGTGCCTCCCGGTCGGCCTCGCTCAAGGGCTGTCCGACGCGCGCAAACCAGGGCGTCCTGGCGACCGAGGCGGCGAGCGTCTCGATCTCCGCCAGCCCGTTCGCGACGAGGGCGCTCATGCCGAGCGGCGTTCCCGCCACAGCCCGACCGCTTCCTGCACCGGCCGGTCGGAAAAGCTGAACATGACCGCGTCGTCGTCGGCATGGTGGCGGACCTCTGTCCAGCTCGGCACGACGAAGATGTCGCGCGGCCCCCAGTCGAAGCGGGTCCCTCCGATCAGGCTGTGGCCCTTGCCCTCGACCACCGAGAACACGGTGCCGTCGGTCGAGCGATAAGCCGCGCCGGCGAAGCCTTTCGGCAGCAGCTGCATGCAGGTCGCCATGGTCGGGATCGCCCAGCCGCCGGTCGCCGGGTTCACGTACTTCATCTTGAGGCCATGATGCGGGTCCCAGGCGCTGGTGCGCCGCATCGTCTCCAGCGCCTCGCGCGTGCGGGCATAGGGGTAGTTGAAGATCGGCGAGGTCGGCCTGGCGACGTGGTGGTCGACCGGCAGCAGCCCCTGCCCGTAGCGGGCGAGCGCGTCGCCCTCGGGCTTGGAGACTTGCTGCGTGTCCTCCTTCGCATGCTCGGCGAAGCTCGCGTCGAGGAACTGGACGAGCGGGATGTCGAGCCCGTCCATCCACACCATCGGCTTGTCGGAGTCGTTGCCGTGGTCGTGCCAGGTCCAGCTCGGCGTGATGACGAAGTCGCCGGGGCGCATCGTCGTGCGCTCGCCGTCGACGGCGGTGTAGGCGCCTTCGCCCTCGACGACGAAGCGGAGCGCGGTCTGGGTATGGCGATGCGCCGGCGCCACCTCGCCGGGAAGGATCAGCTGCAGGCCGGCGTAGAGTGTGTGCGTGATCGAGGAGCGGCCCTTGAGCCCCGGGTTCTCCAGGATCAGCACCCGGCGCTCGGCTTCCTTGGCGGTGATGAGGCTGCCGGCCTCGAGCACGAAGGAGCGTACCTCGTCGTAGCGCCAGAGCGCCGGCACGGCAGGCGATCTCGGCTCCGGCGTGATCAGGCCCTTCAGCACCTCCCACAGCGGCGTCATCGAATGCTCGCCGATGCGGGCGTAGAAATCCGCGCGCGCGTTGGTGAGTTGCGGTGCCGTCGCCATCGCCCTCTCCTTGCGCCTACGCCGCCTTCGCCATCGGCATCTTCAGCTTCAGGTGATCCTCGACCAGCGCGCGGGCGCGGTCGAGGAAGTCCTCGCGCATCTCGTCGTTGGTGCGCTGCTTGATGCCGAGACGCCGGAAGGTCTCGTTGTTCTTCGACTTTGAGGCGCCGAAGAAGGCCGGCAGGAACGGGTAGTAGCGGTCGATCGCATCCTGGACGCGCTGGCGGCCTTCCTCGGTGGCGCAGAGCTCCGTGCAGAAGTCCTTGCCGAACTGCGCGTGGAAGCGCTCCTCCGGCATCGTCATGCGCGCGAGGTCGCGCAGCGGATGGAAGGTGCAGGCGAGCAGGTCCTCGACCTGCAGGATCTCGGCGAGATCAGCCAGCAGCTTGATCACGCAGAACTCCTCCCAGGTCTTCAAGGGGAACTCGAAGATCGAGAGCGGCTGCTTGGCCGACGGCGTCATCTTCTCTTCCGGCACGCCGAGCTTCTGCCCGAGCTCGCGGAAGCGCACGTGGTGGCCATACTCCTCCATCGCCACCCGGCAGGTGAGCCATTTGGCATAGGGCGTCGGCGCCAGCGAGATCGCCGGCTCGTCGAACACCTGCGCGCCGTAGAGCTCGTTGACGGCATGGCTCACCACCAGCTTCAGGATCGAGGCCTTGTACTCCTCGCTCTGCCGATGGAACTCCTCGACGGTCTTGACCTGCGGATGGCTCATCGCGCGCGTCCTCTAGATCACCGGATCGGTGTTGAAGGCTTCGAGATCGGTCTGCATGTCGGAGAAGGCGGCCCTGATCTCGTCCACCGCCGCGCCCACGCCGCCGGATCCGACCACGGCGCGCTTCGCCGGCCGGATCTGGCCGAAGGCGAAGATCTCGCGCGCACGCACGCCCAGAACCTGGCCGGTGACGGCTTGCGCCGTCGGCGTGGCGAGATAGGCCACGAGATCCGCGACCGCCGACGCCGGCGCCTTGAGCGCGCGTTCCTTGTAGACGGTCTGGGCGTCGTTCTGCGGCTTGATCGAATGCGTGATGCGGGTCACGGCGAAGGGGGCGACCGCGTTGCAGGTGACGAGGCTGCGCGCCATGTCCATCGCGGTCACGCGCGTGAGCCCGATCAGCCCGGCCTTGGCCGAGGCGTAGGCGGCCTGGCCGAAATTTCCGTAGAGGCCGGCGGTCGAGGTCACGTTGACGATGCGGCCCCAGCCGTAAGGCTTGCCGCCGCGCTCGGCCTTGGCCTGGTCGCGCATCACGCCGGTCGCCGCGCGCGTGAGATAGAAAGCCGCGGAGAGGTTGACGCGCAGCACGTCCTCGAAATCGGCAGGCTCCAGCTTGAAGACGAAGCCGTCGCGGAGGATCGCCGCGTTGTTGACCAGGATGTCGATGCCGCCGAAGCGGCTGACCGCGAGCGCGACCGCTTCCTCGGCCGCGCCCGGGCTCGCGATCGAGCGCGGGAAGGCGGCGCCGCCGACCTTCTCGGCGAGATCGATGGCCAGCTTTGCATCGCCGCCGCGGCCGTCGATGCCGACGCCGGGATCGGCGATCACGACCTTGGCGCCGTCGGCCGCCAGACGCTCGCAGATCGCCCTGCCGATGCCTTGCGCGCCGCCGGTGACCAGCGCGACGCGACCCTGCAACGTGCTCATGCACCCACCTTCGGCTTGTCGGCCTCGCTGTAGAAGGCGTCGGCGTGGATGTCCTCGCGCCGCATCTTCTTCGAGACGAGCACGGGGGTGACCGCATCGACCATGACCGGCGGGCCGGCGACATAGGCCTTGGCGCCGTCGAGGCTCTGGAAGTCGGATGCCACCGCATCGTGCAGGAAGCCGGTGCGGCGCTGCGTGGCGCCGGCGGCCTGCGACAGCACGACGTGATAGGTCAGGTTCGGGTGCTTCGCCGCAAGCGCCTTGAAGCGGTCCTCGAGATAGACGTCCTGCTCGTCGCGGGCGCCGAAGTAGAGATGGATCGGGCCGCGTCGGCCCTTGTGCAGCGCGGTCTCGACGATGGAGGCGATCGGCGCCAGGCCGGAGCCGCCGGCGATCGCGACGATGGGCCCGGCATGCGCCTCCTTCAGGTGCGCGATGCCGTTCGGTCCCTCGACGGCGACCGGCGTTCCGACCTTGAGCTCGTTCGCGACATAGGCGCTGACGTGCCCGCCCTGCATATGGCGGATGTGGAAGACCAAGCTCGCCTCGTCAGGCCGGCTCGCCATCGAGTAGTCGCGGGTCTTCTGGCCGGGAAAGGTGACGCGGGCGAACTGCCCGGCGGTGAAGGCGAAGGGGCCGCCCTTCTCGATCTCCAAGGTCACGCCGGTGATGTCGTGGGTCAGCCGCTCGAGCTTCGCGACCTTGCAGTCGAGCCTGCGCTGGGCATGCAGCGCGATGTCCTCGCCCTCGAGCCAGGCGATCTCGATGTCGCCCTCGGCCATCGACCGGCAGGCGAGGACGAGCCCTTGCGCCTTCTCTTCGTCGGTCAGCGCGAACTCCGAATAGTCGGCGAGCTCGACCTTGCCCTCGATCAGCATCGACTTGCAGGCGCCGCAGTTCCCGGACTGGCAGCCGAACGGATAGGGGATGCCGGCGTTCAGCGCCGCTTCGAGGACGACCTGGCCGGGTTCCAGGGCGATCGGCTTCGGCCATTGCTTGATGCGGACGGTCGCGACCATGGTGCTCGTCTTGCGGCTGAAAAAATTTGGAACTATTCTATGTCTAAACGTTCGACAGTCAAATTGTTCGACCGTCAAACAATGTAACGGGAGGATGCCTTGTACGCTCGCGCTCTTCTAGGCCTTGTCGCGCTCGCGGCCCTGCCGGCGGCGGCACAGGACGTCACTCTCAAGGTCCAGCATTTCCTGCCGCCGGCCTCGCCGACGCAGACGCAGTTCATCAAGCCCTGGGCCGACGCGCTCGCCGCGGAGTCCAACGGCCGCATCAAGGTCGAGATCTTCGCCGCGATGGCGCTCGGCGGCCGCCCGCCGCAGCTCTACGACCAGGCGAAGGACGGTGTCGCCGACGTGGTGTGGACGCTGCCCGGCTACACCGCCGGTCGCTTCCCGAAGTCGGAAGTGTTCGAGCTGCCGTTCATGGCGGCCTCTGCCGAGGCCACCGCGCAGGCGACCCAGGAATTCTACGAGAAGCATCTCCGCGACGAGTTCAAGGACGTGCATGTCCTGGTGATGCACGCGCATGCGCCGGGCAGCTTCTTCACCGTGTCCAAGCCGATCCTCGCGGTCGACGACCTCAAGGGCCTCAAGATCCGCGCTCCCACCCGCGTCATGAACGAGACCCTGAAGGCGCTGGGTGCGACGCCCGTCGGCATGCCGGTGCCGGAGCTGCCGCAGGCGCTCTCGCGCGGCGTCGTCGACGGCGCGGCGATCCCCTTCGAGGTGGCGCTGCCTCTGAAGGCGCACGAGATGGTCAAGCACGTGACCGAGATCCCGGGGACCCGCGGCTTCTATACCTCGACCTTCCTCTACGCGATGAACAAGGCCAAGTATGACGGCCTGCCGGCGGACCTGAAGAAGGTCATCGACAACAATTCCGGCATGGCGCTGGCGAAGAAGGTCGGCAAGATCTGGGACGACGTCGAGAAGCCGGGCCGCGACGCGGCGATGGCGGCGAAGGTCGCCTTCCACCAGATGCCGCCCGCCGAGGTCGCGAAGATGCACACCGCGACCCAGCCGGTCATCGACGCCTGGATCAAGGAGATGGACGGCAAGGGCGCCAACGGCAAGGCGCTGGTCGACGACGCGCGCGCGATGATCGCGAAATACGCGAAGTAAGTGGCGGAGGAAGCCGCCAAGTCCCGCGTCGGGCGGGTGCTGGAGCTGGGATCGACCGCTTTGGCGCTCGCCGGCGGGCTCGTGATGACCGGGCTTATGCTGATGTCGATCGCCTCGATCGCCGGGCGCGCGCTGTTCAACAAGCCGCTGTCCGGCGACTTCGAGCTGGTCGAGGTCGGCACCGGGCTCGCGACCTTCCTCTTCCTGCCGGCCTGCCAGCTCCGCGGCGCTAACGTCATCGTCGACTTCTTCACCACCGGCATGACGAAGCGTGGGCAGTCCTGGCTCGATGCGTTCGGCGCGCTGCTCTACACGCTGGCGGCCGCGCTGTTCGCCTGGCGGCTCGTCTTCGGCGGCCTCGACTACGTCAGCTTCGGCGAGAAGACGATGGTGCTGGGCCTGCCGCTCTGGTGGAGCTTCGTGGCGATCGTGCCGGCGATGGTCTGGCTGGTGCTGGTATCCGCCTACACGGTCGCCAGGCATGTGAAGGCGGCGCGCGCGCCCGGATTCTCCCACAAATGAGCGGCCTCTGGATCGGCACGCTCGGATTCGCCGGGCTGCTCGTGCTGATGGCGCTTCGCGTGCCGATCGCGGTCGCGATGATCGTCTCGGCGCTGGTGGGGTATGGCTGGCTTGCAGGGCTCACGCCGCTGCTGGCTTACCTCAAGACCGCACCGTACGGGCTGTTCTCCGGATACTCGCTCTCGGTCATCCCGCTCTTCGTACTGATGGGCATGTTCGCCTCGGAAGCCGGCATGTCGGCGGCGCTGTTCCGCGCGGCGGACGCCTGGCTCGGCCATCGCAAGGGCGGGCTGGCGATGGCGACGATCGCCGGCTGCGCTGCGTTCGGCGCGATCTGCGGCTCCTCGGTCGCCACGGCCGCGACCATGGCCCAGGTGGCGCTGCCGGAGATGCGGCGCTACGGCTATTCGGGCGCGCTCTCGACCGGCACGCTCGCCGTCGGCGGCACGCTCGGCATCCTGATCCCGCCGTCGCTGATCCTCGTCGTCTACGGGCTCATCTGCGAGCAGAACATCGCCAAGCTGTTCGCCGCCGCTTTCGTTCCCGGCATCCTCGCCACCTTCGGCTACCTGGTCGCGATCGCGATCTACGTCCGCCGCAACCCGGGCGCCGCCCCGGCCGCCGCACGCGCCACGCCGGAGCAGCGCCGACAGGGATTGATCGAGGCCTGGCCGGTGCTCGCGATCTTCGCGGTCGTGGTCGGCGGCCTCTACGGGGGCCTCTTCACCCCGACGGAGGGAGCCGCCGTCGGCGCCTTCGCGACGTTCCTCGTCGCCGTCGCCAAGCGGTCGCTCGGCTGGCCGCAGCTCAAGCGCGCCTTGCTGCTCACCGCCGAGACTTCCGGCATGATCTTCCTGATCCTGCTCGGCGCCGATCTCTTCAACTCGTTCCTGGCGTTGAGCCATCTGCCCGACGCGCTGGCGGCGACGATCTCGGGCCTCGACCTGCCGCCCTACCTGGTGATGCTCGCCATCATGGCGATCTACATCGTGCTCGGCTGCGTCATGGACGAGCTGTCGATGATCCTGCTCACATTGCCGATCCTGTTCCCGATCGTGATGGGCCTCGACTTCGGCCTGCCCAAGACCGAGGTCGGCATCTGGTTCGGCATCCTGGTGCTGACGGTCGTCGGCATCGGACTGGTGGCGCCGCCAGTCGGCCTCAACGTCTATGTGATCTCCGGCATGGCCCGCGACGTGCCGATGAGCGAGACCTTCCGCGGCGTCATGCCCTATCTCTGCGCCGACGCGGTCCGCGTCTTCTACCTTGTCGCCTTTCCGAGCATCTCCCTATGGCTCGTCCGCCTTCTCGATTGATGGACAAGGGCACGAGCGAAGGGCTTCTGCCCGAACTGCTGGGCTATCACCTGAGGCGCACGCAGCTCGCGGTCTTCGCCGACTTCGAACGGGCCATGTCCGGCCTCGACCTCACGCCCGGCCAGTTCGGCGTGTTGGCGCGCATCGCCGCCAATCCGGGCCTGACCCAGAGCGCGCTCGGCCGCGCCATCGGCCTCGAACGCTCGACCGTCGTCTCGGTGATCGACCGGCTGGAGCGTCGGAAGCTGGTGGTGCGCGGCGAAGCCCAAGGCGATCGCCGCGCCAATGCGCTGGTCCTCAGCGAGGACGGTCAGCAGCTTCTCCGCGACGCGACGCGACGTGTGCGCGTGCATGAACGTCGCATCGCGCGGAACCTGGCGCCTTCCGAGGTGAAGAGCCTCGTCGCGCTCCTAAGGAAGATGCGCGGCGCCTAGGCGCGCCAGCACCACCTGGGTCAGGCGTTCGCAGCGGGACCCCAGGAACGGGAAGGCCTCGCTCGCCGCCGAGACAAGCTGCCGGTCGAGCGCGCGCCGGAGCAGGCGCCGCGCCCGATGCAGCCGGGTCTTCACCGTCTCCGGCCTGATCGAGAGCAAGCCCGCGGTCTCCTCGACCGAGCGCTCCTCGATCTCGCGGAGGATGAATACCAAGCGGAACGCTTCCGGCAGCCCGTCGACGGCCTGTTCGAGCAAGCGGCGGGCCTCGGCCAGCGAGGCGCTGCGTTCGGGATCTGACGAGGCGATCGGGAACATCAGGATCCTGCTGCCTTCCTGCTGAGCGGCCTCGACCGCATCCAGCTCGACGGTGGGCTTGCGCTTGCGGAGCCGGCCACGTGCCTCGTTGAGCGCGATGCGGCTGAGCCAGGTGAGCAGGCTGGAGTCGCCACGGAACTCATTGAGGCTCCTGAACGCACGGAGATATGTCTCCTGAAGCACGTCCTCGGCCTCGGTGTCGTCGCGCAGCACGCTGCGCGCGATGCGGAACAGAGGCTGGTTGCAGGCGCGCATGATCGCGCGGAAGGCGTCGTCGTCGCCGCTGCGGGCGCGGCGGAGAAGCTCGTCGTTCGTCGTGACGTCCGGGCTCGCCTGGATATGCGGAAGCGTCATCGGCACTCCTCTTCCAGACTATTGGATGCGTCCGGCGCCGCAAGGTTCCCGGAAATCTATACCGGGAACCTCGAGGCGCTTCGCCCCATCGAATGCCTGTGACCAACTCAAGGGAGCCGACGATGATCAGAACCACCCTCCTGGCGGCGGCATGCGCGCTCGGGCTTGCCGGTACGGCGCTGGCCGAGGCGCCGTCCGATCCGCAGATCGCCCATATCGCCTATACCGCCGGCCAGATCGACATCGATGCCGGCAAGCAGGCGCTCGCCAGGTCGCAGAGCAAGGACGTCCGCGCTTTCGCCGAGGAGATGGTGCGCGACCACACGGCGGTCAACGAGAAGGCGCTGGCGCTGGTCAAGAAGCTGAACGTAACGCCTGCCGACAATGTGACGAGCAAGTCGCTGACGGACGGCGCGAGAAAGGCACATGACGAACAGGCGAAGGTCTCGGGCGCAGCCTTCGACAAGGCCTACCTGCAGAACGAGGTCGCCTACCACAAGCAGGTCAACGCGGCGCTCAAGGACACGCTGATACCGAACGCCAAGAATGCGGAATTGAAGGCGCTGCTGGAGACCGGCCACAAGCTGTTCCAGGAGCACCAGGCCCACGCCGAGCATATGCTCGCGGCGCTGAAGTGAGCGGGTTCTTTTCCACGCGGCGGGAAGTTCTCGCGGCGGCCGCAGCGGCGACGCTGCTGCCGGCCGCCGCGGCCGCCGAGGGGCATATCCACACTGTCATCATGGCGAAGATGAAGTTCGGACCGGCGCCGCCGGGCCTGAGGGTCGGCGACACGATTGAATGGGTCAACGAGGACATCTTCCGCCACACGGCGACCGCCGCCGACGGCAGCTTCGACGTCGACCTGATGGCGGGCGCGACGGGCCGGTCCGAGCTCCGGAAGTCAGGGACGATCCAGGTCCGCTGCCGGTTCCATCCCGGCATGACGATGCGGCTGACCGTCGCCTGAGCGGCGTTCAGCGCTTTTGCTGGTATTCGCTCTCGAGCGATTCCATCAGGCGGGCGAGCTCGCTGCGGACCTGGGCCTCGTCGCAGCCCATGAGGATGGCATCCTCGAGCGTGTCCTTGGCGAGCTGGCGAAGCTCGCTGAAGTTCTGGCTCATCACCTTGATCTTCTCGACGCAGGAGACGATGCCGCCCTCGGGCGTTCGCCACACCACCGCGCCGCTGTCGTCGGGTGCCCGGCGTTCCGCCATGAGGCCTCCTTCGTTCGAAACAAGAATCCTAGCACCGGCCGGGCAAGCGCGCACGCGACCGGAGGTCGCCGGGCGGACCCGATCGGCAACCCCCGACCCTGTTGCGGGTTGCCCGCCCGGGGGTCATACTCGGGCTCGCCATGCGTCGTCTTCTGAGGCTCGCCCTCGCCCTCCTTTTCCTCGGGCTCGCCGCCGCTCCGGCCTTTGCCGGCCCGCGCGAGGACCAGCTCGACAAGATGTTCCAGCGCCTCAAGGACACCACCTCGGAGACCGAGGCGTCCGCGATCACCCAGGCGATCTGGATCCTGTGGACGACGTCGGAGGACTCCAACGTCAACGACATGATGCGCCGCGGCATCCGCCTGATGAGCGCTCAGAACTTCGACGAGGCGCTCACGATCTTCGACCGCATGGTCAAGTATGCGCCCGAGTTCGCCGAGGGCTGGAACAAGCGCGCGACCGTGCACTACATGCTGGGCAACTTCACCGAGTCGGTCGCCGACATCAGGAAGGTGCTGGCGCTCGAGCCGCGCCACTTCGGCGCGCTGTCGGGCCTCGGCATGATCAACATGGAGCTCGACCGCCAGCCGGACGCGCTCAAGGCCTTCGAAGAGGCGCTCAAGGCCAACCCGTACCTGCCGGGTGCGCGACAGCAGATCCAGGAACTGAAGAAGAAGCTGCAGGGTTCACCCACGTGACCGGGTTCGATCTGATCATCCACGGCGGACACGTCGTCACGCCGGCGGGCGTGCTCGCCATCGACATCGGCGTCAGGAACGGCAAGATCGCCGCGATCGGCCAGCTCTACCCCGATCAGGGCGCTGCCGACATCGACGCGACCGGCCTCTTCGTGCTGCCGGGCATCATCGACACGCAGGTGCATTTCCGAGAGCCGGGCGCCACCCACAAGGAAGACCTGCACACCGGCACGCGCGCGGCGGTGCTGGGCGGCGTCACCTCGGTGTTCGAGATGCCGAACACCAATCCTCTGACGCTGACGGCGGCGGACCTGCAGACGAAGTTCGACCTCGCCAAGGGCCGCGCCTGGTGCGACCACGCGTTCTTCATCGGCGGTGCCGCGGAGAACGCCGACAGCCTGCACGAGCTCGAGCGCATTCCCGGCTGCGCCGGCGTGAAGGTTTTCATGGGCTCTTCGACCGGCAACCTGCTGGTCGAGGACGACCCGACGCTCGAGCGCATCGTCCGCAACGGCAACCGCCGCATGGCGGTCCATGCCGAGGACGAGCCGCGCCTGAAGGAGCGCAAGCACATCGCCGACGAGGCCGCGCATCCGCGCGCCCATCCGGTCTGGCGCGACGAGACCGTCTGCCTGAAGGCGACCCAGCGCGTGGTCGGCCTGGCGCGGAAGCACGGTCGTCGTGTCCACGTCCTGCACGTGACGACCGCCGAGGAGATGGAGTTCCTCGCCCAGAACAAGGACATCGTCACGGTCGAGGTGACGCCGAACCACCTGACCCTGGCGGCCCCCGACTGCTACGAGAAGCTCGGCACCCGCGCGCAGATGAACCCGCCCGTGCGCGAGCAGCGCCACCAGAACGGGCTCTGGCGGGCGATCGCCGAGGGCGTGGTCGACGTGATCGGATCGGACCACGCGCCGCACACGCTGGAAGAGAAGGCGAAGCCCTATCCGTCCTCGCCGTCCGGCATGCCGGGCGTGCAGACGACCCTGCCGCTGCTGCTGACCGCGGCCTATCACGGCAAGCTCTCGCTCGAGCGCGTCGTCGACCTTCTCTGCCACGGGCCGCAGCGCATCTACCAGATCGCCGGCAAGGGCCGGATCGCGCGCGGCTACGACGCCGACTTCGCGCTGGTCGACCTGCAGGCGTGGCGCGAGCTCAAGGACGAGGACATGGGGACCAAGGTCGGCTGGACCCCCTTCGCCGGCTCGCGCGTCTGCGGCGTCCCGAAGATCACCATCGTCCGCGGCAACGTCGTCATGCGCGACGGCGAGCTGATCGGAACGCCCCAGGGCCAGCCCATCCGCTTCGCCGAGACCTTCGCGCCGGCGTGAGCGCGGCGCGGGTCGTCCTCCTCAACGGCGTCGGCAGCGTCGGCAAGAGCTCCATCGCCCGGGCTTTGCAGGCGATTGCGTCGCGGCCGTTCCTGCATGTGCAGATGGATACCTTCATCGAGATGCTGCCGAAGGCGTATCTCGACCACCCCGACGGGCTGACCTTCAGGACCATCGAGGAAAACGGCAAGCCGTCGGTCGTCATCGGCAGCGGCGAGGTCACGGGGCGTGCCTTCCGCGGCATGCGCCGCGCGATCGCGGCGATGGCGGCAGAAGGCAACGACCTCATCGTCGACGACGTCCTGATCGGCGGCGCCGGCGACTACGACCGCCTGCTCGCCGGGGTCGCGTTCTACAAGGTCGGCGTCTTCGCACCGCTGGACGTGCTGGAGGAGCGCGAGCGCCGGCGCGGCGACCGGATGATCGGCCTCGCGCGCTGGCAGTTCGACCGCGTACACAAGGGGATCCGCTACGATCTCGAAGTCGACGCGAACATCGCGACGCCGGAAGCCTGCGCGGCGCTGATCAAGGAACGCTTCGGGCTCTAAGGCTTGCTCTTGAGCGCCTTCGCCGAGGCTTCCCAGTGATCGGGATGGACCCAGGCCTTGACGAAGGCCTCGGTCTCGGCGGCGTCGACGGCGCTTCTGAGCTGCGCGTCGTGGGCACGGGCGATCGCCTTGAACCCGCGCAGCACGTGAGCGCTCTGCTTCAGCATCGGCGCCAGCAGCATCTCGACCGCCGCGTCGGCGTCGTCAGCGACGGAATCGGCGAGACCCAGGGAGGCCGCCTCCGTCGCCGAAAGCATCGCGGCGCTGCCGAGCAGCCGGAGCGCGGTCGACGAGCCGACGCGCCGGATGAGGTCGTAGCCGCCACCCCAGCCGGTGGTGACGGCGAGCCTGCCTTGAAGGAATCCGAGACGGGCCTGCGCCGCCATCGCGCGAAGATCGCAGGCCAGCGCCAGCTCGGCGCCGCCGCCGAGCGCATCGCCGTTGAGGCGCGCGATCACCGGCACCGGGAAGTCGCGCACGGCTTGCAGCGCCGCCTTGGCCTCGATCGAGAAGGCTTTCGCGGCTTCCGGATCGCGCACCGCTTCGAGCTCCCTCAAGTCGCCGCCGGCGGCGAAACACCTGTCGCCTGATCCTGTCAGCACCGCGGCCTTGATCGTCTCGTCCTTCGCGTGTTCGCCAAAGACGAGATGGACCTCGGCCAGAACCGCCCTGGACAGCGCGTTGCGCTTCTCCGGCCGGTCGATGACGACCCGCAGCACGTCGCCGCTTCTGGAAACGATCAGGTGGGTCATCACGCGGTCCTGTAGAGCATCGGCGGCGGTGGCGGGGGCCGCCCTTCGATCGGCGGCGGCGCACGGTCGAGGAAGCCGGGATTGCGGTCGAGGAAGGAAGTGGCGAGCCGCGATCCGGGCAGGTCCATCGACCAGTAGCGGTCTTCCGGATAGGGCCCGCCGACGGCGCGGCGCAACGCGTTCTCCTGCTCGTTCAGCTGCTCGAAACGGGTCGGCGCTCCCGGCGGCGTGCCGAGGCCGTCGATGAACTCGGCACAGGCCTCCTCGATCGCCTCCGGCCCGGCCTCGGTCATGCGAAGCCCGAGCCCGTCGAGCTGGTCGCCGTGCCAGAGGCAGGTGAGGCGCCGCTCCAGGATCTCAGCGAAGTCGAGCGGCCGGCCGGTCGCGATCTCCTCGATCCGCTTCGGCAGCAGCAGGTGGCCGGTCTCGAGCTCGGCGAAGTCGCTGATGTAGCCGTTGATGCCGAGCAGCGGCCGGCCGAAGGCGCGGCCGATGTCGGCGGGACCCGAGAAGCACTGGATCAGGAACGCCGACCGCGCGATCGCCCAGACGTCGAAGAGCGGGCTGCGCTCGGCGTCATGTGCGACGTCGTGGATGTGCGGACCCCTGGCCGGCAGGGGCGGCATCGAGGCATCGCCGATCCTCACCACCGAATACCCGCGGCGCACCAGCATCTCGATCGCCGGCGTGTAGTTGGCGATGGTGCAGTCGCGGAAGCGGTTGAAGACGTGCTGCTCGTTGTAGCCGGGCGAGCGCGCATGGAGCACGACGAGCGGGCGGGCGAGGTCGATGCCGGCGCGCTCGGCCGCGGCGCGACCTTCGCTCTCTTCCTCATCGGTGAGGGTGAGCGTCGCCTGCCGGGGCCGGCCGCGATGGGCGTGGTGATAGATCTCGCTCGCCAGTCGCGAGGCGCCGCCGAAGACGACATGGAGATCGGCGAAGTCGAAGCGCGACTGGTCGCGGAACAACGTCGAGGCGACGCGGAAGAGGATCTGCGGGTCGAGCGCGAGGTCGTCGACGATCTCGAGCCCGCGCATCGCCAGGCTCGCCATGCGCGAGTTCATGCGATGCGAGAGCGGCAACGGCAGGAAGAAAACCTGATGCGTCTCCGCCGGGAACAGGGTGCGGAGGATGTGAGGGTCGAACCAGATGTGGCCGATGAAGTCGACGCCCGGGAAGGGATAGACGACCGGCTTGCGCCCGTCGCGCCGGGGCGTGATCGCCCGGCGGGCGGCGGCGACGAAGGCGCCGATCTCCTGGTAGCTGACGTCGCGCGAGTTGGCGAAGGACGGCGGCAACTTGGATCAGCTCTCTCGCTTTGCCGGGACCGAGAGCAGAAGGGCGAGCCCGCCGACGAAGAAGAGCAGGATCGTCGCCATGCCCCAGCGCTGGCTGCCAGTCGCGCGCGTTACCTCGGCGAGCAGCAGGGGGCCCAGGAACGCCGTCGCCTTGCCGGAGAGCGCCATCAGCCCGAACAGCTCGGCGCGCTTTTCCTCCGGCGCGTGCCGTGCCATCCAGGTGCGTGACGCCGCCTGCACGGGGCCGAGGAACAGGCCGACCAGCAGGGCCGCGATCCAGAACACCGCCTTCGACGTGCCGATCAGCACGGCGACGCTGGAGACGATCAGTCCGGCGAGCGCCGAGACGATTGCCGTCCTGGCACCCAGCCGGTCGTCGACCCAGCCGAACGCGGCCGCGCCGATCGCCGCGGTGACGTTGAGCGCGATGCCGAACTGGATCACCTCGGCGAAGGAGAAGCCGAAGGTGCCGGCGGCGTAGATGCCGCCGAAAGCGAACATCGTGGTGAGGCCGTCGGTGTAGAGCATGTTGGCGAGCAGGAAGCGCCACAGCGCCGGCTCCCCGCGCGCCTCGCGGATCGTGCGGGCCAGCGTCGAGATCCCGATCTTTAGCGCGGTCGAGGGCGGGTATCCGCGTCCCGGCGCGTCGGGGGTGAGGAAGACGAAGGGCAGCATGAACGCCAGGTACCAGAGCGCGGTCATCGGCGCGGTGGCGCGGATGTTGGCGGCCGCCTCCTTTCCGACGCCGAACAGCGGCGTGTCGGTCTGCACGAAGCCCAGCAGCGCCAGCGCCAGGCAGCCGAGACCGCCGAGATAGCCGATGCCCCAGCCCCAGCCGGAGAAGCGGCCGAGCCGCTCGGGCGGCACCAAGCCCGGCAGCATCGCGTTGTAGAAGACGACCGCGAACTCCGCGCCGAGCGTCGCGATCACGACGAGCGCCAGCGCCAGCGGCACGTCGGACGGCGTCGGCTTCACGTTCCAGAGCAGCGCCGTCGCGCCGATGCAGAGCAGCGAGAACAGGACCGCCCAGAGCTTCCGTCCGCGTCCCTGGTCGGCGATGGCGCCGAGCGCCGGGGCCAGCAGCGCGATCGCGAGCCCGGCGATCGAGGAAGCGTGCCCCCACTGCGTCGTGCCGGCGGTGGGATCGATCGCCACCGCCTCGGTGAAGTAAGTCGCGAAGATGAAGGTGACGACGACGGTGAAGTAAGCCGAGTTCGCCCAGTCGAACAGGCACCAGGCGGCGAGCGCGGGCTTGGAGGCGCGGGTCATGCGCGGTCGATCACGCCAGAGATGCTGAGGAAGGGCAATGCTGGAATTGGCCAGTTATTATGCCTGACCATAGCTTCAGTTGATTTTGAATCGGTTACGAACGGCTAAAAGAAGAAAAAAAAGAAACGCCGCCCCGAGAAGGGATTGGAGCATTGAAAGAATCTCGACCAGTAGGGGAACCTTAATCGTCCATCCAAAAAGTGGGTCGAAATGCGAAAAGAGTCGCGTGAGAACATCCTTTCGCGCGGGGTTCAGGCCACTTGCGAAGGGTAGGGCACTGCCCAGGGTAAATGAGACGAGATCGGCGTCGAACGCAGAGCGAATGCTTTTGTCAGTGAGAATAAGATAGAGAAAGTGAAAAACGCCCGTAGTTGCAGCTAACCATATTGATGGCCTAAGAACGCTTCGCCCAAAGCCCGAGATTGTGCCGTAGCCAAACAGAAGAAGAGTCAATGAAATGGCGGCAAGTCGGCTTTGTCCATCATCTCGCGACCAAAGAATCCCGCGCTCTGCCTGCCGTTCGAGAATGAACAGCTCTCTTTCAATATCATGAGCATGGAGGTCGGCCATCGTCTTGCGGAGGCGACGGATTGAAGCGACCGTATTGATGTCGTTGGTCCAAAACCGTCGGAGCGTTTTTCTCCTACTACCGAAGTATATTTTCATCCCAATGACATGAATCGTGTGGATGTCGTCGGCGGCGGGCAAAATGGGCGGTTGGTAAAAAACTGCGTTGGTCAGATACAAAGATACAGGGCAACGTCGCTCCAAATTTACGACACCTACGCAGACGGCACTTTCAAACGACACATATCCAAAAAACTTTGATGAGTCTGCGTTGAGGACCCGATCGCGCGCTAATTGTCCCTGCGGCGTATCTGGCCCGCTGCCATGATCCGGGGGGCGTTGAACTTTCTCAACTCCAGACAGATTGCACCCTTGTGCGAAGTTTGCGTGGTCGAACATTAACCTGCTTCGGAAGGTGCAATTCGCGAAGCTGACACGGTCATTCAGTTGGCAGTGCGAGAAGACAGCTTGGCCGCCGAAAACTGTCTCGGAGAAGTCACTGAAAGCCATTGGAAGGTCCACATTAAGGATGGGCCAGCCACCAATTACCGAATGCGAAAAGTCGGCATCATTCTGAAAGTAGGCTCCAGCAAAATTTGTCCTATGACCAAACTTTGCTGATGCGAAGCGGCACGCTGGACCGAAGCCACATCTGCTGAAATTTGTATCGTCGCCAAAACGAGCTTCGGTGAAATCAATTGCAAACCCAAATATAGCGCCGGAGAAGTTGGAGGCGTTACCAAAGCACGCTCTACGAAAACTCGCTGAGTCGTCAAAAATGGCATCCGCGAATTGAGCGTGGCCTACGGCCCCAGCGTCAACATCGAGGCCCCCGAATGTCGCACCTTCGAAGCTTGTGCCTTGAGGAAAAACGAAATTGGAGAATGAGAGGGATGGCATAACGGAACGAAAGTCGACATCGGAAAAGTTGGCGCCGTTCCGCGTCAATAAGGGCAGGCGATCAAGTCGTGCCGCTGAAGCAAGGTCTTCCAGTTCAGACTTCGACAGCTGCGCTGCCTTTCGGTCTAGATCGAGCCTTCGCACATCATCTTTTGAGAGGACGGTACAAAGCCAATTATTCCACATTGAAGCACCGAGCAGAGCCAATCGTATGAAC
>JBGALV010000009.1:0-75248 GCA_044223515.1 Alphaproteobacteria bacterium
GCGAAGCACACCGTGACGCTCTATTACGGCGCGTCGACAGCGTGAGGTCCTCGTGAGCGACAGATCCAACCGCACCTTCCCCGTCTCGTGGGACGAGCTGCATCGCGACTCCCGAGCGCTCGCCTGGCGCCTGTTGGAGAAGGGGCCGTGGACCGGGATCGTCGCGATCACCCGCGGCGGCCTGGTTCCGGCGACGATCGTCGCGCGCGAGCTCGAGATCCGGTTGATCGACACCGTCTGCATCGCCAGCTACGACGACCGCAGCCAGGGCGAGCTGATGGTGCTGAAGCGCGCCGAGGGGGACGGCGACGGCTGGCTCATCGTCGACGACTTGGTCGATACCGGCGTCACCGCCAAGGCGGTGCGCGCCATGCTGCCGAAGGCGCATTTCGCCAGCGTCTACGCCAAGCCGGCTGGCCGGCCGCTGGTCGATACCTTCGTCACCGAGGTCAGCCAGGACACCTGGATCCTCTTCCCCTGGGACATGGAAGCGCAGGCGAGCGAACCGATCGCCCGCCGCCGGGGGCGCTGATCCACGGAAGGAGAGGCCGATGACCAAGCTCGCCTACGCGCTGTCGCTGAGCCTTCTCTCCTTCATCGTTTCTCTTCCCGTCGTTGCGCAGGTGCCCTCCCAGCCGGAGGCCGCCACAGGCAGAACCGACAAGGTCGCTGTGCATGCGAAGCGCCAGATGGTCGCTGCCGCCAATCCGCTGGCGGCGGAAGCGGGGCGCAAGATGCTGCGCGCCGGCGGCAGCGCCGTCGATGCGGCGATCGCGACCCAGATGGTGCTGAACCTGGTCGAGCCGCAGTCCTCCGGCATCGGCGGCGGTGCCTTCCTGGTGATCTGGAACGCAAGCAAGAAGGCGCTTACCACCGTCGATGCACGCGAGACCGCGCCGGCGGCGGCGAAGCCCGACCGCTTCCTTGGCTCCGACGGGAAGCCGCTCCGTTTCTACGACGCGGTGATCGGCGGCAGGTCGGTCGGCGTGCCGGGCGTGCTGCGCGGGCTCGAGCTCGCGCACAAAGCGCACGGCAGGCTGCCGTGGGCGACGCTGTTCGAGCCGGCGATCGAGCTCGCCGAGAAGGGCTTCCCGATCTCGCCGCGTCTGAACGGCCTCCTGAAGTCCGAGCAGCATCTCGCGAAGACGTCGGCGGCGAAGGACTATTTCTACGGGGCCGACGGCAGTCCGAAGCCGGTCGGAACGATTCTGATCAACCAACCTCTCGCCGATACGCTGCGTGCGATCGCGTCGCGTGGCCCCGACGCCTTCTACTCGGGCGAGATCGCCCGCGACATCGTCGCGACCGTGCGCGGCGCCGCCAATGCCGGCGATCTCACCGAAGCCGATCTCGCAGGCTATCGCGCGAAGGAGCGGCCGGCGGTCTGCGGCCCTTATCGGCGCTACGAGGTCTGCGGCATGGGGCCGCCATCCTCGGGCGGACTCACGTTGCTGCAGATCCTCGGCATCCTGGAGAGCTTCGACCTCGAGGCCGAGGCGCCGTGGTCGATCCGCGGGTTGCATCTGATGGCCGAGGCCGAGCGTCTGGCCTATGCCGATCGCGGCCTCTACATGGCGGACTCGGACTTCGTTTCCGTTCCGGTGAAGGGCCTGACTGACCGCGGTTACCTCAGGTCCCGCGCCGCGCAGATCAAGCCGGACACCTCGCTGAAGACGGCGCAACCCGGAACGCCGCCGCTCTGGAGCGCATCGCTTGGGACGGACGATGCGCTCGAGCTGCCGTCGACGACGCAGATCTCGATCGTGGACCGCTTCGGCAATGCGGTCTCGATGACGACGACGATCGAGGACCAGTTCGGCTCGCGCCTGATGGTGCGCGGCTTCCTGCTCAACAACCAGCTGACCGATTTCTCGTTCTCGCCCGAGGAGAACGGCAAGCCGGTCGCCAACCGCGTCGAGGCCGGCAAGCGCCCGCGCAGCTCGATGGCGCCGACGCTGGTGTTCGACCGGAACCGGAAGCTCGCGATGGTCGTGGGATCGCCTGGCGGCAGCGTCATCATCAACTACGTCGCGAAGACGATCGTCGCCACGCTCGACTGGGGCCAGGACGTGCAGTCGGCGATCTCGTTCCCCAACATCGGCAGCCGCAACGGCCCGACCGAGATCGAGGAAGGCCCGTCGGCGCCGGCGATCGCCGCGTCGCTGAAAGCGCTCGGGCACGACACGCGGATCTCCGAGTTCACCTCGGGCATCCAGGGCATCGTGGTGACGAAGAAGGGCCTGGTCGGCGGCGCCGATCCGCGCCGCGAGGGTGTCGCGCTCGGGGACTAGCTCTCGTCGTCGAGCTTGTGACCCTCATGCGCGCGTTCCGCCCGGGCCTCTTCCAGCCGCTTCTTGTCGGTCTCGGATTTCGGGCGGCCGAACTTGAGCCGGTTGGCCTCGGCTTGCTTCTCGCGCTCGGCGCGGGCGCGGGACTTCCGCGCCTGCTTCAGGTTCACGATCTCCGCCATCGGCGGGAAGTCTACGCCCGCGACGTCGCGTCGAGAATGCTTCGAATTTGGAAAAGGGCCGAGCGGCGAGGCGCGTCTGGGGCTCCGCGGCAGCGGAGCGGTCGGGGATCGCACGATCCCCGACCGTTACGTCAGATCAGGACTTGTAGTCGTCCTCGTCCTTGTCGAGCACGCGCATCCAGGCGTTCAGATGCGCCTGGGCGGCCGGCGGCGACAGGCCCTTGTCGCGGCCGGGGCTGTCCTTGAGGATCTTCGGGTCGAGGTCGTGCACCGGCTGGCCCATCTGGCGGGCGAGCACCGTGTACATGGCCCAGCGCTCGAAGAAGTAGAAGTGGTCGAAGGCGTCGGCGACGGTCGGCCCGACAGTGGTGAGGCCGTGCATCGCATGCATGATCACGCACTTCGAGCCGACTTCCTTAGCAAGCTTCTGGATCGCTTCCTCGTCGACCGGGCCGGTCATCGTGTCTTCGTAGTGGACCTGCTTGGCGAGGCCCATCGCGATCGCGTGGCTGTTGTCCATGCGGCCGCCCTTCACGCAGGCGATCGCCGTGGCGTAGGGCGGATGCGCGTGGATGATCGCGGTCGCGCTCGGCAGCAGCGTGTGCAGGCGCGGATGCAGGTAGAAGGCGACCGTGCGGACCTGGCCTTCGCCCGAGATGATGTCGCCCTTGCCGTTGACCAGCAGCAGGTTGGAGGCCGTGATCTCGCGGAAGTGCAGCTCGTACGGGTTCAGCAGGTAGCGGTCGGGGCCGACCTGGACCGAGAAGTGGTTGGCGATGCCTTCGTTCCAGCCGAGCCGGTTGGCGATGCGGAAGGTCGCCGCGAGCTCGACCCTGGCCTTCCACTCGGCGCTGTCGGTCTTCGGCATCTTGATCACGGTCATGACGCGTTGTCCCCTCAGTTCTTGTAGTCGGGTTCGAGCCGGTCGAGCATACGCTTGATGCCGGCGAAGTGCTTGTCGGCGTAGCCGATGCCGCTTTCCATGATGCCGCGGACTTCTTCGATCATCGGCTGGCCGACGCGCTTCATCGGCTTGCCCGACTGCATCGCGAACAGCTGCACGCGGCAGATGTCCTCGAGGAAGTAGAGGCGGTCGAAAGCTTCGGCGAGCGTGCCGCCGGCCACGAGAGGCCCGTGGTTGCGCATCATGATCGTGGTGTTGTCGCCCATCAGCTTGGCGACGCGTGTGCCTTCCTCGTAGGAGAGGGCGAGGCCCGAATAGTCCTCGTCGTAGGCGGTGCGGTCGATATAGGCCAAAGCCGACTGGTTCACCGGCTCGATGCGGCCGTTGTCGACCAGGCAGAGCGCGGTCGCATAGGGCATATGCGTGTGCAGCACCGCCTGATGCTTCTTGTTGTGCCGATGGATCGGCGCATGCAGGTAGAAGGCGGTGTCCTCGACTGTGTGGTTGCCTTCGACGACCTTGCCGTCGAGGTCGCACATCACGATGTTCGACGCCGTCACCTCGGCCCAGTAGAGGCCTTCCGGATTGACCAGGAACAGATCTTCGGACCCGGGAACCATGACGCTGAAGTGGTTGCAGACGCCCGTCTGCCAGCCGAGCCGATGGGCCCAGCGCAAAGCGGCGGCGAGATCGACCCGCGCCTGCCAAATATCGTTACGTCGCATGTAAACCCCAGTTTAGACCAACTCAGCGAAAAGCGGCCGGCAGATTGGCTTTTCGTATGCGAAATGGCAAGCCGTGCCGGCCTGCCTGCGACGCTTAGCCCGCGGCAAAAACCGGGTCGAAACCGTCCTCCATGGGGAAGCAAGGGCGGTCCATCCGCTTCCAGGCGACCGAGGCCAGGTTGCAGGTGGTCGGACCGGGCGTATCCAGCACGAACATCGCCGGCGCCCCGGCATAGGCCTGCTGGTAGTTCATCGGGTTCTTCACCACGATGAACTTCATCCGGCGTGCGTCGATGCCGAGCGCCTGGAACGGCTCGTCGGCGTATTCGTAGGAGGAGAGCGAGGCGCAGAGCACCTTGATCGGGCCGATCGCCAGCACCGCGGCATCGCCGATCGAGGCCTCGACGCCGCCCATGAGGCCGCCCGAATAGCGGAAGCTCGCATTGGGCTCGACCCGCTCGACCAGGACCTCGGCCTCCAACGGCGGACCGCCCAGTTTTGCGGTGTGGTTGCCGAGCCTGGCGCGGAAGCGCTTGCCCACGCCGACCCGCTTCGCCTGGATCACCGTCTCCGGATCGACGATGTGAATCGCCGCCGATTGGTCGGGCGCGTGTTCGAGCAAGGCGCGGAGCACCACCGAGGAGTCGCCCGAAGCGCCGCCGCCGACGCAGTCCGCGGCGTCGGCCAGGATCACCGGCCCGCCTGAGAGCGCCCGACCCTTGGCGATCGCATCGGCCGGCTTCTCGGTCGGCACCAGGAACTCGCGGCGTTTGGCCCAGTGCATTCGCACCATCTCGCCGGCGACCCGGTCGGCGGCCTCGGCATCGCCGTCGGCGACGGCTACCGCGGTAACCCCCACTCCCGGCAGGTCGAGCCAGGGCTGGACGCAGAAGTAGCTCGCGGCGAGCACCGTCCCGTCGGCCTCGCGGGCGCGCGCCAGGTCGATGATCTGGCGCATCGGGCCGTCGCCTTTGGTGCGCTGGCGCTGGGCGGGAAGGATCATCGGCGCGCGGCGGAAGCGGCTCACCGGCTTGATCTGGCCCTTCATCGTGCGCAGCAGGAGGCCGGCGCAGCGTGCCCCGGTCTCGCGCGTATCGTCGTGCGGATACTCGCGATAGCCCACCAGGATCTGCGCGTGGCGCGTCATCTCGGGCGTGATGTGGCCGTGCAGGTCGCAGGAGACCGCGATCGGCACCTCGGGGCCCACGATCGCGCGGACCGCCGCCAGGATCTCGCCCTCGGCGTCGTCGGTGCCTTCGGCGATGAAGGCGCCGTGAAGGGCGAGATAGATGCCGTCGACCTTGCCGGCCGACTTGAGGCGCTCCAGCAGTTCGTCGCGGAATTCCGTGTAGGCCTTGGCCGCGACCCGGCCGCCCGCGCCGCCATGGGTCGCGATCAGCGGCACGATGTCGACGTCGGCTGAGCGGAAGACTTCGAGCGCGCCGCCGACCTCGGTGTTGGTCGCGGCGAGCTTGGCCGGGATCGCGTCGCCGGACTCGAGGTACTTGCTGGCGAAATCGGCCCGGCCGGTGACGACCGGCGAGAGCGTGTTGCCTTCGAACAGCAGCGCGCCGAGCGCGATCCTGGGCCGGCTCATGCCGTGCCTCCCTTGAGCAGTCGATGGAAGACCTCGAGGTCGGTCGCGCCCTCGCAGGCGACCGCGACGATCTTCGACTTCCCGTCGATTCCGAGATCGCGGCGGATCTTCCGATCCTCGGTCGCGACCAGCGCGCCGGCAAGGCCGGCGATGCCGGTCTCGCCGATGACGAGGGAGTCGGCGCCGTCATGGGCGAGGCGCATCGCCTGCACCGCCGGAGGGTCCGGAATGCCGAGGAAGCCGTAGGCGCCTTCGTCCAGGATCTCCCAGGCGAGGTGCGAGGCGGTGCCGACGGAAAGCCCGTCCATCACGGTGGCGAGCGAGCCGTCGGTATCGGAAAGCTTGCCGCGGGCGGCGCTCTGGTAGACGGCGTCGGCGGTCAGCGGCTCGACCACCACGACCTTGGGGCGGGCGGCGCCGAGGCGCTGCCAAAGCCGGCCCGTGATCGCGCCGGCGAGCGCGCCGATGCCGGCGCCGACGAAGACGTGGGTCGCGTCGTCGGCGGCATCCGCCAGCTCCTGCCCCAGCATCGCGTAGCCGTGCATCGTGTGCGCCGGCACGTCCGGATAGGCCGCCTGGGCGATGTCGGAGATCACGTAGGTGCCGTCGTTCTCGGCGTCGTCGTGGCAGCGGGCCAGCGCGTCGTCATAGGTGCCCGGCACGCGGATCACCGTGGCGCCGAAGGCCTCGATCGCCCGTGCGCGCCCCTGGCTCACGCCCTCGTTCATGTAGATGCGGCAGGCGACGCCCATGCGGCGTGCGGCCCAGGCGACGGCGCGACCGTGGTTGCCGGAGGTGGCGGAGGCCAGGATCACCGGGGGCTTCGCCTTCTCGACCAGGCGCTGCGCCGCATAGGCCGGTCCCAGGGCCTTGAAGCTCTGGACGGCGAAACGGGCGCCTTCGTACTTGATGCGAAGCGACCCGACGCCGAAGCGCTCGGCGATGTCCGGACGCTCCACCAGCGGGGTCGCCGCATATTCCGGCCAAGCCAGGATCGCCCGCTCCGCCGCCTGGAAATCGTCCTCGGACAGGACGGCACGCTGACGGTCGCCATAGCCGGAGTTTTCGAAGCGCGGATTGACGATCAACCGGGCGTCCATCAACGGAGACTTTCGCGTCGTTTTTCCAATCGGAACATTGTTTTATGATAGGGTTGCGCCGAGGGGAAGGCTTGTCTTATGGTCCGCGACTTCCGGTGCAAATAAGATAACAGCACCAAGAAGGAGGGGGCAGGGCAGGCCGATGCTGCGTTACTTGGTCTATCGACTGCTATCGGCGATTCCAGTCCTGATCGTCGTCTCCCTCGTCACCTTCCTGATCATCTTCCTCGTCCCCGGTGATCCGGCGGCGGAGATCGCAGGGCCTGGTGCGTCGGGCGACGAGATCCGCCGCATCCGTGAGGGCCTCGGGCTTAACCGGCCGTTCCACGAGCAGATGATCGGCTATTACGGGCGGCTCGCTCATGGCGACCTCGGTCAGTCGATCCTGCTGAACCGCGGCGTCGCCGAGGCGATGGTCGAGCGTGCGCCCGTCACCCTGTCCCTGGCCGCCGCCGGCCTGTTCATGGCGGTCTTCGTCGGAATGACGCTCGGCGTCGTCGCCGCCATCCGCCAGAACACGCTCACCGATCAGACCGCGATGACCATCGCGCTGCTCGGCCTCTCGGTGCCGGATTTCTGGTTCGGTCTGGTGATGATCTATGTCTTCGCGGTGTCGCTCGGATGGCTTCCGACCGGCGGCTTCGTGCCGATGAGCGAAAGCTTCATCGGCTGGTTGCGCTCGATGACGATGCCGGCGCTGGCACTTGGACTGACCCAGACCGGCCTGATCGCCCGCATCACGCGTGCCACGATGCTCGAGGTGCTGCGCCAGGACTACGTGCGCACGGCCCGCGCCAAAGGTATGCCCGAATGGGTTGTCGTTGGCCGCCATGCGCTCGCCAACACGATGATCCCGGTGATAACCGTCATCGGCCTGATCGTCGGCATCCTGCTCGGCGGCTCGCTGGTGATCGAGCAGGTGTTCTCGCTTCCCGGCGTCGGGCGCCTGATCATCGGTGCCATCCTCAGGCGCGATTTCCCGGTGATCCAAGGCGGTCTGTTGCTCCTGGCCTCGATCTTCGTGCTGGTCAACATCGCCGTCGACATCCTCTATGCCTATCTCGATCCGCGGGTGCGCTATGACTGACGCCGCGATGGAAACCCGAGTCGGCTTGCTGCTCGACCGTTGGCGCCGGTCGACCTTGCCGCGACGCCTATTCACGCATCGGCTGTTCCTGACCGGGCTGATTCTCTTCCTGATCGTCCTCGGCATGGCTGTCTTCGCCTCGCTGCTCGCGCCGCATCTCCCGAACCAGAATAATTACCGCTACCGGCTCGGCGAGCCGAACGCGACGCACTGGCTCGGTACCGACAATTTCGGCCGCGACGTGCTCTCGCGCCTGATCTACGGCAGCCAGGTGAGCCTCCGTATCGGCTTCATGGTCGTCGTCATGAATGCCGTGTTCGGCACGCTGATCGGGGCCTCGGCCGGATATTTCCGGAAGCTCGACAACCCGATCATGCGCGTCATGGACGGCCTCATGGCCTTTCCGGCGATCCTGCTCGCGATCGCGCTCGCCGCGACGCTGGGTCCGTCCGAGTTCAACGCCGTGCTGGCGCTGACCGTGGCCTACACGCCGCGCACCGCGCGCATCGTCCGCGCCTCGGTGCTGGTGGTGCGCGAGATGGACTACGTGCAGGCGGCGCTGGCGTCCGGCGCCGGCCATGTCCGCATCCTGTTCCGGCACGTGCTGGTCAACTCGATGGCGCCGCTGATCGTCCAACTCACCTTCATCTTCGCCATCGCGGTGCTGGCTGAGGCCGTGCTTTCGTTCATCGGCGTCGGCCCGCCGCCGCCGACGCCCACCTGGGGGAACATCATCTCCGAGGGCCGCAACTACATTCGCGAAGCACCGTGGATTTCGCTCTATCCCGGCATCGCTATCGCGGTCACCGTGCTTGGCCTTAACCTCCTCGGCGACGGGCTTCGAGATGTCCTCGATCCGCGCATGAAAGTGGAGACGCGATGACCACGCCGCTCCTGTCGGTCAAAGGGCTGTCGACCTCCTTCGGGTCGGCGACCGTTGTGGACCGGATTAGCTTCGATCTCGCCGCCGGCGAGGTGCTGGGCATCGTCGGCGAGTCGGGCTCGGGCAAGAGCGTGACCGCGCTCTCGATCATGCGCCTGATCGCGCATCCGGGTCGGATCTCGACCGGCTCGATCCACTTCGAAGGCGAGGACCTGCTCGCCAAGTCGGAAGCCGAGATGCGGAAGATCCGCGGCTCGCGCATCTCGATGATCTTCCAGGAGCCGATGACGTCGCTGAACCCGGTGTTCACCGTCGGCGACCAGATCATGGAAACGCTCCGCCAGCACCAGGGCATGGACCGCACCGCCGCCAGGCGCCGCGCGGTCGAGCTGCTGAAGCTGGTCGAGATCCCCTCGGCCGAGCGCCGCGTCGACGAGTACCCGCACCAGCTCTCGGGCGGCATGCGCCAGCGCGTGATGATCGCCATCGCGCTCGCTTGCTCGCCGAAGCTCCTGATCGCCGACGAGCCGACCACCGCGCTCGACGTCACCATCCAGGCGCAGATCCTCGACCTGCTGCGCGGGCTCCAGAAGGAGCTCGGCATGGCGGTGGTCCTGATCACCCACGACCTCGGCGTCGTCGCCGAGTTCGTCCAGCGCGTGATCGTGATGTATGCCGGCCGCGTCGCCGAGACCGGCCCGGTCGGCGGCCTGTTCCGCGCGCCCCAGCATCCTTACGCCGAAGGCCTGCTGCAGTCGGTGCCGCAGCTCGACCATGTCGTCGACCGCCTGCCGGCGATCGAAGGCTCGATCCCGAGCCCGCACGATTTCCCGCCGGGTTGCCGCTTCCATCCACGCTGCAAGTACGCGCAGCAGCCCTGCACCGCGATCGAGCCGAAGCTGATCGAGCTGATGCCGGCGCATCGCGCCGCCTGCATCCGCCACACCGGCTACGAGGACAGGCCATGACCGCCGCGGCCAGGATGGCCGCCGCTGCGGCCCCGTTCATCGAGGTCGACAACCTCGTCAAGCACTTCCCCGTGCGGAAGGGCTTCTTCTCGTCCAGCGATGTCGGGGTGGTGCGCGCCGTCGACGGCATCAGCTTCACCGTCGCCCGCGGCGAGACGCTTGGCCTCGTCGGCGAGTCCGGTTGCGGCAAGTCGACCACCGGCCGCCTGATGCTCCGCCTGATCGAGCCGACGACCGGAGCGCTCCGCTATGACGGCACCGACCTTGCTCGCATCTCGCCGAGAGAGATGCGCGAGCGCCGGCGCGAGCTGCAGATCATCTTCCAGGATCCGTTCTCATCGCTCAATCCGCGCATGACGGTCGAGAGCATCATCTGCGAGCCGATGGTGATCCACGGCGTCGGCACCTCTGCCTCGCGCCGGGCGCGGGCGCACGAGCTCCTCGACATCGTCGGTCTCGCCCGCACCTACGCCAACCGCTACCCGCACGAGTTCTCCGGCGGCCAGCGCCAGCGCATCGGCATCGCCCGCGCGCTCGCCCTTCGCCCGCAGTTCATCGTCTGCGACGAGCCGGTCTCGGCGCTCGACGTCTCGATCCAGGCCCAGGTCATCAACCTGATGCAGGACCTGCAGAAGGAATTCGGGCTCACCTATCTTTTCATCAGCCACAACCTCGCGGTCATACGGCACATCGCCGACCGGGTCGCGGTGATGTATCTCGGCAAGATCGTCGAGCTGACCGACAAGCACAGCCTCTACGCGACGCCGAAGCACCCCTATACGCAGGCGCTGCTGTCGGCGATCCCGATCGCCCGACCCGACCAGAAGCGCACCCGCGTCGTGCTCAGCGGCGACGTGCCCAGCCCGCTGAACCCGCCGGCCGGCTGCCGCTTCCACACGCGCTGCCAGTACGCCGAGGCGCGATGCAAGACGATCGAGCCGCCGCTGGTCGACGTCGGCGGCGGGCATCACGTCGCTTGTCATCTCGTCCAACCGTCAGCCTAAGGCAGCTTCCATGGGTTACACGCTTGGCGATTTCCGCGCCGCCCAGGCGCGCATCAAGGGGCTCGTCCGCCGCACGCCGATGATGGCGACGGCGTCGCCCGTGACATCCGGTCCCGAGCTCGCACTCAAGCTCGAGTACCTCCAGATCACCGGCTCGTTCAAGCCGCGGGGTGCCGTCAACGCGCTGAAGAGCCTGCCGGAAGCCGCGATCAGGAAGGGCATCATCACCGCGTCCGGCGGCAATCACGGCAAGGCGGTCGCCTATGCCGGCTGGATCGCCAAGACCCGCGCGATCGTCTATCTCCCTTCGAGCGCACCGCCCGAGAAGGCGGCGACGATCAAGGCCTTCGGCGCCGAGCCGATCAGCTTCGGCGAGGTCTGGGACGACTCGAACGCGGAGGCGATGCGGCATGCCGAGCGCGAGGGCCTGACCTACATTCATCCGTTCAAGGACGAGCCGGTCATCCAGGGCCAGGGCACGGTCGGCCTCGAGATCCTGGAAGACCTGCCCGACGTCGACATCGTCCTGACCGCGATCGGCGGCGGCGGCTTCGCAGCCGGCGTGGCCGCCGCGATCAAGGCGGTGAAGCCGAGCGTCCGCATCATCGGCATCGAGCCGGTCGGCGCGCCGACGCTGCACGACAGCGTCAAGGCCGGGAAGCTGGTCACCCTCGACAAGATCACGAGCAAGGTCAGCACGCTCTCGGCCAAGCGCTCGGATCAGGTCAACCTCGACCTGATCGGCAAACACGTCGAGAAGATCGTTCTGGTGACCGACGAAGAGATGCGGGAAGGCGCCCGCTGGTTGTGGAAAGAGCTCGGCATCGCTGCCGAGCTCTCCGGTGCCGCCTCGGTCGCCGCGGCGCTTCTCGGCAGGGTCGAGCTGCCGAAGGGCGCCAAGGTCTGCGCCATCGTCTGCGGCGCCGGGACCGACGGTATCTCCTAAGCCGTCGTCACCACTTGGTCTTGAGACGGACGAGGCCGCCGCTCTCCTTGTCGTCGGACCAGATGATGGCCGTCGTCTCCAGGATGAGCGCCTGCTGCTTCTCGACCTTTTCCGGCCAGTCGCCGCAGAGCAGGATGATCGCGCCGATCGCGCAGATGCAGCCGCCGCGTGCGCCGTTGATCAGGTTCCGGCACATCTGCTCCTTCGGCCGGTTCTTCTGAAAGCTCTTGCGGATCGAGTTGATGCGGTCGGCGGCCAGCGCCAGGCCGACGGTGAAGATGCTCACCGCCGCGATCGCGACGTTGTTCTCTTTCTTGTTGATGATGTAGCCGATGCTCTCGACGCACTTGCCGCAGGAGCAGGGGTAGCCACCGGCCCCGGTCTTGGTCGCGGCTTCCTTCAAATTGTAGAGCGCGAAGATCTGGGTCGATGCCTGGGCGATCGCCAGCGCGCCCAACCACGGCGCCAGCGCGGCGCCGAGCGGGAACAGGGTCATCGAGGCGAAGCCGGCACCGACGACCACACCGGAGGAGACGCCCGAGCCCATCGTGACGCCGGCCTGGATTCCCGATTCGACCGCCGCCCGGCTGCCGGCCATGGCGATCGACTTGAGCGTGGTCAGCGTCGAGCTGAACGAGGTGTAGGTCTTCGGCGCCTTGCTGAAGACGTCCTTCACCAGACCCTGCAGGCGTTCCGGTGGAATCAGGCCAGCCATGATCTCGTCTCCCCCCAGAGGAAATAGGCGTCGTTTTTACCACCCCTGATGTAACGGGTAAGCAGGAAATCCGGACTTCCGAAAGCACCTGTCGGCTGGATGCTTGTTAAATATTCGGTGAGGCTTCGCGCCAAATAAAAAGGGCGCCGCCCGAAGGCGACGCCCCTTGTCTTGGATGAGGCCCGACCGATCAGCGCGAGTAGAACTCGACGACCAGGTTCGGTTCCATCTGCACCGGATAGGGGACGTCCTCGAAGGCGGGCTTGCGGACGAACTTGCCCTTCATCGCCTTGTGGTCGACCTCGATGTAGTCCGGCACGTCGCGCTCGGGAAGCGCAGACGCCTCGAGCACGGTGTTGAGCTGGCGGGACTTCTCCTTGACCTCGATGGTGTCGCCATCCTTCACGAGGTAGGAGCCGATGTTGACCCGCTTGCCGTTGACCTTGATGTGGCCGTGGTTGACGAACTGGCGCGCGGCGAAGACGGTCGCCACGAACTTCATCCGATAGACCACAGTGTCGAGGCGGCGCTCCAGCAGCTCGATCAGGTTGGCGCCGGTGTCGCCCTTGCGGCGCACGGCTTCCTCGTAGAGCTTGCGGAACTGACGCTCGCCGATGTTTCCGTAGTAGCCCTTCAGCTTCTGTTTCGCCATGAGCTGGATGCCGTAGTCGGACGGCTTCTTGCGGCGCTGGCCGTGCTGGCCGGGGCCGTACTCGCGGCGATTGACCGGGCTCTTGGGCCGACCCCAGAGATTCACTCCGAGACGTCGGTTGATCTTGTACTTCGCGCTTTCACGCTTTGCCATGGTTGCTCCGTATTGGGCTGTTGTTGTCCCGGTAGGGCCATTGGCCGGAATGCATCTCGTTGGATGCATTCACGTTCCCGGAAAGAGGCGCGGAGTATAGGGACGGGGAATCGCTTGTCAAACACGGCCTTAGGCCGTGTACGCTGCCCCCGGAACCACCCCTCAGGCGGGAGCCGGCGGCCATGGCTACAGCCCTTCGCGGCGCGAATTATCGCAACGATAGCATGATCTTAGGCTTCTCGGACCTGAAGAAGCTCAGGACCGAGCGGCCGCTCGTGATCACCGGCGGGCGGGGCATCTTCGTCATCGACGAACGAGGCCGGGACTACGTCGAGGCGGTCTCGTCCTTCTACTGCGCGGCGCTCGGTTTCAGCGAGGAGGAGCTGGTCGAGGCGGCGATCCGCCAGATGCGGGCGCTGCCCTTCTACCCCTCGGCCTCGCACCGGACCGTGCCGGTGGTGATGGAGCTGGCCGACCGCATGGCCGCGGCAGCTCCGTTCCCGAACGCCAAGGTCGCCTTCGCCACGACCGGCTCGGAGGCGAACGACAGCCTGATCAAGTTCCTCTGGTACGCCAACGGCTATGCCGGGAATCCCGAGCGCCGGAAGGTGATCTCGCGCTTCGGCAGCTATCACGGCGGCACCATCGCGATGACCGCGCTCGGCGGCGGCACCGGGCTGCACCGGAGCTTCGGCATCCCGACCGACGACTGCATTCATGTCAGCCATCCGACCGGTGCTGCGCCCGGCGAGAGCGAAGATGCCTATGCCGATCGGCTCGCCCTGGAGGTGCGCCAGGCGATCGAGAAGGCAGGGCCCGAGACCGTCGCCGCCTTCTTCGCCGAGCCGATTTCGACCGCAGCCGGCTGGGCGGTGCCGCCGACCGGCTACTTCCAGAAGATCAGACAAGTCTGCGACGAGTACGGCGTCCGCTTCTTCCTGGACGAAGTGGTCACCGGCTTCGGGCGCACCGGCGAGATGTGGGGATCGCAGTCCTTCGGCGTGACGCCCGACTGCTTCACCTGCGCCAAGGGCATGTCCGGCGCCTACCAGCCGATCTCGGCCGTCGTGATGTCCGACGGGTTCTACAAGGCGATGGAGAAGGGCAGCGACGCCAACGGCTGGTTCGCGCATAGCGGCACCTATCACGCCCATCCGGTGCCGGCCGCGGTCGCGCTGAAGACGCTGGAGATCTTCGAGAAGCGCCAGATCGTGAAGCACGTGCAGTCGCTGATGCCGGCATGGAACAAGGCGATCGATGCGTTGCGCGATCATCCGCTGGTCGCGACCACGCGGCATTTCGGTCTTGGCGGCGCGGTCGAGTTCAAGCCCACGGCCGAGCAGCTCGAGGGCAACATCTCGTCGCTCAAAGTCGGCGGTACGGCGAAGAAGGTCTACGAGGCAGGGCTTGAGGCCGGCATCCTGACGCGTCCGCTCGACCGCTGCATCGTGCTGGCGCCGCCGCTGATCATCACCGAAGCCGAGATCGGCGAGCTGTTCCATCGCCTACGCCGCGCGATGGACATGGTGCTGGCGGAGACGAAGGGCACTGGTCCTTGAAGTCGCGCGTGCCGACCGCTCGAAGGTCGCGGTAGAGCCGCGACTTCGAGCCGGCACGCACTAGCTCTTCCTCTTGTCGACCAGGTTGCGCACGGCGCCGTGCAGCGTGCGCAGCTCCTGGCTGGTCGGGCGGGCGCGTTGGAACAGGTTGCGGAGGTTCCGCACCATGGTCGGCCGCTGCTCGATGTTGCGGAGGAAGCCGCAGTCGTCGAGCTCGGCCTCGAAGCGCTCCATGAAGTTCAGCAGCTCGGCCTTCGGCGCCGGCTCGTCGCCGCCGCCCCAGTACTGCGTATCGGGAGTCGTATCCGCCGCCTGCAGCCACTCGTAGCCGACCAGCAGCACCGCCTGCGCGAGATTGAGCGAGGAGAACCCCGGGTTCAGCGGCACGGTGATGATCGTGTCGGCGAGCGGCACGTCGTCGTTGGTGAGGCCCATGCGCTCCGGACCGAACAGCAGGCCCGGCTTCAGGCCCTCCGAGGTCAGCGTCCGGAGCGCGGTGGCCGCGGCGCGCGGCGTCATCACCGGCTTCACCATGCCGCGCGGTCGCGCGGTCGTGGCGAAGACATGGGTCAGGTCGGCGATCGCGTCCGGCAGCGTCGCATAGACCTTGGCGTTGTCGATCACCGCGTTGGCGCCGGAGGCCGCGGCGACGGCGCGCTCGTTCGGCCAGCCGTCGCGGGGTGCTACGAGGCGCATCTCGGTCAGGCCGCAGTTCAGCATGGCGCGCGCCGCGAGGCCGATGTTCTCGCCCAGCTGCGGCTGATGGAGGATCACCGGCGGGCCGCCGGTCAGGCCCGTCAGCTTGCGGTCGGTGCCGGCCATCGCGTCAGGCCGCCGCCGCTGCCGGCACGCCTTCGCGCATCAGCTTCCAGGTGATGCTGTCGGAGAGCGCGTCGAGCGAGGCGTCGATGATGTTGGGCGAGACGCCGACCGTGTCCCAGCGGCGACCCTCGCCGTCGGCGCTCTCGATCATCACGCGGGTCACCGCGCTGGTGCCGCCGGACTGGGTCAGGATGCGGACCTTGAAGTCGACGAGGCGCACCTCGGCGAGCATCGGGTAGAGGTTGCCGAGCGCCTTGCGGAGCGCGGTATCGAGGGCGTTGACCGGGCCGTTGCCCATCGCGACCTCGTGGTGGAGCACGTTGCCGATGCCGATGGTGACGGTCGCCTCGGACTCGGTGACCAGCTCGCCGCGCGCGTTGAAGCGGCGCTCGTCCATCACGCGAAAGCGGCGGACGCTGAAATAGTCGGGCACCTGGCCGAAGGCGCGGCGGGCGAGAAGCTCGAAGCTCGCCTCGGCGCCGTCATAGGCGTAGCCCTCGGCCTCACGTGCTTTCACCTGGTCGATCAGCTTCGGCAGGCGCGGGTCGTCGTTGGAGACCTCGAGCCCGATCTCGCGGAAGCGAGCGATTAGGTTCGAGCGGCCGGCCTGGTCGGAGACGACGACGTGCCGGCGATTGCCGACCAACGACGGGTCGACATGCTCGTAGGCGCGGGGATCCTTCTCGACCGCGGAGGCGTGCAGGCCGCCCTTATGGGCGAAGGCGGATTCGCCGACGTAGGGCGCCTGGCGTGACGGAGCTCGGTTCAGCCGCTCGTCTAGCAGGTGCGAGACCTGCGGCAGGCGGCGAAGACCCTCGGCGCCGATGCCGGTCTCGAAGCCCATCTTCAGGATCAGTGTCGGGATCAGGGTCACGAGGTTGGCGTTGCCGCAGCGCTCGCCGAGACCGTTCAAGGTGCCCTGGATCATGCGCGCGCCGGCACGGACGGCAGCCAGCGAGTTGGCGACCGCGTTGCCGGTGTCGTCGTGGCAGTGGATGCCGAGATGCGATGCCGGCACGCGGGTCGCGGCGTCCCGGACGATTGACTCGATCTCGTCGGGCAGCGTCCCGCCGTTGGTGTCGCAGAGCACGAGCCAGCGGGCGCCGGCCTTGTGCGCGGCCTCCAGGCACGAGAGGGCGTAGTCGCGGTTGGCCTTCCAGCCGTCGAAGAAGTGCTCGGCATCGAACACGACCTCGGCGGCCCGGGTCGCGGCATGCGCCACGGACTCGGCGATCATCTTCAGGTTCTCGTCCAGCGAGACGCCGAGCGCGACGCCGACATGGAAATCCCAGGTCTTGCCGACCAATGTGGCAACCGGTGCGCCGGCGCCGAGCGTCGCGGCCAAGCCGGGGTCGTTGGCGGCGCTACGGCCAGACCGGCGGGTCATGCCGAAGGCGGCGAGGCGGGCGGACTTGAAGGTCGGCTTCTCGGCGAAGAAGCGGTCGTCGGTCGGGTTGGCTCCGGGCCAGCCGCCCTCGATGTAGTCGACGCCCAGGCGGTCCAGCGCCTCGGCGACGGCGCGCTTGTCCTCGGCCGAGAAATCGACGCCCTGGGTCTGGGCGCCGTCGCGGAGGGTGGTGTCGTAAAGGTAGAGACGATCGCTCGACATCTTCTGCAACCCGACTTTCGAGGGTCAGGTGCTTACCACGCCGGCCGGCGCCGCCTCCAGATCGAAGGCGGCCGCGAGCAGGGCCTGGGTATAGGGGTGCTGCGGCCGGGACAGGATCTCCTCGGCCGGGCCTTCCTCGACCCGACGGCCGTTCCGGAGCACCAGGATCCGGTGCGACATGGCGCGGACGACCTTGAGGTCGTGGCTGATGAACAGATAGGTCAGCCCGTGGCGGCGCTGCAGGTCGCGGAGCAGGTCGACGATCTGGGCCTGGACCGAGCGGTCGAGGGCCGAGGTCGGCTCGTCGAGCACGATCAGGCGCGGTTTCAGCACCAGCGCGCGGGCGATCGCGATCCGCTGGCGCTGGCCGCCGGAGAACTCGTGCGGGTAGCGGTCGCGGGCGTTGGGATCGAGCCCGACCTCGGTCATCGCCGCGACGATGCGGGCGTCGCGCTCGTCCTCTGAGACGCCGGGCTCATGCACCTCCAGCCCTTCGCCGACGATCTCGCCGATCGACATGCGCGGGCTCAAGGAGCCGAAGGGATCCTGGAAGACGATCTGCATCTCGCGGCGGAGCGGGCGGAGCTCGCCGCCGCCGATCCCGGCGATGTCCTTGCCGTTGAAGCGAATGCCGCCTTCGGCCTTCTGCAGGCGCAGAAGCGCCAGGCCGAGCGTCGACTTGCCCGAACCGGATTCGCCGACCACACCCAGCGTCTCGCCGGAGCGGATCTGGATCGAGACCTCGTCGACCGCTTTGATGTGGTCGACGGTACGGCCGAAGACGCCGGCCCTGATCGGAAACCACACCTTGAGCTTCTCGGAGGCGAGCAGGACTGGCGCGTCGGCCGCCAAGGGCTCGGGTTCGCCCTTGGGCTCGCTCGCCAGCAGGTGGCGCGTGTAGGGGTGCTGCGGCCGGGCGAAGACCTCCGAGACCGGCCCCTGCTCGACGATCTCGCCCTTGTTCATCACCGCGACCCGGTGCGCGACCTTGGCGACGACGCCAAGGTCGTGGCTGATCAGCAGCATGGCGAGGCCCAGGCGCTGCTGCAGGTCTCGGATCAGCGCCAGGATCTGCGCCTGGACGGTGACGTCGAGCGCCGTGGTCGGCTCATCGGCGATCAGGATGTCGGGCTCGTTGGCGAGCGCCATCGCGATCATCACGCGCTGGCGCTGGCCGCCGGAAAGCTGGTGCGGGAATGAATTGAGCCGGCGCTCGCCGTCGGTGATGCCGACCAGGTGCAGCAGCTCGACGATGCGGGCGCGCGCGGCGGCACCGGTCATGCCCTTGTGGAGGGCCAGGATCTCGCCGATCTGCCGCTCGACCGTGTGCAGCGGGTTGAGCGAGGTCATCGGCTCCTGGAAGATCATCGAGATGCGGTTGCCGCGGATGCCCATCAGCTGGTCGGGCTTGGCGCCGATCAGCTCCCGTTCGGCGAAGCGGACCGAACCCGACGGATGCGAGGCGATCGGGTAGGGCAAGAGCTTCAGGACCGAGAGCGCGGTCACCGACTTGCCGGAACCGGACTCGCCGACCAGCGCCAGCGTTTCGCCCTTGTCGAGCGTGAAGGAGACGCGCCTCACCGCCTCGACGGTCGCGACCTGCGTCCGGAAGGTGACCGACAGGTCCTTCACTTCGAGGAGCGCGCTCATGCGACGTTCTTCCTCGGATCGAAGGCGTCGCGCACCGCCTCGCCGACGAAGATCAAGAGGCTCAGCATCGTCGCCAGCACCAGGAAGCCGGTGAGGCCGAGCCATGGGGCCTGCAGGTTGTTCTTGCCCTGGGCCAGCAGCTCGCCCAGCGAGGGCGATCCCGGCGGCAGGCCGAAACCCAGGAAATCGAGCGAGGTCAGCGTGGTGATCGAGCCGTTCAGGATGAACGGCATGAAGGTCAGCGTCGCCACCATCGCGTTCGGCAGCACGTGGCGATAGATGATCTTGACCGGTGCAAGGCCGAGCGCGCGCGCGGCGCGGACGTAGTCGAAGTTGCGGGCGCGCAGGAACTCGGCGCGGACGACGCCGACCAGCGACATCCACGAGAACATCAGCATCAGTCCCAAGAGCCACCAGAAGGTCGGCTCGACCACGGAGGCCAGGATGATCAGCAGGTAGAGCACCGGCAGGCCAGACCAGATCTCCATGAAGCGCTGGAACAGGAGATCGACCTTGCCGCCGAAATAGCCCTGCACCGCGCCGGCGGCGACGCCGATCGCCGAGGAGAAGAGGGTGAGCACGAGGCCGAACAGGATCGATATCCGGAATCCGTAGATCAGGCGCGCCATCACGTCGCGCGCCTGGTCGTCGGTGCCGAGCCAGGTGCGGCTCGACGGCGGCGCCGGCGCGGGCCGACCGAGATCCTTGATCACCGTGTCGTAGCGGTACGGGATCGCGGGCCAGAGCATCCAGCCCTTCTCGTTGATCAGCTTCACGACCTCGGGGTCGTGATAGTCGGCCTCGGTCGGGAATTCGCCGCCGAAGGTGGTCTCCGGATAGGCCACGAGAACGGGCGAGTAGAAGCCGCCGTCGTAGCGGACCAGGATCGGCCGGTCGTTGGCGATGAACTCGGCGAACAGGCTGATGCCGAAGAGCGCGAGGAAGATCCACAGCGACCAGAAGCCGCGCCGGTTGGCGCGGAAGTTGTGGAGCCGCCGGCGGGTCAGCGGCGTGATCTTCATGCCGAGGAAGCGCGGCGAGGCGGCGGCCGTCATCCTTCGCGCCTCGCGAAGTCGATGCGCGGGTCGACGACGACATAAGCGAGGTCGCCGATCAGGTTCATCACCAGGCCGAGCAGGGTGAAGACGTAGAGCGTCCCGAACATGATCGGGTAGTCGCGGTTGAGCGCCGCCTCGAATCCGAGCAGGCCGAGCCCGTCGAGCGAGAAGATCACCTCGATCAGGAGCGAGCTGGTGAACAGGATGCCGATGAAGGCGCTGGGGAATCCCGCGACCACGATCAGCATCGCGTTCCTGAAGACGTGACCGTAGAGGACCCGATTCTCGGAGAGGCCCTTGGCGCGGGCCGTCACCACGTACTGCTTGTTGATCTCTTCCAGGAACGAGTTCTTGGTCAGCATGGCGAGGCTGGCGAAGGCGCCGATCACCAGCGCCGTGACCGGCAGCACCAGGTGCCAGAGGTAGTCGATGATGCGGGCCGGCCAGGCGAGCTCCGCCCAATTGTCGGAGACCAGGCCGCGCAGAGGGAAGAGGTTGAAGTAGCTGCCGCCGGCAAACAGCACGACCAGCAGCACGGCGAAGAGAAAGCTGGGGATCGCGTAGCCGACGACGATCGCGGCACTGGTCCACACGTCGAACGGCGTGCCGTCGCGCACGGCCTTGCGGATGCCGAGCGGGATCGAGATCAGGTAGACGAGGAGCGTGGTCCAGAGTCCGAGCGAGATCGAGACCGGAAGCTTGCTGACGATGATCTCGACCACGGTGCCGTTACGGAAGAAGCTGTTGCCGAAATCGAAGACCAGGTAGTTCTTCATCATCGTGACGAAGCGTTCGAGCGGCGGCTTGTCGAAGCCCAGCTGCTTCTCGAGATCCTTGATCAGCTGCGGGTCGATGCCGCGGGCGCCGCGGCTGCTTTCGGTGCTGCTGCCGCTGGTGTTGGCGGCGGAGCCGGCCTCGCCGCTTCCGCCGCCGGTGACGCGCTCCAGCGCCCCGCCGGCATTGCCGCGGATCTGGGCGATGATCTGGTCGATCGGCCCGCCCGGCGCGACCTGCACGATCGCGAAGTTGACCACCATGATCCCGAGCAGCGTCGGGATCATCAGCAGCAGTCGGCGGATGATGTAGGCCAGCATCGGCGGCGCGGGACTCTTAAGGCTTCGCTTGTTGCTGCTTGGTCTGGATGGTCGCGTCGGCCGCCGGATCGATCCACCACATGCCGAAGACGCTGGTCGGCATGCTCGCATACTTCGGCTGCGTCGGCGGCTTCCTAAACTTGTTCCAGTAGGCGACCCGGTACATGCCGGAATACCAGTTGGGGATGCCGTAGTGGCTGTTGAGCAGCACGCGATCGAGTGCCTTGATCACCGGTATCAGGTCGGCCCGGCTCTGGGCCGCGATCGCGAGATCGATCAGCTCGTCGATCACCGGGTTCTTGATGCCCGGCATGTTCGGGCTGCCGGGCGTGTCGGCGGCCTTGCTGCCGTAGAATTCGCGCAGCTCCGTCCCCGGCGCCAGCGAGGTGCCGAAGCGGATGCTGATCATGTCGTAGTCGAACTCGCGCCGGCGGTTCTCGTATTGCGCGGCATCGATGTTGCGGAGCTTGGCGGATACTCCGATCCGCTCGAGGTTCTTGAGGTAGGGCAAACCGATGCGCTCGAAGCGCGGATCGTCGATCAGGAACTCGAACTCGAAGGGCTGTCCGGTCTTGTCGTTTACCAGCTTGCCGTTCTTGGAGCTCCAGCCGGCTTCCTTCAGCAGGCGAAGCGCCTCGCGCACGCCGTCGCGGATGTTGCCGCTGCCGTCATAGACAGGCGGCTTGTACTCGGCGGAGAAGACGGTGTCGGGGATCTTGCCCTTGTACTTCTCGAGGATCGCGAGTTCCTTGCCCTGGGGCAGGCCACGTGCGGCGAGGTCGGAGTTCTCGAAGTAGCTCTTCGTGCGGGTATAGGAGTCGTAGAAGAAGCTCTTGTTCATCCATTCGAAGTCGAACAGATAGCCCAGCGCCTGGCGCACGCGCGCGTCCTGGAAGATCGGGCGGCGGGTGTTGAACACGAAGCTCTGCATGCCCTGTGGCACCTCGTGGGTCACCTGCTCCTTGATCACGAGGCCGTCGCGGATCGCCGGGAAGTCGTACTTGGTCGCCCAGTTCTGGGCGGTGTTCTCTTCATGGATGTCGATCTGGCCGGCCTTGAACGCCTCGAAGGCGACGGTGGTGTCGCGATAGTAATCGACCTGGACCACATCGAAGTTCGAGGTGCCCTTGTTGACCGGCAGGTCCTTCGCCCACCAGTCCTTGACCCGTTCCCAGGTGATCGAGCGGCCGGGATCGACCTTGGCCATGCGATAGGAGCCGCTGCCGAGCAGCGGCTCCAGCGTCGGCTTGTCGAATTCCTTGCCCGCCCACCACTTCTTCGGTAGCGGCGTCAATCCTGCGACCGTCATCGGCAGGTCGCGCTCGGCATCGGGCTTGAAGGTGAACTTCACGCGGCGTTCTGCCAGCGCCTCGGCCTTCTCGACGCCGGCATAGACCACGCGATAGCTCGGGTGCCCCTTGGTGATCAGCGTCTCGTAGGTCCAGACCACATCCTCGGCCGTGATCGGCGAGCCGTCGTGGAAGCGCGCCTCGGGACGCAGGTTGAAGATCATCCAGGAGCGGTCGGCCGGCATCTCCACCGTCTCGGCGATCATGCCGTAGGCGGTCAGCGGCTCGTCCAGCGATCCTTCCATCAGGCTGTCGAACAGCGACCCGGTCTTCATGAAGTCGTTGCTGAAGCGGATGAACGACACGCCCTTCAGGATGAAGGGGTTGAGGTTGTCGAAGGTGCCATTGGCGGCGGTCTTCACCGTGCCGCCCTTCGGCGCGTCCGGATTGACGTAGTCGAAGTGCTTGAAGCCTGGCTGATACTTGAGCGGATCGCCGTAGAGGGAGATGCCGTGGACGGGCTTGGGATCCTCGGCGGCGGCGGGCAGCATCGGCAGCAGAGCCGCCGCACAGGTCAGGACCGCCAGCCACCGCATCTTGAGCCTCCGTCTTCCTCAGCCGCGATGCGTCGATACTAGGGCAACCGGACCGGTCCCGCGAGACGACGCGTTCAAATCTCGTTGAAAGCCGGGCCTGAGAGCATCGACGGATAACGGCGATCCGGCCGGCTTTGTTCCGCCCTCAGTTCTTCATCGTCGCCTTGCGCTGCTCCAGGCTCGCTGCCTTGGCCGGGTCGACCCACCAGGTGTCGGCGAAGCCCAGCGCGTAGGTTGGGGCCTTGTCGGGCCGCCCGAACTTGTCCCAGTAGGCGAGGAAAGATCCGGGCGTATAGAGCTGGGGCACCATGTAGAAGCCCCAGAGCAGGACTCGGTCGAGAGCGCGGGTCCGCTGCACCAGGGAGTTGCGGTCGGGGGCCGCGATCACCAGCTCGATCAGCTCGTCGATGACCGGGTCCTTGATTCCGGCCGTGTTGTTGCTGCCGCGGGTGGCGGCGGCGGCCGAGCCCCAGTACTCGCGCTGCTCGTTGCCGGGGTTGGAAGACTGCGCCGGGACGCCGACGACCATGTCGTAGTCGAAGTCGTCGGCACGGTTCGAGTACTGAGCGGAATCGATGATCCGGAGGCTTGCGGTGATGCCGAGCCGCTCGAGGTTCTTGACGTAAGGCAGCACGAGACGGTCGATGCCCGGCTGCGCCGAGAGGATCTCGAACTGGAAGACCTCGCCCTTGGCGTTGGTGAGCTTGCCGTTCTTGATGGTCCACCCCGCCTGGCCCAGCAGTCGCAGGCCGGCGCGCACGTTGTCGCGGAGGTTGCCCGACCCGTCGGTGGTCGGCGTCCTGAACGGCTTGGTGAACACCTCGTCCGGAACCCGGCCGCGATAGCGCTCCAGGATCTCCTTCTCCTCGCCCTCGGGAAGGCCGCGGGATCCCAGCTCGGAGTTCGGCCAGTAGCTTTCGGGCTTGGAGACGAGCTCGTACCACAGCGTCTTGTTCATCCATTCGAAGTCGAAGGCATAACCCAGCGCCTCGCGCACCCGGCGGTCCTGGAACAGCGGGCGACGGGTGTTGAAGACGAAGCCTTGCGCGCGTGCCGGGTTCTGGGTCTTGAACACCTCGCGTTTGATCAGGCCGGACTTCACCTGCGGGATGTCGTAGCCGGTCGCCCAGTCCTTGAGCTGGTTCTCCAGGCGGAAGTCGAAGGCGCCGGCCTTGAACGCCTCGAAGGCGACCGCGCCGTCGCGATAGTACTCGTACCGGATGACGCCGAAGTTGTTGCGTCCGACATTGATTGGCAGCTTGTCGCCCCACCAGTTATCGACGCGGCGGAGGCGGACCGAGCGGGCCGCCTCGACCGCCTCGATGCGATAGGCGCCGCTACCGAGCGGCGTCTCCAGCGTCGTCTTCTCGAAGTCGCGGTCCTGCCAGTAGTGCTTCGGCAGGATCGGCATCTCGCTGATGATCCCCGGCAGCTCCTTGTTGTTGGCGACCTTGAAGGTGAACTTGACGCGCCGCTCGTCGAGCGCTTCGGCCTTGGCGACGTCGCCATAATAGGAGCGGTAGCGCGGCGAGCCCTTCGTCATCAGCGTGTCGAAGGTCCAGACGACGTCTTCCGGCGTCATCGGCTTGCCGTCGTCCCAACGTGCCTCCGGCCGCATCGTGAAGATCGCCCAGGAGCGGTCGGGCGGGACCTCGATGCTCTCGGCGACGAGGCCGTAGTCGCTTTCCGGATCGTCGCCGATCCGCGTCATCAGCGAGGTGTAGATCGAGCCGGCACCGGCGGCGGCGACGCCGCGAAGGATGAACGGATTGAGCGTGTCGAAGGTGCCGGGCGCGCTTAGGATCACCTCGCCGCCCCTGGGCGCGTTCGGATTGACGTAGTCGAGGTGCTTGAAGTCGGGCCCGTACTTCGGCTCGCCGTGGATCGCGATCGCATGCTGCGGTTTCGTCTGCGCCTCGGCGCCGGCGACGAGCGCCAGCGGGGCTATGATTGCGAGCGCGAGCAGATGCTTCGACATGACCGCCTCGTTGCTGACCGACCTCGCCCGATCCTAGGCGATCTCGAGCAACGTCGTCAGGCGCCGAGACGATCCAGGGTCTGTTTCAGCGCGCGCTCGTCTCCCGCCGCGATCACGTCTCCTTGAGACGCGCCGGTCAGCGGCTTCCCCTGCCAGTCGCTCATGACGCCGCCGGCGCCCGCGACGATCGGGACCAGGGCGGCGAAGTCGTAGAGCTTCAGGCCGTACTCGATCACCAGGTCGATATGGCCGATCGCCAGCAGCCCGTAGGCGTAGCAGTCGCCGCCCCAGAGCGTCAGCTTCGAGGTCGAGGCGACCTTCCAGAAGCGCTCGGCCGTCGGCTTCCGGAACATGTCCGGATGGGTCGAGTTGACGATCGCCTTGGTGATGTCCGGGCAGGCGCGGACCTTCGCCGGCTGGCCGTTGAACGTCGAGGCGTGGCCCGTTGCACCCAGCCAGCGCTCGCGCGTCACCGGCTGGTCGATCATGCCGAGGATCGGCACGCCGTCGCGCAGCAGCGCCACCAGCGTGCCGAACATCGGCTTGCCGGTGATGAAGGCCTTGGTGCCGTCGATCGGGTCGATGACCCACTGGTGCGAGGCGCCGGGCCTGGTCGCGCCGTGCTCTTCGCCGATCACGCCGTGGTCGGGGAATTCGCGCTCGATGAGCGCGCGCACGGCGAGCTCGGTCTCGCGGTCCGCGATCGTGACGGGACTGGCGTCGGCCTTGTCCTCGACGCCGATCGGGGTGCGGAAGTACTTGCGGATGACCGGCCCGCTCGCCTCCGCCAAGCGACCGGCGAAGGCGAGGAACTCGTCAGGACAGCGCACGCCGGCGCTTTACGGCAGCGGCTTCGGCGAATCCGACTTGCCGCGGAGCCAGGCGATCAGCGCGGCGCGCTCTTCCGGCTTGGTGATGCCGGCGAAGGCCATCTTGGTGCCGGGGACGAGGGCCTTCGGGTTCGCCAGGAACTTGTTCAGGTGCTCGTAATTCCACTCTTCGGCCTGTCCGGCCATCGGCTTCGAGTAGGCGAAGCCGGCGACCTGGCCGGGCTTGCGGCCGACGACGTCGAACAGGTTCGGTCCGACACGGTTCGGCTCGCCCTTGGCGAAGGTGTGGCACGCGGCGCATTTCTTGGCCGACGCCTCGCCGGCGGCGAGATCGGCCTTGGCCAGCAGCGGGGTCACCGGCGGGATCTCGGCGGGCGCGGCGGCGGCCTGGGCCGGCGCGGCGTCCGGCTTCTCGACCGCGAAGGCCAGCTCCTTCAGCGGGGCCGGATGGACCAGGGTGCGGGCGATGAAGCCGCTCGCCATGGCAATCAGGCCGGCCATCAGGACGGCACCGGCAATCTTGTTCGCTTCCTGGCTCGCCATCTCGAATCCTCTGCCTTGGGCGTGCTGACGACGGGAAAATGCCTCTTCGCGGCCGGAAGCGCCACCGTTATAACGCCCCCGCCGGACGGCCCGACAATGCCGTCCCAAGCCTTTGCTCGCCAGCGGCATATTGCCGCATGTGGCGGAAAACAAAGAAGGATTTCGAATGGGCCTGCCCAGGGCGCCGATCGTTCTGATCCCCGCTCGGATGGCGTCGACCCGCCTTCCGAACAAGCCGCTCGCCGACATCCACGGCGAGCCGATGATCGTCCATGTCTGGCGGCGGGCGGTCGAGGCCGCGATCGGCCCGGTCCACGTCGCCTGCGCCGAGCCCGAGATCGCCCGCGCCATCCAGAAGGTCGGCGGGCAGGCGATCCTGACCCGGGCCGACCACCCGACCGGCTCCGACCGGATCTTCGAGGCGCTGGAGAAGCTGGATCCCCAGGGGCGCCACGACGCCATCGTCAACGTCCAGGGCGACCTGCCGACGGTGGATCCCAGGACCGTCCGCGCCGCCTTCGAAGCCCTTGCCGATCCGGCGGTCGACATCGGCACGGTCTGCGCGAAGGTCGGGTCCGAGCACGAGAAGACCGATCCCGCGGTGGTGAAGCCGGTGGTCGCCTTCGCCGAAGGCAGGAACGTCGCCCGTGCCCATTACTTCAGCCGCGCCACCGTGCCGTCGGGCGAGGGGCCCATCTATCACCACATCGGCCTCTACGCGTATCGGCGCGACGCGCTGAAGCGGTTCATCTCGCTGCCCCAGGGTCTGCTCGAGAAGCGCGAGCGCCTGGAGCAGCTGCGCGCGCTCGAAAACGGCATGCGCATCGACGTGGCGCTCGTTGACACCGTTCCGCTCGGTGTCGACACTCCGGGCGACCTCGAACGCGCGCGCCTCCTGCTGATGCCGCGCTGACCTCGGAAGCTTAAATCTCATGACCCGCATCGCCTTCCTGGGCCAGCCCGGCTCGTACTCCGACCTCGCCTGCCGCACCGCTTTCCCCGGCAACGAGACGATCGGCTGCGCCAGCTTCCCGGAGGTCTTCGCCGCGGCGTCCGACGGGCGCGCGGGTCTCGCGATGATCCCGGTCGACAACTCGCTCGCGGGCCGCATCGCAGACGTGCACCACCTTTTGCCGGAATCTGACCTGCATATCGTCGGCGAGCATTTCCAGCGCATCGAGCACTGCCTGCTGGCGCCGAAGGGCGCCACGTTGCAGTCGGTCAAGACGGTGAAGAGCCACGTCCAGCCGATCGGCCAGTGCCGGCGCTACCTGCAGAAGATGGGCTACACGCCGATCGTCGCCGGGGACTCAGCGACCGCCGCGAAGGACGTGGCCGAGAAGGGCGATCCCACCGTCGCCGCGATCTCGTCCTCGCTTGCCGGCGAACTCTACGGGCTTCAGACCTTGGCCTCGAACATCGAGGACGAGGCGCACAACACCACGCGGTTCCTGGTCATGGCGCGCGAAGCGGACTGGCCGACGGACGACGGGCGGCGGTTCATCACCTCGTTCCTCTATCGGGTCCGCAGCGTCCCGGCCTCGCTCTACAAGTCCCTGGGCGGCTTCGCCACCAACGGTATCAACCTGACGAAGCTCGAGAGCTACATGGTCGACGGCCTGTTCGAGGCCGCGCAGTTCTACGTCGAGGCCGAGGGCCATCCCGATCAGCGGCCGATGAAGCTGGCCCTGGAAGAACTCGCCTTCTTCACCCGCAAGGGCACATTCAAGATCCTCGGCGTCTATCCGGCACATCCGTTCCGGCAGGAAACGGCGTCGCCGGCCGACGACGACTGAGGTCGTCGGCATTCGACGAACAGGCCGTCGACTATTTGACGGCTATGCCGCCGTTTCGTGATCGCCCGGTGCTCGGCTTGACTGGTTCGCGAGCGGGTGGTCTGCTTTTCACAACGGAAAAAATTCAATCGTAGCGGGAGCCGCGCGCGCGCGTTCCTGCGCTCAAGGAGGCTTGTCGCGACTTAAACCTCGGGGAGACCGGACATGAAGCTCATGCGTAGAAGCGTGCTTGTCGCAGTTGCCGGCGGATTGATCGCCGGGATGTTCTGGACCGCATCTGCCAGCGCCCAGCAACCTCAACAGGGCGGCATCCTTGCCGACGTCTTGAAGCGGGGTGTGCTTCGTGTCGCTACCATCGGTGGCAACCCGCCCTACAGCTCGCTCGATTCCTCCGGCAAGCCGGTGGGCTACGACATCGACATCGCCAACATGCTGGCCGAGCAGCTCAAGGTGAAGATCGAGTTCAGCATCGTCGACTCTCCCGGCCGCATCACCGCGCTGCAGACCAAGCGTGCCGACGTCACCTTCGCCAACTTCACCGCCAACGTCGAACGCTCGAAGGTGATCGCCTTTACCGATCCCTATCTCGTCGTCGGCAGCATCTACATGGTGAAGGCGGACTCGCCGATTAAGAGCGTCGAAGAGCTCAATGACGCGAAGTACAAGGTCAGCATGCCGCGCGGCGGCACCGCCGAAGGCATCATCACGAACACGGCGCCGAAGGCACAGAAGGTGCGGTTCGACACGGTCAACGACGCCTTCCTCGCCATGCAGTCCGGTCAAGTCGACGCACATCTGCAGGACAGCCTGCAGAACGCCGACTACCTCTCCAAGAACGCGGGCAAGGTGAAGAACCTGCCCGGCAACTGGAGCTACGAGGAAATCTCGATCGGCCTTCCCGCCGGCGACTTCGACTGGTGGCGGGTGCTGAACATCTTCGTCAAGAACCTGAACGCGTCGGGCGACAACAACCGGCTGTTCAAGAAGTGGTTCAACTACGACATGCCGCCGATCCAGCAGAAGTTCTGATCGGCCTCGTCAATGCCGCCGCGGCCGTCCGAGCCGCGGCGGCTCCTGCATCCTGAGCCGACGACCACGGGACGATGTACGAGTTCAACCTCGCCGGCCTGCTTCCCTATATCGATCCGTTGCCTGCGGCGCTCGTCACGACGCTGTGGCTGAGCCTGCTTGCGATCGTCTTCTCGATCCTGGTCGGCCTGGTCGGCGCGCTCTGCCGCACGAGCCTCGGCATCGTTCCGCGCTTCATCGGCGCCGCCTATGTCGAGGTGCTGCGCAACATCCCGCTGCTGGTGGTGATCTACCTGATCTATTTCGGCCTGGCGCAGGTCGGGATCCGCGTCAGCAACTTCAACTCATCGCTGATCGCGCTGACCCTGAACGCCGGCGCCTACATGACCGAGATCTTCCGCGGTGGCCTGCTCGCGATCCCGCGTGGCCAGTACGAAGCGGCACGCTCGCAAGGCATGACCTCGGTCCAGCTCTATCGCTACGTCGTCTTCCCGCAGGTCTTCCGCATCATCTACGCGCCGATGGGCAATCTGATCATCGGCATCGTCATCGGCTCGTCGCTGGCTTCCGTGATCGGCGTCGAGGAGGTGACGACCTGGATGCGGCGGGCGGGCGACGAGACTTTCCGCTACATGGAGGCCTTCCTCGCCGTCGGGATCGTCTATGTCCTGATGGCGCAGACGATCAACATCGGCCGCATCCTCACCGGGCGCTGGCTGCTGTCGCGCGCCCCGATCGGAAACCGCCGATGAGCCCGCAGGTCGCCGCCTACTGGTTCGTCTTCCTGAAGGGAGCGGCAATCACGCTCTGGATCAGCTGGCTCGCGCTGATCCTGGGCGGCGTCCTCGGATTCGTCGTCGGCATGATGCGCATCTCGAAATGGGGGGCGATACGCTGGCTCGCCATCGGCTACACCGAGATCTTCCGCTCGGTGCCGCCGATCGTGCTGTTCTTCGGCTGTTTCTACGGCTTCTCGTACGCGCTCCAGCTCGATCTATCGCCCTTCTCGGCGGCGACGGTGGCGTTGACGCTGACGGCCAGCGCGCTGATGAGCGAGGTCGTGCGTGCCGGCATCGAGAGCGTGAGCAACGGCCAGTGGCAGGCGGCGTATTCGCAGGGCATGCGCTACGATCAGGTATTCCGCTACGTCGTCTGGCCGCAGGCCGTGCGCGTGATGCTGCCGCCGTCGGTCGGCGTCTATATCTCGACGCTGAAGGATTCCTCGCTCGCCTCGATCATAGGCTACGTCGAGCTCACCAAGTCGGGGCTGCTGGTGCGCGAGTCGACCGGCATCAGCTTCGAGGTGCTGCTGATAATCGCCATCATGTACTTCATCATCAACTACTCGATCTCGCTCGTCGGCACCGCGCTTGAGAGAAGGTTCAAGTATGTCCACTGATCCTCGATCGCCGGTGCTCCGCATCGAAGGGCTGGTCAAGCGCTACGGCCCGCACGTGGTCATTGACGGCGTCGATCTCGACGTCGCGCCCGGGCAGGTCGTGGTCTTCGTCGGTCCGAGCGGCACCGGCAAGTCGACGCTGCTCCGCTGCGTCAACGGGCTCGAGGACATCCAGGGCGGCAGCATCACCTTCGAGGGCCAGCCGGTGCTCTCGCGGTCCAGCGCGATCCATGCCGTGCGCCGGCGGATCGGCATGATCTTCCAGAGCTTCAATCTCTATCCGCACCTGACCGCGCTCGAGAACGTCACGCTGGCGCCGGTCAAGGTGCTGGGCGAGCCGGCGAAGGAAGTGGAGGAACGCGCCCGCGCCCTCTTCCGCAAGGTCCGTCTCGAGCATCGCGCGCACGCGTTCCCGAGCCAGCTCTCCGGCGGCGAGCAGCAGCGGGTGGCGATCGCCCGGGCGCTCGCGATGAACCCGCATCTCCTGATGTTCGACGAGCCGACTTCGGCGCTCGATCCAGAGACCGTCGGGGATGTGCTGGCGGTGATGGAAGACCTCGCCCGCGAAGGCCGCACGATGCTGGTGGTGACCCACGAGATCGGCTTCGCGCGACATGTCGGCGACCGCATGATCTTCATGGACGGCGGCAAGATCGTCGAGGACCGTCCGCCCGAGGAGATGATCGCGGCGCCGGAGAATCCGAGGACCAAGCAGTTCCTCGGCTCGATCCTACATCACTAATTTAAATAGTAGTTACTTTTCAAATTTGCCGCGCTAGAAACGCGGCGCCATGACCGCCGAGATCCCCACCGGCTGGCGCGAGCTTTTCACGCGCCGGAATGCCCCGCCGCTGATCACGCTCAGCCTCGGCGTGGCGTTGCACGCCTTCAACGGCTTCCTGGTCGCGACCGCATTGCCGACCGCCGTGCTCGAGATCGGCGGCATCGAGTTCATGAGCTGGTCGTTCACGGTATATCTGGTGCTGTCGATCGTCGGCGGCGCCGGCGCTGCGCGCCTCAAGCAGACGGTCGGCGGACGCCGCGCCATGATCCTGCCGGCGCTGATCTTCCTCGCCGGCACGCTGGTCGCGGGATTTGCGCCCTCGATGCCGGTGTTCCTGGTCGGACGGGCCTTGCAGGGGATCGGTGAGGGCGTCATCTCCGCCCTCTGCTACGTCTTCATCCCGGTGCTGTTTCCGTCCCGCCTCATCGCGCGCGTCTTCGGCGTCGAGGCGATGGTCTGGGCGCTCGGATCTTTCGGCGGTCCGGTGATCGCCGGCATCCTGACCGAGACCGCCTCCTGGCGGATGGCGTTCTTCGTCAATGTGCCCGTCGCTCTCCTCTTCCTGGCGCTGGTCACGCGCTTCGTGCCGACGGAGGGCGGCAGCCCGGACCCCAAGGCCGGGTCCGTACCGCTCGGGCGCCTTGCCGGCTGCGGCATCGGCATCATGCTGGTCGCGGTCGCGGCCATCAGCGGCGGCACGATATCGGCCACGCTGCTGATCCTCGGCGCCTTCGCGATGCTGATCGGCGTTTTTTTCATCGACCGGCGCCGGCCGGACCGGCTCTTCCCCAGCGACGCGTTCGCGCTGACGACGACGGTCGGCATGGGTCTCTGGATGATCCTCCTGATGCCGGTCGCCCATTCGCCGGTCTCCACATACCTCAACATCTCGATCCAGAACCTCTGGGGGTATGCGCCGACCGCAGCCGGCCTGATCCACGCGACCATGGCCCTCTCCTGGAGCGGTTCGGCCCTCTTGGTCGCCGGCATCGACTCGCCTGCCCGTCGCCTGGCGCTTATCCGGCTTGGGCCTGTCCTGATCGTCTCGGGTCTGCTCGGTATCCTGCTCGCGATGCGGAACGACGTTCCCTGGGCGGTCGTCCCCTGCCAGGTTGCGATCGGCACCGGCTTCGGCTGCTGCTGGTCGTTCCTCAGCCAGGCGATCATGGAGGCAGCCCGGCCGGGCGAGCGCGACGCGGCCACGACCATGCTTCAGACGGTGCTCTCCAGCGGCTTCGCGCTCGGGGCGGCGATCGCCGGACTCGGCGTCAATTCGGCCGGTTTCGCCCCTCAGCTCGGCGCCGAAGGCATCGTCCAGCCGATGACCCGCGCCATCCTCACCGGCGTCTGCATCGGCGCCTTCGCGATCCTCGCCGCGTTCGGCGTGCGCCTGAAGCCCAAAGCCGACGGTCCGTCGCCGGCTGCGGGGCGTTGACGGCTCTCGCCTCCGGGTATATTTCAAGGGATATCAAGGATTTCCGGGCGCGCGGGGGCGCGCCTTAATTTCCGGGGGAACCCTATGGCATCCGCCCAGCGGCCGCTGTCGCCGCATCTCCAAGTCTACCGGTGGCAGATCACCATGGCGATGTCGATCGTCCATCGGGCGACAGGCATCGCGCTGTCGGCCGGGGCGGTCGCGCTGGTCTTCTGGCTCGTGGCGCTGGCGAACGGCCCCGACGCCTTCGAGATCGCCCAGGCGATCGCCGGCTCCTGGCTGGGATATCTCTGCCTCGCCGGCTGGTCCTTCTGCCTCTTCTATCACCTGGCCAACGGCATCCGGCACCTGGTCTGGGACATGGGCTACGGCTTCGAGATCCCGCAGCTCTACGCCTCTGGCTACTTCACTGTCGCCGTCGCGATCGGGCTCACGATCCTCGCCTGGATCGGCGGCCTCTACTGGCTTCGCTGAGGGAAACAGACATGGCCATGCGCACTGCGATCGGCCGCGTCCGCGGCCTCGGATCGGCCAAGACCGGCACTGAGCACTGGTGGATGCAGCGGATCACCGCCGTCGGCCTGATCCCGCTGACGCTCTGGTTCGTGGCGTCCATCGTCATGATGGCGGGCGCCGAGTTCGAGACCGCCTATCTCTGGATCGCCTCGCCTGCCGGCGCGGTGCCGATGATCCTGCTGCTGCTCGCCGGCCTCTGGCACGGCAAGCTCGGCCTCCAGGTGGTGATCGAGGACTACGTCCACGCCGAGGGCCTCAAGGTGGCGCTGCTGATGCTCGTCACGCTGGCGACCGTCGGTCTCGGCGTCGCCGCGGTCTTCGCCGTCTGCAAGATTTCGTTCGGGGAGTAGGGCCATGCCCCAGGCCTATCAGATCATCGACCATTCCTACGACGTCGTGGTCGTCGGCGCCGGCGGCGCCGGGCTCCGCGCCACGCTCGGCATGACCGCGGCGGGCCTCAAGACCGCCTGCGTAACCAAGGTGTTCCCGACCCGCAGCCACACGGTCGCGGCGCAGGGCGGCGTCGGCGCCGCGCTCGGCAACATGGGCGACGGCGACAACTGGCGCTACCACATGTACGACACGGTCAAGGGCTCCGACTGGCTCGGCGACCAGGACGCGATCGAGTACATGTGCCGGAACGCGATCCCGGCGATCATCGAGCTTGAGCATTTCGGCGTGCCGTTCTCGCGCACGCCCGAGGGCAAGATCTACCAGCGCCCCTTCGGCGGCCACACGCTCGAAGGCGGCAAGGGCCTGGCCAAGCGTGCCTGCGCCGCCGCCGACCGCACGGGCCATGCGATCCTGCACACGCTCTATCAGCAGTCGCTCCGCCACGGCGCCGAGTTCTTCGTCGAGTATTTCGCGCTCGACCTGATCATGGACGAGGAAGGTGCGTGCCGCGGCGTCATGGCCTGGAGCCTCGACGACGGCACCATCCATCGCTTCCGGGCACATCAGGTGGTGCTGGCGACCGGCGGATACGGCCGCGCGTATCAGACCTGTACCTCGGCGCATACCTGCACCGGCGACGGCGGTGGCATGGTGCTGCGCGCAGGATTGCCGCTCCAGGACATGGAGTTCGTGCAGTTCCACCCGACCGGCATCTACGGCGCCGGCTGCCTCATCACCGAAGGCGCCCGCGGCGAGGGCGGCTATCTCACCAACTCCGAGGGCGAGCGCTTCATGGAGCGTTATGCGCCGTCGGCCAAGGATCTCGCCAGCCGCGACGTCGTCAGCCGCGCCATGACGATCGAGGCGAACGAAGGCCGCGGCTGCGGCGCCGAGAAGGACCACATGATGCTCCACCTGGAGCATCTCGATCCGAAGGTGCTGCACGAGCGCCTGCCCGGCATCTCCGAGACCGCGCGCATCTTCGCCGGCGTCGACGTGACCCGCGAGCCGATCCCGGTGCAGCCGACGGTCCACTACAACATGGGCGGCATCCCGACGAACTACCACGGCGAGGCGATCCGCCCGACCAAGGACAACCCGGATGCCGTCTGCCAGGGCCTGATGGCGATCGGCGAGGCGGCCTGCGTCTCGGTCCACGGCGCCAACCGCCTCGGCACCAACTCGCTGCTCGACCTCGTGGTCTTCGGCCGGGCCGCCGCGCACCGCGCCGCCGAGACGATCAAGCCGGGGCAGGCGCACAAGCCGCTCTCGGCCTCGGCCGGCGACCAGGCGCTCGCCCGCCTCGACCGCTTCCGCAACGCCAAGGGCGCAAGCCCGACCGGCAAGATCCGGCTCGAGATGCAGAAGGCGATGCAGCAGCACGCTGCCGTCTTCCGAGACCAGGGTTCGATGGAGGCCGGTCTCCGCAAGATCGGCAACGTGCACGCCTCGATGGCGGATGTCGGCGTCACCGATCGTTCGATGATCTGGAACTCGGATCTCGTCGAGACCCTCGAGCTCGACAACCTGATCGGACAGGCGATCGCGACCCTGGCGTCCGGCGAGGCCCGCAAGGAAAGCCGCGGCGCGCATGCCCGCGACGACATCAAGGACCGCGACGACGTCAACTGGATGAAGCACTCGCTTGCCTGGGTCGACGGCAAGGGCAAGGCGACGCTCGGCTATCGCGAAGTCCACATGTACACGCTGTCGAACGAGATCCAGGTCATCCCGCCCAAGGCGCGGGTCTACTAGGGGACGCGCGCCATGGCTGAATTCACCCTTCCCGCGAACTCCAAGGTCACCGAAGGCAACAAGTTCCGGATCTATCGCTGGGATCCGGACTCGGGCGAAAACCCGCGTCTCGACACCTTCGAGATCGACCGCGATCAGTGTGCGCCGATGGTTCTGGACGCGCTGATCAAGATCAAGACCGAGATCGACTCGACCTTGACGTTCCGCCGCTCCTGCCGCGAAGGCATCTGCGGGTCGTGCTCGATGAACATCGACGGCACCAACACGCTGGCCTGCCTCAAGCCGATCGACGAGGTGAAAGGCGCGATCGACATCTATCCGCTGCCGCACATGCCGGTGGTCAAGGATCTGGTGCCGGATCTTTCGACGCCCTACGCCCAGTACGCCTCGATCCAGCCGTGGCTGCAGTCGGCGTCTCCGCCGCCGCCGGACGTCGAGCGCCGTCAGAGTCCGGAAGAGCGCGCCAAGCTCGACGGCCTCTGGGAATGCGTCCTGTGCTTCTGTTGCTCGACCAGCTGCCCCAGCTACTGGTGGAACGGCGATCGTTACCTGGGCCCTGCGATCCTGCTGCAGGCTTATCGCTGGATCGCGGACTCGCGCGACGAGGCGACCGGCGAGCGTCTCGACGCGCTCGAGGATCCGTTCCGCCTTTATCGCTGCCACACGATCATGAATTGCACGCGCACGTGCCCGAAAAACTTGAATCCGGCGAAGGCCATCGCCGAGATCAAGAAGCTGATGGTGGCGCGCCGCTAGTCTTTATCGAGGGAGACGAACGTGTCTGGGACTGGACCTTGGATTCTGGGCGGGATCATCGCCGCGACCGCGCTCTATGCGCTGACGATCGCCTCGCATGCGCATAGCCAGGGCGCATACTACGCGGGCTTGCTTTATGCGGGCTTCGCCTTCGTGTTCATCATGGGCATGATCCGCCGCGGCTACGACAGGCTCGAATCCCGGCACTGATGCCGAGCTGGGATCCATCCCAGTACGCCAAGTTCGGCGATCATCGCCTACGACCCGCGCTCGACCTGATCGGACGCATTCCGGACATCGGGGCGCGCCGCATCGTCGATCTCGGCTGCGGGCCCGGCGAGATCACCGAGATCCTCGCCGCCCGTTGGCCCGAGGCCGAGACGGTCGGCCTCGACTCCTCTCCCGACATGCTGAAGAAGGCGCGCGCCCTGAACGGCCGCGCCTGCTACGTCGAAGGCGATTTCGCAGGCTGGTCGCCCGATCCCAAGGTCGACCTGCTGTTCTCCAACGCCTGCCTGCAATGGCTTCCGGATCACGAACGCCTGTTCCCGCGGCTTGTCGAACAGGTGGTGAAAGGCGGCACGATCGCGATCCAGATGCCGCACAACCACGACCAGTCCTCGCACCGGATCATTGCGGGCCTCTCCGAGGAGGCGCCGTTCAAGCCTCATCTTGCCGGCAAGCTCCGTCACGATCCCGTCGCATCTCCGGACACATACTGGCGCCGGCTCAGGCCGCTGGTGGCGAAGATCGATATCTGGGAGATCGACTATCTTCAGGCGCTCGCGGGCGAGGATCCGGTGCTGAACTGGACGATGGGCACAGCACTCCGCCCCGTGCTTGACGCGCTCGACGACACGCTGCGTCCGCAATTCGTCGAGAAGTATCGCGAGGGCCTCAGGTCCGCCTATCCGCGCGAGGCCGACGGCTCGACGTTGTTCCCGTTCCGCCGCCTGTTCATCCTCGCCGAGCGCTAGTCGAGCTGCAGCATCACCGCTTTGAGATAGGCCGATTCCGGCAGCAGCGGATGCACCGGGTGGTCGGCGGCGGCGCCGGCCTGGCGGAGGATGCGGCCTGAGCGACGTGCGCGGGCGATGCCGCGCGTGACCTCGTTCAGGAAGGATGGCGCATCGACATTGTGCGAGCATGAGGCCGAGAACAGGAAGCCGCCGGGCACCACGAGACGTGCCGCCATCTCGGCCAGTTTGCGATAGCCCTTGAGGCCGGTGACGAGGTCCTTCTTCGACTTCACGAAGGCCGGCGGGTCGACGACGACGATGTCGAAGCGCTCGCCGCTGTCGCGCCGCCGCTCCAGATCCTTGAAGGCTTCCGCCTGCACGAACTTCACGCGGTCGGCGACGCCGTTGAGCTCGGCGGCCTGTCTGGCGAGATCGAGCGCCAGCTCGGATCGATCGACCAGGACCGTCTCCTTCGCTCCGGCGGCGGCGGCCTGAAGACCGAAGGCGCCGGTATGCGTGTAGACGTCGAGGACGCGTGCGCCCTTGGCGAGGTCGGCGACGGCGCGGCGGTTGTCGCGCTGGTCGAAGAACCAGCCGGTCTTCTGGCCCTCGGTCACATGTGCCAGGAACGCGACACCGTTCTCCTCGAAGCGCACCGGCCCGTCGATCGCGCCCTTGGCCACGCGCACGCCTTCGGCCAGACCCTCGACAGAGCGGAGCGCCGAGTCGTTGCGGATCACGATCGCGCTCGGCTTGACCGCGGCGTCGATGGCGTCGACCAGCGCGCCGGACAGCTTGTCCATGCCGGCGGAATTGACCTGGGCCACGACGACGTCGCCGAAGCGGTCGATCACCGTGCCCGGGAGCCCGTCGGCTTCGGCATGGACGAGCCGATAGAACGGCTTGTCGAACAGGCGCTGGCGAAGGTCGAGCGCCTGTGTGATCCGCCGGGTCAGCCAGCCCGTATCGATGTCGGTATCGGCGTCGCGTTCGAGGAGCCGGCCGGCGATCAGCGAATGGGCATCGAAAAAGCCCGTGCCGAGCGGCCGGTTGTCGTGGCTGACGAAGCGCGCGACGGTGCCCCTGGGCAGTGCCTTGGCCTCCGGGGTCATCTCGATCTCGTTCGAGTAGACCCAGGGATGCCCTTCGAGCGCGCGCTTGTGGCGACCAGGCTGGAGACGAATGTCGGGACGGAGCGAGGATGTCATCGGCCGCCTTCTATAGGCGCCCTGGCCGCTTTCGGCTAGAGTGCGCCGCCAACATGAACGAGCGCGAAGAACAGCTCCAGCGTGACGCGACGGCGATGGCCGAGGCCATCGACCGCGAGCTCCAGGCCGCGTTCCGCCCGGTCGCCGACCATGTCGAGCGGGTGCGTGACGTCTCGCAGGAGCTGACCCTGGTCGCCGACCGGGCGACCCAGCGGGCGGAGGCGTTGCGCGGCGACGAGCTCGCCGACCGTGGCGCCGTCGCCGAGCTGGTCGCGATGGCGGAAATCCTCCGCAGCCTCTCCGGCGAGCTGCATGTGATGGCACAGCGCTCGGTCCTGGATCTGGAGGATCTGAAGAGCCGGCTGACGCAGACCGTGCGGGCGACCGCGCTTGGCAACCGGCGGCGCTACGAGCGCTTCGACGTCGACGTGGCCGCGGAGGCCAGCTTCTCCGGCCGTCGCGAGCCGGCGCGTGTGGTCAATCTCTCGCTCGGCGGCGCCAAGATGGACCTGGCGATCAATCGTGCGATCGGTACCTCGGTGGCGTTGCGTGTCGCCGGGCTGACGCATGAGCTCGAGGCCGAGGTGGTAAGGGTGACCGAGGACGGGACCCAGCTCCGCTTCAGCATCGGCGATACCGCTGCCGAAGAGCTTCGGCGTTTCCTCGAACGGATCGGATCGGCCAAGCCCGGACAAGGCGGTTGATGCGGCGGGCGGCGCTCGTGCTCGCCGCGATCGCTCTCTTCCTCACCGGCTGCTCGCCGCTCGGGCTGCTCAACCGGATCAATGCCGAGCCGCCTTACGACCGCGTCGAACTCGCCTACGGGCCGCATCCGCGCCAGCGCCTCGATCTCTACCGGCCGAAGGGTGCCGTCGGCGCATTGCCGATCGTCGTCTTTTTCTACGGCGGAGGCTGGGAGGCCGGCGACCGGGCGGACTATCGCTTCGCTGCGCTGGCGCTGGTCGAGCAGGGCTTTGTCGTCGCGGTGCCGGACTATCGGGTCTATCCTGAGGTGACGTTCCCGGCCTTCCTCGAGGACTCTGCCAGGGCCGTCGCTTATGTCCATGCCAATGCGGCCGCGCACGGTGGCGACCCGAAGCGGCTGTTCCTGATGGGGCACTCGGCCGGCGCCTACAACGCGGCGATGCTGGCGCTCGACGAGCGCCTGCTCGCCGCCGAAGGCATGCCGTCGAACGCGATCGCCGGCATGGTCGGCCTGGCCGGCCCCTACGACTTCCTGCCACTGACCTCGAAGACGCTTCAGGTGATCTTCGCCCAGCCCGACCTGTCGAAGACGCAGCCGATCACCTTCGCGCGCAAGGATGCGCCGCCGATGCTGCTCGCGACGGGCGACGCCGACGGAACCGTCTATCCGCGCAACACGCGCAACCTCGGGCGCCGCCTCACCGAGGTCGGCGCGCGGGTGGAGACGATCGAGTATGCGGGTGTCGGCCATCCGGGTATCGTGATCGCGCTGTCGCCGCTGTTCCGCGGCAACGCGCCCGTGCTCGCCGACGTCACGCGCTTTCTCAAGGAGAGATCATGACCGGTCATCACCACGGCCATGGCCATACGCTGCATCGCCACCAGGGTCATATCGGCTGGAACAACGCCAACAAGCCGGTTCTGACCATCGCGCCCGGCGAGACCGTGTCGTTCGAGGTGGCGGAGGCGTCGGGCGGGCAGCTCTCGCCGGCCTCGGTGCTCGCCGACGTGACGGCCATGGACTTCGGCAAGGTGAACCCGGTCACCGGTCCCGTGCTGATCGACGGCGCCAGGCCCGGCGACGCGCTCAAGGTCACCATAGTCTCGTTCCGCCCTTCGGGCTGGGGCTGGACCGCGAACATCCCAGGCTTCGGGCTGCTCGCCGACCAGTTCAAGGACCCGGCGCTGCATCTCTGGAAATACGACCCGTCGAGCCTGGCGCCGGCAATGTTCGGCCCCGGCGGCCGCGTGCCCTTGAAGCCGTTCACCGGCACGATCGGCGTGGCGCCGGCCGAGCCCGGTCTGCACTCGATCGTCCCGCCGCGTGCCGTCGGCGGCAACATGGACATCCGCGACATGGCGGCGGGGACAGAGCTCTATCTGCCGGTCCAGGTGCCGGGGGCGCTGTTCTCCGTCGGCGATACGCATGCCGCGCAGGGCGACGGCGAGGTCTGCGGCACCGCGATCGAGAGCCCGATGGAGGTCACGCTTAAGTTCGACCTCGTGCGGGGCGCCAATCTCTCGATGCCACGCTTCACCACATCGGGCCCGGTCTCGCGTCATCTCGACGGCGCGGGCTACGAGGTGACGACCGGCATCGGCCCCGACCTGATGGAAGGCGCCCGCGCCGCCGTTCAGGGCATGATCGACCTTCTTGCCAAGAAGACCGGGATGTCCGCGGTCGACGCCTACATGCTCTGCAGCGTCTGCGGCGATCTCCGCATCAGCGAGATCGTCGACCAGCCGAACTGGGTCGTGTCGTTCTACTTCCCGCGCGTCGTGCTGGGCTAGACCGCGAGATAGGCGCGGGCGAGGTTCTCGTCCGACGCCAGTGCGGCGACGGGGCCTGAGAAGCGGATCCGACCCTGCTCGATGATCGCGGCACGGTCGGCGACGCGGAGCGCGAAACGCAAGTTCTGTTCGGAGAGCAGCACGGCGAGGCCTTCGCGCTTCAGTGCCAGCGTGGCCTCCGCCATTGCGTCGACGACGACGGGCGCGAGACCTTCCGACGGCTCGTCGAGCAGCAGGCAGCGGGGATTGCCCATCAGCGTGCGCGCCACGGTCAGCATCTGCTGCTCGCCGCCGGAGGTCTGGCCGGCGCGGCGGTCCCTGAGCTCGCCGAGCCTGGGGAACAGGCGATAAACTCTATCCTCGTCCCATGACGGCGCGTTCGCTCTCGCCGGCTGGCGGCCGACATCGAGATTCTCGGCGATCGTGAGTCCGGCGAACACGCGGCGATCCTCCGGCACGTAGCCGAGGCCTAAGCGGGCGATCTCGTGCGGCGGCATGCCGTCGATGCGACGGCCGTCGAAGGTGACCGAGCCGCCTGTCGGCGCAAGCAATCCCATGATCGCCTTCAGCGTCGTCGACTTGCCGGCGCCGTTGCGGCCGAGCAGCACCAGGATCTCGCCGGGCGCGACGGCGAGGTTGATGCCGAACAGCACCTGGGCGCGGCCATAGGCGGCTTCGAGCCCGGCGACGGCCAGCATCATGCGCCTCCGTGCCCGAGGTAGACCGCGCGCACGCGCGCGTCTGTGCGGATCGTGGCGGGGTCGCCGGCGGCGATCAGCTTGCCGCGATCGAGCACCAGGATGCGGTCGGCATGGCCGAAGACCACGTCCATGTCGTGCTCGGTGAACAGGACCGCGAGCTTCGCCTCGCGCGCGAGTCCGGCGATCAACGTCATCAGCTGTCGGCGCTCGGCCGGCGCCATGCCGGCGGTCGGCTCGTCCATCAGCAGCAGGCGCGGCTGGGGCGCGAGCGCCAGCGCCAGCTCCAGCCGCTTCACGTCACCATAGGCGAGATCGGCGGCGGGGCGATCCGCGGCCGCCGCGAGCCCGACGCGATCGAGTACGTGCACGTCGTGTCCGCGTGCGGCGACCGAGAGGTTCTCGGCGACGGTCATCGAAGCGAAGACCTGGGCGACCTGGAAGGTGCGGCCGAGGCCGAGACGCGCGCGCCGCGATGGGGAGAGGCCGGTGATGTCGCGGCCGTCGAGACGGACTGCGCCGGCGTCGGCCGTAACCTGTCCGCCGATCAGGCCGAAGCAAGTCGACTTGCCGGCGCCGTTGGGGCCGATCATCGCGACCATCTCGCCGGAGGCGACCTCAAGGTCGACGCCGTCGACGGCGCGGACACCGCCATAGCTCTTCGCAAGGCCGGTCGCGGAAAGCAGCGTCATGCGCGCGGCCTCCGCATCAGGCCCACCAGTCCCCGTGGGGCGAACAGCACGAGCGCCAGGATCACCAGGCCGACCATCGCCCGCCAGAACTCGATGCGGCGCGCCGCCTCGTCCTGAAGCCAGGTGAAAAGGCCGGCGCCGAGCACGGGACCAAGCGGCGAGGCGAGACCGCCGAGCAGCACCATAACGAGCCCGTCAACCGAGCGCGGAATCGCCAGCGTCTCCGGCGACAGGCTGCCCTTGGAGTAGACGTAGAGGCCGCCGGCGAGGCCGGCGACGGCGCCCGAGATAACCAGCGCCGCGCGGCGAAGCGCAAGCACGTCGAGGCCGACGGCCTCGGCGCGGGCCTGGGAGTCGCGGGCGGCGCGGATCGCATAGCCGAGGCGCGCCCCTTCGACCCATCGAAGCAGTGCCCAGGCGGCGACGGCGAGGATCAGGACGAGGAGGTAGTAGTGCCCCTTGTCGCCGACCGCCGGCGCCGGCCAGATACCGACGAGCCCGTTCGATCCTCCCGTCAGCACGTCCCACTGGAAGGCGAGCGACCACACGATCTGGGCGAAGGCCAGCGACAGCATCGCGAGATAGACGCCGGAGAGGCGGACGGCAACGAGGCCGAACGCGAGCGCACCGATCGCCGCGACAATTGGGGCAGCCGCCAGTGCCGCCGCCATCGACCAGCCGAGCCTGAGCGCGGCGAGTGCGGTCGCATAGGCGCCGAGCCCGAAGAAGGCGGCATGGCCGAACGAGACGAGGCCGGCGGGGCCGACCAGCCAGCGGAGGCTCGCGGCGAAGAGCGCGAGGATCACGATGTCGATCGCGAGGATCAGCGTGTAGCCGCCGAGCAGGAACGGCAGAACGAGAGCGATCGCGACCGGGATCCACATGATCGGCGGGATCGCGGCGCTGCTTTCTGCGTCGGTCGCACGCGCTGGCGGCTCCGCCCTGCCGAGCAGGCCGTGCGGGCGGAACGCGAGCACGACCGCCATCACCAGGAACTCGATCACCAGCGTCGCCTTGGAGAAGCCGAGTCCGATGCAGAAGGCCTTCAGCTCGGCGATCAGCAGCGAGGCGAGAAAAGCGCCGGGCAGGCTGCCGAGGCCGCCGACCACCACGACGACGAAGGCGTCGGCGACGATCGAGAGGTCGAGCGACAGGTTCGCCGGCTCGCGCGGCAGCTGCAGCGCGCCGCCGAGCCCGGCGAGCGTCGATCCCAGCGCGAAGACCAGGGTGAACAGGCGTGCTTGATCGATGCCGAGTGCCGCGGTCATCTCGCGGTCTTCGGTCGCGGCCCGGATCAGCCGGCCGAAGCGCGTCCGGGTCAGCAGCAGCCAGAGGCCGGCCATGACCAGCGGTCCGAGCGCGATCAGGAGCAGGTCGTATTGAGGGACCGAGCGCCCGAGGATGGAGACCGCACCGGAAAGTCCAGGCGCGCGCGGGCCCAGGATGTCTTCCGGACCCCAGATCCAGAGCGCCGCATCCTTGACGATCAGCACCACCGCGAATGTGGCGAGCAGTTGCAGCAGCTCAGGCGCCGCATAAAGCGGACGAAGGACCACGCGCTCGACGACGAGGCCGATGACGCCGACGGCCAGGCTCGCCAGCAAGACGGCACCCCAGAAGCCCAGCGGCGTGCGTCCGAAGACGCCAACCAGCGTCACCGCCAGGTAGAGCCCGAGCATGAAGAACGAGCCGTGGGCGAAGTTGACGACGCGGGTGACGCCGAAGATCAGCGACAGCCCGGCCGCTACCAGGAACAGCGACGACGCGCCGGCGAGACCGGTCAGCAGATACGAGGCGAACGCGGCCGAGGTCATCGCGACTCCCGGGGTAGCAGAGGCCGGCGGGCTACTCCTTCGGCCGGAGCTTCATCACCGCTTCGTCGGAGGGCAGGAACTTGGCGCCGTCGGCGAAGCCCCAGTCGACCATGACGCCCTTGCCGTCCTTGAGCGCCAGCTTGCCGACATAGGCGCCCATCGTCGACTGGTGGTCGAGCGCGCGATAGGTGATCGGACCGAACGGCGAGGGCAGCTGGAGGCCTTTCATCGCAGCGACCATCTTCTCCTGGTCGAGCGAGCCCGCCTTCTTTACCGCAGCGGCGAAGCTGTGGATCGCGCTGTAGCCCACCACCGATCCCAGGCGCGGGTAGTCCTTGAACTTCGTCTGGTAGGCGTCGAGGAACGCCTTGTGCTCGGGCGTCGAGATGCTCTGCCACGGATAGCCCGTGACCACCCAGCCTTCGGGCGTCTCGTCCTTCAGCGGGTCCAGATACTCGGGCTCGCCACCCAGGAGGTTGATCACCGGGCGGCCCTTGAACAGGCCGCGCAGATTGCCTTCGCGCACGAACTTCGCTAGGTCGGGGCCGAACAGGGACGAGAAGATCGCATCAGGCTTCGCCTCCTCGATCGCCTGGGCGACCGCGCCGGCGTCGATGCGACCCAGCGCCGGCGCCTGCTCGGCGACGAACTGCACGCCCGGCTGCTTCTCGGTCAGCAGCTTCTTGAAGGCCTCGGTCGCCGACTGGCCGTACTCGTAGTTCGGATAGACGATCGCCCAGCGCGTCTTGTTTGCCTTCAGCGCCTCCGGCACCAGCATTGCCGTCTGCATGTAGGTCGAGGCGCGGAGCCGGAAGGTGTAGCGGTTGCCGTTCTCCCAGACGATCTTGTCGGTGAGCGGCTCGGCGGCGATGAACAGGGTCTTCCGCTGCTTGGCGAAGTCGGCGACGGCGAGGCCGACGTTGGAGGCGAAGGTCCCGGTCAGCGCCGCCACGCCCTCGCGGGTCAGCAGCTCCTCGGCGACCCGGACCGCGTCCCCCGGCGTGCCGCCGTCGTCGCGGATGACGATCTCGAGCGGCCGCCCGAGGATGCCGCCGGCGGCGTTGATCTCGGTCCGCGCCAGCTCCATGCCCAACTTGTAGGGCTCGAGGAAGGCGGCGAACACCTTGTAGCTGTTGAGCTCGCCGAGCTTGATCGGCTGCGCCTCGGCCACGCCGGCGACCAGCGTCGCGGCGAGCACGCCCAGAATGGCCTTCATCTTCATGTGACTCCGCTTGGAAGGTGGGACGGCTCGCGATCGGGCCGTGCGCGGCCCCCTATGGGCCGACGATCTCTACTTCGAAGCGGACGGACTAAAGCCGACTTCCCGTTTCATGTCGACCGCAGGCGTTGTCTTAATTCTGTCATATCAACCCCCTAGCGACGGGGGGCTGAAAACACCAGAAGTTACTTTGGCTTGCCGGGCCGGGAGTATATTAGAGGCGGTCGAATGGGGTCACCGGTCCGTCTGGCGGCCCAGGCCAGGGTGTCGAAAGAGAAATGAAGGCGCTGAATCCGATCGTGATCTCCGGACGCGAGGTCCTCCCCCTTATCGAGGGCGGCAAGGGCATCGCCGTGTCCAATGGCGAGAGCTCCGGCGCCTGGGCGGCCGCGGGCGGGGTCGGGACGTTTTCCGGCGTCAACGCGGATTCGCGCGACGCGGCGGGCGACGTCATACCGTGGATCTATCACGGCAAGACCCGGCGCGAGCGCCACGAAGAGCTGATCGCCGCCTCGATCAAGGGCGGCATCAACCAGGCGCGCATCGCGCACGAGGCGGCGAACGGCCAGGGCCGCATCCACATGAACGTGCTCTGGGAGATGGGCGCGGCCGAGCGCGTGCTCCATGGCATCCTCGAGGGCACCAAGGGCCTGATCCACGGCGTCACCTGCGGCGCCGGCATGCCCTATCGCCTGGCCGAGCTCTGCGAGAAGTACGGCGTCTACTACTATCCGATCGTTTCCTCGGCCCGCGCCTTCCGCGCACTCTGGAAGCGCGCATATCACAAGTTCCAGGACTGGCTCGGCGCCGTGGTCTACGAGGATCCCTGGCTGGCCGGCGGACACAACGGCCTGTCCAACGTCGAGGACCCGGAGAAGCCGGAAGATCCGTACCCGCGCATCCGCGAGCTGCGGAAGGTGATGAACGAGGTCGGCCTGGTCAACACGCCGATCGTCATGGCCGGCGGCGTCTGGTACCTGCGCGAGTGGGAGCACTTTCTCGACAATCCCGAGGTCGGCCCGGTGGCGTTCCAGTTCGGCACGCGCCCGCTGCTGACCCAGGAGAGCCCGATCTCGGAGGCGTGGAAGAAGAAGCTGATGACGCTGAAGGAAGGCGACATCTGGCTCAACCGCTTCAGCCCGACCGGGTTTTATTCGTCAGCGGTCAAGAACCCGTTCCTGATGGACCTGAAGGCCCGCTCGGAGCGGCAGGTCGCCTACCAGACCCACCTGGTTGCGGACCATGACACTGCCTTCAAGGTCGGCGCCCGCGGCCGCGAGGTGTTCCTCACCGCGCATGACGCCGAACGCGCGCGCGAATGGGTGGCGGCCGGCTACACCGAGGCGCTGCGCACCCCGGACTCCACGCTGATCTTCGTCGACGCGCCCACCGCGGCGGTGATCCACAAGGACCAGGTCGACTGCATGGGCTGCCTCTCGGCCTGCGGTTTCTCGAACTGGGCCCAGAACGAGGAGGGCACCACTGGCAAGAAGGCCGACCCTCGTTCCTACTGTATCCAGAAGACCCTGCAGGCGATCAGCCATTCCGAGGATTGCGAGCATCAGCTCATGTTCGCCGGCCACAATGCCTACCGCTTCGCCGACGATCCGTTCTATGCCGGCGGCTTCATCCCGACGGTGGGGCAACTGGTCGGCCGCTTGACGACCGGCGACTGACGGCGCAAGGCTGTAGCGATGACGACCGTCCTGACCGATATCCGACCGTTCTCCGAGCCGCTCGAGCGGCTGACGCGGGCCGGCCTGCGCCCGACCCGCCAGCGCATGGCGCTGGCCCGTCTCCTGTTCAGCCGCGGCGACCGTCACGTATCGGCCGAGCAGCTTCATGCCGAAGCGAAGTCCGCCCGGGTGGTCGTCTCGCTGGCGACCGTCTACAACGCGCTCAACCAGTTCACCCGCGCAGGCCTCCTGCGCGAGGTCGTGGTCGAGGCCGGCCGGTCCTATTTCGACACCAATACCTCCGACCACCATCACGTGCTGGCGGTCTCGACCGGCGACCTGATGGACATCCCCGCGGGAACCCTCGCGGTCAGCGGGCTGCCGAAGGTCCCGGACGGCATGGAGGTCGAGCGGGTCGACGTCGTGGTGCGGCTTCGCCCGAAGGCCTAACGCCCGCCGTTCTCGTTCCTTGTGAATTGTTTTAGATCAATTCTAAAAACATTGACGACCTGAATACCGCTTCCTAGAATTTGCGGCGGTGGGGGGCCTTTCGTCTCCCTGAAGGAGGAACATATGGCAGGATTGAAGGGCTCGAAGACCGAGGCCAATCTGAAGGCCGCCTTCGCCGGCGAGAGCCAAGCGAATCGGCGCTATCTCTATTTCGCCCAGAAGGCGGACGTCGAGGGCTACAACGACGTGTCGGCGGTGTTCCGCTCGACCGCCGAGGGTGAGACCGGCCACGCGCACGGCCATCTCGAGTTCCTCGAGGCGACCGGCGACCCGGCCACCGGGCTCCCGATCGGCTCGACCGCCCAGAACCTGAAGGCGTCGATCGCCGGCGAGACCCACGAGTACACCGACATGTACCCGGGCATGGCGCGCACCGCGCGCGAAGAGGGCCACGCCGAGATCGCCGACTGGTTCGAGACGCTGGCGAAGGCCGAGAAGAGCCACGCCGGCCGCTTCCAGAAGGCCCTCGACGGCCTGTCGTAAGTTCTTCGAGGCGCGCGGGGGCCGAGGGGCTCTCGCGCGTCTTCGTCCCCGGAGGAGCCGAGTTCATGCGCGAAGGCAGCCTGGAGCCGCCGGTTCGTCATCCGCTCGATTGGAACAGCCCGGAATTCTACGACGAAGCCCTGCTCGACAAGGAGCTGCGTCGGGTCTTCGACATCTGTCACGGATGTCGCCGCTGCTTCAATCTCTGCGATTCCTTCCCGCGTCTGTTCGACCTGATCGACGCCGCCGGCGATGCCGAGATGGAAGGCGTCGCGAGCAGCGACTTCAAGCAGGTGGTCGACGCCTGCACGCTCTGCGACCTCTGCTTCATGACCAAGTGCCCCTACGTGCCGCCGCACGAGTGGGACCTGGATTTCCCGCACCTGATGCTCCGCTACCGCGCCATCGAGGCGAAGAAGCGCGGCGTGCCGGTGGTCGACAAGCAGCTGACCGAGACCGACCGCAATGGCGTTGTCGCCGGCATGGTCGCGCCCGTCGCCAACTGGGCAACCGACCGCGGCAACCGTCTGACGCGCGGCTTGATGGAAAAAGTCGCCGGCGTCCATCGCGATGCCGACCTGCCCAAGTTCCACGGCAAGACCTTCGCCAAGCGCGCCAAGGAATCGCCGCCCGAAGTTTCGGCCACGGCGCCGGCGCGCGGCCGCAAGGCGGTCCTCTACGCGACCTGCTTCGTCAACTACAACAACCCGGCGATCGGCGAGGCGGCGCTTGGCGTGCTCGCCCGCAACGGCGTCGAGTGCAAGGTGGTCTATCCCGAGTGCTGCGGCATGCCGCAGCTCGAGCACGGCGACCTGCCGAAGGTCGCGGCCAAGGCCAAGAACGTCGCCCGTGCGCTGATGCCCTATGTCGAGCAAGGCTACGACATCGTCGCGCTGGTGCCGTCCTGCGCCTTGATGCTGAAGTTCGAGTGGCCGCTGCTGCTGCCTGACGATCCCTCGATCAGAAAGCTCTCCCAGGCGACCTTCGACGTCAGCGAGTACGTCGTCGACATTGCCAAGCGCGAAGGGCTGGCGCCGGGCCTCACTCCCCTCGACGGCGGCGTGACGCTGCACCTCGCCTGCCATGCGCGTGCCCAGAACATGGGCCCGAAGGCGGCCGAGATGCTGCGCCTGGTTCCAGGCGCCCAGGTGGCGATCGTGGAACGCTGCTCGGGTCACGGCGGTTCTTGGGGCGTCATGATCGAGAACTTCGAGATCGCCCTCAAGGTCGGGAAGCCCGTCGCCCAGCAGGCGGCGAAGCTGGCGCGCAAGCACGTCGCGTCCGAATGCCCGCTGGCCGCCTCGCATATCCTGCAGGGGATGGAGCGGCTCGAAGGCGTCGACGCCCCGGCCGAGGCGCTGCATCCGATCCAGCTCTTCGCCCGCGCCTACGGGGTCGCCTGAGGCCATGAAGCGCGAGATCGCCAAGGCCGATCTTCTGCCGGCGGCGGAGTACCTGAAGGTCCGGAAGGAAGAGCGTGCCCGCGTCGTCGCGCTCAAGAAGAACCGCCGGCTCGAGGTGGGGCCGTTCGCGACGTTCTACTTCGAATCCTGGGACACGATGTGGCTGCAGATCCAGGAGATGCTCTACATCGAGAAGGGCGGGGACGAGCAGATCCCGGGCGAGCTCGAGGCCTACAATCCGCTGATCCCGAAGGGCAGCGAGCTGGTGGCGACCGTGATGTTCGAAATCGACGATCCGCTCCGCCGCGCGCGCGTCCTGGCGCGGCTCGGCGGCGTCGAGGCGACGGGCTTCATCGAGATCGGCGGAGAGCGTGTCCGCGGCACGGCCGAAGAGGACCAGGACCGCACCAACGCCGAAGGCAAGGCCTCCAGCGTGCAGTTCATCCGTTTTGCCTTCACCCCCGCGCAGATCGCCAAGTTCAGGACGGCGGGGACGCAGGTGCTGGTCGGCTTCGACCATCCCGAGTACGGGCATCTGGCTGTGATGCCGGAAGCGACGCGCGATGCGCTCGCGAAGGACTTCGCCTGAAGACGGGTTCGCCTTGACCGCGTGATCGGCTCGTCGGCACTATTTCCGAAAGGAAAGCGGAGCCTCCCGATGCCTCTGGCGCTGACCCCGGCCGAAGCCCGAAAGTACGACGAGACCGGCTATCACTTCCCGGTCAAAGCCTTCTCGTCCGGCGAGGCCGACGGCTTCTACCGGAAACTGGTCGAGTCCGAGCGGAAGCTCGGCGGACCGTTCAAGGGGCGCTTCAACCAGAAGTGCCATCTGCTTTTCCCCTGGCTCTACGACATCGTCACCAGCGACAGGATCCTGGACGCGGTCGAGCCGATCCTCGGTCCCGACATCTTCTGCTGGTCGGCCGGCTTCTTCCATAAGCGGCCGGGCGACGGCAACTACGTCTCCTGGCACCAGGACGCGACCTATTGGGGCCTCTCCTCGCCCGACGTGCTGACCGCGTGGGTCGCCTTCACGCCGAGCACGCCGGAGTCCGGCTGCATGCGGCTCGTCTCCGGCACGCACAAGACCCAGCTCGCGCACGAGGACAGGTTCGACGACGCCAACATGCTCTCGCGCGGCCAGGAGATCGCGGCCAAGGTCGACGAGAACGAAGCCATCGACGTCGTGCTGCAGCCCGGCGAGATGTCGCTGCATCACGTACTGCTGGTCCATGGATCGGGCGTCAATAAGGCCAAGCTGCCCCGCGTGGGGTTCGCCATCCGCTACATCCCGACGCGGCTTCGCCAGAACGGCATCAATCGCACCAGCGCCACGCTCGCTCGCGGCCGGGACACCTACGGCCACTTCGATCACGAGACCCGGCCCGAAGGCGACCTGCATCCCGCCGCAGTCGAGCGCCATCGCCAGATCACCGAGGCTCAGCTGAACGTACTCTATGCCGGCGCGGCGCAGGCGGGCAAGCGCACGGACGCGGACATCGCGGCCCAGAAGCGGGTGGCCGGCGGCATGTAGCCGCCGTCCCAGTCACTGCTTGGCGTTGAAGACCTTGTGGGCGCGGGCGACGAGGCCCATCAGTTCCCGCCCCACGGTGCCGCCGTCGTCGAGGATCTTGTGGCGGACGGCGGTGCGGAAGGCGACCAGATGCGCCTTCACGAATTCCATGAACTTGTTGGAGACTAGGTACTCCCCGCCGGTGTAGTGCGCGAGCGAGCGCGACACCGCGCTCATCAGCGTGAAGCCCGCGGCCGACGAATCCTGCGCAGCCTGGGTCGCGGTCGAGTTGATGCGCACGCGCGCACCGCCGAAGGGGTCGCGGCCGAACTCGTCGAAATCGCCGTCCAGCCGTTCGGAGTAGTTGTTCATCGCCTCGGCCGCCCGTTCGCGCGAGGCGGCGACGGCGGCGATCGCCTTCCGGACCGCATCGGCCGGGAGCGCGCGGGGCTTGCCGTCGTGCAGGTGCTCGAAGGCGATGACCAGCGCGCCGTCGTCGACGGTGAAGCGGAACGGATCGTCGACCCGATGGATCCGGGTGTCGGTCGTGTAGCGGCGCTCGACGGATTCGGCGTCGCTCCGGGTGCGCCGGTCGGGGCCGACATAGGTGGAGGTCACGAAGAAGCGGCGCGGCCTCCGCACCGTGCGCTCGACCGCCCCCATCAGGCGCTCGCGGTTGAACGGCTTGGTCAGGAAGTAGTCGGCACCGCAGTCGATCGAGCGCCGGACTTGGTCGGCGGTGAAGATCGGCGAGGTGACGATCACCGGGAGTGCCGGCGTCGTCGAGGTGACGTCGGTCCGGATCCACTTGAGGAGGTCGAAGCCGAGCTCGCCTTCGTTGCCGAACTCGATGATCGCCAGATCGTATTTGAGCGCGCCCTCGGTCAGGCGCTCACGCGCGACGCTCAGCGATTGGGTGCCGTCGACGGTGCCGATTCGGGTCGCCTTGAAGAGATCACCGATCTCCTGGACCAGCGCGGAACTGCGGTCCACCACCAAGGTCCGGATACTTGGTCCAAGCGGATCCTGCATTCTCGATCCAACACGACGGGAGGGAGGGCGAAAAAACCACAGCCAGACCTTGGGTGCAAGACCCTTGTCCTGAGTGGGCTATTCGCGCTCCGCCTTGTCTAAATGCGGCTTCAGCCTTCCGGTGATCCAGAGCCCGAACATACGGAAATCGCTGACAAGGGACCACCAGGGGTGGGTGAACGTGGCTGGCCGGTTCCGCTGAATCGTGGCGTGCGCGATCCAGGCAAAGAGATAGCCCGAGACGATCGCAGCCGGCACGAAGCGCCAATCGCCTAGGAAAAGCGCGACTCCCAGGAGAGTGAGGGCGAGTCCGGTGCCGACATAGTGGAGCGCGCGGGTCAGCGGCCTGCCATGCTCCCGGAGATACCGGGGCCAGAAGGCGGTGTAGGTCGGCGACCGTCCGTCCATGCCTGATTGTCCCGCCTCGCGCCGCGCTTGTCACCTTGCCTCGGCGGGTGGGGAAGCCTAGATAGCGCCCACACCTGAAGAATCGAGGCGAGTGATGGGCTACAGGCTGGCGGTGGTCGGCGCGACCGGCAATGTCGGACGCGAGATGCTGAAGACGCTGGCCGAGCGCGATTTCCCGGCCGACGACGTCGTGGCGCTGGCCTCCGAGCGTTCAATCGGCAGCGAGGTCAGCTACGGCGAAGACCAGACGATCAAGGTCCAGGATCTGGCGAGCTTCGACTTCAAGGGCATCGACCTCGTCCTGTCCTCGCCCGGTGCCAAGGTCTCCGCCGTCCATGCGCCCAGGGCCGCCAAGGCTGGCGCCGTCGTGATCGACAACACCTCCCACTTCCGCATGGACCCGGATGTGCCGCTGGTGGTGCCGGAAGTGAATCCCGAGGCGCTGTCGGGCTACGGCAAGCGCAACATCATCGCCAACCCGAACTGCTCGACCATCCAGATGGTGATGGCGCTGAAGCCGCTGCACGAACTCGCCCGGATCAAGCGGGTGGTGGTCGCGACGTATCAGTCGGTTTCGGGCGCCGGACGCGAGGCGATGGACGAGCTGTTCAACCAGACCCGTGGCATCTACGTGAACGATCCCATCGTGAAGGAACGCTTCACCAAGCAGATAGCCTTCAACGTCATTCCTCACATCGACGTCTTCATGGACGACGGCTCGACCAAGGAGGAATGGAAGATGGTGAACGAGACCAAGAAGATCCTCGGCCGCGAGATCCAGGTGGCCGCGACCTGCGTGCGCGTGCCGGTCTTCATCGGCCATGGCGAGGCGGTCAACGTCGAGTTCGAGCACGCGATCGACGAGCGGACCGCGCGCCAGACCTTGAGCAAGTCACCGGGACTCTCGGTGATCGACCGCCGGGTCGACGAAGGCTACGTGACCCCGATCGAGGCCGCCGGCGAGGACAACGTCTATGTCAGCCGCATCCGCCGCGACCCCAGCGTCAGGCACGGCCTCTCGATGTGGGTGGTCGCCGACAACCTGAGGAAGGGCGCGGCGCTGAACGCGGTGCAGATCGCCGAGGCGCTGATCAAGGGACCGCTGAAGGCGAAGGCGGCCTAGACCGCCTTCCGGCACCACTGGTGCCACAGCGCGCGATAGGCGCGCTCGATCTGGCGGGCACGAGCAGCGCCGTCGGTCAGCGGCGACAGGGCCGATCTCAGTGCCGAGCGTTCGGTCGACAGCCGTGCGCGATCCTGGACGAGCGCCGCTGCCGTCGTCACATAGGCGGCCTCACCAGCGGCAATCCACTCCTCCCGGCCGATGCCGGCCAGGATCGCCGAGGTCCATCGCTCCGCCATCGAGCGGCCGGCGAGCGTCACGACCGGCACGCCCATCCAGAGCGCCTCGAAGCTCGAGGTCGAGCCCGAGAACGGCCAGGTGTCGAGCACGACATGGGCGTCGCGATAGAAGGCGAGATGGCTTGCCTCGGAGGCCTCGCCGGCGACGAACTCGATCCGTCCTGCCGGCAGCGCCTGGGCGATCTCGGCCTTGAGGCTCGCATCGTCGAAGGCTGTCCGGTAGCGCAGCCGGAGCCGAGCCTCGGGCACCGCCTCGAGCACACGTGCCCACAGCGACAGTGTCGCCGGGTTCAGCTTCGCCGGGTTGGCGGCGGCAGCGAAGACCGGCGCTCCCTCCGGCAGATGCGGGGCGGGCGCGTCGGCGATCGGCTGATGAAGATAGAGGTCCGGAAGACGGATCACGCGCTCGCTGAAGCGATCCCGCTCGCCGCGAGGGACCAGGTGCGGATCGGCGATCAGGGCGTCGATCGCGCCGATGCCGCTGGTTCCGCCGTCGTGCAGGCTGATCTGCACGGGAGCGCAGCGTCGAGCGGCGGCATCGAGCCGGTTGGTGTCGAAGGAGCCGGCGACGAAGACGGCGATGTCGATGCCGTCCTTCCGCATCGTGCGCGCCAATGCCTCGTCGTCGAGGCCGACGGTCGATTGCCAGGGGCCGAGCTGCTTGAATTCCTTGGTGACGGCATCTTCGCGCGCGACCTCGCCGTAAAGGCGGGGCTCGATGCGGGACCGGTCATGCGCTGATATCAGCGGCATCAGGCTGCGTGCGACCGGATGATCGCGGAAGTCCGACGACAGGTAGGCGACATGCAAACGACGATCGGGCTCGGGCGTGTTGCGCCAGCGCGGCGCCGAGGCAGAGACAGGCGCGAGGCGTCGCCGCGCCGCTGCCGCGAGGTCGGGATCGATCTCAGGCGCATAGAGCAGCATCGCGCGGACGGACTTTCTCGCCGACTCCGACGATTCCGTCGCGAGCCGGCGGCGCGCGATCGCAAGCGCCTCGTCCGGCCGGCCGAGGGCGAGAAGCCCCTGCGAGACATGCCCCAACGCGGGTGCGGTCGCTGGCTGCAGCGTCAGGATGCGACGCTGATAGCCGAGGCCGCGATCCAGCCGCCCCGCCTCCCGCCAGGCGACGGCGAGGTTGCCGAGCAGCGCCATGTCCTGGGGCATGGCGTGGAGCGCGCTCTCGAAGCCGGCGATCGCACCGGCCGGATCGCCGGCGAGGAGGCGTGCCTCGCCAAGGCCGCGCAGGCTCGCCGGGAATCCGGGCGATACCGCGAGCGAGCGCATGTGCCAGGCCCCGGCATGCTGCGGGCTGCCTAGGGCGGCAGTGATCGTGCCGATCCCTGCCAGGGCAGACGGGATGCGGGGATCCAGGGCCAGCGCACGCCGGAACGAGCCGGCGGCGGCGCCGACCTCCCTCTCCGCCAGCAGCGCCTCGCCGAGATGTCCATGAACCTCGGCGACCAGGGGCGCCTGCCTGATCGCCGCCCGGAACCGGGTGGCGGCTTCGGCGGCCCGGTCGAGGATCAGCAGGATGCGCCCGAAGTTGTTCTGCGCCTCGGCATAGTCCGGCTTGTGCCGGACGGCCGCCGACAGCCGCTCGATCGCGAGTTTGGCATCGCCGCGCTGGAAGGCGACGAGGCCGGCGATGTGGAGGGCGGTCGCGTCGCGCGGGCTCTGCTTCAGCACCGTGGAGACGGTCGCTTCCGCCTCGTCCAGGCGACCTTCCTGGAACGCGGCGAATCCCTGCTCCAGCCGTGGATCGGGCGCACCCAGCTTCGCCTGAGCCCGCCGCTCGTGACGGTTCATGCGAGGGTCTTTAGCGCGAGCCTGAGGCTGCCGCCGGCCTGAGCCAGTGCCTTGTCGGCGGCTTCCGGTGTCAGGCCCTTGATCACAAGTACCGCCGGCTTCACGCGGCCGGCGCAGCGCTGGAGCGCGTCGCGCGCGGCGCTTTCGGAGGCGTCGGTCATCTCCATCAGCATCCGTTCGCTGCGCTTGCGGAGCTTGATGTTGGTGGCGCGGAGATCGACCATGTAGCCGTCGTGAACGCGGCCGAGCTTGGTCATCACCAGCGACGAGAGAAGGTTCAGCGTCGCCTTCTGCGCGGTGCCGGCCTTCATCCGGGTCGAACCCCCGATCGCCTCGGCGCCCGTATCCAGCAGGATCGGCAGCTCGGCCGCCGCCAGCAGCGGTGCCGCGGGGTTGTTGGCGATGCCGATGCCGAGCGCGCCCACGGCGCGGCCAGCCTCGATCGCGGCGATGGTGTAGGGCGTGGTGCCGCTGGCGGCGACGGCGATCACCGCATCCTTCGCGTCGACCTTGGCGTTCTGTATGTCGCGCTTGCCGGCCTCGCGGTCGTCCTCCGCCCCTTCGACGGCACGGGTGAGCGCCTTCTCGCCGCCGGCGATCAGGTAGACGACGCGGTCGTCGGGCCAGTCGAAGGTCGGCATCAGCTCGACGCCGTCCAGCAGGGCGAGGCGGCCGGAGGTACCGGCGCCGACATAGATCAGGCGTCCGCCTGATCGCATGCGCCTGGTCACCGCCTCGGCGGCGGCCTCGATCTGGGGCACGGCGGTGCGGACGGCGGCGATGGCGGCCATCTGGCCCTCGACGAAGACGTCCAGGATGTCGCGGCTCGGCCAGGCATCCAGACCGTGGTAGCGAGCGCCGACGGATTCGGTAGACATGCGACTCCCGGATTCGGTAAGGCGCGCATGCTACCATCCGATAGGAATGGCTGGAACCGTGACACCTCGTCTGCTGACCGAGGCGCTCGAAGCGCCCGATCGCGTCGCCCGACAGCTCGCCGCCAACAACGGCGCGATCGCCGAGGTCGTGCGTCGCCTCAGGTCCAAACCGCCGCGCTTCATCGTTACCGGTGCCCGCGGCTCGTCCTCGCATGCGGCCCGCTTCGGCAAGTACCTGATCGAGACGCGGCTCGGCATCTTCACCGCCGCATCGGCGCCGTCGGTCTCGACGCTTTACAAGACGCCGATGAAGCTCGACGGCGCAATGTTCCTCTCGGTCTCCCAGTCCGGCCGCAGTCCCGACCTCGTGGTCCAGGCCGAGGCGGCGAAGGCGGCGGGCGCGATGACGGTGGCCTTGGTCAACGACGTCGAGTCGCCGCTGGCCAAGGTGTCCGACTGCGTCGTGCCGCTGGGCGCAGGCGCGGAGACCAGCGTCGCCGCGACCAAGTCGTTCATCACCTCGCTGTCGGCGCTGGCCCAGCTTGTCGCCGCCTGGGCCGGCGACAAGCCGCTCACCGATGCGCTGGAGCGCTTGCCGACCGCGCTGGCGCAAGCGGCCAAGACCGACTGGGAGCTCCCACTCGGCAAGGCCGCCTCGTTCTTCGTCGTCGGCCGGGGCCTGGGCTTTGCGATCGCCTCCGAGGCCGCGCTCAAGCTGAAGGAAGTGCTCGGCCTTCATGCCGAGGCCTATTCCGGCGCCGAGGTTCTGCACGGGCCGGTGACGTTGGTCGAGCCGGGATTTCCTGTTCTCGCCTTCGTCCAGGACGACGAGGCGAAGCCGTCGATGGAAGACACGCTCGCCAAGGTCGCCGAGAAGGGCGCTGCCGTGACGCGCGTGCCGACCGGCGCCGCACCGCTGCATCCGGCGCTCGACCTGATCCTCGAAGCGCAGGTGTTCTATCCCTGGGTGGCGCGGGCTGCGGTCGCGCGCGGCATCGATCCCGACCATCCGCGCCATCTTCGCAAGGTCACGGAGACCCTGTGAAAGCTCTCGCCGGCGCCCGCGTCTTCGACGGCGAGACGATCCGCGCCGGCCTCGCGGTGCTGATCGAGGGCGAGAGCGTCGCGGCCGTGGTGCCCGAAGGCGACGCGCCCAAGGGCGTGGAGCGCATTGCCATCGACGGCCTGTTGGCGCCGGGGTTCGTCGACATGCAGGTCAACGGCGGCGGCGGCGTGCTGTTCAACGCGACGCCGACCGTGGAGGCGATCCGCGCCATCGGCGCCGCGCATCGTGGCTACGGCACTACCGGCTTCCTCGTCACCTTCATCACCGACTCCACCGAGAAGATGGCGGCCGCCGTCGAGGCGGCGCGTCAGGCTCTGGACGAGCGGGTGCCGGGCCTGCTCGGCATCCACCTCGAAGGACCGTTCCTCAATCCGGCTAAGCGCGGCATCCACGATGCGCGGTATGTGAGGACGCCCAACCAGGGCGATCTCGCTTTGCTGGACGAGCTGCCGGTCGGCCGTACGCTGGTGACGCTGGCACCAGAGCAGGCGCCGCCAGGATTGATCGAAAGATTGAAGAAGGCCGGCGTGATCGTCGCCGCCGGTCACACCGATGCCGACTACGACCAGGCGATGTCGGGCTTCGCCGAGGGTGTCGCCGGCGTGACGCATCTCTTCAACGCGATGACGCCTCTGGCCTCGCGCGCGCCGGGCATGGTCGGTGCCGCGCTCGACCACAAGTCGGCGTGGTGCGGTCTGATCGTCGACGGCCATCATGTCCATCCGGCGGCTCTGCGTGCCGCCATCTCGGCCAAGCCGAAGGGCACGATGATCCTGGTCACCGACGCGATGCCGCCGGCCGCCGGCGGCCCTGCCGCTTTCGATCTCGGCGGACGGCCGATCCGCGCCGAAGGCGGACGCCTAATCGGTGCCGACGGTACGCTTGCCGGCGCCGACCTCGACATGGCACGCGCGGTCTCGAACACGGTCGAGATGCTGGGTCTCGGTATCGAGGAGGCGCTGCGCATGGCCTCGCTTTATCCGGCACGTGCGCTCGGCTTCGACGACCGCGGTCGCATCGCCGCCGGCCAGCAGGCCGATCTCGTCCTGCTCGACGGCAAGCTTCGGGTCACCGCAACCTGGATCGGCGGAGAACGTGGCGACCGATGACGCGCCGCGCCGCCTGCACATTGCCGCGCGCCGGCTCGTCGCGCTCGACCTCGCCGAGCGAGGGCTGAAGCGGCGGCCGGACGATCCGGCCTGTCATGCCTGGCGGGCCGATCTCCTGAGGGCCCTCGATCTGCCGAACGCGCTCGCACTGCGTAGTGGAGCGGTGGATCTGGCGGAGGCCTGCCTCGATCCCCTTGTCGATATCGGCCACACTGCGATCGAGAGCGCAGCGCTCTATCTCGCGCAGCTGGATCCGGACATCGACGACGCGGCGCTGGTCGAGGCGCATCGGGCCTGGGCACGGCGACATGCCGATCCGCTGGAAACTCTCGCGCACAAGCCGGTGCCGCGCAGGACGCTCCGCATCGGCTACGTGTCCGCCGATCTCGGCAGCCATCCGGTCGGGCGTCTGCTGCTGTCGACCCTGCCCCGCCACGATCCGTCGGCGGTCGAGGTCCATGTTTATTCGGATCGCCTCGTCGAGGACGAGATCACCGAGCGGTTCCGCGTACCGGCCGAGGCCTGGCGGCGGACGTCGGCTCTCGACGATGCCGCGCTCGCGCGCCTTATCGGCGCCGACGGAATCGACGTGCTGGTCGATCTCGCCGGACACACCTGGGGCAACCGGCTGCTCGCCTTCGCGCGGAAGCCGGCGCCGGTACAGGTGTCGTTTCTGGGATATGGCGCCACCACCGGCATGGCGGCGATGGATGCGGCGATCTCCGACCCCTGGGAAGCGCCGACCTCTGCGCATTTCATCGAAACCGTTCGCCGCCTGCCGTCGGGACGGTTGGTCGCACCGAAGCTTCGCAGCCGATCGCGCGCCGGCCGGCCGACATTCGGATCGCTTAACAAGCTCGCGAAACTTTCGCCTCCGGTGATCGCGCTATGGTCTCGACTGCTGAGGGAGGTGCCGGAAGCGCGTCTGCTGCTGCAGACGGCGGGGCTGGACCGGCCTTGGCTCAGAAACCTCGTCGTCGATGCGTTTGCCGCCCATAGCATCGCCGAGCATCGTCTCGATCTGCGCGGTGCTGTCCCGAACGGCGCGCACCTCAAGACCTATGACGAGATCGACGTCGCGCTCGACCCGTTCCCGTTCTCGGGAGGCATGACGACCCACGAGGCGCTGGCAGCGGGCGTGCCGGTCGTCACGCTTCCGGGCGAGCGGCCCCTGTCGCGCCAGACGCTGTCATTGCTGATGCGGTCGGGCTTGAGCGATCTGGTCGCGCGCGACGCCGACGACTATGTGCGGATCGCCGCCGAGTCCGTCGGCCGTGTGCTCCCGGCATCCGTGCCGCGTGTGACGCAGGCCCGCGAGCTGGAGGCGGTCTACCGTCAGCTCTGGGAGAAGCGCCTCGGCTCCAGGCCGGAGTGAAACCAGGTGATGAAGCCGACGATATCGTAGACGGGAAGGTTCAGCGCCTTCCGGAGCGCGGCCGAGTAGGGCGCCATGTTCGTGCATTCGAGCACCAGCGCGCCGACGTCGGGATGCTTCGCGACCAGGGCGCGGCCGGCATCGAGCAGGTCCTGCTCCGCCGCTTCGATGTCGAGCCGCTCCTCGTTGCCGATCAGCACGCGCGTGAACTCTCGCCCGCTCTCGGTACCGATGATCGGCGTATCCAGCGGCACACCGGCCGCCTTCAGGTGATCCGGGCCCAGCGATCGCGCATCGACGGTCAGCACGCCGACGCGTTTCCCCGGCGGCAGGGTCGCCTGGACCATCGGGATCTGCATCAGGCTCGATGTGGCGACCGGCACCTTCACGCGTGCGGCGAGCTCCGCCTGGAACAGCGAGAGGAAGCCGCAGTTAGTGGTGATGCCGTCGGCGCCGAGCTGGACGAGCTCCTCGGCGGCATCGAGGAAGGCCGGGAGCAGGCCCTCGGCGCGGCGGCGGACGACGCGCTCGGGCGAGGCGTCACGGACGACCTTGTAGAGAACCGGGAACGGCCAGGTCAGCGCGTTCCCCATGTCGCCGTTGATGCGCGGGAAACGCGCCTCCAGCATCAGGATGCCGAGGCGGGCGCCGTAGATCGCCTTGCCCCCGGCGGCGATGCTCACGCCACCCACTCCGAGACCGGCGCCTTAGCGTCCTGCAGCGGCTGCGCGATCACGTCGACGAGGGTGGGCCCGCCGGTTTCGACCGCGCGCTTCAAGGTCGCCTGCAGCTCGCTCGGGTCCTCGACCCGCCATGCCTTCACGCCGAAGGCCTCGGCGACGCGGGCGTGGTCGGTGCGGTCGAAGTCGACGGAGAAGTAGCGCTCGCCGAAGCCGTATTTCTGTCCGGCCTTGATCCAGCCGAACACCGCGTTCGAGACCACGACGAAGGTGATCGGCAGCTTGAGCCGGACCACCGTCTCCATCTCGCCGGCGGTGAAGCCGAAGCTGCCGTCGCCCATGACCGCAACGACCTTCTTGTCCGGCCGCCCGACCTGGGCGCCGATCGACGCCGACATCGAGTAGCCCAGTGCGCCGTGCGCGCGGTTGGTGATGAAGTGGCGGCCTGGCCGACGCACCTCGTAGTGCGCGGAGAAGTAGGGACAGGGGGTGCCGGGATCGGCGACGATCACCGCATCCTCCGGCAGCACCGACTGCAAGGCCGCGATCAGCCGCTCGGGCCGGATCGGCGCCTCGGTCGAGCGCGCCAGCTCCTCGAACTTCGCGCGCTTCCTCGCCTTCAGCGAGGCGAGCAGGGCGCGCGGGTCGTGGCCGGCCTTGTGCCCGGCGACCGCCAGGATCAGCGCTGCCAGCGCCAGCTTCGCATCGCCGGCGACCGCGGCATCGGTCCTGTAGTTGACGCCGATCGTGGCGGGATCGACGTCGATATGGACGATCTTTGCCTTGCCCGGTGTGGGGTGGCGCCAGCGCTCGGTGGTGACCGAGCCGGCACGGCAGCCGATGAACATCACGAGGTCGGCGGCCTCCACCGCCTCGCGCGTCTCGACCGAGCCCCCGTTGGAGCCGACGACGCCGAGGCCGAGCGGATGCGTCTCGGGGATCGAGCCCTGGCCGGAGACGGTGGTGGCGACGGCCGCGCCCAGCGCCTCGGCCAGCGCCAGAAGCTCGGGCTCCGCGCCTGATATCACCACGCCGCCGCCGCAGATGAAGATGGGACGCTTGGCCGACCTCAGCAGGGAAGCCGCTTCGGCGACCGCGTCGGGATCGGGACCTAGGCGCCGTGCCGGAAACTGGCCGAGCGCCGCGTCGGCCCAGATCTCGGCCTCATCGACCGGCTCCTTCTGAACGTCGAAGGGGAAGGAGAGATGCGCGGCACCCGGCCGGCCGGTCGTCATCTGGGTGAAGGCGGCGCGGACGTAGCGCGGCAGCTTGCCCGCCCGGTCGATCACGCGCGTGAACTTGGCGAGCGGCCGGAACAGGCCTTCCTGGTCGAGCTCGGTCAGGGCGAAGCGGCCGCGCGAGGTGGTGGCGACGTCGGTGGTGATCGCCAGTACGGGAATCGAGGACTCGTTGGCCTCGACCACGCCCGGCAGGATGTAGGTGGCACCGCCGCCGCTCGGTCCCTCGCAGACGCCGACCTTGCCGGTCACGCGCGCATAGGCATCCGCCATGTAGGCGGCCGAGCGCTCGTCGCGGGCCAGGATGTGGCGCATCGAGCCGCCGATGCGCTGGAATGCATCGTAGAAGGGCAGGCTGGTGTCGCCGCAGAGGCCGAAGACATGGCGAACGCCATGCGCTTCGAGCATGCGCACCATCGCCTCGGCGCCGGAAAGCTGGTTGGTCGACATGGATCAGACGACCTGGAAGCCGCGGGCGAAGGGGTCGCGGTCGTCGACGAAGATCGTGTTGAGGCCGGTCACCTGGGCCCAACCCCTGATCGAGGGGATGATGGCTTCGTAGTTGCCGACCTTGGCTTCCTTCTCGACCTTGCCCTCGAACTGGCTGCCGATGATGCTCTCGTGCACGAAGGTCTCGCCGACCTTGAGCTTGCCCTTGCCGGCGAGCTGGGCGATGCGGGCCGAGGTACCTGTGCCGCAGGGCGAGCGGTCGATCGCCTTGTCGCCGTAGAACACGGCGTTGCGGCCATGGGAGCTCTTCTGCGTCGGCTTGCCGGTCCACTGGATGTGCGAGAGCCCCTTGATCGCCGGGTTCTCGGGATGGACGTAGGTGCCCGTCTCGTTGAGCTTCTTCCGGAGCTTCGGGCTCATGCGCACGAGGTCGGCGGCGGTGAAGTCCGCCATGTCGCGGAAATTCTCCTGCGGCTCGACGATGGCGTAGAAGTTGCCCCCATAGGCGACATCGACCTTCAGCGGCCCCAGCTCGTCGGACTCGACCGAGATGCCCTCGGCGTAGAGGAACGACGGCACGTTGGTCAGCTTCACCCACTCGACATAGGGCCCGTTCTGGCCGTACTCGGCGATCACCAGGCCGGCCGGCGTGTCGAGGCGGAGCGTGCCCGGCGTCCTGGGCTTCACCAGGCCGCGCTCGATCGCCGCGGTCACGGTACCGATGGTGCCGTGGCCGCACATCGGGAGACAGCCCGAGACCTCGATGAAGACGATGCCGAGGTCGCAGTCCTCGCGGGTCGGCGGGTACAGCAGGCTCCCTGACATGACGTCGTGGCCGCGCGGCTCGAACATCAGGGCTTCACGGATCCAGTCCCATTCCTTGAGGAACTCGAGCCGGCGCTCACTGGCTGTCTTGGCCTTGAGGGGCGGCTGGCCGCCGGCGACGACGCGGACCGGGTTGCCGCAGGTGTGCGCGTCGACGCAGAAGAAGGTGTGCTGCATGGGCCAGGAGCCTATCTGAGCCATGGCCTCGGCCTCAACCGTCGCGGTATTCTTCCGCCCCATGGTCCAACACAAGAACATCGCGGTCATCGGCGCCGGCGTGGTCGGCACCTGCATCGCCGCCAAGCTGGTCGAGGACGGCCACGGCGTCACCCTGATCGACCCGCTGGAGCCCGGCCGCGCCACCTCCTACGGCAATGCCGGCGGCATCGCCGCGACCTCGGTGGCGCCCCTGTCGATGCCGGGCACGATCCAGAAGGTGCCCGGCTGGCTGATGGATCCGCTCGGGCCGCTGACTATTCGTTGGTCTTATCTACCCACCCTGGCACCCTGGCTCTGGCGCTTCTGGCGGGCGGGCACGCCTGGAAAGGTCGAGAGACAGGCGGATGCGCTGTCGGCTCTTCTCAAGCGCACCTACGACGACTGGGACCCGCTGTGGAAGGCCGCCGGGCTCGACCGGCTGGTCAAGCGCGACGGCTGTCTCCGCCTCTACGAGACCAAGGCCGACTACGAGGCTGATGCCACGGACTGGAAGCTGAAGCGCGACCGCGGCGTCCGCACCGAGATGATCGACCGCCACGAGATCCGCCAGCTCGAGCCCGACCTGGCGCCGATCTACGAGATGGCCGTCCTGATGCCGGAATGGAACTTCGTGACAGATCCGCACCGGATCGTCACCGGCGTCGCCGACTACGCGACGGGACGCGGCCTCAAGCACCATCGCGGCAAGGCGGTCGGCGTGCGCACGGGGACGGGCGGCATCGAGGCGGTGGTCACTGATACCGGCGTCGTCGCCTGCGATGCGGCGGTGGTCGCCGCCGGGGCCTGGAGCCACGAGATGTCCGAATGGCTCGGCTCGAAAGTGCCGCTCGAGACCGAGCGCGGTTACCACATGACTCTGCCGAAGCCGAACGTCGAGGTGCGCCACACGCTCCATCTCGGCGGCTGGGTCATGACGCCGATGGAGATGGGGCTCCGCCTCGCCGGCACGGTCGAGCTCGCCGGGCGCACGGCGCCGCCGAACTGGAAGCGCGCCGAGGTCCTGGTCGAGCGCGCCAAGCGTATCCTGCCGAAACTGGACGCGACCGACGGCAGCCCGTGGATGGGCCACCGGCCTTCGCTGCCCGACTCGCTGCCGGTGATAGGAGCGAGCCCGCATCATCGGAATGTCTTCTACGCCTTCGGTGCCTCGCATCTGGGGCTCACCGAAGGTGCGACAACCGGCGCCTTGATCGCCGACCTCGTCGCCGGTCGTACTCCCTCCATCGACATGACGCCCTACCGGATCGACCGCTTCTGATGAGCCTGCTCGCCCCCGGTGAGCCACCCGCCTTCGAGATCGTCAATCCGGACGGGACGGCGCCCTTCCTCCTCATCTGCGACCACGCGAGCAACCGCGTACCGAAGTCGCTCGGCGATCTCGGCGTGTCGGCCAGGGCCTTCGAGCAGCATGTCGCCTGGGACATCGGCGCCTTCGATGCGGCCAGGCACCTGTCGCGCCGCTTCGATGCGACGCTGATCCACACCAACTATTCGCGGCTGGTGATCGACTGCAACCGCCGGCCGGAGTCGCCGGGCCTCTGCCCACCGACCAGCGACGGCATCGACGTACCGGCTAATCAGGCCCTCGCGGCGGAGGAGCGGCAGCGCCGGCTCGACCTGCTGCATCGGCCTTATCACGACGCGGTCGAGGCCTGGATCGCCGGGAAACGGCAGAAGGGCCATGTGCCGGCCATCGTCTCGATCCACAGCTGCACGCCCGTGATGGCCGGCTTCAATCGCCCCTGGCATCTCGGCATCCTCTGGAACGAGGACGAGCGGATCGCGAAGCCGCTGATCCAGACGCTCTGCCGGAACGTCGAGCACTGCATTGGCGACAACCAGCCCTATACCGGCAAGACGCAGAGCGGGTATTCGATCCCGTTCCATGCCGAGCGCAACAAGCTGCCGCATGTGATGGTCGAGATCCGCCAGGACCTGATCGGCAGCCGGCCCGAGGCCGAGCGCTGGGCCGACGTCTTCGGCGATGCGATCCAGCCGATCCTCGCCGACAAGGGGCTCTACAAGCTCTTTGACTGAAGCTTGTCGTTCCTCTCCCGCGATGGGAGTATCGGCGCCACGAACAAGGCGGCCGAACGCCGTCGCATTGGGAGAGGACGCTCATGACATCGCGTATCGCGAGCCTCGCGCTCGCGGGGCTCGTCGCCGTCGCCATGCCCGCCTCGGCACAGTCGGTGCTGAAGCTGGTGCCGAACTCGGACCTCAAGCTGCTGGACCCGGTGTTCACGCCGGAAGGCATCACCGTCCAGCACGGGCTCATGGTCTACGAGACGCTGTTCGCCTGGGACGAGAAGCTGGCGCCGCATCCGCAGATGGTGGCCTCGCACACCGTCTCGCCGGACAAGCTGACCTACGTCTTTACGCTCCGCGACGGCCAGGCCTTCCATGACGGGCAGAAGCTGACCTCGAAGGATGTCGTCCAGTCGCTGAGCCGCTGGATGGCCCGCGACGTCATGGGCCAGAAGCTCCGCGACAACATGGCCTCGATCGAGGCGACCGACGACAAGACGGTCACCCTCAAGCTGAAGCGGGTCTATCCGTGGGTCGAGTTCTCGCTGGCGTCGGCCAGCGGCAACCCACCGGTGATCATGCGCGAGAAGGACGCCCAGACTGATCCGGCCAAGGCGGTGACCGAGGCGGTGGGCTCCGGCCCCTTCGTGTTCTCTCAGGCCGACTGGGTGCCGGGATCGAAGGTCGTCTACAAGAAGAACACCGCCTATGTGCCACGCTCGGAAGCGCCGAGCGGGCTTGCCGGTGGCCGCGTGGTCAAGGTCGACCGCGTCGAATGGCACGTGAATCCCGATCCGACCACGGCCGGCGCGGCGCTGGTCGCGGGCGAGGTCGATCTCTACATCTCGCCGCCGCCTGACATCGTGCCGGTGCTCAAGCGCTCGAAGGACGTGGTCGTCGATGCGCGCGTGCCCGACTACATGGGCGTGCTGCGCATGAACCACACCTTCCCCCCCTTCAACAACGTGAAGGCGCGCCAGGCCCTCGCGCTGATGATCGACCAGAAGGACTACATTTCGGCCGCCTTCGGCGGTACCGGCCAGGAGTGCTTCTCGATCTTCACCTGCTCGGGCCCGTTCCAGTCGAATGCGGGTGCGGCTCCCTTCTCGAAGCCCGACATCGCCAAGGCGAAGTCGTTGCTGGCCGAGGCCGGCTACAAGGGCGAGAAGATCATCCTGATCGGCGCCGGCGACCAGGCCGTGCACAACTCGATCGCCCAGATCACCGCGGACAAGATGCGGTCGATCGGCCTCAACGTCGACCTGCAATGGACCGACGTCGCTTCGATGGCCGGACGGCGCTCGAAGCGCGAGGCGCCGGATGTGGGCGGCTGGCACATCTTCCAGACCGTGCTCGACACCGCGACGCTCGGCTCGCCGATGACCAACTACGCCAGCAACACCGCCTGCGGCGGCCGCAACTGGCCGGGCTGGCCCTGCGACGACGAGCTCGAGAAGCTGCGCGATGCCTTCATCTTCGCGCCCGACGAGGCGGCCCGGAAGACGGCGCTCGACGCGCTGCATGCGCGCATCTGGGAGACGATCCCCTACCTCAACACCGGGCAGTACCAGCGTCCGACCGCCTGGCGCACCAACGTCACCGGCATGCTGAAGGCCGCGACCACGGTGTTCTGGAACATCGAGAAGAAGTAGGACGGGCAAACTTGCTGGCCAGGGAGCCCCTCTCCCCAACGGGAGAGGGGCTTTTTCTTTAGCGCGCCTCGATCAGCCCATCGACGGCAACCGCACCCTTCTCCAGCACGATGAATGGGTTCACGTCGATCGAGCGGAGCTTGCCGGCGTTCGCGGCGGCGTAGACCGAAAGCGCCGAGAGCGCCTTCGCCAGCGCCTCGGTATCGAGCTTCGGCTTGCCGCGCGCGCCGTCGAGGATCGGGAAACCCTTCACTTCTCGGATCATCGCCCGAGCTTCGTCGAGGCCGAAGGGGGCGACCCGGAAGGTCACGTCCTTCAGCACCTCGGCGAAGATGCCGCCGAGACCGAACATCACCACCGGGCCGAAGGCCGCGTCATGAACAACGCCGAGGATGGTCTCGACGCCGCCCTTGATCATCGGCGCCACCAGGCAGCCGTCGATCCGCGCCTCGGGCTTCTCCTTCCGCGCGCGCGTCATGATCTCCTCGAAGGCCTTGCGGACTGCCGAGGCATCGCCGAGGTCGAGGCGCACGCCGCCGATCTCCGTCTTGTGCAGGATGTCGGCCGAGGCGATCTTGAGCACGACCGGATATCCCAGCGACTCCGCGGCGGCGACCGCTTCGTCCGCGGTTCCGGCCAAGCCTTCCCGCGCGACCGGCACACCGGCCGAGGCCAGCAGCGCCTTCGCCTCCGCCTCGCCGAGGGCGGTGCCGGATGGGATCGGCCTGGCGCCCGCAGGCAGCGCCGGCGGCGGCGATCCGGCACCGCGCGCGAAGCTCTTGCCGAAGCGGGCGAGCGCGGCGAAGGCGGCGACGGCGCGGCTCGGATCCTCGAAGCAGAGATAGCCCAGCTCCTCGTATTCCTTGGTCATCTCCGGCGTCGCCAGCATGCAGAGGATCAGCAGGCGGTCCCGATGCTCCGCCGTCGCCTTGGCCAGGGCTTCCTTGAGGCGCCCGCCGGTCTCTCGGTTGCGCGGGATCGCGGTGACGAAGGCGGCGAGTGCGCCGTAGCCGCCCTCGGCGAGGATGGTTTTGGTGAACTCGGTCACCAGGCTCATGTCGTTGAAGAACTGCGCCGTGGTGTCGACCGGGTTGCGGACGGCGGCGAAGGGCAGGATGGCCTTGAGGCGCGCCTGCGCTGCGTCGGGCATCGGCGCCACGTCGATGCCGTGCTTCTCGGCCGCGTCCGCCATCAGCACACCGGCACCGCCCGAGATGGTGACGATGCCGAGCCGGTTGTTCTCGGGGAAGATGCCGCGGGTCGCGGCATAGACCACGTCGAGCATCTCCTCTGTGGTCTCGGCGCGGTGGACGCCGAGCTGCCTGAGCGCCGCGTCGTAGACCACGTCCGATCCGGCGAGCGAGGCGGTGTGCGAGACTGCGGCCTCGGCGCCGACCGCCGAGCTTCCCACCTTCATCATCACCACGGGCTTCTTCGCCGCGCGTGCGCGCTCCAGCGCGGAAAGGAAGCGGTCTCGGTCCTTGATGCCTTCGACATAAGCCGCGATCACCTTGGTCTCGGGATCGTCGGCGAAATAGGCGATGGTGTCGGAGACGTCGACGTCACATTCGTTGCCGGTGGTGAGCCAGCAGCTCATGCCGATGTTGCGGTCGCGGGTCAGCACGAAGAGATGGCTGCCATAGGCGCCCGACTGGCTGACCATGCCGACCACGCCGGCCTTCGGGTGTCCGTGGTCGAGCGAGGCGGTGAAGGTCGGCGCATAGCCATGGCGCGAGTTGAACAGGCCGAGGCAGTTGGGTCCGACGACGCGGCAGCCGGTCTCGCGCGAGATCCGCACCAGGCGCTCCTGCAGCGCTTTCCCGGCCTCGTCGGCCTCGGCGAAGCCAGCGGAGAACACGACGGCGGCGCGGGTGCCGCGCCTGGCCGCGCTCTCGACCGCGTCGCAGACGGCGACGGCGGGCACCGCGACGATCAGAGCCTCGGGCGCCTCCGGCAGCTCGTCGATCGTCTTGAAGGCGGGCAGGCCCTGGATCGTGCCGCCCTTGGTGTTGACCGGCCAGATCGGGCCGGGGAAGCCGCCTTCCTTGAGGTAGCGGATCGGCCGCCCGCCGATGCGCGACGGCTCGTTGGAGGCGCCGAGGATCGCGACCGACTTCGGCCAGAAGAGAGGCCGGAGCGACTCCGGGCCGGGACGGGAAGCCATATGAGGATCCTTAGACGGTCGCGATGGGGCTGGACGGAGAGCCGACGGCGCCGGTGAGCCTGAGCGGCGGCGCGGTGAGCAGGAAGCGCGAGCGCTTGGCCCGGCGGAGCCAGAGCGCCAGCTCCGAGAGGAACCAGATCTCGCCCAGCGGCACCCCGAGCTTGAACAGGCAATGCGCGTGCAGCGGCATCGCCGGATAGCGGCCGGACCCCGCCGGCGCCGGGCGCGACGGCACGGCCTCGACCGCGTAGTTGTCGGCGATCAGCACGGCGACCTCGGAGTCCGTGATCCATTGCAGCAGCCTGTCGTCGCGGCCGTCGAGTACCGGGCAGGACGTCTCCAGCGTCTTCGCGTCAGGCTTGCCGCCGAGCGAGAGGATCACGTCGCCGAAGCCGGTGTAGAAGCAGACCATGTCGCCCTTGGTCATCTCGACCTTGTCGGCGACCATGACGCGACGGAGATCGTCGTAGCCGACCTCCTTGCGGGCGCGGCCGAAATGCTTTTCCAGATCCACCATCACCGCGCGGCCCTGGATGCCGTGGACGGCGAAGTTGTGGATGCCGAGGGCGCGCGCTTCCGAGCCTTCGAAGGAGTCCCAGGCGATGCCGCCGGGCTTCGCCTCGGGCGCCACCACATCCGTGCCGGCGCGGAAGCCGTTGTAATAGACGAGCTCGGGCTGGCCGTCGCCGTCGGCGTCGAACTCCTGGCCGACATGGGCGAAGGAATCCCACTGCGTCGAATACTGTGTGTGCAGCAGCACCGCATCGTCGGAGACGACGTCGACCCAGTCGGGGTTCTCGCGGCGGAAGGGATAGTTGTAGTTGGCAAGCCCGCCGCGGATCGTGGCGTAGCGCTTCGGCGGATGGCGGCGCGGGTTCAGCACGTTGCCGCCGGGAAGCTCCAACGGCAGCGAGAGGCAGAAGGTCTTGCCTTCCTTCACCTCGGCGATGCCTTCCTTGACCTTCTCCGGGGTGATCAGGTTCAGCCGGCCGAGCTGGTCGTCGGGGCCGAAATCGCCCCACGTCGATCCTTCCGGACGCCGCTTCCATCGTGCCATGCGCTTCATCCCTCCCGAGGGGCCGGAAGGGTCTCAGAGCCCGTCGCCGCGGGCAAGGCTTTCGCGTATCGTTTCGCATCTTCCGTCCTGTTCCAGGATCGTCCATGACCCGCCGCGCCGCCGATCTCCTCGTCGACTGTCTCGTCGCCCATGGCGTCGACCGTGTCTTCTGCGTGCCGGGTGAGAGCTATCTCGCGGTGCTGGACGCGCTGGTCGATCGCGAGGAGATCGACGTCGTCGTCGCGCGCCACGAGGGCGGCGCCGGCTTCATGGGCGTGGCGGACGCCAAGCTGACGATGCGGCCGGGCGTGGTCTTCGTCAGCCGCGGCCCCGGCGCCACCAATGCCTCGATCGCGGTGCATGTGGCGCAGCAGGACGCGGTGCCGTTCGTGCTGTTCATCGGCCAGATCGAGCGCAAGGATTTCGGCCGCGGCGCCTTCCAGGAGGTCGACTACGTCCAGACCTTCGGCGACATGGCGAAGCATGTCGAGGTGGTGACCGACGGCAACCGCGTGCCGGAAGCGATCCGCCGCGCCTTCCACCTGGCACAGGCCGGCACGCCCGGGCCGACCGTCGTGGTGCTGCCCGAGGACATGCTGCTCGACCAGGCCGAGGCCGAGGTGCTGGCGCCGAAGCCGGTGGCGGCGGCGCACGCCGATGAGGCGACGATCGCCGAGGTCGCGGCCAAGATCGCCGCTGCCGAACGTCCGGCGATCATCGCAGGTAGCCTGCTTCGCGGCGACGATGGCCGCGCGGCGCTGCTCAGGCTGGCCGAGGCGTCGGAAACGCCGGTCATCGCTTCCTTCAAGCAGCAGGACATCTTCCCCAACACGCACCGGCTGTTCGGCGGGCACCTGGGCTACATGGCGCCGGAGGACCAGGTGAAGCTGGTCGGCGAGGCCGATCTCCTGGTCGCGATCGGAACGCGCATGGGCGACGTCACCAGCCAGGGCTATCGCCTGCCGATGCAGGGGCAGGAACTGGTGCATGTGTTTCCGGATCCGGCGGTCGCCTCGATCGCCGCCGATCCGGTGGCCTTCGTCGATGCGCTCGCCAAGGCGTCGCGCCGGTCGAACGCGAAGGCCGACGCGCGTGCCAAATGGATTGAGCGTCTTCACGGACGTCACGCGAAGCAGGCGGTTTGGACGCCGGTCGAGGCCAAGGACGGCGTCGTCTTCGGCCATCCGACCGTGGCGCTGATCGACCAGCTTCCCGACGACGCGATCCTGATCATGGATGCCGGAAACTTCTCCGGCTGGGCGCACAGGCACTTTCCGTTCTCAGGCAAGCACAAGCTGCTCGGCGTGATTGCCGGCGCGATGGGCTTCGGCATGCCGGCGGCGGTCGCGGCGTCGCTTCGCTACCCGGACCGGCCGGTGGTGGCGCTCATCGGCGACGGGGGCTTCCTGATGACCGGTACCGAGCTCGCGACCGCGGTCCGCCACAAATGCCGATTCGTGGCGATGGTGTCCAACAACGGCAGCTACGGCACGATCCGCCTGCACCAGGAGAAGCACTATCCCGGCCGCGTCAGCGCGACCAAGCTGGTGAATCCCGATTTCGCCGCGCTCGCGCGGTCCTTCGGCGCGACGGGCCTGAACCTGACGAAATCCGTCGACTCCGCCGCTGTGGTGGCGCAGGCACTCGCGGCCAAGGAGCCGGCGGTGATCGACGTCCGCTCGAGCATCGAGCACATCTCGGCCTTCACCACCCTGAGCGCGCTGGCGCCGGCCAAGTGAGGGCTGCTAGCCTTCGCCTCATGCGCATCGTCGCGGCCTTCCTGGTGCTGCTGGCGCTCCCGGCCTCGGCCGCCGAGCGCTTCACCGGCGATGCCGCCTCGACCTCCGCCGGCGCCTTCATCGACTCGAAGATCGGATATCCGGCCGACTACACACCCGGCCGGCTCGCGATCGAGTACGTCGCGGTCTATGGCGGCGGCTTCCTGACCCAGGTCCGCTTCACGCCGAGCAACGGCCACCAGGTCCTGCTCGGCAAGGGCCTCAACGAGCAGAAGGCGAGCGGGGCCGTCTGCGCCGATTTCCGCATCATCGTCGAGAAGTTCACGGCTGAGAGCCTGGAGAGGCTCGAACGCGACAGGTCGGGCGTGCGCCTCGACGTCGCGACTGTGGATACGGTGAGCGGCGTGATCTGCCGGCTGACGCCCAAGGACATCTCGGTCGAGATCGCCGAGGTGAAGCTGGAGCTGCCGGCCGGATGGGCCGCCTTCGCCTCGCCCTTCGCGGTCAAGGGCGGCGCGGCGATCGGCGGCGGGATCTAGGTCAGAGCCAGACGACTTTTCCGGTCGCGAGGTCGTGCATCGCGCCGGCGATCCTGATCTCGCCCTTGGCGACCTGCTCCTTGAGGATCTTGCTGCGCCGCGTGAGGCTCCGCGCTGTCAGGCGGACGTTGGTCTCGGCGACCTTCTGGACGAGGGCGGCGTTCTTCGAGTCGAACACCCCGTCCGATTTGCGGACGGCCTGCACCGCCGGCTCGAAGTTCTTGAGCATCGCGGTGATGTTGCCGAGCTTGACGTGATCGACCGCACCCTTGATCGCGCCGCAGTCGTTGTGGCCCAGCACGACGATGGCCTTGGCACCGGTGACCTTGGTCGCGAATTCGAGGCTGCCGATGATGTCGACATTGGCGAAGTTGCCGGCGACGCGCGCGGTGAAGACGTCGCCGATGCCCTGGTCGAAGGCGAGTTCCGGCACCACGCGCGAGTCGATGCAGCCGAGCACGGCGGCGATCGGCGCCTGGCCCGAGGCGGAGGCCTTGGCCTGGCCGACGCGGTCGCAGTTGCGGGGCGATCCCCTGAGCACGCGTTCGTTGCCGTCGCGGAGCGCGGCCAGCGCCGCGTCGGGGCTCATGCCTCTTTGGCGATCGCGGGTGACGACCGCGCAGGCGTCGTTGGTCTGGGCATGCGCGGTCGTCGAGGCGACGGCGAAGCCGGCGAGGCAGCCGCAGAAGAGGCGTCGTGTGAGCATCGGCCTGTCTCCGTCTACTTCTTCGCCTTGGACAGGATCTCGCGTTCCTTCTCGCGCTTGAGCGCGGTGCCCTGAGGCGGAGTCTTCTCGCTCTTCCACCAATCGAGCGTGTCTTTCGCGGTCTCGGCGAAGGGCCGGTAGCGCAGCCCCGCGGCGATCGCCTTGGCATTCGAGATCGAGGCAAACAGCGGCCGCTTCTCCGATTCCGGCAGCCACAGCGGCATCTCGGTGTAGGGCACGACGCCGTTGTCGGTGAGCAGCTTCGGCTCGACCCAGGTGAGCTTCGCGTTGGAGCCGATCGCCTTCTGGATCTGGTCGAGCATGTCGCCCATGCTCATCTTCGCCTCGGGCCCGGTCGCGTTGTAGGTGCCGCCGGCCTTCTTCTCGACCATGGAGACGATGAAGGCGGCGAGGTCGCGGACGTCGATGAACTGGACCAGCCGTTCCTTCGGGCCGGGCGCCAGCACCTCGCCGCCCTCGTGCAAGCGGGTCGGCCAGTAGGTGAAGCGGTTGGTGTGGTCGCCGGGCCCGACGATCAGACCCGGGCGGATGATCAAGGTGCCGTCGCCGTACACGGCCTTCGCGGCGTTCTCAGCCAGGACCTTGAGCGCACCGTAGTCCTTACCGTCGCGGACCTCGTGGTCCGGCGTCTCGGTCTTGGCCAGGTCGAAGGTCTCGTCGATCGCCGGGCTCGGCCGCCAGTCGGCGTAGACCGAGATCGTCGAGACGAAGCAGAAATGCGGCACCGTCGCCTTCACCGCCTCGGCCAGCATCCGCACATGGCGATGGAAGTAGCCCGAGACGTCGATGCAGGAGTCGAACTTCCGGCCCTTCACGACCGAGACGTCGACGGTGCGGTCGGCGGTCAGGCGCTCGACGCCCGGGAACAGGCCTTGGCCCGACTGGCCGCGGTTGAGCAGCGTCACCTTGTGGCCGCGCTCGAGCGCGGTCTCGACGATGTGGCGGCCCACGAACTGGGTGCCGCCGGCAATCAGCAGGTCCATCGGGAAGAGCTCCTAGAGGATCAAGACGGCGCGGAAGTCGTTGACGTTGGTGAGGGTAGGCCCCGAGACGACCAGGTCGCCGAGCCTGGAAAAGAAGCCGTAGCCGTCATTGTCGGCGAGCAGCCCCTTGGCGTCGAGGCCGAGCTTCTCGGCACGGGCGAGCGTATCGGGCAGCAGCAGCGCGCCGGCATTGTCCTCGCTGCCGTCGATGCCGTCGGTGTCGCAGGCTATCGCGGAGATGCGCGGATCGCCGCCGAGCGCCACCGCCAGCGCCAGCAGGAACTCGGCGTTGCGGCCGCCGCGCCCCTTGCCGCGGACGGTGACGGTGGTCTCGCCGCCGGAGAGCAGCACCACGGGCGGCTTGCCCGGCGTGCCGTGAAGGGCGGCCGAGCGGGCGATGCCGGCCATCACCTTGGCGACCTCGCGGGACTCGCCTTCGAGCGCGTCGCCGAGGATGACGGGCGTGATGCCGGCCGCGCGCGCGACCTCGGCCGCGGCTTCGAGCGAGGCCAGCGGGCGGGCGATCATCGTGTAACGCGTGCGTTCGAGCCGCTTGTCGCCGGGCTTCGGCGTCTCGTCGGTCGCGGCTGCGAAGCGGCGTGCGATGCTGTCCGGCGGGATGATGGAATACTTCTCCAGCACCGCGCGCGCATCGGCATAGGTGCTCGGATCGGGCACGGTCGGGCCGGAGGCGATCACCGAGGCCGAGTCGCCAGGCACGTCCGAGATCGCCAAGGTCATCACTTCGGCCGGGAAGGCCGTCGAGGCGAGGCGACCGCCCTTGATGCCGGAGAGGTGCTTTCGCACCGTATTCATCTCGTCGATGGCGGCACCGGACTTGAGCAGTGCCGAGGTCACCGCGCGCTTGTCGTCCAGGCTGACGCCATCGGCCGGCAGCACGAGAAGCGCGGAGCCGCCTCCCGAGATCAGCGCCAGCACGAGGTCGTCGCTGGAGAGGTCCTTCACGGAATCGAGAATGCGCTGTGCCGCCTCGCGCCCTTTCGCATCTGGGACCGGGTGTGCAGCCTCGACTACCTCGATGCGCTTGCAGGGAACCCCATGGCCATAGCGCGTGACGACGAGGCCGGACAGCGGCCCCGGCCAGTTGTCCTCGACCGCCTTCGCCATCGAGGCCGCGGCCT
>JBGALV010000117.1:0-13650 GCA_044223515.1 Alphaproteobacteria bacterium
CTCGATATCTCTCGCTGCGCTCGCCCCCACCCTAACCCTCCCCCGCGTAAGAACGCGGGAGAGGGGACCCAAATCCTTACGACTTCTTCTCGATGTTCCAGAACGGCAGCTTGCCGCCGCCGAGCACGCCGGAGACGGTCTTGCGATAGGCGATCTTCTGCTGGAAGCGGCCCATCGGCACGTAGGGGACGATCTCGTAGAAGCGCGCCTGGAAGCGATCGACGATGTCCTTCCGCTGTGCGTCGGTGGTCGCGGTGGTGAACTCGGCGCGGATCTTCTCGAGCTGCTCGTCGCAAGGCCAGCCGAACCAGTTCTTGCCGTCGCATTGGGTCGCGACGGTGTTGTTGGTCATCGGGTTGGCGGCGAGCGAGTTGCTGCCCCAGGTGTAGAACACGTGCCAGCCGGACTTGTTGTCCTTCGGCGCGTCCTTGACCGCACGGCGCTGCACCAGCGTCGCCCAGTCCATGTTCTGAAGGTCGACGTTGAAGCCGGCGGCCTTGAGCTGGCTCGCCGACATCACCGCCATCGCCGAGATCTGCGTGTCGGTCGTCGGGTTCATGACGACGATCGGCTCGTTGTTGTAGCCGGCCTCCTTGAGAAGGGCCTTCGCCTTCTCGATGCTGGCCGGTCCCGGCGTCGCGAACGCGCCGACGCCAGACTTGGTGTCGAGCGGGGTCTGGCAGCCGAACACCGCCCAGCAGACCGACTGCAGGTCCTTGTTGCCGATCATCGCGTCGAGCACCTGGCCCTGGTCCGTGGCGTAGAGCATCGCCTGGCGGATCTTCGGGTTGTTGGTCGGCGCGACCAGGTGATTGGGCCTGAGGATGTTGCCGAAGCCGAACTTGTTGGCGATCTCGACGGTGATGTCCGGGCTCTTCTGCAGCAGCGGCAGCAGGTCGACCGGCGGGTATTCGTAGAGATCGAACTCGCCTGTGATCAGCGCCTGCACCGAGGTCGCCGGATCCGGGTTGTAGCTGAACTCGACGCGGTCGAGCTTCGGGATCTTGGCGCCGGCATAGCCGTCAGGCTTCTCCGAGCGGGGGACGTAGTCCTTGTTCTTCGAGTAGCTGAACTTGCTGCCGGCGACCCAGTCGGCCTTGTTGAAGACGAAGGGACCGGAGCCGATCGTCTCGGTGACCCCGGTGAAGGGGTCGGAGGTCGCCTCCTTCTCGCGCATGATGTAGAGCGGCTGCGCCGAGGCGCCGAGCAGCTCGATCACCGGACCGAACTTCTCCTTGAGCTTGATCTCGACGGTCTTGTCGTCGATGGCGTTCACCTCGGCGACGCGCGACATCAGGCTCTGGCCGGCGGCGATGCGCTGGCCCCAGCGCTTGATCGAGGGCGCCACGTCCTTCGCCGTGACCGCCGTGCCGTCATGCCACTTGAGGCCGGAGCGGAGCACGATCCGCCAGGTCATGCCGTCGGCGCTGGCGTTCCAGCTCTCGGCCATCTGGGGATGGACCTTGAGGTTGCTGTCCTCGGAGAACAGCTGGTCGTAGATCATGAAGGCGTGGGTGCCGGTGATCTGGTCGGTGGTCCAGATCGGGTCGAGCGACTTCAAGTCGCCGTTGATGACGGCCTTCAGCGTCTGTGCCGAGGCGGCGGCGGAAAGGCCGATCGCGCCGGCGGCGGCGAGTGCGACGATGCTCGTGCAACTCTTGCGATGGAATTCGGTCATGGGTCCCTGTCTCCCGTTCGGGTGAGAACCGTTCGACCGTCGATGCTCCGATGCCAATCACGACGCGGCAGCGGCGGGCGAACTGGCGAAGCAACGGGGCGAACGCTAGGATGCACGCTGCACACGGTCAAACGACCGAACGGCGGCGCGAAACGAGGGGGCGGACATGTTCGACGTCGTGATCGCCGGCGGAACGATCGTCGACGGGACGGGCAGGGCCGGTTACCGCAACGATATCGGCATCAGAGGCGAGCGCATCGAGGCGATCGGCGACCTTTCGAAGGTCGAGGCCAAGCGCCGGATCGACGCCACGGGCAAGACCGTCTCGCCGGGCTTCATCGACACCCACACGCATTCCGAAGGCGCGCTGCTGGTCGACCCGCAGCATGCCAACGGCATCCGCCAGGGGATCACCACCGAGTTCCTCGGCATCGACGGCATGTCGTACGCGCCGCTCTCGGCCTACAACTTCAAGACCTACCGCCACTGGCTCGGCGGGCTTCTCGGCGATCCGCCGGAAGACCTCGACATGAGCAGTGTCGCGGCCTTCCGCAGCCACTATCACAAGCGTGTCTCGGTCAACACGGCGTACTTCGTGCCGCACGCGACCGTGCGGCTGCAGGCATTGGGCTTCCACGACAAGCCGCTCCGCGGAGACGATCTCGCCGCAGCGAGGAGGATGGTCCGCGACGGGCTGGAGCAGGGGGCGGTCGGCTTCACCACCGGTGGGCGCTATTACCCCGGCCCCTGGGGCGACACCGACGAGATCGCCGAGCTATGCCGAGAGGTGCACGCCGCCGGCAAGGTCTACATGTGCGAGCCGCGCTCGCCCCAAGTGGCCGGACGCGCCTTCAACAAGCACGGCGTCAGCGAAGGCATGGAAGCGGCACGCCGTTCGGGCGCGAAGCTGCACTTCGCGCATTATCGAACGAACGAGGAGACCGTCGGGCACATCGAGCGGATCATGGCGCCGATCGACAGCGCGCGGACCGCCGGCCACGACGTCACCTTCGACATCTATCCCTATCCGACCGGAAGCTCGATCGCGATCTCGTACCTGCCGGACGATGCGCAGGAAGGCGGGCCGCAGGAGATCCTGAAGCGCTTGCGCGATCCCGCCCAGCGGAAGGGGATCGCCGCGGGCATCGATGGCAGCGACGCGGCACGGCTCGCGACCATCGTGTTCTCCTACATGCCGAATGCGCCGGAGCTCGAGGGCACGCTGCTGCGCGACGTCGCGGCGAAGCGCGGCCGCAGCAACGGCGAGGTGCTCCTGGAGCTGCTGCTCGAACAGAACCTGAAGGTGGGCTACCTCGCCGAGCCGCCGGAGAGCCAGGAGGTCTGGGCGCAGCTCGGCCGCGACTTCATGGAGTTGCTGGCGCGCGACGACTACATGGTCTGCAGCGACATCACGCCCGCCGGCAACCATCCGCATCCGCGCTGCTTCGGCGCCTTTCCGCGCTTCCTCGGCCGGCTTCGCCGCGAGGTCGGCAACCTGTCGCTCGAAGCGATGATCCACCGGATGACCGATCGCCCGGCGAGGCGCTTCGGTCTCACCTATCGTGGCCGGATCGAGAAGGGTTGGTTCGCGGACCTGGTCGTCTTCGACGAGGCCAAGGTCAACGACACCGCGACGTATCGCGAGCCGAAGCAGTTCCCGGTCGGCATTCCGTATGTTCTCGTCAACGGCGCGATCGCCGTCGATGACGAGAAATGCACCGGCATCTATGCGGGGCAGGCGGTGCCCTGATTTCGCATACTCTCCCTCGCGTACGACGCGGGAGAGGGGATGTGAGGGTTCTGCTAGTCTCGCGCCCGCATGTTCAAGGACGCCTCGGCCGAGCTCTTCGACAATCCGGCAGCACTCCGCTACGGCATCGCCGTCACCGACGTCGACGGTGACGGCGCCCTGGAGGCGGTGGTTGCCGGATACTCGGGGCCGAACCAGGTCCTGAAATGGACCGGCAAGGGCTTCGAGGACGTGACCGATCGCGCGCTCGCCGATCCCGAGCGTCAGGCGATCGGGGTCGCCGCCGGCGACATCGACGGCGACGGTCGCGAGGAGATCTACATCCTCAATGCCGACACCTTCTCCGGACCGAAGGAACTCGGCGACCGGCTGTTCGCCTCCTTCGACCAGCACTGGCTCGATCTTTTCCAGGTGCCCGACCACCAGCAGGTGGCGAACCAGGTCGCCGGCCGCTCGGTCGCCGTCGTCGACAGGTTCGGCACCGGCAAATACGGGTTCGTCGTCGCCAATTACGGCGGGCCGTTCCGGCTCTACGAGCTGCACCAGGGGAAGCTGGTGGATTCCGCCGCCGCCGCCGGCATCGCCGTGACCACCGGCGGCCGCGGGCTCGCCTGCGGCCAGCTGGTGACGCCGCGCATGGACATCGTCGCGGTCAACGAGCACGGCGCCAACTTCCTCTTCGCGAACCAGGGCGACGGTACCTTTCGCGACGTGGCGCGTGAGGCCGGCATCGCCGACGTGGGCGAGCACGGGCGCGGGCTCGCCCTCGCCGACTTCGACGGCGACGGCCGGCTCGACCTCGTCTACGGCAACTGGGAGGGGCCGCACCGGCTCTTCCTCCGCGACGGGCCCGTCCATTTCCGCGAGGCGGCTCCTCCGGATCTGGCGATGCCCTCGCGCGTGCGCACCGTGATCGCCGCCGACTTCGACAATGACGGCGTGGTCGAGGTCTTCTTCAACAACATCGGCCAGCCCAACCGGCTGTTCAAACCGCTCGACGGCGGGTGGGTGCAGATGCCGCTGGGGGCGGCCGAGGACCCGCGTGGCCTCGGCACCGGTGCGGCGGTCGGCGACTTCGACGGCGACGGCAGGCTCGAGCTGCTGATCGCCCGGGGCGAGTCCGGGGCGCAACGCCTCGGGCTCTATCGCCCGGCGGTCGCCCATCCGAACTTCCTCAGGGTGATGCCGCTGACCCGGTTCGGCGCGCCGGCCCGGGGGGCCGTCGTCAGCCTCGATATCGGCGGGGTACGGCAGGTCCGGACCGTCGACGCCGGGTCGGGGTATCTCTGCCAGATGGAGCCGGTTGCCCATTTCGGGCTCGGTCCGTTCCGCCAGGTCGACCGGATCACCCTCGTCTGGCCGGACGGGGCCTCCCGCGTCATCGAGCGCCCGGCGGTCAACCAGCTACACCGGGTTACGCATCCGTCATCGTGACGCCGCAATCCGGCCGTGATTTAGCTGGGATTAATTGACATTTTACCATTCGACGGTACAACCCGAGTCCTGGGGATTTCCTAGGCGATTCAGGCGGTAGGCACACGGTGATCGACAGCATACGTGTGATGGCGTGGAGAAGGGGGCTTCTTCGCTCTCTGCGTGCACTGAGCCCGGACCAAGCGGCTCTGCTGCTTCTGGCCGCCATCGCGGTCCTTTGGGGCACGACCGTCGTCGATTACGGCGTCACCTGGGACGAGGACGTCCACGCCTATTACGGCAGCCTGGTCGTCGACTACTACGCGTCGGGCTTCACTGACCTGCGCGCGCTCTCCTGGTGGAACCTCTATCTCTACGGCGCGGCGTTCGACGCCTTTGCCGACGTGCTCGCCAAGGTCTCGCCGCTCGGCCTCTACGAGACGCGGCACCTCCTGAACATCACCGTCGGCCTGCTGGGCCTGCTCGGTACCTGGAAGCTGGCGCGCGCCGTCGGCGGACCGAAGGTCGCCTTCTGGGCGCTGCTCTTCATCGCCGCGGCGCCGACCTATTACGGCCACTCGTTCAACAACCCGAAGGACGTTCCCTTCGCTGCCGGCATTGTGTGGGCGACTTACTATGCCGTGCGCATCGTCCAGGGCATGCCGAGACCGCCGATCCGCGACGTGCTGCTGTTCGGGTTCACGGCGGGCCTGGCGACGGGCGTGCGCGTTGGCGGCTTCATCGTCTTCGGCTATCTGGCGCTGGGCGTCGGCCTCGCGGTCCTGTTCCAGTCGATCGCCGACCGATCGTTCAAGACCTTCTTCGTCGGCGCGGCATCCAGCATCGGCCGCATCGCGGTTCCGGCGCTGCTGATCCTCTATCCGGTGATGCTGCTGGGCTGGCCCTGGGCGCAGCAGAATCCGCTGCTCAACCCTTACCTGGCGCTGACCGAGTTCTCGCACCACACCTATCCGTGGAAGACGCTGTTCGCCGGCGGCTACTACGACGCCGACCAGCTGCCCTGGATCTACCTGCCGACGCACCTCCTCCTCAAGATGCCGGAGCTGGTGGCGGCTTTGTTCTTCGGCGCGATCGTGCTGGCAGTCGTCGCCTTCGGACGTTCGGTCGCGGCCGGCAAGGGCGAGCGCCTGGAGCGGATGACCCGGGCGCTCCCGGTCTTCCTGCTGGGTTTCGCCGCGATCTTCCCGGTGGTCTATGCGATCGCCGTCCGCGTCACCCTGTTCGACGGGATGCGGCACTTCCTGTTCGTCATCCCGCCGATGAGCATCGTCGCGGCCTTCGCCTTCCAGCGGCTGCTCGACTGGCTGCAACCGAAGCCGTGGCGGGCGGCGGTGTTCGCGAGCCTCGCCCTCTACGGTGCCTGGCATGCGACCATGCTCGCGCGCCTGCATCCGAACGAGTACGTCTACTACAATGCGCTCATCGGCGGCACCGACGGCGCCGAGGGCCTGTTCAAGCTCGACTACTGGGGCAACTCCTACGCCGAGGCGGTGCGCGGCCTGACCGACAAGCTCCGAAACGACTACGGCGACGAGTTCGAGGCCCGCACCTTCAAGGTCCGCATCTGCGGACCGAAGGCGCCGGCGAGCTACTATTTCCCCCCCAACTTCGAGGTCACTTCGGACAACGACCAGGCCGATTTCGTGATCTCGATGAGCGCCTATGCGCCTTCCGGCATCAAGACGCCCGAGTCCGAATGCGACACGGCGCTGGCGGGCCGCGAGATCTATCGCGTCGAGCGGCTGGAGGCACTGATGTCGCTGGTCATCGACCGTCGCGACGTCAAGCTTGCGAACGCACGTGCCAAGGCCCAGCTCCAGGCCGACGCGCGCCGCCGTATCCGCGCCTCAATCCTCCCGTAAGCTCCGGTTCATGGCTTCGCGCTCGACCTGGTTCCAGGGGAAATCCGTCCTCGTCACCGGCGGCCTCGGCTTCATCGGCTCGACTCTCGCGCATCGGCTCGTCGAGCAGGGTGCCAAGGTCACGCTGGTCGACAGCCTGATCCCCGAATACGGCGGCAATCCCTTCAACGTCGACGGCATCCGGGACAAGGTGACCGTCAATGTCTCCGACATCAGGGACGTGCATGCACTGGGTTTCCTGATCACGGGACAGGACGTGATCTTCAATCTCGCCGGCCAGACTAGCCATCTCGACTCGATGCACGAGCCGTTGGCCGACCTCGAGATCAACTGCCGCGCCCAGCTCACGCTTCTCGAGACCTGCCGCAAGCGCAATCCCGGCGTGAAGCTCGTCTTCGCTTCCACCCGCCAGCTCTACGGCAAGCCCGACTACCTGCCGGTCGACGAGCGTCATCTGCTGCGTCCCGCCGACGTCAACGGCGTGAACAAGATGGCGGGCGAGTGGTACCACATCCTCTACAACAACGTTTACGGCCTGAAGGCGACGGCGCTGCGCCTGACCAACACCTATGGCCCGCGCATGCGGGTCAAGGATGCGCGCCAGACCTTCCTCGGCGTCTGGCTCAAGCTGATCCTCGAGGGAAAGCCGTTCGAGGTCTGGGGCGGCGAGCAGCTGCGCGACTTCACCTTCGTCGACGATTGCGTCGATGCGCTTCTGCGCGCCGCCGTCACGCCGGAGGTAGACGGCCAGGCGCTCAACATCGGCGGCTTTCCGCCGGTGTCGCTGAAGACGCTGGGCGAGGCGCTGATCAAGGCCAATGGCGGCGGCGAGATGGTGGTCAAGGAGTTCCCGGCCGAAAGGAAGCGCATCGACATCGGCGACTATTACGCCGACGACAGCCGCTTCCGGAAGGCGACCGGCTGGGAGGCGCGGGTCGATCTCGCCGAAGGCCTAGCCAAGTGTCTCGCCTATTATCGGACGAACCTGGACAAGTACCTCTGATGATCCCTCAAGCCGATCCCAAGGCCGGATATCTCGCGCATAAGGACGAGATCGACGCCGCCGTCGCCAAGGTCCTGGCCAGCGGCTGGTACATCCTCGGATCCGAGGTGAAGGGCTTCGAGGAGGAGTTCGCGAGGTTCGTCGGCGTCGGCCACGGCATCGGCGTCGCCAACGGCACCGACGCGCTCGAGATCGCGCTCCGCGCGCTCGGCGTCGGCCCCGGCGACAAGGTGGCGACCGTCTCGCACACGGCCGTCGCGACCGTGGCGGCGATCGAGCTGGTCGGCGCCGAGCCGGTTCTGCTCGACATCGACCCCGAACGCTTCACCATGGATGCCGACGAACTCGCCGAGGTGCTGAAGCTGGAGGCGATCAAGGCGGTGATCCCGGTCCATCTCTACGGCCAGCCGGCGGCGATCGACCGCATCGTCCAGCTCTGCGACGCCGCCAAGGTGCCGGTGATCGAGGACTGCAGCCAGGCGCATGGCGCGATGCTCGGCAACCGCCAGGTGGGGTCCTTCGGCCGCATCGCCTGCTGGTCGCTCTATCCGACCAAGAACCTCGGTGCCTTCGGCGACGGCGGCATTGTCGCGACCGACGACGCCGCGCTTGCCCAGCGCGTGCGGGAGATCCGCGAATACGGCTGGCGCGAGCGCTACATCAGCGCCACCACCGGCATGAACACGCGGCTCGACGAGCTACATGCGGCGATGCTGCGCGTGCGCCTGCGTCATCTGCCCGCGGACAACGCACGTCGTCAGGCGATCGCCGGGATCTACGACACCGAGCTCCGCAACATCGCCAAGCCGAAGCTCAGTCCCGGCGTGACGCACGTCTATCACCAGTACGTGCTACGCCATCCGCTGCGCGAGAAGCTGCGCCAGCGGATGAAGGCGATGGGCGTCGGGACCAACGTCCACTACCCGATGCCGGTGCATCTGCAGCCGGCCTATGCCGGCCGCGTCCAGCTGGGCCCGAAGGCCTGCAAGGCGACGGAGACGGTGGCCAACGAGGTCCTGAGCCTGCCGATGTTCCCGGAGCTGACCGACGAGCTGGCGCGCAAGGTCGTGCAGGCCGTCCACTCCTGCATCCAGCTGCTCCACTAGCTATTCGGCAACCTTCCTGGTCTCGCGGCCCAGCGCCGCGAGGCCCATGGGCGTCAGCTCGATCGTCCGCGTAGCGGGGGCGTAGCGGACGAGGCCGGCGAGCAATGCGTCCTCCCAGATCGAAAGCCTGGGACAGGAGCTTGGCCAGGTCGCGAGCAGGTCGTCGTGGCTCCGCCGGCCACCCGCGACCCAGTCGAGGAACTGAAGGGTGAGCGCCGCCGTCGCTTCCGCCATGGCTCGTCCTAGTTCCGCCGCGCCTGCACGAGGATGCCGTTGATCTTCGCCTCGCCCAGCGCCTTGCACGCTTCGAGGCGATGCAGGCCTTCGACCAGAACGTAGCGTGCGCCGTCCGCGCGCACCATGATGGGGGTGAGCTGGCCGGACGCCAGCATGCTCTCGGCGATCAGATCGACCTTCGCCTGGTCGAGCGTGGTGCGTCGCTTGGCCGGAACGTAGATGTTCGACACCTCGAACTTGTGAACCTTCATCAGATCGGCCATCACGCAGGCTCCCGATAGCGCTCGCGCGGAACCTCGGCGATCGCGGCGATCTCGATCATGATGTCCCGGTGAAAGAACGACGTGACCTGCACCGAGGTCGTCACCGGATAGGGCGGGGTGAAGAAGCTCTCGCGCAATTCTCGCGTGCCGAGGAAGGCGCGGATGTCGGTGACGTAGTGGGTCAGGGAGATCACGTCGCGGATCTCGCCGCCGACATGGGCGAGCACGTCCCGGATGTTCTCGAGCGTCTTCTGCATCTGGGCCAGCATGTCGCCGGGGCCGACGACGTTGCCGTCGAGGTCGAGCGGCACCTGTCCCTTGAGATGGACGATGCGCCCGTCGCCCTGGACGACCCCCATCGAGAACGCGCCGAACGGCTTCCAGACATTGGGCGGATTGAAGAACCTGGGCATCGCCGCACCTCAAGCCTTCGGGGTTGCTACGCCTTCCAGTAGAGGAGCCCGATGCCGCCTGTGATCAGAAGGACGGCTGCTGCCTGCTGCAGGCCCAAGGGCTCTTTCCAAAGCATATGCGAGACGACGACGACGATGACATAGCTTGCCGAGACGCTGGGATACGCGATCGACAGCGGTATCGCCCTCAGGGACAGCGTATAGCAGATCGCCGCCAGCCCATAGCAGCCGAGGCCCGCGATCGTCGGGACCCGCAGGAACTGCTCGACGATGCCCCCGGCGTCGGCGCCCGCTTTCAGCAGGAACTGTCCGGCGACGCCGAGCGCGATGCCGGCGGCGAGCAGCAGGTAATGGATCATGTGACGTCGGCCTCGGCGAGGAGACGGCCTTCGCCGTCGCGCTTGTAGACCTGGCGCACCGTCGCCTGCGGCTTTCGGTTCAGCGTCAGGTAGATGCGTCCGAGATATTCGCCGAAGATCCCGAGGATCATCAGCTGCATGCCGGAGAGGAACAGCACGGCCGCCATCAGCGAGCCCCAGCCCGGCGGGGTGTCTCGGCGGATCATCGCTTCGATGAAGACGGCGATCACGCCGAGAAGGCCGATGCCGGCGAGAAACATGCCGGCGACGGTGGCGAGCCTGAGCGGCATCACCGAGAAGTTGACGAACATGTTGAGCCAGAGCCGCACCAGCCGGCGGAGCGTATAGTTGCTCCGCCCGATCGCGCGCGGCAGGTGCTGGACCTTGAGCCGGCCGATGTCGCGGGTGATCTGCAGGATCAGGCCGTCGATGTAAGGGAAGGGGCCCTGATAGTCGAGGATGCGCTCGACCAGGAAGGCGCTCATGCAGCGGAAGCTGGAAAGGTAGAGGTCCTTCGGCTTGTCGAGCAGCTGGGTCGCACACCAATTGGTGAAGCGGCTGCCGAGGTTGCGCCAGCCCGCATGCTGCTTCTCGTCATAATACGTGTAGACGACCTCGTGCTTGGTTTCCTGGGCGTATGTCAGGAGCCGCACCACTTCCGACGGCGGGTTCTGGAGGTCGTCGTCCATGTTGATGACCCATTTGCCGCGCGCGTGGCGCAGGCCGGTCATCACCGCGTTGTGCTCGCCGTAGTTCCGGGCGTGGTCGACCAGCGTCACCGGGATCTTGGCGGTCTTCACGAGGTCGAGGCAGACATCGCGGCTGTTGTCGGGGCTGCCGTCGTTGACCAGCACGAGCTCGTGCCCGCCGGGGATGTCGAGCGCCTCCAGCGCTTGCACCAGCTCGCCGACCGAGGCGGCGCCGTTGTAGACCGGGACGACGATCGAGAGCGTATAGGGCCTGTCCATCAATCCTTCACTCCGACCGCGAGCACCGAGCCACCGAAGGGAAGAGCGAAGCCGCGGGCGATCAGCAGGCTCTCGATCGACACCGCCGCCCGGAAGACCGCTTCGACCGGACCGGGCAGAAGCTGCACGTCGCCGCCCGAGCCGCCGGAGAGGAGAAGGCGCCGCACCACCATCAGCGGGAACAGGATGGTGTTCCAATACGTCGTAAAGATGGCACGGAAGCCGGCGGCCTCGAGCAGTCCCTGGAGGCGGCCGCGGGTGTAGCGCCGCACCTGGTGGACACGCCGGTCGTGGTCGGAGGCGAGCCAGTCATAGGCCGGCAGGTTGAGGATAACGATGCCCGACGGCGCAAGGCAGCGATGTACCTCGGCCAGAGCGCGCCCCTGGTCGACGCTGCGGTTGGCCAGCACGTCGGCCGAGACGACGGCCGTAAAGGCGCCGGCGGCGAAGGGCAGGTCGTTGATGCTGCCGACCACGACCGGCCGGCCGCTCTTGCCTTGCGCATAGCGGGCGGCGACGGCCGAGTAGTCGAGGCCGACGGTCGCGTCACCGAGCTTGGTCAGGAGCCCGCCGGTGCCGCAGCCGGCATCGAGGAGCGATCCGGGCCGCCTGTGCCGGGCGAGCTGGCCGAGCAGGTTGGCGTGGAGGCCGCGGTACCACCACATCCGCTCCTCGACCGCGTGCATCTTGTCGTACTCGTCCGGCTCCATTGCCGCCGACATCAGGGCGCCGCCGACATCAGGGCTTGCGGTCGGGATCGCCCGACTCGTCCTTGCCCTTGAGCCCGGCCTTGAAACGGGACGCCGCCTTGCCGAGATCGCCCATCACGTCGGGGAGCTTCTTCGAGCCGAACAGCAGGACGATGACCAAGAGGACGATCAGCAGCTCGAGCGGTCCGATCATCGTCTATCTCAGCCGCTGGTTCATGTCGGTGAGGAAGCCGTTGGGCGGCAGGTTCCATTTTTCCTGGAGACCGAGCAGGGCGCCCGAGCGGTGCCAGTCCGAGACAATGTTCGAGATCAGCTGGCCGAACGGCCCGTCGACCTCCGCAAGGGGCACGCCGATCGCCCAGGGCCGGGGCTCGTCGGTCACCAGCGCCAGCGTGTAGGCCTGCCAGCGCGATCGCTGGGAAAGCGTCGCCGCCAGCGTCGCCTCGTCGAAGACGAGACCGGCGCAGCGCTTGGCGATCACGGCCTCCTCGGCCTCGGGGCTGGTCGTATACGGCACGACGGTGGCGCCGTAGCGCTCGGCGACCCGGTTGTAGGCGCTGTTGCGAAGTCCGCAGACCTGCCGGTTGGCGAGGTCGCGCCAGGATTTGAGCCCGACCTCGGCGGCCGCCAGCACGGCGACGCCGGAGGCGTAATAGGGCGGGTCGACCAGGCCGACTTCGCTCTTCCGCTCCTCGGTCACCGGCATCGAGGCGAGGATCAGGTCGATCCGTCCCTGGCGAAGCCACGGGATGCGGTTGGCGGCGGCGACCGGGACGAGGCGTGCCTTGACCCCGAGGAATTCGGCGATGGAGTTGGCAAGGTCGATCTCGAGGCCGACGAAGCGGCCGGCATCGTCGACATAGCCGTAGGGGCGGAAGGTGTTGGTGACGCCGATCACCACCTCGCCCTTCTCGGCGATGCGCTCCAATGTCTGCGCCGAGGCGCCGCCGGCGAGAGCCGCCGCCAGCAGCATGATCAAGAAACGTGCAAAGCGTCCGAACATGGCCGGACGCTACAGGCAGGGTCCGCCGGTTGCAACGCCTGCAATACGCGTCAAACGCCTTTCCGGCTTACGCTTTTTTCAGGCGCAGCCTGTCGGAAGACGGATGCCCGTGCCCTGCGTCTCGGATGCCGATCTGCGATCCTGGAAGAGCCGCTTTCGCCGAGATCGAGAACGGTATTTGCGGTTCACGGGACGGCTGGAGGACCAGCCGAAGATGACGTAGCGAGCCGCCCGGCCTCGGCGGCGCCCATGCGGGCCCGGGGCGTCCGTGTCCGACCGTTTAGCGTCAATCGTAAGCCGGGCGAGGCGGGCAAGATCGTCGAGCCGATCTTTTAATAATGAATACAATAATTTGGTTCGATTGCTCGGTCGCTCACGCGAGGGGCGGAAGTTGCCCTTGATTACACGCGACGTAACCCTTCCTTAAGGAAGGTCGGGCATTTTCAGGGCGAGCGAACGTACCCCTCGGAGACGCCGACGATGCCTGAAGCCACCGCCAAGCTGATCCCGATGCCGAACCGGCTCAAGGACCGCGTTGCCGGCAACGGCGATGGCCTGAGCTTCGAGGAGATCATCGCCAAGTCCGCTGCCATCGTCTCCAACCTCAGGGGAGAGTGGCGGATCGGAGCGCTTCACGACGTCGCCGAGCTGACCAAGCTTGCCGCCGAGATGCACGCCGACTCGCTGTCGATGGGGCCGCTCCTGACCTCGTTCTTCTCGCTCGTCCACGGCATCCAGGGCCAGGCCGGCACCTTCGGCTACGGCGCGGTCAGCGATACCGCCGCCCAGCTTTGCGAATACCTCGCCGACCTCGATGCCGAGGGCGGCAACCTCGGCGACCCGCGCCGCCACCTCCAGGTGTTC
>JBGALV010000118.1:0-13569 GCA_044223515.1 Alphaproteobacteria bacterium
TTTCTTCATCCTGGCCGGGAACCTGATGAACCACTTCGACATGACGAAGCGGATCTTCGAGTTCCTGGAAGCGCTGGTCGGATATTTCTCGGGCGGCCTCGCCCAGGCCGCGGTGCTGACGACGCTGGTGTTCGGCGGCATCTCGGGCTCGGCGCTGGCGACCATCGCGGGGATCGGCGTGATCACCATCCATGCGATGCGCCGCGCCGGATACCGGCCGGAGTTCGCGGCCTCCCTGGTCGTCGCGGGATCGCTGATGGACCCGCTGATCCCGCCCTCGATCATGTTCATTCTCTATGCCGTCCAGATGAACGTCTCGATCGCCGACCTGTTCGTCGCCGGGATCATTCCCGGCGTAATGCTCGGTGCGCTGCTGATGCTCAACAACGTGGCGCTCTCGAAGCTCGGCATCGAGAAGTTCCCCGAGCCGGAGAAACCGTCGCTCGACCGGCTGATGCGAACCTTCTGGCGCGGGCTGCCGGCGTTGCTGACGCCGGTCGTGATCCTCCGCAGCATGACCACGGGCTGGGTCACCCCGACCGAGGCCAGCGTGCTCGCCGTCCTCTACACGCTGCTGCTCGGCGTGCTCCATCGCGAGATCACCGGTCGCCGCCTGCTGCGAGCCTTCGACGACACGGTGCGGGCGACGGCGCTGATCATGTTCCTGACGGCGCTCGGCAGCGTCATGGGGTTCGTCATGACCTCGGAGCGCACAGCCGAAACCATCGCCCATTGGATGGTCTCCTTCACCGACAGCAAGTACGTGGTGCTGGCGTTGGTTGTCCTGGCGCTGCTGATCCTCGGCATCTTCCTGGAAGCGGTGCCGGTGCTGCTGATCTCGGTGCCGCTGTTCGGACCGCTGGTCGTGGGGTATGGCGTCGATCCGATCCACTTCGGTGTCGTGCTGACCTTCGCTATCCTCCTCGGCATCGTCCATCCGCCGATAGGCCTCGGGATATTCGCAGTCTGCGCCATCACCAAGCTGCCGATGGGGCCGGTGGTGCGCGCCACGTTGCTGTTCTATCCGGTTCTGCTGGCCTGCCTCCTGCTGCTCACCTTCATCCCCGCGCTCTCGACGTGGCTACCTTCCGTGATGGTGACCAAGTGATCGAGGTTGCCGATCAAAATCGATCCTCATTTCAAATGACATCTTATCGTCTTCCTCCGTTAGCTTTGTTTCGGTGACTAAGGATATGGGAAGCATGGCGCAGCGGGTCGGCTATCGCATCGGCATCGACATTGGCGGGACCTTCACGGATCTGGCGCTGCTCGGCACCGACGGGTCGCTGATCACGCGCAAGGTCTCTTCGACGCCGGACGACTATGGCCGCGGCATTGCCGACGGCATCGTCGAGCTGCTGCGCGAGCTGAACCTGAAGCCGAGCGACATCGTCGACCTGGTCCATGCTTCGACCATCGCCACCAACGCGATCCTCGAGCAGAAGGGAGCGGCAACCGCTCTCATTACGACGAAGGGGTTTCGCGACGTGCTGGAGCTGCGGCGGCTCCGCATCCCGGTGCTCTATGACCTTCAGTACGACAAGCCGGCGCCGCTGGTGCCGCGCCATCTCCGCTTCGAGATCGACGAGCGGATGGCGGCCGGAGGCAAGGTCAAGCAGCCGCTCGACCTCGCCTCGGTCGAGGCGGCTGCCGACGAAATTGCCAAGAGCGGCGTCAAGGCGTTGGCGATCACGCTGCTCCACTCCTATGCCAACCCCGAGCACGAGCGCGCGGTCGTCGAGGCGCTGAAGGCGAGGCTGCCGGACGACATCTTCGTCACCTGCTCGGCTGACATCCTCCCCGAGATCCGCGAATACGAGCGGACCAGCACCACGGTCATCAACGCCTATGTCGGCCCCGTGGTGAAGCACTACCTCGGTGCGCTGGCCGGCAAGCTGAAAGGGCTCGACATCAAGGCGCCCTTGACCGTCATGCAGTCGAACGGCGGCGTCATGACCGCCGAGGCTGCGGTGAAGAAGCCGGCCTATATCGTCGAGTCCGGCCCGGCCGCCGGTGTCATCGCCTGTGCTCATCTCGCCCGCCGGCTCGGCCGCGCCAATGTCATCTCCTTCGACATGGGCGGCACCACCGCCAAGGCGGCGATGATCGAGGATGGCGAGGCGGCGCGTACGACCGAATACGAGGTCGGCGCCGGCATCAACCTGTCCAGCAAGCTGGTGAAGGGCGGGGGATACCCGATCAAGCTGCCCTTCATCGATGTCTCCGAGATCGGCGCGGGCGGCGGCAGCATCGTCAACATCGACGACGCCGGCACGCTCAAGGTCGGTCCGCAAAGCGCCGGCGCGGTGCCCGGGCCGATGTGCTACGGCCTCGGCGGTGAGCGTCCCACCTTCACCGACGCGATGGTGGTGCTGGGATATCTCAATCCGGTTGCGATCGCCGGCGGCCGGGTGAAGCTCGATGCCGCCCGCGCCCATGCTGCGATCGAATCCGAGGTCGCGAGGCCGCTTGGACTCAAGACGGCCGAGGCGGCGCATGGCGTCTATACGCTGGCGGCGGCGACCATGACCCGTGCGGTCAAGGCAGTGACCACATATCGCGGTCGCGATCCGAGAGACTTCGCGCTCGTCGCCTTCGGCGGCAACGGCCCGATCGCCGCGGTCGAGATCGCCCGCGCGCTCGAGATCAAGGACGTGCTGATACCGCCAGCGCCCGGCGTCTTCTCGGCGCTTGGCCTCCTGGTTTCGGCGACTGAGCACAGCGCCGTGCGCACCTTCGTGCGCGAAGTCGATACGTTGAAGCTCGCCGACATCGAGGCCGCGAGCCGGGCGCTCGAAGGCGAAGTCGTTCAATCCTTCGCCGCTGAAGGACATGACGTGAAGAAGGTCGAGCTGCTGCGTACCGCCGAGCTTCGTTATGTCGGTCAGGCCTACGAGCTGCCTGTGATGCTGGCGCCTGGGCCGATCGACCTGAAGGCGATGCGCTCGGGCTTCGATGCGGAGCACGCACGCACCTACGGCCACTCGACGCCCGGCGACCCCGTCGACCTGATCAGCCTCAAGGTCATGGGCCGTCTTGCGGCCGGCGACGGCGAGTTCGATCGCTGGTCGCTGGCCTCGGCGCCGGCGTCATCCAGTTCCCGGAAGGCTTTCTTTGGCGTTGCCGGTTGGCACGACACGCCGGTCGTGTCGCGGGCCGATCTTGCTGGCGAGAAGCGGCATGGGCCGGTGATCGTCGAGGAATACGACTCCACCTGCGTGATCCCGCCCGGCTGCAAGGTCGGCCTCGATCCGCTCGGCAACATCGCGGTCGAGGTGACGCCATGACCAATCGCCGCCTCGATCCGATCACCTTCGAGGTGGTCAAGAACGCGCTCTCGTCGATTGCCGACGAGATGGCGCTGGTGATCATGCGGAGCGCTTATTCGCCGGTGGTCCGCGATTCCATGGACTATTCGACCGCGCTTTGCGACCGCCACGGCCAGATCATCGCACAGGGCCTGACCCTCGCGGTCCAGCTCGGTGCCTTCCCCGACGGCATGCGCCACCTGCTGGCGCAGTACGGCGACGACGTGAAGGAAGGCGACATCTTCATCTTCAACGATCCCTACGGTTCCGGCGGGCAGCATCTGCCGGATATCTACGTGATCAAGCCCGTGTTCCACGAAGGTGCGCTCGAAGGCTGGGCCTGCACGATGGCGCACCACTCCGACGTCGGCGGTATCACGCCGGGATCGACGGCGATGCATGCGACCGAGATCCTGCAGGAAGGCCTCTGCCTCCCGACGCTCAAGCTTTACGACGCTGGCAAGCCGAACACGACGCTGTTCAAGATCATCGAGAAGAACACGCGCCAGCCGGTGCAGGTGCTGGGCGACCTCAAGGCGCAGCTCGCCGCCTGCTCGATCGGTGAGCGCGGCTACCTGCGCCTGCTGCAGAAGTACGGCGCCACGGCGCTGCATCCCTACCTGGACGAGCTGCAGGACCAGGCCGAGCGCATGATGCGCGCGGTGATCCGTGATATTCCGGACGGCACCTACCGCTTCGACGATTGGATCGACGGGCTCGGCGACACGCCGGAACCGATCAAGATCGCCGTGACCGTGACCGTGAAGGGCGATGAGGTCGACATCGACCTCTCCGGTACTTCCGGTCAAGTGCAGGCGGCGATCAACTGCCCGATCTCGATGGTCAACTCGGTCGCATATTGCGCGATCCGCTGCATGACATCGACCGGCATCCCGAACTGCCAGGGCTACATGCGGCCGATCCGGATCCGCGCGCCCGAAGGCACCATCGTCAACCCGCTGTCGCCGGCCGCCTGCGCCGCGCGCGGCGTGATCGGCTATCGCGTCTTCGATGCGATCGTCGGTGCCCTGGCACAGGTGGTGCCGGACAAGGTGATCGCCGGCGGCGAGGGCGGTCCGACCTTGCTGTCGATCGGCGGCCGCCACAAGAACAAGGCCTTCGTGCTGACCGAGGTTATGGTCGGCAACTGGGGCGCGCGCGCCACCAAGGACGGCGTCGAGGGCATCTCCAACCCGGCTGCCAACCTCTCCAACCAGCCGGTCGAGCTGATCGAGGCTGAGCTGCCGCTGGAGATCAACCATTACGCCCTAGTGCCGGACTCCGGCGGGGCAGGGCGGCAGCGCGGCGGTCTCGCCTTCTCGCGCGAGTACCGCCTGACCGCCGATGAAGCGGTGTTCACGCTCCGCTCCGACCGCCGCGACCATCCTCCCTACGGCATCGCTGATGGTCGCGCCGGGAGTCCGTCACGCAACATGCTGACGCATGGCGGCCAGACCGAGATCCTGCCGACCATGCCGATGAAGGCGATGAACCTGAAGAAGGGCGACGTCTTCCGGCACATTTCGGCCGGCGGCGGCGGCTACGGAGAGCCGCAGGCCCGTGATGCCGCGCTGGTGCTGGCCGACGTGGTCGCCGGGAAGGTCTCGTTCGAGGCAGCGCGCGACATCTATGGTGTGGTGATCGAGGACGGCAAGGTCGACGCCCAGGCGACCGCGCGGCGGCGTTCGGCGCTCCGGACCGCGGCACAGTAGGACTTAAAATTCATGGCGCTTTCCCTGATCCTGCGTGGCGGTACCGTCTATGACGGCACCGGCAAGCCCTCCGTCGTCGCCGACGTCGCTGTCGAGGACGGCAAGATCGCCGCGATCGGCAGGATCGACGGCAAGGCCGAGCGCGAGATCGATGCCAAGGGCCTCGCGGTCGCCCCGGGCTTCATCGACATCCACAGCCATTCCGACTACACGCTGCTGCTCGATCCGCGCGCGGTCAGCGCCGTGCATCAGGGCGTGACGCTCGAAGTGATCGGCAATTGCGGCTTCGGCTGCGGTCCGATCCGCCGGCCCGACCTGGCGCCGCAGGCGATCTATGGCTTCGACGGCAGCGTCGAGCTCACCTGGAAGACGCTTGGCGGCTATCTCGACCGCCTCTCCTCGGTGAAGCCGGCGGTAAACGTGATCACGCTGGTGCCGAACGGCCAGCTTCGTCTCTCGACCATCGGGCTCTCCGATCAGCCGGCCACTCGCGAGCAGGTCTCGGCGATGCAGGATCTGCTGCGCGAAGGACTGTCCGACGGTGCGATCGGCTACTCGACCGGCCTCGAATACGCGACCGAGGTCGGCACCGGCGAGGAGGAGCTGACCGCGCTCGCCAAGGTCGCCGGCAAGGCCGACGGCCTCTACGCCACGCATACGCGCGACCGAGCGGCCAGGGCGCTGGAAGCGATCGAGGAAGGTATCCGCACCGGGCGCAATGCCGATGTCCGCACCCAGGTCTCGCATCTGGTGCCGCGCAACACCGCTGACGGCGTGTTCGAACGCTCGATCGAGCTGGTCGAGAAGGCGCGAAGCGGCGGTCAGGACGTGCGCTTCGACATGCACACGCGCCTCTACGGTACGACCATGCTGCACACGATGCTGCCGCCCTGGGCCGGCGCCGGAGGCAAGGAAGCGGCGCGCACCAACCTGCGCTCGAAAGAGGCGCGGCAGAGGATGCGGCAGTACCAGAGCATCCTCTCCAGCGTCGGCGACTGGAACCGCGTTGTGCTGCTCGACCTGCCGATCATGTCGGAGTATTCGCGCCGAAGCCTCGCCGACGTGGCGCAGGAGCGGGGCCAGGACGCCTACGATGCCGCCTTCGATATCATCGAGGCGACTTTGGACCTGCCGAGAAGCCCGATGGTGATCCTGCTCACATATACCGAGCAGCAACAGGAGGCGGTGTTCACGCATCCGCTCTGCATGCCGGCCTCTGATGCGACCACGCTGGCCCCGGACGGTCCGCTCGGCGGCGCGGTCTTCCACGGCGCCTATACCTGGGCTTCGTGGTTCTGGCGCTTCATGGTGCGCGACACCAAGGCGCTGACGCCGGAAGACGCCGTGCACCGGATGACCGGCCTGCCGGCGGCGGTGCTCGACATCACCGATCGCGGCGTGCTCAAGCCGGGCGCTCGCGCCGACATCGCGGTCTTCGATCCGGGCACTTTCGGCGAGCGCGGCACGACGTTCGAGCCGAACCTGCTCGCGACCGGCATGAAGCATGTGGTGGTGAACGGCGTGGTGACGCTCGCCGACGGCAAGCTCACCGGCCATCGCGGCGGCGAGGTGCTGCGCCGCAAAGGGCAGCCGATCACGTTCTAAGACTTCAAGGGGAGTGGGCTGTGGCTGAGCGGATCGTCACGAAGTTTCCGCGGAAGGTCCGCGAGGTCGAGAACGTCTGGATCCCGATGAAGGACGGGGCGAAGCTTGCCTGCCATCTCTGGATCCCGGCCGATGCCGAGAAGAATCCAGTACCGGCGATCGTCGAGTACATGCCGTACCGCAAGCGCGACCTGCTGAGGCTTCGCGACCAGCCGATCCATCACTATTTCGCCGGCCATGGCTACGCCTGCCTTCGCGTCGATACGCGCGGCGCCGGCGACTCCGACGGCGTGATGGAAGACATGTGGACCGAGGGGGAGATCGACGACGGTCAGGACATCATCGCCTGGCTGGCGAAGCAGCCCTGGTGCACCGGCAAGGTCGGCATGATCGGCAAGTCGTGGAGCGGCTTCTCAGGGCTTCAGGCGGCAGCCCGCGCGCCGGATGCGCTGAAGGCGATCGTCACCGTCTGCTCGGCCGAGGATCGCTACACCACGACGCTGCACTACAGCGGTGGCGCGATGCTGACCGACAGCGTGTGGTGGGGCTCCTCCATGCAGATGTTCAATGCGATGCCGCCAGACCCGGTGACGCGTGGCAAGGACTGGGAGAAGGTCTGGAAGGACCGCCTCAAGGCCAACAAGGCGATGATGTCCGACTGGCTCGACCACCAGCATCGCGACGCCTACTGGCGCGAGGGCTCGGTCGCTCCGAACCTCGGCAAGTTCAAGGCGGCGGTCTATGCCGTCGGCGGCTGGGCCGACTATCTCTCGCGTGCGGTGCCGCGGATCCTTTCTCAGATCCCCTCGCCAGGGCGCGGACTGATCGGTCCTTGGGGCCACCAATACCCCCAGGATGCGACGCCCGGCCCGGCGATGGGCTTCCTGCAGGATTGCGTCCGCTGGTTCGACCGGTGGCTCAAGGACGAGAAGAACGGCATCGATAGAGAGCCGCTGCTTCGCGTTTGGATGCAGGACTCGGTCAAGCCATCCTCGGACTACGTCACGCGGCCAGGTCGTTGGGTCGCCGAGCGGTCTTGGCCGTCGCCGCGGATCAAGCCAAAGGTGCTGAGGCTGAATGCCGGCACGCTCGACACGAAGCCGGCCAAGGAAGCTGCGCTCACCCATACGTCGCCGCAGTCGGTCGGGCTCTGCTCGCCGGAGTGGCTCGGCGGCGGCGTCAAGGGCGAGCTGCCGCGGGACCAGCGCGAGGACGACGGTCGCTCGCTCGTGTTCGACACGGCGGTCCTGAAGGAACGCACCGAGATCCTGGGCGAAACGGTGGTGTCTCTGGAACTCACGGTCGATAGGCCGGTGGCGCATGTGATCGCACGTCTCTGTGACGTGCATCCGGACGGCGCGTCCACACGCGTCACCTTCGGCGTGCTGAACCTTTGTCACCGTACCGGCCACGACAAGCCGAAGGCGATGAAGCGGGGCCAGCGTACCAAGGTCGAGATCCGCATGCCGTCGGTGGCCTACGCCTTTCCGCCGGGCCACAAGATCCGTATCGCGCTTTCGACCAGCTACTGGCCGATCGTCTGGCCGGCGCCGGAGCCGGTGCTGCTGACGGTCTTCTCAGGCAAAAGCCAGGTGGCGCTGCCGGTCCGCAAGCCCGATCCCAAGGACAAGTCGCTGCCAGCATTCGGCAAGCCCGAGAACGGCCCGCCGACACCATATTCGATCTACGAAGGAACTACGCTGCATCGCTCGATCCATCGCGAACCGATGTCGGGTCACACAACGGTGACCCTGGCGGGCAAGGGCGGCGGACTGCTCGGGCCGGTCGCTCACTACAAGATCGACCCGATCGGCACCGAGATGGCGCATTCGATCGTGAAGAAGCTCGACATCGACGATCACGATCCGCTCTCGGCCCGCGCCGAGGTACGGCAGACGATGAACATGGGTCGCAAGGGCTGGCGCGTTGCGATCGATGTCGGAACGGTGCTGACCTGCGATGCCAAGTACTTCTACGTCGAGGCCGATGCCACGGCGTCGCTGAACGGCAAGAAGGTCAGTGCCCGCCGTTGGTCGACGAAGCACCGGCGGAACCTGCTCTAGGCGGGCGGCGGCCGAACCACGGCCGTGCCTGCTCGAGCTGGGAGGAGAGCCGGAAGATCGTCGCCTCGTCGCCGTAGCGGGTCGCGACCTGCACGCCGATCGGCAGGCCGTCCGCATTCCAGTGGAGCGGCAAGGTCGCGGCCGGCGTGCCGGCGTAGTTGATCATCAGCGTGAACGGCACCAGGTCCCAGACCTGAGCGATGTAGTGGTCGAGATTCTCGTCGCGCATGCTGATCTCGCCGATGTCCGGTGGCGGCGCGCCGACGGTCGGCGACAGCAGCACGTCGTAGCGCTCGAAGAACTGCGCCAGCCGGCGTCCGGTGCCGTGGATGATCTGGGTCATGCGTGCATACTCGATCGCGGTGCGGCCGCGGCTCGCTTCCGCCCAGAGGCGCGTGACCGGCTCGATATCGTCGGGGCCCAGCTTCCGGCCGAGCGCCTGGCCGCGGAGCTCGACCAGGTTCGCAAGGTTGGCGCCGATCACCAGGCGATAGGCCCAGGCCATCGCCTCGCCGTCGAGATCGGGCACCGCTTCCTCGACATGATGGCCCAGGTCGGCACAGAGCTTGGCGGCATCTCTGGCTGCGACGATCGTGTCCGGATGCAGGACCGTACCGATGGGCGAACGGGTCGCGACGGCGATCCGGAGCTTGCCGGGATCGGTGCCGACTTCCTTGATGAAGGGGCGGTCGGGGACGGGCGCGACATAGGGGGCGCCGATCTCCGGGCCATGGGTCGCGTCGAGCAGGGCCGCGCTGTCGCGGACGCTGCGCGTGATCGCGTGGCCGACGCCGAGTCCGCTCCAGCCTTCGCCCGTATCGGGGCCGACCGGATTCCGAGCCCGCGTCGGCTTCAGGCCGAAGAGGCCGCACCAGGAAGCGGGAATGCGGATCGACCCGCCGCCGTCGGTCGCATGCGCCGCTGGCACTATGCCGATCGCGACGGCGGCCGCCGCACCGCTGCTGGATCCGCCCGGCGTGCGCGCGATATCCCACGGGTTGCGAGCGACGATGCCTTGCGCGACCGGTTCGGCGCAGGGGCTGACGCCGTATTCGGGCGTCGTCGTCTTGCCGGCGATCACCAGCCCCGCTGCCTTGAGGCGTAGGGTGATCGTACTGTCGTGATCGGCCACGTAGCTCTTGAAGCTGGCGCTGCCGTTCCGGGTCGGCTGGCCTGCGTAGAGGACGTTCAGGTCCTTCAGCAGGTACGGCACGCCGGCGAAGGGACCGGCCACGCCCGACGCGAGCGTGCGCCGGGCCTCGTCGTCCATGCGATGGATAACGGCGCCGACCTTCGGATTGAGCGCCTCGATCCGCTCGATCGCCGCGTCGAGAACCGTCCTGGCATCGATCTCACGCCTGGCGATCAGGTCGGCGAGACCGACGGCATCGAAGCTCTCGTATTCGTGAAATCCGGGCATGGCGCCTCGCCTGAGAAGGCGAAAGAATTAGCACGCGGGCGTTGCGGACGCTGATAAGTCCGATAGATCGACCCCCATAAGAATATGAGGCATGGCCGATCATCAAACGCGGCCCTAGACTTTTCCGCGGAAGGGCAAAGTCCGGGCTCTCCTGAAGCAAACCCGGGGCGTGGCGACGGCAGAGGGGTGCCGTCATCGAAAGCCGCGAGCTGGCGCATCATCGGACGAAGTCTGCAGGGAGATCCGACATGAAGCCCACACGTATCTTGGCCGGTGCCGCGCTGGTCGCGGCGATCATGGCCGCCGGTCCGGCATCGGCGCAGAAGAAGGGCGGTGACATCACCGCGCTCCTCTACGCCAGCATCAACAGCGTCGACCCGCATTTCACCTCCACGTATCCCGCCCGCAGCATGATTCTCGGCATGTACGAGACGCTCATGACCGTGGACGAGAACGGCGGCACCATCCCGATGCTGGCGGAGAGGGCGGATGTCTCGGCCGACGGGCTCACCTACAGCTTTCCGCTCCGCAAGGGCGTGATGTTCCATAACGGCAAGGAGATGACGGCCGCCGACGTAAAGGCGTCTTCCGAGCGCTTCGCCAAGCAGAGCCCGGGCCGTGCTTCGATGGATGCGGTTGCCTCGTTCGAGGCGCCGGAGAAGTACCTATTCGTCATCAAGCTGAAGGCGCCGAGCGCCTCGTTCCTCGACCGCCTCGCCGCGCCGACCGCGCCGGTGACGATCATTCCCGAGGAAGAGGCGGCGAAGGACATCAACAAGACCGCGAACATCTCGACCGGGCCTTTCCAGTTCGTCGAGTGGGTGCCGGACAGCCATTTCCGCATCAAGCGCTTCGACGGCTATGCCAAGCGTGCCGGCGGCGGCGAGCGCTCGGGCTTCGGCGGCGAGAAGAACGTCTATGTCGATACCGTCACCTTCAAGTCGGTGACCGAGGCCTCGGCTCGCGTCGCGGCGCTCGAGGCCGGACAGGCGCATCTGGTCGAGGATCTCCCCGGGCCGGCGACGGAGCGGCTCAAGAGCAATCCGAAGGTCACCATCTACAACATGCCGACCTTCCAGATGCCGGTGCTGTACCTGAACCATGCGTTGGCACCGACCAGCGACCTGAAGGTCCGACAGGCGATGCAGGCGGCGGTCGATGCCGAGGAGGCGCTGGGCGCCGCCGCAGCCGGCGCGCCTTACGTCGTCCAGCATGCCTGGGTCTACAAGGGCCATCCGATGTACTCGGATGCCGGCAAAGCGCTCTACAACATCAACAGCATCGCCAAGGCGAAAGAGCTCTTGAAGCAGTCCAGCTACAAGGGCGAGGAGATCCTCTTCAACGTAGGCAATCTCGGCTTCATGAGCAGGGCCGGCGTGATCATCGCCCAGAATCTCAAGGAAGCCGGCTTCAACGTGAAGGTCCAGACCATGGATCTCGGCACGCTGTTCAGCGTCGCCGGCAAGGACGAGGGCTGGCACCTCACAACCTCGGGCTACGGCTCGCAGCCGCTGCTCGGCCCTTACATGTATCAGCCTATCACCGTCGGTCCGGCGAACCTCTCGCGCCGCAAGAGCGACTCCGTTCTCGACGGCGAGTGGGCGAAGTTCGATGCGACCCGCGATATGGCGCAGCGCCAGGCGGCGTGGAACACCATCACCCAGCGCACGTATGATGAAGTTTACTTCATCAAGCTCGGCGACCTCGGTATGACGCATGCGGGGGCCGTGAACCTGAAGGGCTTCAAGGTCTATCCGGGCGCGCTCCGCTTCTGGGACACCTGGCTCGAATAGTCGACGATAGGACGGGCACGCCGGGGGCGGTGTAGGCTTTCACTATGGGTCAGTACCTCGCCCGGCGGCTCGTCACCACGCTTGTCGTCCTTCTGCTGGTCAGCTTCATCTCCTTCTGCATCATGCAGATGGTGCCGGGCGACCCCGCCCTCGTCATGGCCGGGGCCGCGGCGCCGGCCGACGAGGTGCAGCGGATCCGTGAGCAGTTCGGCCTCGATCAGCCCTTCGGTGTCCAGCTTCTGCGCTGGTATGCCGGCATGATGCAGGGCGATCTAGGTCAGTCGATCACCCTCGGACGGTCGGTCGTGCAGTCGATCGTCGAGCGGCTGCCGTCGACCATCGCGCTTGCCGGATTCTCCTTCATCCTCACCGTCGTCTTCGGCCTGATTGCCGGTGTGGTCTCGGCCCTCAAGCAGGACAGCTGGATCGATCACGCGATCATGACGCTGGCCGTGGTCGGCGTTTCGATACCGAGCTTCTGGATCGGGCTCATCATGATCATCGGCTTCGCCGTGATGATCGACTGGCTCCCCGCCGGCGGCTACGTCACGATCGCCGAGAGTCCGGCCAACTGGTTCCGGAGCTTGATCCTTCCCTCGATCGCGCTGGCGCTTCTGCAGGTGGGGCTTCTCGCCCGCATCACCCGTGCCTCGATGATCGAGGTCCTCCGCCAGGACTTCGTCCGCACGGCCCGCGCCAAGGGGCTCCCCGGCTGGATCGTGGTCTGCAAGCACGCCTTCATGAACGTGATGATTCCGGTGGTCACGGTCATCGGCATCATCTTCAGCCTGCTGCTCTCGGGCTCGGTCGTGATCGAGACCGTCTTCTCGATCCCAGGCCTGGGTCGTCTGATGGCGACCTCGATCGTCACCCGCGACTATCCGGTGATCCAGGGCGCCCTCCTGATCACCGCCGCCATGTTCGTCCTGATCAACCTCGCCGTCGATGTGCTCTATGCCTACCTCGACCCTCGCATTCACTACGATTGAGGCGCCCGGCCGCCTGCGTCGGTGGGCGACGCGGCTGAAGCCGTTCCTCAAGCACCGGATGGCGGTGATCGGCGCCATTTTCTGCGTGGCGGCGGTTCTGCTGGCGATCTTTGCCGACCTTCTGGCAACCCACAATCCGGAGCGCACGCGTGTCCGCGATGCGTTCAAGCCGCCCTCGGCCGAGCACGTTCTGGGTGCCGATCACCTTGGGCGCGACGTCTACAGCCGCGTCGTCTACGGCTCGCGCATCTCGATCGCGATCGGCGTCGCGACCGTCGTCCTGACCGGCGTGATCGGCGCCGCTTTCGGGCTCATATCGGGTTACTTCCGGAACCTCGACGATCCGTTGATGCGCGTCATGGACGCGCTCATGGCCTTTCCGGCGATCATGCTCGCGGTCGCGGTGACGGCGGCGCTCGGGCCATCCGCGACCAATGTCGTGATTGCGCTGGCCGCGGTCTACGTGCCGCGAACGGCCCGCATCGTCCGCGCCTCGGTGCTGGTGGTGCGCGAGATGGACTACGTCCAGGCGGCGAAGGCGCTCGGCGCCGGCCACACGAGGATCATTCTCCGCCACATCCTGCCGAACTCGCTCGGGCCGCTGGTGGTCCAGCTGACCTTCGTCTTCGCCTACGCGGTGCTGTCGGAAGCCGCTCTGAGCTTCCTCGGCATGGGGCCG
>JBGALV010000119.1:0-13472 GCA_044223515.1 Alphaproteobacteria bacterium
TCGCTCGGCATCGACTTCGTCGGCATCAACTTCTACGAGGGCCAGACCTTCATCGTCCGCAAGAAGTCGGGCGCCAAGCTGGTCAAGGACCTCGACGGCTCGACCGTCTGCGTCGCCGCCGGCTCGACCGAGGAGAAGAACGCGGGCGACTATTTCCGCGAGCGCAACATGAAGGTGAACATCGTCACCTTCGCCAAGAACGACGACGCGATCGCCTCCTACGACGCCGAGCGCTGCGACTCCTACACCGCCGGCATCGGTGCGCTCGCCGGCCAGCGCCAGAAGCTGAAGGTCCCGGCCGACCACATCATCCTGACCGAGACCGTCTCCAACGATCCGCAGGGGCCGGTCGTCCGCCACGGCGACGCCCAGTGGGCCGACCTGGTGCGCTGGGTGCTGAACGGCATGGTCGCCGCCGAGGCGCTGGGCATCACCTCGAAGAACGTCGACGAGATGAAGGCGAAATCGCCGAGCGCCGAGGTTCGCCGCATCCTCGGCGTCGAAGGCGACTTCGGCCCGATGGTCGGCGTCGGCAAGGACTGGCTCTACAACGCGATCAAGATGGTCGGGAACTACGGCGAGTCCTACGAGCGGACCGTTGGGATGGCCTCCGACCTTAAGCTCGAGCGTGGCATGAACCAGCTCTGGACCAAGGGCGGCATCCTCTTCACCCCGCCGTTCCAATGAGCAGCGTCGATCCGGCGGCGGGCTCGCGCCCGTCGCCGGTCGCCTCGTTCCTCAACGACAAGCGGGTTCGCGACGTCGCGAGCCAGGCGCTGGTCATCGCCGTCCTGCTGGCGATCGTCGGATACTTCGTCCTCAACGCGCGCGAGAACATGACCCGGGGCGGCATCGCCTCGGGCTTCGGCTTCCTCTGGTCGAACGCCGGCATCGACCTGCCGATGAAGCTGATCGACTACGGCCCCGCCTCGACCTATGCGCGGATGCTGTTGGTCGGCGTGCTCAACACGCTGCTGGTCTCGGTGCTCGGCATCCTGCTCGCCACCATCCTCGGATTCCTGGTCGGCATCGCGCGCCTGTCGCGCAACTGGCTGCTTTCGCGCCTCGCCTACGGCTTCGTCGAGTTCGTGCGCAACATCCCGCTGCTGCTCTTCGTCTTCTTCTGGTACTTCGGGATCATCCGTGCGCTGCCGCCGCCGAGGCAGGGCTTCAACTTCTTCGATCTCGTCTTCCTCAACAACCGCGGCCTCACCATTCCGAGCCCGACCGAGGGCCTCGCTTTCCTGGCGGTGCCGGCGGTGATGGCCTTGGGCTTCGCCGGCTTCCTTTTGGTCCGCCGCTGGGCCGCGCGCCGTCAGGTCGAGACCGGCCAGCCTTTCCCGATACTCGAGGCCGGTGCGGCGCTGCTCGTCGGCCTGCCCCTGCTCACGGCACTGGTCGTTGGCGCGTTAGTCGGCTGGGAAATTCCCAAGCCCCGCGGATTCAACGTCGCCGGCGGCGTCGTCCTGATTCCAGAATTCATCGGCCTCCTGCTGGCGCTGGTGACCTATACCGCCGGCTTCATCGCCGAGATCGTGCGCGGCGGCATCCAGGCCGTACCCGACGGCCAGCGCCAGGCGGCGCGCGCGCTGGGATTGAGCGAGCGGCAGACGCTCCGGCTGGTGGTGCTGCCGCAGGCGATGCGCGTGATCGTGCCGCCGCTCACCAATCAGTACGTCAACGTCGTGAAGAACTCGTCCTTCGCCGCGGCGATCGCCTATCCGGACATCGTCTCGGTCTTCGTCGGCTCGGCGCTCAACCAGACCGGCCAGGCGGTCGAGATCATAGCGATCACGCTGGCGATCTACCTGATCATGAGCGTCGCCGTCTCGATCCTGATGAACTGGTACAACCGCGCCGTGGCGCTGCCGACCCGATGACCGCGCTCGCCTGGATCCGCAAGAACCTGATGGCGACACCCGTCGACGCGGCGGTGACGCTCGCCTGCCTCTATTTCCTCTGGATGGTCGTGCCGCCGGTGCTGAGCTGGAGCGTGCTCGACGCCACCTGGTTCGGCGAGACGCGCGAGGCCTGCCAGCCGGGCGGCGCCTGCTGGGTCTTCGTCAAGGCCCGGTTCAACCAGTTCATCTACGGCTTCTATCCGGCCGAGGAGCAGTGGCGGGTCGACCTGTCGGCGCTGCTGCTGGCCGTCGGGATCGTGCCGCTGATGATGTCGCGCATGCCGGCGAAGGGCTGGTGGGCGCTCGGCACGATCGTTCTGTATCCGGCGATCTCCCTCCTGCTCCTGGTCGGCGGCGTCGCCGGGCTTCCCTTCGTCGAGACCCGCCTCTGGGGCGGGCTGATGCTGACGACCTTCATGACTGTTTTCGGCGGGCTCATCGCCGTGCCGCTGGCGATCGCGCTCGCCCTCGGCCGCCAGGCCAGCCTGCCGGCGATCCGCGTCGTCTCGGTCACCTTCATCGAGTTCTGGCGCGGCGTGCCGATCATCACCGTGATCTTCCTGGCGTCGGTGCTGCTGCCGCTGATCCTCCCGACCGGCGTCACCGTCGACAAGCTGGTGCGCGCCCTGGTCGGGCTGGCCCTGGTCGTCTCCGCCTACATGGCGGAGGTGGTCCGCGGCGGGCTGCAGGCGGTGCCCAAGGGGCAGTACGAGGCGGCCGCCGCGATGGGCCTGAAATACTGGCCGGCGACAGGGCTGATCGTGCTGCCGCAGGCGCTGCGCATGGTGATCCCGGGCCTCGTGAACGAGTTCATCGCGCTCTTCAAGAACACGACCCTCGTGCTCATCGTCAGCCTGTTCGATCTGCTCGGCATTGTGCATGCCGCCCTGGCCGATCCGAAGTGGGTGGGCCTGACCGCGGAGGCCTACACCTTCGCCGGCGTGGTCTTCTGGCTGATCTGCTTCGCGCTCTCGCGCTACAGCCTGCATCTTGAGCGACGTCTCGACGTCGGCCGGCGATGACCGACGAAGCACCGATCGAGACGGTCGAGATGCATACCGGCGGCGAGCCGGTCCGCATCATCGTTTCCGGCTATCCAACGCTTTCAGGCCGGACGCTGCTGGAGAAGCGGCGCGACGCCCGTGGACGCCTCGACCACCTCCGCCGCCGACTGATGCACGAGCCGCGCGGCCACTTCGACATGTACGGCGCGCTGCCGGTCGGGCCGGACCATCCGGACGCCGTCTTCGCCGTGCTGTTCCTGCACAACGAGGGATACTCGACCATGTGCGGCCACGCGACGATCGCGCTCGGCCGCTGGGCGGTCGACACCGGCCGCGTGAAGGCGGTCGAGCCGGAGACCCGCTTTGTCTTGCAATGCCCCTGTGGTCCGGTCGCCGTGACGGTGGACGTGAAGGCCGGTCGCGCCGGCCGGGTCCGCTTCGAAAGCGTACCGGCGTTTGCGTCCGCGCTGGACAAGACCATCGAGGTCCCGGGCTTCGGTCCGGTCACCGTCGATGTCGGCTATGGCGGCGCGTTCTACGCGGTGCTGCCGGCGCAGCGGCTTGGCCTCGACATGACGAGCTCGCCGTTGCGCTCGCTGGTCGATGCGGCGACGGCGGTGACCGCGGCCGCCAAGCGTGCGGTGCCGCTCGACCATCCGGACGACGCCGACCTAGCGTTCCTCTACGGCACAATCCTGACCGACGGCGGCGACGGCAAGGGCAAGCCGTCGGTAAATGTCTGCGTCTTCGCCGAGCGCGAGGTCGACCGCAGCCCGACCGGGTCCGGTGTCACCGCGCGCCTGGCGCTGGCGCATGCGCGCGGCCTTGCGAAACCGGGCGATCCGCACGTGTTCGAGAGCCTGACCGGGGCGCGCTTCGAGGGAAGGGTCGCCCGCGAGACGACGCTCGGCGGAAGAGCCGCGGTCACCGTCGAGGTCGCGGGCGAGGCCTACTACACCGGATCGGCGCGCTTCACCGCGGAAGCGGCCGATCCGTTGAGGGACGGATTCCTGCTGCGTCCCTAGAACTTGAACGAGATGCCGACGCCCAGGATGTCGATCTGGTTGTCGTAGAAGCCGCGCTGGCGATGGCTGGTCGAGCTCAGGTTGCTGATGCTGCCCTCGTCGACGAAGATGTGCGCGTAGCCCGCATCGATCTTCATGCGCGCATTCACCGCGTAGGAGGCGCCGAGCGCGATCCAGATGCGGTCGTTGTCGGGGAGGCGCGCGGTGCGGTCGGCATCGGGGACCGGCGTCTGGTCGTAGGCGACGCCGATCCGGAAGGCCCAGTTCTCGTTGTGGCGGTAGGTGGCGCCGAGCGAGAAGAAGGTGCTGTCCTTCCAGTTCTCGGGTGTCACGCTCTCCGGCTGCAGCGGATTGGTGAAGCGGAAGCGCAGTTCCTTGAACCGGCTCCAGTTGGTCCAGGTGACGTCGCCGAGCAGCGACCACTGTGCATTGAGATCATGGACGATGCTCAGGGACAGCGATTCCGGCGTCACGACGTCGCCGTTGACCGTGGTGTCGCGGAAGCGGCCGGTCGTGGTCAGCGGCGTCGCATTGGTCGGCATGGTGAAGTCGGCATCGCCTTCGAGCGTGTGCTCCACCTTCGAGCGGAAGCCGAGGCCCACGCGGGTCGACTTGGTCGGCTCCCACATGGCGCCGAGCGTGAAGCCGTAGCCCCAGTCGTCGCCGGTCAGCCGGATGTGCCCGTCGGCGCCCTGCGGAGACAGGCCGAGCGCGCCGCAGGTCGCGGCCGGCAGGCTGCCGAGGCAGATCGTGCCGAAGTCGAGCGCGTTCGTCAGCGTCGCCTTGATGTACTGGAACTGGATGCCGGCACCGACTGCGATCTGGTCATTCACCTTGTAGGAGATCGTCGGCTGGATGTTGAACGTCATCAGCTTCGAGGTGATGGCGTTGTAGCGGCCGACCCAGTTGTCGTCGTACCCGGTGACGAGGCCGTAGGGCGAGGTGATGCCGATGCCCAGCTTGAGGTCGGAGTTCACGTCCCACATCAGGTAGCCGTGCGGGACGATGGCGTCCTGGCCGACATCGCCGCCGTTGGGGCCGGTGAGCGCCGTGCCGAAAGGCGTGGTCGAGCCGGAATTGATGAAGTGGGCCTCCGGCGCGATGAAGGTCGCGCCTCCGACCGCCTGGTCGCCGCGAAGCCGCGCCATGCCGGCCGGATTGTAGAAGATCGTCGAGGCGTCCTCCGCGGTCGCCGCGGCACCGGCATAGGCGTTGCCGAGCCCGCTGATGCCCTGCTCCTTGAGCGCGAAGCCGGATGCCAGCACCGGGCCTGCGGCGAGCAGGACGGACGACGCGGTCAGAGCCGCGAGATCGCGACGACCAAGCATGAAACCCCCGCATTTCCTCCTATGCCGGTCTTGATCGCCGACAACTTTAGGGAGAATAGCGGATGGGGTTGCGCCGAGCCACAGGCTCAGCGCTGCGGGGGCGGCGTATCCCTGACGGCGGCGGTGACGATTTCGCCCATTACCTGACTCAGGGCTTGGTCGAACGCCGCGACGACGTCCGAGGCGTTCGACGCCTTTGCCGTCACCCGCGCGGAGAAGTCGTGCATCCAGACGGTCTGCTGCCGGCCGGCACGGACCATCCGCACGGTCAGCCGGACATGCACGGTCGGGATCTTGGTGTTGTTGAACAGCTCGGCCTGGAAGTCGCGCAGCTCGGCCTTGAGGATGTAGTCGGCGCGTGGACCCACGGAATAGCGGTCGACCGCGGCGACGGCGCCCGTGTGCTCGAAGGACTCGACGAGCAGTCCTTGGATCATGCGCGTGGCGCGCTCGACCCAGCGCACGTCGGCGAAGTAGCGGATCTCGTTCGGGGTCCGCTGCACGGCGATGCGGTTGGCCTCGAGGCCGCCGATCGCCGTCGGCTCCTCGATCAGAAGCTGCCAGGGAGCCCGGGCGATGCCTGCCGGAGCCGCTGTCACCGGTGACAGCGTATAGAGATCGGGTGCGGGGCCGGCGCTGCCCAGCAGGCTGGAGCAGGCGGAGAGGAAGAGCAGGGGAAAGAGAAGAAGGATTCTCACCGTGTGCGCTCCGGCGTGAACTCGGATTCCTGCGAGCCGAAGAACACCTGGCTCGGATTCTCCTCGATCTTGGTCGCGACCCGTCCGAGGTTCTGCACCAGCTGGCGCGCCTCATCAATGAAGCGGCGGAACTCGGTCAAGCCGTCGGCGGTGAAGGCGTCGATCGACTCGCGGTTGTCGCCGAGCAGGCGAGCGGCGTCCCTGGCGACCTTGCCGATCGCCGCCACGGTCTCGCGCACCTCGCCGTCGATCAGCTGATCGGCGCCGGCGAGCGTGCCGCGCGCGACGCTCATCGTCGCCGACAGCTCCTCGGCGACACGGTTCGATCGGCGGACGAGCTCGGTCACGCCGGTGCTGGCGGCCGAGATCTCGTCGATCGCCTTGCCGAGCTTCTCGCTGCGGCTGGCCATCGCCTCGGTGACCTGGCGGAGATCGGCCAGCGCTCCTGTCAGGTTCTTTCGGTTCTCTTCGTCGAGGAGCGAGCTGCCCCTCTCGACAAGCTGCGTCGAGCGCTCGAGCAGCTTCGGCAGCTGGTCGACAAGCTCGGCGATCTGCGAGGGCTTCGAGCGGATCTCCGGATAGGGATAATCCTGGCTCGGCGGGATCCGCGGCGACGACTGGGTGCCCCCGCTGATCTGCACGAAGGTGACACCGGTGATGCCCTGGAGCTGCATCGAGGCGCTCGAATCCTGGCGCACCGGCACGTCGTCGCCCATCTCGACGGTGACGCGGACACGCGACGGGTTCTCGTGGTCGATCGCGATCTTGGCGATCGCGCCCACCTTGATGCCGTTGAAGCGGACGTCGCCGCCGACCGCGAGCCCGGAGACCGAGTCGGTGAAGACGATGTCGTAGAACGCCTTGTCGCCGTCGCCGCGGGTCCTCGCCAGCCAGACGACGAAGACGAACATCGCCGCGACGAAGACCAGCACGAAGGCGCCGATCAGGACGTTGTGTGCGCGTGTCTCCATGACTCCTGGCTTCAGCTCCGGGCCGTAAGCATAGCAGAGTCGTGGGCGGCACGGCCGCGCGGCCCGTGGAAGTATTCGTGGATCCAGGGATGCGGATGGCGCTCGAGCTCCGCGATCGGCGCCGTCACCAGGACCTTCTTGTCGGCAAGCACGGCAATGCGGTCGGTGACCGCGTAGAGCGTGTCGAGATCGTGGGTGATCAGGAACACGGTGAAGCCCAGGTTCTTCGACAGGTTCTGCAGCAATTCGTCGAACTGGGCGGCGCCGACCGGATCCAGACCCGCCGTCGGCTCGTCCAGGAACACGATGTCGGGGTCGAGGGCGAGCGCGCGGGCGAGGGCGGCGCGCTTGCGCATGCCGCCGGACAGCTCGGAGGGGATCTTGCGGCCGTCCTCGGCCTTGAGCCCCGCGAGCTTGATCTTGAGGAGCGCCAGCTCGCCCGCGAGGGCGGGCGGCAGGTCGAGATGCTCGCGCATCGGCACCTCGACGTTCTCGCAGACCGTGAGCGAGGAGAAGAGGGCCCCGTCCTGGAACAGGAAGCACCAGCGGCGTTCGAGCTCGAGCATGCTCTTGCGGTCGAGAGGATCGACCTTCTTGCCCAGCACCTCGATGGTCCCTTCGCGCGGCTTGATCAGTCCGAGGATCGTTCGCATCAGCACCGACTTGCCGGTGCCCGATCCGCCGACGATGCCGAGGATCTCGCCCTTGCGGACGTCGAGGTCGAGATCCTTGTGGATCTCCTTGCCGCCGAGCTTGGTCCGGAGGCCGCGGACGCGGATGACGATGTCGTCGCTCATACGGCGATCAGGTTGAAGAAGATCGAGAAGATGGCGTCGACGACGATTACCAGGAAGATCGCCTGGACCACCGAGCGCGTCGTCAGGCGGCCGACCGAGCCGGCATCGCCCTTGACCCGAAGTCCCTGGTAGCAGCCGACCAGTCCGATCATCGCGGCGAACACGGGCGCCTTGGCCATGCCGACCCAGAAGTGGCGGATCGGGATGCGGTCCTGCACCCGGGTGACGAAGGTCTGCGGCGAGATGTCGAGATTGACCCACGCCATCAGCGCGCCGCCCAAGAGGCCCATGATGTCGGAGAAGAAGCAGAGGATGGGCAGGGCCACGACCAGGGCCGCGATCCTCGGAAGCACCAGGACCTCGACCGGATCGAGGCCGAGCGTGCGCATGGCGTCGACCTCCTCTCGCAGCTTCATCGTGCCGATCTGCGCGGTGAAGGCGCTGCCGGAACGCCCGGCGACGACGATGGCCGTGAGCAGGATCCCGATCTCGCGCAGGACCGAGATCGCGACCAGATCGACCACGAAGATTTCGGCGCCGAAGAAGCGGAGCTGGCTGGCGCCCTGGTAGGCCATGACCACGCCGATCAGGAACGAGATCAACCCGACGATCGGCAGCGCGTTCAGGCCGACCGCTTCCAGGTGGAAGACGAAGGACGTGAAGCGGAAGCGGGCGGGCCGTAGCGCGACGCCGGCGAAGGTCTCGATCGTGAGGCCGAAGAAGCCGAGAAAGTTCCGGGCCTCGCGAACGGCGAAGGCGGTATGGAAGCCGAGCCTTTCCAGCAGCTCCTCGAAGCTCGGCGGCGGCTTTCGCGCCGGCTCGGGCGCCTGGTCGACCGCGCCGACGGTCTCCAGCAGCGCGGAGGCCCGTCGGTCGGCACCGGCGAAGGCGACGCTGATGCCTCCTTCGGTAAGGGTCTTGGCGGCCTGCCGGATGAGCCAGGCGCCGGCGGTGTCGAGGGCTTCTATGCCGCTCAGGTCCATGGTCGCGCGCTTGGATGTCAGACGCAGCTTCCTGATCTCGCTGTCGAGGTCGGCAGCGGACCCGACGGTCCAGGGGCCGGACAGCCGGACACGGGCGGTCTCGCCTTCCTCGTTGACGCTTACCTGGGCCCTGGCCGCCATCAGGCGACTGTCGCGGATCGGGAAGGAGGCAGCAACCGTTGACGGCTGGGAATGTTATACTGTATCGACACGGTCCCCATGCACGACCATGACCACGCCTCGCACCAACATCCGCCGACCCCGGGACGTTCCGGGAGCGGGAGGCATGTCCATGGTCCTGCGGCGCCGGCGTCGGCGCTTCTGAGGTCCGCCGCGAGCCGTCTCGGGATCGTCGCCTCGGCGATCGCCGGGCTCTGGCTCGCGGTCCTGTGGGCGCTCTGACGATGCCGACCATCCGTCTCGACGGCCTGACGCTGGCCTATGACCGCCACCCGGCGGTTCATCACGTGACAGGATCCTTCCAGCCCGGATCGCTGACCGCCGTGGTCGGCCCGAATGGCGCCGGCAAATCGACGCTCCTGAAGGCGATCGCCGGCCTGATCCAGCCGGCCGAGGGCAAGGTCACGCTATCTCAATTGAACCGCCGCGAGATCGCCTACCTGCCGCAGCAGGCCGAGGTCGATCGCTCGGTGCCGATGACCATCCTCGAGGTCGTGGCGCTCGGCCACTGGCGGCGGATGGGATTGTTCGGCGGTCTTGGACGCGCGGAGATCGAGGCGGCGCGGGACGCGCTTACCGCCGTCGGCCTAGGCGGCTTCGAGTCCCGGGCTGCGGGCGCCCTCTCGGCCGGCCAGTTCCAGCGGGCCTTGTTCGCGCGGATGATGCTGCAGGACGCCAAGGTGATCCTGCTCGACGAGCCCTTCACCGCGATCGATGCCCGCACCACTGCCGACCTGCTCGAGCTGTTGCAGCGCTGGCACGACGAGAAGCGCACAGTCGTAACCGTGCTCCACGACTACGAGCAGGTGCGCCGCGTCTTCCCCGAGACGCTGCTGCTCGCGCGCGAGCTGGTTGCCTGGGGGCCGACCGAGGAAGCGCTCAGCCCGGCCAATCTGCTGAAGGCGCGCGCCATGGCCGAGTCCTGGCAGGACGACGCGCCGATCTGCCATCGCCCGGCCGCCTGAAAGCATCCGGCGCGTGAGCGTTTCCGCACTCCTTCTCGATCCCTTCCTCGACTATGCCTTCATGCGCCGGGCGTTGGTCGCGTGCCTCGCGCTCTCGCTCGGCTCGGCGCCGGTCGGCGTGTTCCTGATCCTCCGGCGCATGAGCCTGCTCGGCGACGCGCTCAGTCATGCGATCCTGCCGGGCGCGGCCGTCGGCTTCGTTTTCGGCGGACTCAGCCTCTGGCCGATGAGCCTAGGCGGCTTCGCGGCGGCCGTTGCGGTGGCGCTGCTCTCCGGCTGGGTCGCGCGCTCGACCCAGCTCCGCGAGGACGCGAGCTTCGCCGGCTTCTACCTGATCGCGCTCGCGGTCGGCGTGCTGCTGATCTCGCTCCATGGCGGCCCGGTCGATCTGATGCATGTGCTGTTCGGGTCGGTCCTCGCCGTCGATGGCGACTCGCTGCTGCTGGTGGCGGGGATCGCGAGCCTGACGCTGGTGACGCTGGCCCTGATCTGGCGGCCGCTGGTGGTCGAGTGCTTCGACCCGGGCTTCCTCCGGGCGGTCGGCGGATCGGGCGGCGCCATCCATATGCTGTTCATGGTCCTGGTGGTCGTGAACCTGGTTGCCGGCTTCCAGGCACTCGGCACGCTGATGGCGGTCGGGCTGATGATGCTGCCGGCCGCGGCCGCCCGCTTCTGGGCCGCCAGCATCGAAGGGCTCGCGGTCGCGGCGGTCGTCATCGCCGCAATCTCCAGTGTGGGCGGATTGCTGGTATCATTCCATTTTGAGTTGGCTTCGGGGCCGTCCATCGTCCTGATGGCGGGCGTCGCCTATGTCGGCTCGATCCTGGCCGGCCCCCGGGACTCTCTCCTCCGGCGTGCCTTTCCGGGTCACCACCTAGAGGCATAAATCCGTTTGATTAGTGACCTATCCGGGCGTTACCTGTCGCCCGTGGATGGGGTCTCCTTCGTCTGTACGGTCTTCAACAAGGCCGGCTACCTGCCGGGCGTGCTGGACGCGCTTGCCCGTCAGGTCCCCGAGCGACCCCGCCAGTTCATCTTCATCGACGACGGATCCAGCGACGGTTCGGCCGATCTGGTCGAGCGCGCGATCGCCGGCTGGGAGAATGCGACGCTTGTCCGCCAGCCGAACGGCGGCCCCACTGCTGCTACCAATGCCGGCATCGCCCTGGCCCGCCACCGATACCTGAAGCTGCTGGGATCGGACGACCTGCTCGCGCCGTTCTGCACGCGGCGCCTGATCGAGGTACTCGAGGCGACCGGCGCCGACGTCGTGTTCAGCCGCCAGGACTACTACCGGCATGCGCGCGACATCGCCTTCGTCGAGACGCCGGTCGAGCCCGACGTGCCGGCGGATCCGCTGCGCACCGTCATCGCGCGCACCATCTCCGGCACCAGCCAGACGCTCTATCACCTCGATGCGATCCGGGCGGCGGCAGCTTGCGATCCCGGCGTCTTCGCCGAGGACTTCTCCCTCGCCCTGCGAGTCGCGAGAAATGGGCGGATCGCGCTGCTCGACCTCGTCACGGCGCTTGGCCCTGACGGCGACGGCGATCGCCTGATGGTGGGGAGGAAGCACCAGACCTTCCACGACTACAATCTCGCGCTGGCGCGGTTTATCGAGCAGACCCCGGACCTTTCCCCGCAGCTCCGCCGGCTGGCGCTTCGCCGCGCCGCCGGCCGCGCCGCCAAATGGGCGAGGCGAGAAGGTGGGCATCGGCTGCCGTTGCGCTATCTTGCCCTCGATGTCGCCGCCCGCCTCGGCCTGCCGATCGACCATGCCCGTGCCATCCGCGCGACGCTCGACGCGTTCGCGCTCGGCCCGGCTGCCGCAACGCGTCCGCTCATCCTTCCGGCCGCGGCATAGATGAAGCACACGCCCGAGATCTCGCGTGCCTTCGTGCATGAGGCGGCCGAGCGGCTTCCGGTCGGCATGGCCGTATTCGATGCCGAGCAGCGCCTGGTCTGGTGCAACGACGCCTTCGCCGTCTTCCAGGACGAGAAGCCCGCGAAGCTGGTGGGCGAGGCGGCCGCCGCCCTGGTCATGCGCGTGCTGCCGCGCTTCCGCGCCCCGAAGGCGTCGCGCGCGCAGTGGCAGGCATGGATCGATGCCTATTGGTCGGAGATCGCCAAGCGCCGCCCGCCGCCGATGGACGTCGAACTCGCCGACGGGAACTGGGTCCAGTTCTCGGCGGTGCCGCTGCCGTCCGGCGGCATCGCCGTGATGTGGATCAACGTCACCGAGCAGAAGCAGCTGGCGACGCGCTATCGCGAGATCACCGAAGGCGCCTCCGACTGGACCTGGGAGATGGACGCCGATCTCCGGTTCACCTACATCGACGAGCGCGCCCGCGTTCATTCCGGCAACGATCCCAGCCGTGCCATCGGCCGCCGCCGCGATGAGATCGCCGACACCACCTTCGATCCGGATGGTTGGGAGCGGCACCTCGGCGACCTGGCCGAGCGCCGGCCGTTCCAGGACTTCATCTACCGCGTCGATACCGACGACGGGATCCGCTTCTTCCGCACCAGCGGCAAGCCGGTGCTAGGTCCCGACGGGACCTTCCACGGCTATCGCGGCACGGCGACCGACATCACGGCGAAGGTCTCGGTCGAGCATGCACTGCGCGATTCCGAAGCGCTGAAAGCCGCGATGATCGATACGGCCCTCGACGCGATCATCGTCGTCGACGAGGACGGCACCGTGGTCGCCTTCAACACCGCGGCCGAGCTGATGTTGGGCATCACGCGGGCCAAGGCGATCGGCCAGCCGGTCGACCGCGTCGCGGTCCCGAACTCGCTGCTCGATGCGGCCGCGGCCGAGCCGGGCCGCCGCATCGAAGACACCGCCATCCGTCAGGACGGCGGCGTGTTCCCGGTCGAGGTCGCGGTCTCCCGGCTTCCGGTCGACGGCCGCTCGGTGACCATCGCCTATCTCCGAGACATCGGCGACCAGAAGGAGTCCGAGCGCAAGCTCGAGGCGCTGGCGTATTTCGATCCGCTGACCGGCATCGCCAACCGCACGCTGATGCTGGAGCGTCTCGATCGCGCCGCGGCCGAGGAGCGCGACCTGGCGCTGCTCTACCTGGCGCTCGATCGTTTCGAGATCGTCCGTTCCAGCGTCGGCCACGACGTCGCCGACCGGGCCCTCGCGGCGCTGGCGCAGCGCTTCGCGCGCGAGCTGCCGCAGACCGAGCTGGTCGCCCGCCTCGGCACCGTCGAGTTCGGGCTCGTGGTCGCCGACCCGGCGGATCCGGCCGTCGATGGGGCGGTCGCCCTTCTGCAGTCCTTGCTGGCGAAGCCGATCGCGGTCGACGGCCGCGAAGTCGTGCTGGCCGGCTCGATCGGCATCGTCCGCACCGGCCGCCTCTACAAGGCCGGACTCGAGATGCTGCGGGATGCGGCGGTCGCCGCCGATCACGCACGCGCCGCCCGTGCCACCGGCCATGCCCGCTTCCGCGAGCCGATGCGCGCGCGGGCGGTCGAGGCGCAGCGGATCGAGAGCGACCTCCGCCGTGCGCTCGAGGCCGGCGACCAGCTCCGGCTCAGCTACCAGCCGATCGTGCACCTCGACGACGGACGTCTCGCCGGCTTCGAGGCGCTGGCCCGCTGGCGCCATCCCG
>JBGALV010000120.1:0-13419 GCA_044223515.1 Alphaproteobacteria bacterium
CCGCAGCCGGCATGACTGTGTTCGCCTGCCATTTCAAGCGCTTAAGCAAGCAGTCGGGGTCGCCTAGTCAATTACCGTGACCTCGATGCGTAGTTTACAAAAGATTATTTAAAATTTGTCCTGAACTTGGGCATGATCTCCGGGGGTGGAGATCATGACCGACAAGATTCCGACGACGTCGCGTCCGGGCTGGGCGCGCATCGAAGCGGAACACGACATCGCCGAGGCCCATAAGGTCCTCGGCCATCCGCTGCTGCTCGACCTCCTCAAGTTGTGGGCTCAGCTCTGCCGGAACGGCGAGCCGCCGGCGCGCGAGGACGTCGACGACCTGATCTACAGGCCCAGCATCCTGCCGAACATCTTCCTGCTCGAAGGCGTCGAGCGCAGCGGCGGGCGCGATCTCCGCTACAGCGTGATCGGCAAGGGCCTCGCGGCGAGCTTCGGCAGCGACATGACCGGGCGCTATGCCCGCGACATCTTCGCCGACCAGGCCTATGCCGAAGAACTCATCTCGGTCGCGTTCCTGGTGATGGACGGACGCCGGCCGATCGCGACCACCGGCCGATACTTTCAGCCGTCGTCCTCGGATGCCGCGATCGATGTCCATCGCCTGGGCCTGCCGCTGAAGCCATTGGCGAGCGGAACACCGACCCTTCTCGTCTGCCAGGTAAGTCTCATGGGGGGCGAGATCATCGAGGTCGCTCCCCACGTCCCGTATTCCTACGAACCCGGAAGCGTCGTCGCCTTCGTCGACCGCAGCTCCGGAAGGAGCCAGCCGACATGAGCGAAGACAGGACCCGGACTCTCCGGCAGCTGACGGCGGAGATCGCCGCCTCCTACGCCTCCCGCAACTCGATGACGGCGGCGGAGCTCCCGCGCGTGATCGAGATCGTGCATTCGTCGCTGGCGGCGCTCGATCCGTCGTCGATCGCGATCGACCTGGCATCGAGCGAGCCGGCGGTGCCGGTGAAGCGCTCGATCGGCGCCACGCACCTGGTCTGCCTCGGCTGCGGCATCTCACTGAAGACGCTGAAGCGGCACCTCCGCGCCGTGCACGACATGACGCCGCAGCAGTATCGCGAGGCCTGGAAGCTGCCGCCCACCTACCCGATGGTGGCTCCGGCCTATGCCCAGCAGCGCTCGCGCCACGCCAAGCAGATGGGCCTCGGCAAACGCGCGTCGTCGAAGAAGCGCTAGGCCGTCACCGCATCAGGAAGCCGCCGTCGACGGCCAGGATGTGGCCGTTGACGTAGCTGGCGAGGTCGCTGGCGAGGAAGACCGCGCCTCGCGCGCATTCGGCGGCGAGGCCCATGCGGCCGAGCGGAATGCGCGAGCGCGCGTTCTCCAGCGTCTCCTTGGTCATGCCCGTCCGCTGCATCGGCGTGTCGATCGCGCCTGGAGACAGCGTGTTCACGGTGATGCCGTGGGGGCCCAGGTCCTTCGCGAAGGACTTGGTCATCGTCATGATGCCGGCCTTGGTGATCGCGTAGGCCGTGGCGCCGACGAAGCCGCCGACGAGGCCGGCGCCGCTCGAGCAGTTGACGATGCGCCCCCACTTGCGCGGCTTCATCACTTCGCCGGCGGCGCGGCAGAGGAAGAACTGGCTGCGCAGGTTCACGTTCATGAGCTTGTCCCACTCGGCCTCGTCGACCTGCTCCATGTCGATGCGGCGCAGCGTGGCGGCGATGTTGAGCAGGCAGTCGAGGCGGCCCTCGCGCTTCGCGGTGCGCTGGATCAGCGCGTCGCAGGCGGCGATGTCGGCGAGATCGACGACCTCGGCCGTATGGCCCGATCCGGCAAAGCCGGCGACGGTCGCCTTCACGCCGTCGGCGTTGACGTCGACAGCAACGACCTTGGCGCCGGCGGCGGCCATGATTTGAGCCGCAGCCTGGCCGATGCCCGACGCGGCGCCGGTGACGATGGCGACACGGCCCTGGAGGCCGAGGAGTTCGAGTTCGGGGCTCATCGCAGCATCAGCCCCCCCTCGACGTCGAGGGTATGTCCGGTGACGTAGCTTCCCCAGTCGGAGACCAGGAACAGGATGGCGCGGGCGACCTCTTCGGGCTGACCGGCGCGCTTGAGCGGTACGTTCTTCTGGTAATGCGCGTTCCAGCTCTCGTCGGTGAAGCCGAAGCGTCCCATCGGCGTGTCGATGCCGCCGGGCGCCACCGCGTTCACGGTGATGTTGTCGGCCGCGACCTGGCGGGCCAGCGACTTGGCCAGCGCCAGCGCGCCGCCCTTGCCGATCGCATAGACCGAGGAATTGTCGGCGCCGCCGTTGAAGGCGGCGGTCGAGGCGATGACGACGACGCGGCCGGACTTCTGCTTGCGCATCGGCCGCACGGCGGCTCGGCACATCGCGAACTGGCTGAGCAGGTTGGTGTCCATCATCTGCTCCCACAGCGCCGCATCGACGTCCTTGATCGCGACGCGGCGGAGGATCGCCGCCGCGTTGACCAGGATGTCGAGCCGGCCGTGGCGCTTGAGCACGGCATCCACCACCTGCTCGCAGGCGGCCGGCACCGAGAGGTCGGCGGTGTCGGTCGAGCCGTCGCGGCCGAGGTCGAGCCCGGCGAAGCCCTTCGGGTTGATGTCGACCGCGGTGACCACGGCGCCGGCGCGTGCCAGAAGCTCGGCGGTGGCGCGGCCGATGCCGGATCCGGCACCGGTCACGATCGCGACTTTGCCGGCGAGGCCGAAGCCCGCGCCGGGCTCGCCGGAGACGGTGACGCCCTGGGTGAGCTCGCTCATGCGTTCTCCGGCATCTGGAACGGCGTGGGATCGATGAAGCGCTTCAGCACGTTCCGGGTGATCCGTTCGATGTTGTTGTCGAAGTTGTTCCACGACAGCGAGCCCGACCAGGCGATCGAGCCGACCGAGAAGACCGCGCCGCCGCCCGCCGTCTCGAAGAAGACGATGTCGGCGCGGACGGGATCGAGCGCCTCCTCGTTCGGCTTCGGCACCAGGTCGGTGAAGCTCGGCACCGAGATGTCGTAGACGTTGGTGTGGTTCCAGGACGACGCCAGCAGGAGGGCGTGCCGCGGCGATCCGAGACTCGTGTCGTGGCGGTCGATCTCGTAGCCGGCCGCACCGCCCATCAGCACGCCGAAGTCGCCGACGATCTCCTCCTTCACGCCGTCGAAGATGAAGGCGGCGCGCGGGTCGTGGCTCGCCTTCGAGCGCCTGTAGCCCGAACAGGCGTCGAACCCTTGCGTCACCATGCCGACGCCGCAGATCAGGTTCGGCGGGCGGCCGACGCGGAGCCAGGTGCCGGCGACCTCGCCGGTGAAGCTCATGTTGCTCTCGCCCTCGACGTTGGATGCGAGGAAGCCTTGGCCGGCGCGGCGGACCTCGACGACGCCGGGCAAGGTCGGATGGTAGGCCGTCCGCCAGTAGAACCCGTTTCCGCCGAGATACATGAAGCGGCCGCCGTCGCGGAGGAAGGTCTCCACCGCGTCCATCATCTCGGTCGTGTAGTACTCGGGATGTGAGCCGGTGAAGATGCAGGCGTAGTCGGAGATCGCGCTGACGCCTTCGTCGTGCAGGTCGTCGTCGGTGACGATCTCGTAGTCGATCTTCGCGTGCTCGAGCCAGGCGATGAAGAACATGTCCTGGCAGAACTTGTAGACGCGCCCGGTCGGTCGGTAGTTGGTCACCGGCCGCATCATCGACGAATAGAGCGTCAGGCTGCCGTCGGAGTGCGGATCGTAGGTCGAGGACCCGAGATCCGGATACTCCTCCATCAGGAAGTCGGTGCGGTCGAGCACGGTGACGCGGCCGTGATAGAGCTCGCTCCAGCGGCCTTCCACGCGAGAGCGGAAGTTCGAGTAGGCGGCATACGTGCAAGTGGGCACCAGGAAGGCGCAGCGCGCCTTGGCCGCCCCCTTCTTCGGGCGCACGAAGAACGGCACGAAGAACTCGGCGTCCCCGGCTTCGAGCCTGAGCGCGTAGGTGCCGCTCTTCCAGGTGTCGGGGATCGTCAGCTCGTAGGCGGTCGGCCAGAGACAGTCATAGATGTCGTCGTCGTGGAAGTGGATCGAGCCGTACTGCTCGGGGATCGACTTCCAGTCGTGCCGCTCGGCCTTCCAGTTCGAGCCGAACACGGCTCTGGTCGGCAGGTTGACGGTGGTGCCCCAGAGCGCGTTCGGCGAGACGTCGCGCACGACCTCGGACGAGATGTCGCGCGAGAAGTCCCAGTCGGCTATCGCATCGACATGGGCGGGTCCGGTCGGGCCGGCGAGCGCCAGGCGCTCGAGATCGGAAAAGGTGAGGGCGCGGTCGAGCACGCGCGGACGCTCGATCTTGCCGTTGTAGTGGCGGATGGCCTTCGGCCCGTCCGACTGCGCGCCGATCCGGAACGGGCGCTCCGACGGCGTCGGGCGCGGCACGCGGTCGAAGCGCTGCTGAAGCGAGCCCAGCGCGTCGAACTGGAACAGCTCGACCTCGCGCGCATAGACGAGCGCGGTGCCGGCCGCCGCGTCGATCGCCGCGGCGACGAAGCTCCAGCGCTTGGGGCGCAGCTTCCGCGGCAGCGCGTAGGATTGCCCGCCGACAACGAGCGCGAGCCGTCCTTCGCCGTCGATGTGAAGGCCGACGCCGGCGCCGCCGTCCGCATTGCCCAGGATCGCCTGTTCGCCCTTGGCTGGCGTCGTCGGCCAGACGAAGGCGGCGAGCGTGCAGGTGGTGAGCCGCGTCAGCTTCGGATGCGCCGGGATCTCGGCGTAGCTGCCGGCCGGGATCGGGTGATGCTGGCCCTTGTGCTCGCCGTTGAACGGGCACGGCATCGCGTCGTACCGGAATTCCGGCGCATGCGGTGCGGGGAACGTCTGCGCGCTGAGCAGGCGCACCACCGTCGCCTTGTAGACCGGCGACCCGTCGACGCTGACCTTGAACTGGATCGGTTCGCCGACGCGCACGCTGCGGCGATCGGCATATCCCATGACCGAGACCATCTGCGTGCTCCCTTAGGCGATCGCCAGCTTCTGGCCGGTCATCGCTTCCCAGCGCAGCTTGAACACGTGCCACTCAGCCTCTTCGAGAGAGGTAAATGTCGGCCCCACCATGATCGGCTTCAGCGGGCGCGTGTCCGACATCTTCGCCAGCGTCCATTCGGTATGGGGCTTGGAGAGCCAGAGAAAATAGCGGCCCTCGATCGGCGTGGTGCGCATCACCGCCAGCAGCTCCTGCAGCGCCGGGGTGTGGCCGCCGAGCGGCTTCCGCCGGAACTCCTGGGCGAGATCGGTCCAGGACGGATCGATCCTGATCGTCAGATTGCCGTTGCGGTCGCGCATGAATCCCCCGGCGCCAAGATGTCCGGGAGTGTCGGGACGCCCAGGGAGGCGGTCAACCGAGACCGTCCAACGACGGTGCGGCTATTCGAGGTCCGGCTGCTTCGTTGGCTGGGCCGCGCTGCTCCGGCTCGAAGAAACCTCGGATTCGCCCAGCACCGACCGGACGTAATCCCGGCCGCTTTCGGTGATCTCGAGGACGGAGACATGGCGACCGAAGAGGCGAAGGCTTTCGGCCCCGATGTCGGCATAGCCGGCGAGGGTCAGCTCGATCATGACCTTGGGCGCGACCACAGGAATGGGGAGAGACCCCTCGGTCAGGGCCTTCAAGGTGAGCAGCGCTGCACGTGAAAGCGAACTGGCCATCGATGCAACCGGACCCTAGTCCGATTCGTACCGATTCGCCGGTGACATCTTCGCAATGAAAAGGCGCGCAGCGCCCGCGCGCTCAACTCTTGATGTCGAGAAGCGCCTTGTCGAGCTCGCCGGCGGTCTGGATGACCTTGAGGTTCGCCTCGAAGGCGCGCTGGGCGACGATCTGGTTCGCCTGCTGCTGGCCGAGATCGACGGCCGGCCGGTCGACCACGCCCTGGTCGTTGGCGTCCGGGGAATCCGGCTCGTACTGCTGGATCGAGGTCGGATCGATCGCCGTCACCGTGGCGCGGACGCCGCCGCCGGCATTGCTGGTCTCGACCACCTGGCCCGGCCGGAACAGCGGCGTGCCGTCGGCCGCGGTCGTATCGGCCGAGTCCTTCGGTGCGCCGCGCGAGCGCAGGTTCGCGATGTTGGAGGCGGTGACCTCCTCGCGACGGGCGGCGGCGATCGCCCCTGAAAGGGCATTCGAGATGATGCCGGACATGACGGGAGCATACTGCGGCGGTTCAGGCCGGCCTAGCTGTGACGGAAGTCACGGTTAATTCTGAACCCTCCCTCGCGTCCTACGCGGGGGAGGGCAGGGTGGGGGCATGGCTCGGTCGAAGTTCGAGGCTAGGCGGTAGCCGGCGTTACTGCGACTCCCACCTCGCGCAGGCCCCCATCCCGTCCTTCCCCCGCGTACGACGCGAGGGAAGGGGTACGAGGCGCGCGCCCGCGCGCCCTTACTTCAGGAAGTTCTCGATCACGTTGCGGGTGATCTTCGAGACCTTGTCGTCGATGAAGATCGAGGCGTTCCAGGCGATCGAGCCCGCCGAGAACACTTTTCCGCCCGACGGCATCTCGTAATAGATCATGTCGGCGCCGCCATTGTCGGGGTTCTCGCCCTTGGCGAGCTGGACCGTGCCCTTCGGCGTCCAGGGCGTGACCTTGTCGGTCTCGTGGCCCGAGGCGCCGCCGGGGCAGCGCATGTGCAAGCTCTTCTCACCGAACAGGTCGCCGTTCTTCAAGCCCGTACCGGCATAGATCCAGTGGCTCGCGTCCTTGACGCGATAGGGCGCGCCGGTCATCGCGCCGTCGTAGTCGAACACGACGCCCAAGAGGTTCGACGGGCACTCGACGCGGTCGCGGAAGCGCGGCGTGTACTTGCCGGGCTGGCGGAGCCGCCGCGCGTCGCCGTTGTGGCAGACGACGGCGTCGCCCTCGAACGTCACCTCGCAGTCGATGCCGTTGCCGCCGAGATAGAGCAGGCGGCCGCCGCGCTCGTGCACCCAGGCCTTCACCTTGAAGTACATCTCCTTCGACCAGTACTCGGGATGGGTCGAGAGGATCAGGATCTTGTAGGCATCCAGGTCGAGCGCGCCCTCGTGGAGCTGGCTCTCGGCCCAGAAGTCGTAGGCGAAGCCTTCGCGTTCGAGCCACGCGAGGAACCGCCACTCGGCGGGCGCGATATGGCAGGCCGAGCGGCCCTCGATGATGTTCTCCGGCTTCTCGTCCTCGGGCACGAAGTTGATCGGCTCCGGCCGGTCGAAGGACAGCGGCGCGTAGGTCTCCGACTGGTATGTGAGGAAGTTCTTCGCGGTATAGCGCTGAAGGTCCTGGCGCGAGTTGACCGTTGGCGTCTCGGGCAGCTTGTCGGTGTTGATGTAGTTCGAGCGTCCGCCGAACGCGTTGTAGACGTTCCAGGTGATGTTGGAGGCGAGCACCGCGATCTTCGCGGTCGGCTTCTTCGGTGCCACGATCCACGGGAACGAGAAGAAGAGGCCCGACTTGGTCGAGGCGTGGAAGTAGTAGAGCCCGCTCTTCTCCGGCGCCGTCGCGGTCGGGCGGAAGCCGGGGCTGGCGTAGCCGGTCTTGCTCCACTGCACGCCGGTCTGGGTGTAGTCGCCGTCGGGCGTGATCTGCACCATCGCGCGCGGGCCGTGCTCGTCCCACCATCCGAGGCCCTCGACGCGCTCCTTTTTCAGCCCGTAGCGCCAGAGCTCCATGTGGAAGGCTTCCGGCGAATGCACGCGGAACTCGGCCTTCTCGCCCGACTGCACGTATTTCGGCCACGGGTATCCGAGCAGCTGGTCGGCGAGCAGACGGAAATGATGCGGCACGCCGCGCTGCACGGTCATCGTCGTGCGCTTCGCACCGAACCCCGCCTTCGACAGCACGACCTCGTACTCGCCGGGCGCCAGGTCGGCGTAGACGGCGCCCGAGGCGCGCGAGGTCACCGCCTCGGAGACGCCGTTCCTGATGAACTCGAGGGCGACTCCTTCGATTGCGACATAGCGTTCGTCGCTGACATAGCCGACCAGCATGGTCACTCCTTGGGCGTTTGCTTGCGGTAGAGAACGAGGACGAGCGAGACGATCACGAGGGTGAGCGCGGCGATCTCGCGCCAGCCGATCGGCTCGCCGAGAAGGATCGCGCCGGAGAGCACGCCCAGCACCGGCGTCGCCAGGGTCGCGATCGAGGCGATCGTCACCGGCAGCACCTCGACCAGGCGGAACCAGGCCCAGTAGCCGAAGCAGACCGGGATCGTCGACGCATAGAGCGCGCCTAGGACGACAGGCCAGGTCAGCGTCGAGAAGTCGGGCGGCGTCTCGAACATCGCGCCGGCGAGCTGCACCGGGAAGGCGAAGACGAAGAACCAGGCGGTCGCCACCATCGTCGGCATCGGCAGCTTGATGTATTTGAGCTGGATCGTGCCGAGTGCCCAGGAGAGCGCCGCGCACAGCATCAGCGCGATTCCGAGAAGCTGGCGGTCGCCGCGATTGAGGAAGTCGTCGGGCAGCAGCAGCGCCATGCCGCCGGTGCCGAGCAGGAGGGCCGCCATCACGCGCGGGCTGATCTTCTCGCCGAGAACCGGGATCGACAGCAGCGCCGTCATCAGCGGCATCGTGTAGGCGATGATCGCGCCACGGCCGGACTCGATGTACTGCAGGCTCATCGCCGAGAACACCTGCCAGCCGGCGACGTTGAGCACGCCGGCCAGCGCCAGCTTCCACCACAGGCCCGGCGGCGGTCTTGTGTCGCGGCCGCTGGCTTTGGCGATCGTGAACAGCGCGACCGTGCCGAAGGCGGCGCAGAAGGCGCGGAACTGCCAGGGCGGGAATCCCTGCACCGCCAGCTTCATCGCCGGCCAGTTGAGACCCCAGACGATGGTCAGGAAGACCAGCACCACCAGCGCGTGACGGGTGGAGGCGCCTTGCGGCGCGATGGGGGAGGGCGAAGTCATGAACCGGGGCGGAGGAACGGGAGGCCGTAAGACGCGCCTCGGCCGCCCAAGCGTCAACCGAATTGTGCCCCTATCGGAACCCTCCAGCGAACGCGCCTCGAGTCCCCTCCCTTACCGAAGGCGGGGGAGGGTTAGGGTGGGGGCGGGACTCGACCAATCGTACAGGCGGGGCGGCAGCCGCCGAGACCGCGATGCTTACCTTGCGCAGGCCCCCACCCCAACCCTCCCCCGCGTACGACGCGAGGGAGGGGACGCAAAAGGTAGCTAGGAAGGGAGTGCGGCGAGAGGTTTCGTTCTCGATTTATCCCCGCTGCCGCTATGATCGCCGCCTCATGACTTCGCCCAGCCCAGCCGCCGCGCCGTTGCCGCGCCGGATCCTGCTTCCGGAAGCGCCGGCGATGGTGCTGAAGGCGATGGGCGCGGTCTGGCTGAACCCCGAAGGCGACGTCGAAACCATCGGCCGGAACGAGGCGATCAGGCGCTTCGAAGCGGGGCAGCGTCCGTTCCTCTGCCATGGGCGGGCGATCGGGCGGAGGCTCGGCCAGGCGATCGCCGGGCACGACGTGATGGAGCTGTTCGCTTTCGTCCGTCCCGCCCGCTTCGCGCCGCCGACGCCGCGCGGGCTCGCCGAGGCGATGGGACTCGATCCGCCCGAGACCGCCGAGGCGGAGGCCGCGGCGCTCTACGCGATCGCGCGTGCGCTGATGACCGAGCTCGCCGACGACCGCGACGTCGAGACCGCTTCGGTCGCCAAGGTGATGGCGGCGGCGGGATGGTCCTGGGGGCCGGCGGTGCTGGCGGCCCTCGGCATCGATCCGTCCGAGCGCGCGCATACGGCGGCGCTCGAAGCCTGGCGCCGCCTGCCCGAGTGGCAGGAACAGGCGCCGCCGGCGCCGCCGGGAAGCGAGCCGGTCGATCCGGCGGAAGCCCGCGCCCGTCTCACGCGATTGCTCGGCGATCGATCGGAGCCGCGCCCTTCGCAAGCCGATTATGCCTCTGCCGTTTCCGCCGCCTTCCTGCCGCGCGAGCGCGAGGACGAGCCGCGCATGGTGCTGGCCGAGGCCGGCACCGGCGTCGGCAAGACTCTCGGATACGTCGCGCCCGCCAGCGTCTGGGCCGAGAAGAACGAGGGCTCGGTCTGGTTCTCCACATACACGCGGAACCTGCAGCACCAGATCGACGGCGAGCTCGACCGGCTCTACCCGATCCCGTCGGAGAAGGCGCTCAACGTCGTCATCCGCAAGGGCCGCGAGAACTACCTCTGCCTGCTGAACTTCGAGGAGGCGATCCGCAACCTCCGTGCCAATCCGGACAACTCGGTTGCCCTGGGACTGCTCGCGCGCTGGGCGGCGGCGACGCGCGACGGCGACATGGTCGGCGGCGACTTTCCCGGCTGGCTCGCCGATCTCGTCGGCCGCGGCCGCGCGATGGGCCTCACCGACCGGCGCGGCGAGTGCGTCTACTCGGCGTGCACGCACTACCAGAAGTGCTTCATCGAACGCGCGCAGCGACGCTCGCGCCGTGCCCGCCTCGTCGTCGCCAACCACGCGCTGGTGATGAGCCTCGCCGCCGCAGGTGGCATGGCCGAGGGCGCGCTCTCGCACCGCCTCGTCTTCGACGAGGGCCATCACGTCTTCGATGCGGCGGACTCGGCTTTCTCGCTGGCGTTGTCGGGACTCGAGGCGGTCGAGCTCAAGCGCTGGGTGCGCGGGCCGGAAGGCAGTAGGCGCGCGCGCGGCCGTGGACTGCAGCGCCGCGTCGAGGACCTCGTCGTCGAGGACGAGGAAGGAAAGCAGGCGCTCGACCAGGCGCTCGAAGCCGCGCGCGTGCTGCCGTCGGAAGGCTGGCTCACGCGCATCGCCGAGAACCAGCCGAACGGCGTGTGCGAGAAGTTCCTGGCGTATTGCCGCCAGCAGGTCTTCGCGCGGGCGACCGAGACCGAGAACGCCTATGGCATCGAGGCCGACGCGCAGCCGCCGATCGAGGGACTGGTCGCCGCGGCAGCGCATCTCAAGCGCGCGATGCAGGAGCTGCGCCGGCCGCTGGCGAAGCTGCGCGATCGCCTGAAGGCGCGTCTCGACGACGAGGCGGAGGAGCTCGAGACCGCGATGCGGCTTCGCCTCGAGGCGATGGCGCGCACGATCGACCGCCGGATCCAGGGGCTCATCGACGGCTGGATCTCGATGCTGGAGTCGCTCGCCGCGCCGACGCCGGCCGAGTTCGTCGACTGGCTGCAGGTCGACCGCATCGAAGGCCGCGACATCGACGTCGGGCTCCATCGCCACTGGGTCGATCCGACCGTGCCGTTCACCGAGACGGTGCTGAAACCGGCGCATGGCGTCGTCGTCACCTCGGCGACGCTGAGGGACGCGACCGGCCTCGTCGAGCTCGACTGGGCGGCGGCGGAGTCGGCGTCGGGCGCGCGTCATCTGCCGTTGCCGGCGATCATGCGCGCGGCCGTGGCCTCGCCCTTCGACTATCCGAAGCAGACGCGGATCTATGTCGTCACCGACGTCGACAAGCGCGACATCGCGCAAGTCGCGTCCGCCTATCGCGAGCTGTTCCTGGCATCCGGCGGCGGCGCGCTCGGTCTCTTCACCGCGATCCGGCGCCTGCGGGAGGTGCACCAGCGGATCGCGCCGCCGCTCGAGGAAGCCGGGTTGTCGCTCTACGCCCAGCACGTCGACGGCCTCGACACTGCGACCCTGATCGACATCTTCCGCGCCGAGCACGAGAGCTGCCTGCTCGGCACGGATGCCGTGCGCGACGGCGTCGACGTGCCCGGCCGTTCGCTCCGGCTCATCGTCTTCGACCGCGTGCCCTGGCCGCGCCCAGACATCCTGCACCGGGCCCGCCGGAAGGCCTTCGGCGACAAGGCCTATGACGAGCGGGTCACCCGCTTCCGGCTCAAGCAGGCCTTCGGCCGCCTGATCCGCCGGGCCGACGACGTCGGCGTTTTTGTCATGCTGGACAAGGCCTTACCCAGCCGGCTGGCCGCCGCGTTCCCGGAGGGGGTGGAGGTCCAACGCATCGGCCTGGCCGAGGCGGTCAGGGGAACCCGGGAGTTCCTCGGCATAGCTCCGGCGTAGCCGCCGTTTTGACAGGGGTCGCCCGGCTCGCTAGCATTTCTTGTTGGTAGAACACCTTTCCCGGCGGCCGCCCGTGCGGTCGCGGGCCGAAGAGGGTGCCTGAAATGGCGCTGGAAATCGGCCAAGTCGCAGGCGGATTCGGGATCCTCTCGGTCCGCAGGGGCAACCAGGCCCCGGGCGACGCGGTCGCGCCCATCGGAACGGAAGACGGCGCTCCTCAGGAGCAGGCCCCGCCTTTGACCGGCGTCGTGGGCGTGCAACCCGTTTCCGGCCAGGCGATCCAGACCCTTCAGGGCACGGGCCCGGGCGCCGACACCGGCGACGAGGGCGGCGAGTCCGACAAAGGCAAGAAGGACGGCGAGCTCAGCGAGGACGAGGAGAAGGTCGTCCGCGAGCTGAAGCAGCGCGACCAGGAAGTCCGCCGCCACGAGGCCGCGCATGCGGCGGCGGGCGGCAGCTTCGCGGGATCGCCGACCTTCACCTACGAGGCCGGTCCGGACGGCCAGCGCTATGCCGTCGGCGGCGAGGTCTCGATCGACGCGAGCCCCGGCCGCACGCCGGAAGAGACGATCCGCAAGGCCGACCAGATCCGCGCCGCCGCGCTGGCCCCGGCCGACCCGTCCGGCCAGGACCGCGCCGTCGCCGCCGCCGCCGCGAAGATGAAGCTCGATGCCCAGGGCGATGCGGCGAAGCAGCGCCAGGAAGAATTCGAGGCGAAGCAGGCCGAGGGCAAGTCCGAGCCGACGCTGCCCGGCCAGAAGAAGCCGGAAGAGGCGGCGCCCGAGATCGTCGGGCCGAAGCCGATCGGCCAGAAGGACGAGGAGAAGGGCGCGCCGGGTGTGACCTCCGCGGGCAACGAGCCCTCGGCCACCGACGGCCGCCTCGCCGCTGCCGCCAACGCCTACGGCCGCGTCGATTCCTCCGTCACGCGCTCGAACCGCACCGCCGCGAACGCGCTGAGCTTGGTGGCGTAAGGTCTCATTAGGGCGCGAGGCGCCTCGTATCCCCTCACTCCGCGGAGCGTGGGGGAGGGTTAGGGTGGGGGGCGAGACTCGCTTGCACCACCCAACGCCGCAGCAATCTTCTCCATCACGCCATCGAGGTTCTCCAGAACCTCGTTGTTCCAGAAGCGCAGGACGCTGAAGCCTTCGCTTGCCAGCCAGCGCGTTCGTTCCTCGTCATAAGCGGATTGTCCTGCGTGCTGGCCGCCATCGAGCTCGATCACGATCTTTGGGTCGAAGCAGGCGAAGTCGGCGATGTAGCGACCGATGACGGCCTGCTTGCGAAAACGTGCGCCGCAGATCTGTCCGTTGCGGAGGCGCTGCCAGAGCGTGCGCTCGGCGTCGGTCATGTTCCGGCGGAGGGAGCGAGCGTTCGGGGTGAGAGGCGAGGACTTGTCGGGCACCTCCCACCCTAGCCCTCCCCCACGGTCCGCGGGGGGAGG
>JBGALV010000121.1:0-14232 GCA_044223515.1 Alphaproteobacteria bacterium
GGTCACCTTGCCCTTCTCGACCTTGCGGTACGGGCTTTCGATGAAGCCGTACTGGTTCACGCGCGCGAAGGTGGCGAGCGAGTTGATCAGGCCGATGTTCGGGCCTTCCGGCGTCTCGATCGGGCAGATGCGGCCGTAATGCGTCGGGTGCACGTCGCGCACCTCGAAGCCGGCGCGCTCGCGCGTCAGACCACCCGGGCCGAGCGCCGAGAGGCGGCGCTTGTGGGTGATCTCCGACAGCGGGTTGGTCTGGTCCATGAACTGCGACAGCTGCGAGGACCCGAAGAACTCGCGGACGGCGGCAGCCGCCGGCTTGGCGTTGATCAGGTCGTGCGGCATCACGGTGTCGATCTCGACCGAGCTCATGCGCTCGCGGATCGCGCGCTCCATGCGCAGCAGGCCGAGCCGGTACTGGTTCTCCATGAGCTCGCCGACCGAGCGCACGCGGCGGTTGCCGAGATGGTCGATGTCGTCGATCTCGCCGCGGCCGTCCTTGAGGCCGACCAGGACCTTGAGGATCTCGAGGATGTCCTCGCGGCGGAGCGTCCGAATCGTGTCCTCGGTCGTCATGCCGAGGCGCGCGTTCATCTTCACGCGGCCGACGGCCGAGAGGTCGTAGCGGTCCGGATCGAAGAACAGGCCGTGGAACAGCACCTTCGCCGAGTCGAGCGTCGGCGGCTCGCCCGGGCGCATGACGCGATAGATGTCGGTCAGCGCCTCTTCACGGTTGGTGTTCTTGTCGGCCGCCAGCGTGTTGCGGATGTAGGGACCGACGTTCTGGTGGTCGATCGCCAGCGTCGGCAGCTTGGCGATGCTGGCTTCGGCCAGCTTCTTCAGCAGCTGCTCGGAGATCTCGTCACCGGCTTCGGCGTAGATCTCGCCGGTGTCCTCGTTGATCAGGTCGGAGGCGATGTAGCGGCCGACGAGCTCCTCGTTGGAGATGAAGATCTCCTTGAGGCCGTCCGCCTGCAGCTTCTTGCCGACGCGCGGGGTCAGCTTGGTGCCGGCCTCGGCGACGACGCTGCCCGAGGCGGCGTCGACCAGGTCGGTCATCAGCTTCACGCCCTTCATGCGCTCCGGATCGAAGCCGGTCTTCCAGCCCTTGCCCGAGCGCTTGTAGGTGATGGTGTCGTAGAAGGCGGCGAGGATCTCCTCGGCGGTCATGCCGCCGAAACGCTCCTCGTCATCCGCCAGGCCTTCGCCGCGGGACGCGCGGCTGCGCAGCGTCTCTTCGGTCTTCGAGCCATAGAGGGCGAGTAGCAGGGTCGTCGCCGGCAGCTTGCGGCGGCGGTCGATGCGGACGTAGACGAGATCCTTGGCGTCGAACTCGAAGTCGAGCCAGGAGCCGCGGTAGGGGATCACGCGGGCGGCGAACAGGTACTTGCCCGACGAGTGGGTCTTGCCCTTGTCGTGGTCGAAGAAGACGCCCGGCGAGCGGTGCATCTGCGAGACGATGACGCGCTCGGTGCCGTTGATGATGAAGGTGCCGTTTGCCGTCATGAGCGGCATGTCGCCCATGTAGACGTCCTGCTCCTTGATGTCGCGGATCGAGCGGAGCGCGGTCTCCTCCTCGACGTCCCAGACGACCAGGCGGAGCGTCACCTTGAGCGGTGCGGCGAAGGTCATGCCGCGCTGCTGGCATTCCTCGACGTCGTATTTCGGGATCTCGAGCTCGTAGCGCACGAACTCGAGCTGGGCGCGTTCGGAGAAGTCGCGGATCGGGAAGACGGACTTGAAGACCTCCTGCAGGCCAAGGTTCGCCCGCATCTCGGGAGGCACGTTCATCTGCAGGAAGCTGTCGTAGGAGCTCTTCTGCACCTCGATGAGGTTCGGCATCGGCGCCACCTCGTTGATGCGACCGAAGCTCTTGCGAACGCGCTTCCGACCGGTGAAGGACTTCGCCATCTCGATACCCTTTCCTCTGGCGCCTCAAGGACGCCCAAAACGACGGGCGAGGACGCGCGGGAAAGCCCCGCGCATCCTCATCCCTTCAAGACGTACGACTGATCGACAGGACCAAAGCCTTACTTCACTTCGACCTTGGCGCCGTTTTCCTCGAGGATCTTCTTGATCTTCGCGGCCTCGTCCTTGTTCACGCCTTCCTTCACGGTCTTCGGCGCGCCCTCGACCAGGTCCTTGGCCTCCTTGAGGCCGAGGCCCGTGATCGCACGGACTTCCTTGATCACGTTGATCTTCTTTTCGCCGGCATTCGCGAGAATGACGGTGAACTCGGTCTGCTCGGCGGCAGCCGGGGCGGCGCCGGCCGGAGCGGCGGCGGCAACGGCCACCGGCGCGGCGGCGGAGACGCCCCACTTCTCTTCCAGCAACTTCGAGAGCTCGGCCGCCTCGATGACGGTGAGGCTCGAGAGATCGTCGACGAGCTTGTTCAGGTCAGCCATTTCGGAAACTCCTCAATCTGGTGCGGACATGCCGTCCGCAAAAGGGTCTTAGGGAACGATTTCGATGCGGCTTCACGCCGCGCCTTTCTCCGAGTGTGCCTTGAGCACCCGCGCAAGCTGACCGGCCGGAGCCGCCAGAACGCCCGCGATCTTGGTCGCAGGAGCCTGGAGCAGGCCGAGAAGCTTTGCCCGAAGCTGGTCGAGGGACGGGAGGCTGGCGAGCGCCTTGACGCCTTCGGCGTCCAGGAGCTTCTCACCGAGCGCACCACCCACGATGGTCAGCTTCTCGTTGTCCTTGGCGAAGTCCACAGCCACCTTGGCTGCGGCCACCGGGTCCTTGGAGACGGCAACCGCCGTCGGACCGACGAACAGAGGGTCGATGCCCTCGAACTTCGTCCCTTTGAGAGCGAGACGGGCAAGGCGATTCTTGGTCACCTTGTAGCTGGCGCCGCCGGCACGCATCTTCCGTCGGAGGTCGGAGACCTCGGCGACGGTGAGCCCGGACTGCCGCGTGACCACGACAAGCGTGGTGGCTGCGAGAGTCTGGTTCAGCGCGTCGATCTGCTGTGCCTTCTCTTCACGATTCACGGATCGTCTCCGCTTGCCTTGGACCGGCTCCGGGTCTCCCCATCGCCGATCCGGTTGAACACGGACCCGTTCGCGTCTCGCGACGTTCCCGGACCCGGCTTCCTGCCCCAGAAGCACGCCCACGCCTTCGGGAAGACTTCCCCGAACCCGTTTGCGCGCCACTGTCTATCGCGGGCGGTTTCCCATTACGCCTCGGGAGCGAACCCCGTCGGCACCCACGGTCTTGGACAGGCTGGGACGGACCGCACGGGCCCGACCCTTTCATCCGGCCCGCCGAAGCGGACCGAATGAAATCTCTTACGAACTCTTAGGCGGACTGCCCGCCGCCGGCCGAGACCGACGACAGATCGAGCTTCACGCCGACGCCCATGGTCGAGCTGATGCTGATCTTCTTGATGAAGTTGCCCTTCACGCCCGACGGCTTCGCCCGCGCGATCGCGCCGACGAAGGCCTTCACGTTCTCGGCGATGGCCGTCTCGGAGAAGCTCGCCTTGCCGATGCCGGCGTGCACGATGCCCGCCTTCTCGACGCGGAACTCCACCTGGCCGGCCTTGGCCGCGCGCACCGCCTCGGCGACGTTCTGCGTCACCGTGCCGAGCTTCGGGTTCGGCATCAGGCCGCGCGGGCCCAGCACCTTACCGAGCTTGCCGACCACGCCCATCATGTCCGGGGTGGCGACGCAGCGGTCGAAATTCATCTCGCCGGCGAGGATCTTCTCGGCCAGATCGTCTGCACCGACCAGGTCGGCGCCCGCGTCCTGGGCCTGCTTGGCCTTGTCGCCCTTGGCGAACACGGCGACGCGCAGCGTCTTGCCGGTGCCGTGCGGCAGCTCGATCACGCCACGGACCATCTGGTCCGAGTGACGCGGATCGACGCCGAGGTTCATCGCGATCTCGATGGTCTCGTCGAACTTCGCCTTGGCTCCGTTCTTCACCAGCTTCACCGCTTCGTCGACCTTGTAGAAGGCGTCGCGGTCGACGCTCGAATACGCGGTCTTCAGTCGCTTGCCCTGAGCCATCGGCCTTACTCCGTCACTTCCAGGCCCATCGAGCGGGCAGTGCCCCGCACCATCTGCATGGCGCCTTCGATGTCCTTGGCATTCAGATCCTGCATCTTCTTCTCGGCGATCTCGCGCACCTGGGCGGCGGTCACCTTGCCGACCGTGCCGCGCGAGGGCGTCTGCGAGCCCTTCGGGATGCCGGCCGCCTTCTTCAGGAAGAAGCTCGCGGGCGGCGTCTTCATGATGAAGGTGAAGGTGCGATCGGAGTAGGCGGTGATCGTCACCGGGATCGGAGTGCCGGCCTCAACCTTCTGGGTCTGGGCGTTGAACGCCTTGCAGAACTCCATGATGTTGAGACCGCGCTGGCCGAGCGCCGGACCGATCGGCGGCGACGGGTTCGCCTGCCCGGCGGGCACTTCCAGCTTGATGTAACCTGCAATCTTCTTCGCCATGTCCTAACCCTTCTTCAAACTACGCCTCGGGTCGTGTGGTGCGGCCCGTGGCAGGCCTCCCACACCTGATTGCCGGGCATCGAGGCCCGGCCCCGCAGATCAGACCTTCTCGACCTGCGAGTATTCGAGTTCGACCGGGGTCGCCCGGCCGAAGATCGAAACGGAAACCTTGAGCCGCGCCTTCTCCTCGTCGACCTCCTCGACCAGGCCGTTGAACGAGGTGAACGGTCCGTCGGACACGCGCACCTGCTCGCCGACCTCGTAGCGGATCGAGGGCTTCGGCCGCTCGACGCCTTCCTTGACCTGCTTGATGATGCGGTCGGCTTCGCCCTGGCTGATCGGATGCGGCTTGCCGCGCCCACCGAGGAAACCCGTCACCTTCGGAGTGTTCTTCACCAGGTGCCAGGTCTCGTCGGTCAGATCCATCTTCACCAGCACGTAGCCGGGGAAGAACTTGCGCTCGGAGTTGACCTTCGAGCCGCGGCGCATCTCGACCACTTCCTCGGTCGGCACCAGCACGTCGAGGATCTGGTCGCTCATGCCCTTGGCCTCGGCCTGCTCCTTGATCGAAGCGGCGACCTTTTTCTCGAGGCCGGAGTAGACGTGGATGACGTACCAGTTGGCAGCCATGGTCAGCCCCTCAAGCCCAGCAGTATGCGTACGGCGAAGGACAGCGCCTGGTCGACCACCAGGAAGAAGAGTCCGGTGATCATCACCATGACGAACACCATGGCGCCGGTCACCAGCGTCTCCTTGCGGCTCGGCCAGGTGACCTTGTTGGCCTCCTGGCGTACCTGGCGGAAAAATTCGATCGGGCTCGTCTTCATGCGTCGTCGTCTTTCGGGCGGCTGGCAGGAGTGGAGGGGCTCGAACCCCCAACCCCCGGTTTTGGAGACCGGTGCTCTACCAGTTGAGCTACACTCCTAGCGCGCTCCGAAGAGCTCTCTCCCTGACTATTCGATGATGGAGGCGACGACGCCGGCGCCGACGGTGCGTCCGCCTTCGCGGATGGCGAAGCGCAGGCCCTCGTCCATGGCGATCGGCGCGATCAGCTTCACTTCCATCGCGATGTTGTCGCCCGGCATCACCATCTCGGTGCCCTCCGGGAGAACCACCTCGCCCGTCACGTCGGTCGTGCGGAAGTAGAACTGCGGACGGTAGTTCGAGAAGAACGGCGTGTGGCGGCCGCCCTCTTCCTCGTCAGGATGTACGCCTCGCACTTGAAACGCTTGTGCGGCTTGATCGAGCCCGGCGCCGCCAGAACCTGGCCACGCTCCACTTCCTCGCGCTTCGTGCCGCGCAGCAGAGCGCCGATGTTGTCCACGGCCCTCTCGGTCAGCAGCTTCCGGAACATCTCGACGCCCGTGACCACCGTCTTCGTCGTGTCCTTCAGGCCCACGATCTCGACTTCCTCGCCCACCTTCACGATGCCCCGCTCGACGCGGCCCGTCACCACCGTGCCGCGGCCCGAGATCGAGAACACGTCCTCGATCGGCATCAGGAACGGCCGGTCCTTCGGACGCGCAGGCTGCGGATGTACTCGTCAACCGGGACTTCATCAACTCGAGATCGCCTTCTTGCCGATCTCCTCGTTCTGCCCTCCAGCGCCATCAGCGCCGAGCCCTTGATGATCGGGATCTTGTCGCCTGGGAACTGGTACGAGGTCAGAAGCTCGCGAACCTCGAGCTCCACCAGGTCCAGAAGCCTCCGGATCGTCGACCATGTCGACCTTGTTCATGAACACCACCAGCGCAGGTACGCCCACCCGGCGCGCCAGCAGGATGCTCGCGCGTCTGCGGCATCGGGCCGTCCGCCGCCGACACCACCAGGATCGCGCCGTCCATCTGCGCAGCACCGTGATCATGTTCTTCACGTAGTCCGCGTGGCCGGGCAATCCACGTGGCGCGTAGTGACGGTTCGTCGTCTCGTACTCGACATGCGCCGTGTTGATCGTGATCCCGCGCGCCTTCTCTTCAGGCGCCTTGTCGATCTGGTCGTACGCCATGAACGTCGCACCGCCAGTCTCCGCCAGGATCTTCGTGATCGCTGCCGTCAACGACGTCTTCCCATGGTCAACGTGACCGATCGTGCCGATGTTGCAGTGCGGCTTGTTCCGCTCGAATTTCGCTTTCGCCATGGTCTCGTTGTCCCGTTGATCTGCGCTTTAAAGCCTGACGACGATTGGTGGAGCGGGTGAAGGGAATCGAACCCTCGTAGCCAGCTTGGAAGGCTGGTGCTCTACCATTGAGCTACACCCGCGTCGATCCGCCCGTTTTCGTCTAACCAGTTGAAATTCTTAGATAAGGTGCGCCGACGTTCGCCTGTCGCCTAGGTCCGCCGCCCCGGCGCTCCCGCCGACTGCGGGAGGTGGTGGAGGGGGCTGGATTCGAACCAGCGTAGACATAAGTCGGCAGATTTACAGTCTGCTGCCATTGACCGCTCGGCCACCCCTCCGTACCCGCATGAGGACAGCTTTCGGCGGCCGGGCAATATGACAGGAGCCCTTCCGCCGTCAACGCCAAAAAAGACGCACACAACCTTTCGCCCCGGGGTCGGTCGGGGAGAGGTTGCCGTCTCGGTGTCGAGCGCATATTAGAAGCCGTCATGGCAAGGCGCAAGTCCAGCAACCGCAACCGTTCCGGCCCGGATTCCGGCCAGCTCTCCGGCCGGGAGCGACCGGGCGGCAACCGGCCGGACCGGCGCCCGGACAGACATCCGGAGAGACGTCCGGAGAAATCTGCGGACAGACGTCCAAGCCCGGGCGGGCAGACCTGGCTTTACGGTCCCCACGCGGTCTTCGCCGCCCTCGGCAACCCGAGGCGCCGGAGCCGGCGGTTGCTGGTGACCGAGGCCGCGGCCGAGAGCCACGGCCGGCGCCTGGCCGAGCTCGGCGGTCCTCAGGCGGAGACCGCCTCCCGCGAAGAGATCGAGCGCCTGCTGCCGGCCGGGGCGGTCCATCAGGGGATCGCGCTCGCCGCCGACCCGCTGCCCGACCCCGATCTCGACGAGATCCTGGGCGCACTGCCGGAAGGTCGTGGGCTCGTCGTCGTCCTCGACCAGGTGACCGACCCCCACAATGTCGGCGCGATCCTCCGCTCCGCCGCCGCCTTCGGCGCCGATGCCGTGCTGCTGCCGGACCGCCATGCGCCCGGCACGACCGGGGTTCTCGCCAAGGCCGCCTCGGGCGCCCTCGACCTCGTGCCGCTGGCACATGTGGTCAATCTTGCGCGCGAGCTCGACCGGCTGAAGGAAGCGGGGTTCTGGTGCGTCGGGCTGGATTCGGAAGCCGAGCAGACGGTGGCGGAGGCCGACCTGACCGGCCGGCTCGCGCTCGTGCTCGGAGCCGAAGGCGCGGGCCTTCGCCGGCTGACCCGGGAGCGTTGCGACCTCGTAGTCCGCCTGCCGACCCGGAATCTCCTGGCCAGCCTCAACGTCTCGAACGCCGCCGCCGTCGCCCTCTACGAGATCGCGCGCCGACGTTAATCGGCCGTTCATCTCGCTCGTGTTTTCTCCAAGCCGCATTTCTCGCCGAGTGTGACCGCCGACACGTCGGCATCATCCGGCCTTTGAGTAACTTCACCGCTAAAATCCGGCACCAATCCGCTCTCCCCAGTTGCCTCACGCTTCATTCGTCGCTTACATCGGGGCCCGAGAAACGAGCCAATGTCAGACATCCCCCTCAACGAAGATCCGGTCGTCAAGCAAGCCCGCTGCCGCACGCTCGAAGCGCTGGCTGGCGAGCCTTCGCGCGACGTGATCTGGCGCACCTGCCGGACCTTCTTCGAGGCGACCAAGACCGTTCCCCTCGAGCTTCTCTATTCGAGCAAGCATCAGGAAAAGCTGATGAGCACCGGCTCGGTGTTCCTCGGCGCCAACCAGAAGGTAGCGATCGCTCAGGTCGCGGGATCCAAGCAGTCGGTGTCCGACCGCCTGAAGGAGCTGAACCAGCTCACCTTCGACTGGCAGACCCAGACCCGCGCCTACGAGGCGAAGTCCGACGCCGTCGCCGCGGCCGGCCAGCTCGAGGCATTGCTCAGGAGCCTTCCGGGCAACGCCGCCGAGAAGCAGTCGCTGGCCTTCATCGCGATCGCGCGCATGCTGGCCCCGCTCAAGGACTTCGGGCAGAAGTTCGAAGCGGTGATGGCGCTCGACGACGAGCTGAATCCCGACGTCGTCGAGATCCTCGATCCGCTCATCGGCGAGTTCATGCGCACGCCCGCGGTGTCGGAACAACTGCTCCAGGGCCTGACGACGCTCGAGCAGAAGCTGAGCCGTCTCGCCGATCTCTCGACCGGCACCGGCGAGCCGCCCGCCAACCTGCCGACGACCGCCCAGCTGCTGGCGAGCCTGCTCGTGAGCCGGCCGATGCCGAACACGCAGGCGGCGCTGCAGAGCATCATCATCCGCGAGATCAGCGGCGGCACCAGCCTGACCGGCAGCGGCCCCGCGATCGAGCTCAAGGCGGTCCTCAAGCTCCGCAAGCGGCTGACCGTGAACGGCCAGCTTCTCGGCGGCAGCGTCTCCGAGGCCGGTTTCGATCGCCGCTGCGGGCGTCTCCTCAACCCCGAAGTGATCGACAAGATCGTCGGCCCGACGACGACGATCGCCCAGGAGGCGGAAGCCATGCTTCCGTTCCTCGACGAGCCGATCGGCGAACGCGCACGCGAGTTCATCGTTCGCCAGGTCGACCAGATGGTTCAGGCCTGCCAGTCGCCGCAGCGCCTGGTCGGCGAGAGCACGCCGCCGCCGCAGCGCCTCAAGACGTTGGCGCGCTTCCACAAGCGCATCCGCAAGGCCGAGCTGATCGGCGCGATCAAGACCCGCATCCTGAGGACGGTCGAGACCTTCCACGCCGACACGCTGAAGGCGGCCGATCCGCTGTCGAAGATCGAGGGCCAAGGCGGCGGCAACACCGAGAAGGCGCTGGCGCTGATCGATCTATGCCGATCGGGCATGCTGATCCCCGGCGAGTACCTCGACAAGGCACGCAAGGCCGCCGAGAGCCGGCTCAAGTCGCCGGACTTCATGCCGGCCTATCTCGGCGCCGATGGCGACCCGGCCAAGCGCGCCGAGCGGATCACCCAGCTGAAAGCCATGCTGATCGAGGCCGGGATCGGCGGCTGAGTTGCCAACGTCTCTGTCCCTGGAGACGCCGCACGAAACAGGCTAAAACGGCGCCGGTCCCGCCAACGACAGGCGCCGGCATAGCTCAGCGGTAGAGCAGCGGTTTTGTAAACCGAAGGTCGGGGGTTCAATCCCCTCTGCCGGCACCACCTCCAAGACCCGCCAAGCCCGTCAGTCGAAACCGGCCGCCTCGATCGCGCGGCGGCACGCCTGCTCGCAGGCCTCGCAGGCGTTCCGGCAGATGTGGCAATGCTCGTGGTGCCCGGCGTGCCGCGCACATTCCATCGCGCAGATGCGGCAGGCCTCCATGCAGACCTCGAGCACCTGCTTCAGAAGCGCCAGGTTCGGGTGCGTCCGGCGCGAGGCGATCTCGCCGGTTGCCGCGCACAGGGTGGCGCAGTCGAGATTGAGGCGGATGCAGCGTCGGAGATCCGCGACGTTCTCCTCGCCGAGGCAGGCGTCGGCGCAGGCGGTGCAGGTTTGCGCGCAGTCGAGGCAGGCCTCGACACATGCGGCCAGCGCGTCCACCCCATGAACCTGAACGCTGCGGACCTCGGGATGCGTGCCGATCATTTCGAGCGCGTGCATTCTTGAACCTCCGTGCGTCCGCGTATCGTCCTACCGCAACTCGCTCTGGAGCTGGCGCTTCGCCGCGAGCTTGAGCTTGGCCTCGGCGCCGACAGCCTTCTCCTCCCAACGGAGCACGATCTCGGTCAGGTCGTTGCGCGCCTTGGGGTGCCGCATCTGCTTGGCCAGCAGGCGGAGCTGACGCGCCCGTTCGCGCCATTCGCGCGCGTTGTCGTAGTCGTGCTTCATGGGGGATCCTGGCCGGTTGAGCACCACCCAAACGCTCCTGGACGAGCCTGCGTTGCAGCAAATCGGCGATTTCGGCCTCGCGCGCCTTTCGCGGCCGGACGCGGCTTGTGGCGAGGGCCGCCCGGCGCCGCTAGCCTCTCGCCACCACTTCCCGGAGATCTCCATGCGCGCACGCATTCGTGACACAGAAATCTACTTCGACGTCGAAGGCGCCGGGCTGGTGCCGGACGGCAACCGCATGCGCGAGAAGCCGGTCGCCTTCGTCATCCATGGCGGCCCCGGCGGCGAGCACTCCGGCTTCAAGCCGGGGATGAGCCCGCTCGCCGAGAAGATGCAGCTCGTCTATTTCGACCATCGCGGCCATGGCCGTTCGGCCAAGGGCGACGCCAGCAAATACACCCTGGATGAGAACGTCGAGGACATGGAGGCGCTGCGTAAGCATCTTGGCCTCGGCCCAATCGTCAGCATCGGTACCAGCTACGGCGGCATGGTCGGCCAGGCGCATGCGGCGCGGTATCCGGACTCGGTCTCGCACCTGATCCTGATCGTCACCGCCTCCCACTACGGCTTCAACGCGCGGGCGCGCCAGATCATCGCCGAGCGCGGCACGCCGGAGCAGAAGCAGGTCTGCGACGACCTATGGTCAGGCAAGCTCGACACCCAGGAGAAGATGCGCCGCTACTACGAGCTCATGGGTCCGATGTACGCGAGGAAGTTCGATCCAGTCGCGGCCAAGGCCGGTCGCGAGCGCGGCATCAACTCGCCCGAGCCGATGCTGAAGGCCTTCGCGCCCGGCGGCTTCCTGCAGACCTACGACCTACGCCCGGAGCTCAAGAACATCACGGCGCCGACGCTCATCCTCGCCGGCCGCCACGACTGGATCTGCCCGCCCGAGTTCTCGGAGGAGATCCACAAGCTGATCCCGGGATCGGACTTCAGGATCTTCGAGGAGAGCAGCCACTCGATCCGCGGCGACGAGCCCCAGGCGCTCAACGACGCGATCGCGGGCTTCGTCATCTACAAGTCACGGGCCCGCCGCTAGGCACCTTCAGGAACCCGCCGTCTCCTCGCGCGTTTTTCGTGTCTCTGAAACGCGCTGAGGAGACGTGCCATGGGTCGTGGCCTTCTGCTTTGGCTGATCGGAATTCCGCTTCCGATCATCCTCGTCGTCTGGCTTCTCGGGGGTCTCAGCTGACCCCGGCCCGCGCCGTCAGGCGCGGGCGAGGAAGTCCCGCTTGCCGATGTTGACGCCGCAGTGCCTGAGGATCGAGTAGGCCGCGGCGGCGTGGAAATAGAAGTTCGGCAGCGCGAAGTTCACCAGGTAGTCCTGCCCCTTGAACGTCATCGGCTGACCGCCGATCGGCAGCGTCACGTCGCGCGACTCCGATCCTTCGAGGTCGGCTGCCTTGAAGCCCTGCACATAGGCCGTGACCTTGGCGATCCGCGCCTTGAGCTCGGCGATCGTCTTCTCGGTGTCCTCGTATTTCGGCACTTCCTGGCCGGCGAGGCGCGCCATCGTGCTCTTGGCGAAGTCGGTGACCAGCTGAACCTGGCGGGTCAGCGCAAACATGTCCGGCGCGAGTCGGTAATTCAGCAGCACCGTCGGGTCGACCTTCTTCTCGGTCGCGAAGGCCTCCGCCTTGGTGAGGACGCCGTCGATGGCCTTGAGCGTCTGCAGGATGCCGGGCGCAGCCGCCTGATACATGGAAAAGGGCATGGGGATGTCTCGGTTCGAGGGAGAGAGAACCGATCCTGGGCCCAAACCGGCGGACCGTGCAAGGTCCGCCGGTGTCGCGCGCTCTAGCCGACGATCTTGAGGAAGATCATCACCATTCCCACCACCGAGACGCCGTAGGCGGCGGTGCGGATCCACGGCAGGCCAGCGATGTAGACGACGGCGTGGACCAGGCGTGCCCAGAAGAAGAGCTGGGCGCCGAGCGCCGTCGAGGCGTCGGCCTTGCCGGCGACATGCGCGATGAGCACCAGTGCCGCGAAAGGCGCGATGTTCTCGAGCATGTTCATGTGCGCGCGCTTGGCGCGCCCGATCCAGCCCTCGACGGTAGGAAAGTTTTCGCGGTTGCCGACCAGGATCGGCAACCCGAGGGCCTTGTTCAGCCCGATCGTGTAGGGAAGCGCGAGCACGAGGCAGAGCGCCGCGCTCCAGGCAAGCATGGTCAGGTCGACGGTCATGGAATCCCCCTTTGGAAGCCGGGGAAGCTTACCTCAAGACCACTCGACCGCCGTGATCCGCTTTTGGGGCGCCGCCTTCTTGGCCTTCTTCTGCTGCTGGACCCATTTCGCCGCCCGCTTCGCGGCGCTCATGCCGCGGAACTCGGAAAGGATGTCGTCCTGGGTCTCGGCGATCTTGCTCTGGCAACGGGACAGCAACGTCTCGGTCGTCTCGCGTGGCAGACGGCCGAACTCCTGCTCGGCGACACGATAGTTGTAGATGAACAGCGGGTCGTTGGGGCTGCGGAGGGCGGCGGCCAGTGCCGCAGCAAAAGGTTCGTCCTCGGCCACGAGCCCGTTGCAGGCGTTAGACAGCAGCTTAACCGCCGTCCGCTTCACCGCCAAATCCTGGGATTGCGCTTCTGCCATGAACTCTCCGCGAGGTTTACGCGGAATCCCGTCAATTTCTAGCGAGAACTATTTTGTTTTTAACGAAATTTACCTAGCGCTTCAAGATAGTTCCGCGAATTGATCGGCTACGTTGGCGCGAACCTCCGCATTTTCATCCGCTTGTCTTGAACCGGTGCGGCCGGAAAACCGCACCGAAAGCAAAATGGAGACCAACCGGCGGTCACAGGAACGCCGCTCCCGGCCCGGCGTTGTGCGGGCGCTGGCCCAATGCGGGCCATCGGGAGAGGATCATGACCGAAGCCGTCACGCGGGTGCACTGCCCCTGGTGCACCACTCGCCTCAACGCCCAGGCGGCTGTCTGCCACCGCTGCGGCGCGATCAAGATGCGACCGCCGCTGTCGATGATGCAGATCTTTTTTTTCCATCCGCTGGGCGCCACCATCCTCGCGCTCGCGGGACTCGTCCTGTTCGGACTGTCGGTGGTGAAGGCGGGCGGCGTGTTCATTGCCGCGTGGCTTCTGTTCAGCCTCCTTCACGTCGCTTTCCGCCAACGTCGGCGCTGGGTGCAATTGGAACCGCTGCTGCTGAAGGCCGACGAGACCGAGCAGCAGGTTTCGCACGCCGCGCCGTTCCAGATGAAGCCCTGGTTCGCGACCGCGGCCACCGTCATCGTCGGCCTCGGTATCGTCTGGGCCGCTACGCCTCACCAGCAGAGGGAGACGGCGAACGCCGCGGTGCTGCCGGTCGACTCCAAGGCCTCGCCGATCACCGTCGCAGCCGTCGCACCGCCGCACGAGGCTCTGCCCCCGACCCCCTCGGTGCAGCCCGTGGCCGCGACGCCGGCGGTCGAGCCCCTGAAGATCGAGGTCGCCACCGTTCCGACGACCGGGGTGGCGGAAACGCCCAAGCTCGAGCAGCCGGACCGTGCGCAGATCCTGACCGCGCAGCGCCTGCTCAGTGATCTCGGCTACGATGTCGGCGGCGTCGACGGCAGGATCGGCTCGCGCACCCGTGCCGCGATCAAGACGTTCCGCGAGAAGGCGGGCATCCTCGGCGGCGAGGAGATCGACACGGGCCTGATCGCCGCGCTGGAGACCGCCGCTCCGGCGCAGCAGTTCGCTGCAGCACCGGCGTCGCCGATGCTGTCCGACGGACGCCCCGCACGTCTCGATACGCCGGTCGTGACCCCGGCGCGTTCGGATGCGTCGATCGGCATGCCGACGCGTCTCGGCTCGTCGTCCTCGGCGGCGTGGCGCCAGCCTGTCGATGCGCC
>JBGALV010000122.1:0-13347 GCA_044223515.1 Alphaproteobacteria bacterium
GGACCAGAAGCACGCACAGGTTACGTGCAAGCTCTGGGATCGCCAGGCGCTCGACGAGCCGAATCTGCTCAAGAGCAAGGACGGAAAGCGGCGACTCGTGGCCCCAGTCTGGAATGCGTAGAAGTCGCTGGGGCATTTCCGTGACCGGCCGTTGCATGGCGGGGATCTGTGCGCTGGATCACTGGTCGTTTCGGTTGTTGAGGAACAATTTCCCCACCGGAAACGACCACGGAGATTCCGATGCGCACGAAAATTGCCCTTGTGACCTCTCTCGCGGCCCTGCTGGCCGCGGCCCCTTTGGCCGTGACCTCGCCCGACTTCACATCCCACGCCTTCGCCAAGGGCGGCGGTGAAGGTGGCGGTGGCGGCAATGGCGGAGGGAACGGCGGTGGAAACGCCAACGGCCGCGACGGCGGAAGCCCCGGGAACAGCGCCAATGCTCCGGGCCACAGCGGTGACCGCGGCAACAGCGCGAACGCGCCCGGCCAGGCCGTCACCTCGCCGGTCCTGAAGGACAAGACCGACGCGACCCGCAGCCGGGCCTCGACCAACCGCAACACGCCGGCCCAAACCGCGAGCGTGCGCGGTAACGATCGCGCCCGCGCCGAAGCCCGCAGCAAGGCCGCCAACGAACTCGGCAACCTGAACGCCGCGCACGCGTCGGCGACCGCGCGCGCCAATGCCTCGCCGAACTCTACGGTCGGCCGCATCGCCACCTACGAGAACCAGATGCATGCGGCGCTCGCGATCCAGGATCCGGCCGCGCGCAACGCCGCGATCACCCAGGCGCGCGAGCAGCTCGCCCAGTCGGCGAACAAGTCGCTGACGCCGACCGCGGTCGCGCGTGTCGACGACCTGCTCGGGATCCAGGGCGCGTCGCCCCAACTCGGCGCGGTGAGGTAACGACGTAGCCCAAGTCGTCGATCGGTCACGGGCGGTCACTCTCCTCGCACGAGCGACCGCCCGTGCACCGTGTTTCAGTCCCCAAGTTCCCGAGTGTCGAAGTTCCAGAAGCGAATTCACCCGGGGGGCAACAGGAGACTGCGATGAAGTTGGAACGACTCTCCCCGATAGCTGCCCGATTGCTCGGCGCGACCGCACTGGCGACGGTCCTCGCGATCTCGCCGATCAGCCTCACGATCCATGGGCCGACCGACAGCGTCGCCTTCGCCAAGGGCGGCGGTGATGGTGGCGGTCACGGCGGTGATCGCGGCGGCGGCGACAAGGGTGCTGCGGCCGATCGCAATGACGGCGGGCGCGGCGACCGTGGACGCGGCAACGACATCGCCTCCCGCGGACACGACCTGAGCATCGGCGCCAGCGTCGCCAGCATCGGTCGTGATCGCGACACCGGGCGCGATCGCGGCCACGATCTCGCGCGCGGAGCCGATCGCGGCCGGGACATTGCGCGCAATGCGGGTGATCGACGCGACCGCGACTCCTCGCGCAGCCTTGCGGACCGTCGCGACACCGGCAAGAACACGCTCGGCAATCTGAACGCCGCTCATGCGTCGGCGACCGCGCGCGCCAACGCCTCGTCCAACTCCATGGTCGGCCGCGTCGCCACCTACGAGAACCAAATGCAGGCAGCGCTCGCGATCCAGGATCGCGCCGCCCGCAACGCCGCGATCGTCGCGGCACGCGAGCAGCTGGCCCAGTCTGCGAACAAGCCCCTCACGCGCGACAACATCGCCCGCGTCGACGCGATGCTCGGCATCCACGGCGCGCCGGCCGGCCTCGGCGCCGAACGCGGTCGCCGGGATTTCGACCGCATCTCGTTCGACGACCGGCGCGACGGCCGGCATGATCGCGGATTCCACGACGGCCTCGGCCACGGCTTAGGCTTCGGCAACCTGCCGGTCGACCCGGCCCGCATCGAGGCCCGCGCCGCGGCGCTCGACGCCCGCGGCGATCGCCGCGCCGCAGAGATCAGGGCCAACGCCGATCGCGTCGCAGCGGGCATCATCTCGCGTGCCGAGGCGAAGGCCGCCGAGTTCCGCGCGCTCGAGGCGACGTCGAAGAACCCGGCCCTGCTGGAAGCACGCGCGGTCGCGATCGTCGAGCGTGCAAACGCTGTCGCGGCAGCCACCATCGCCAAAGCCGACGCCCGGGCGACCGCACTCAATGCGCGGGTCGACGACCGGGTCGAGACGCTCCAGGCGATCGCCGCCTACGATCGCGCCGTGATCGCGGCGCTGGCGCTCGATGATCCGGCGGCCCAGGCCAGCGCGATCTCGGTCGCGCGCGCCGACCTCCGCGCGGCGCTCGACCGGCCGATCAGCGGCCGCGCGATCGACCGCCTCGACGACCGTCTCAACCTCGACGGCACGCCGTCGGCGATCGCCTCGCGAGGCGCCTTCGCGTCCGGCTTCGACGGCTGACCTATCGAAGTTGCGAGAGAAACGGCCCCGCCCGGCTCAAGCCTGGCGGGGCTTTTTCTTGGCGAGTGCGTGAATGAGGATCGCTGCCGTCGCGGCGACATTCAGCGACTGGATCCGTCCCGATCCCTCGATCTTCACCACGTCGTCGCAATTGGCGAGCGCCTGCGGGTTCATCCCGAATTCCTCGTTGCCGAGGATCAGGGCGACCGGCTTGTCGCGCGGGAGCTCCTCCAGCGACCGGCCACGATCGAGCGCGGTGCCGACGACGCGGTAGGACGGCTTCAGGTGCTTGATCGTCTGCGGGAAGTGCCGTGCCCGGTGAAGCGTCACGTATTCGAAGCCGCCTTCGGCGACGCGTTGGGCCGCGTCCGACGGTCCCGCCTGTCCCGGATGATCGGAGAGCACGACCCGGTCGATCCCGAAGAAGGCAGCCGTGCGGATGATGGCTCCCAGATTGTGCGGATTGGCGACGCCGTCGAGGCAGAGCAGCAGCGGCACCTCGGCCACGGCCGCGCGAGCCTTCGCCGGATCGAAGTCGACCGCGGCACGCGGGGCGGCGATCGCGACGATGCCGCCATGCAGGACGGAGCCTGCGACCTTCGCCAGCTCCTCGGCCTCGACCTCGCGATAGGGCCGGCGTGCCTCCGCCATCATCCGGCAGATGTCGTCGATCTGGCCGCGCATCGAAGGCAGGAAGAACAGACGCTCGATCCGTTCAGGCGACGTCTGAAAAAGGGCGCGGACCGCCGGCAGCCCACCGATGCGCGCAAGGTCGCGACGCGACTCGGACGGGCGGGAGTCCGATCGCGAGTCGGCACGAGAGTCCGGGCGGGACCGCGGACGCGATTGCGGACGGCGGGATCTAGGCGGGCGCGGCATGGCGCGCGCACCCTATCATGCAAGCGTCGATCGGTTGACATCGGCGTTGGCGACCGGCATTCCGACCGCAGCATGACGCCCGCCGAGCTTCTCTCCCGCCTCCTCTTCCGCGACGCCCTTGTCCTGATCCTCGACAAGCCGGCCGGCATCCCCGTCCACGCAGGCCCGGGCGGCGGCGAGAACCTGGAGCAGCATTTCGGTCATCTGCGCTTCGGGCTTCCGCAGGCGCCCTCTCTCGCCCATCGCCTCGACCGCGACACGTCGGGCTGCCTCGTGCTCGGCCGGCACCGGAAGGCGCTTTCCAAGCTCGGTAAGCTGTTCCAGGGAGGACGCGTCGGAAAGACCTACTGGGCGGTGACCGACGGCGTGCCGAAGGAGCGCGAAGGCCGCATCGAGCTTCCGCTCGCGAAGCTGACGCCGAAGGCCGGCTGGAAGATGGTCGTCGATGCCGAGAAGGGACAATCGGCGGTTACCGACTATCGCGTGCTCGGGTCGGACGGCACGCGCGCCTGGATCGAGTGCCATCCGCGCACCGGACGCACGCACCAGATCCGCGTGCACCTGGCCGAGCTCGGCTGCCCTGTCGTCGGCGACCCGGTCTACGGCAAGGGCGGCGCAAAGCTTCACCTGCACTCGCGCGCAATTGAACTCCCGCTCTATCCGTCGCGTGGCCCCGTGGGTGCGATCGCGCCGATCCCGCCCCATATGCGGGAGGCGCTCAAGGCCTGCGGCTGGCCCGGCGAGAGCGCTGGAACCGAGGCCGCCGCCTCATAGAAGGGGCATCATGCCAGTCATCTCCCGTCGTCTCGTTCTTGCCGGTGCCACGTCGCTGGCGCTCGTCCGCCCTGCTCTTGCCCAGCCGACCCCGGCCTGCGGCGGCCGCATCACGATCCGCCAGACCGAAGGCCCCTACTTCAAGCCGCTGTCGCCGCTCCGCACCTCGCTGCTGGAGCCAGGCATGGCCGGCGACCGGCTGCACCTCATCGGGCGCGTGACCACCACCGGCTGCCGTCCGGTGGCCGGCGCCGTGCTCGAGTTCTGGCAGGCCGACGATGGCGGCCGCTACGACAACTCGGGCTTCCGCCTGCGCGGCCATCAGGTCGCCGATGCCGAGGGCCGCTACGACCTCACGACGATCCGCCCGGGCCGCTATCCGGGACGCACACCGCACATCCATGTGAAGGTCGCCGCGCCAGGGCGGCCGCCGCTGACCACGCAGCTCTATTTTCCGGGCGAGCCCGGAAATGCGCGCGACGGCATCTACAAGCGCGAGCTCGAGATGGCACTCGCCGAGGGCGAAGGCCGTTTCGACTTCGTGCTCGATCTCGCCTAACCCAGCAAGCGCGATCAAGCCGGCTTCGCCTAAGGTGGCCGGCATGACGCTTCGCGCGCAGACCCAGAGCGACTACGGCCGCCGGATCGACCGGGTGATGCGCCACATCGGCGAGCACCTGGACGATCCGCTCGACCTCGACCGGCTCGCCGAGGTCGCGTGCTTCTCGCCGTTCCACTTCCACCGCATCTACCGGCAGGTCGTCGGCGAGACCGTTGCCGACACGCTCCGTCGCAACCGGCTCAGCCGCGCGGCGGGCGACCTGGTGCGGAGCGAACTCGCGATGGGGAAGATCGCGCAGCGTGCGGGATATGCAAGCGTCGCCGCCTTCACCCGCGCCTTCGTCGCAGCCTATGGCGCGACCCCGGCCGCCTATCGCAAGACCGGACGGCTGGTTCCGCTGGAACCCGCCTACGAACAGGAGAGCCCTGCCATGCACCACGTCGACATCCGCGTCACCTCGCCGATCCGCGTCGCAGCCCTCCGCCATGCCGGCCCGTACATGGAGATCGGCACCGCCTTCGACCGCATCTTCGCCTGGGCGGGACCGAAGGGACTTCTGACCCAGAGCTGCCGGATGTTCGGCGTCTTCTACGACGACCAGAGCGCGACGAAGCCCGAAGCGCTGCGCTCAGACGCCTGCGTGACCATCGGCCCCGACGTGAAGCTCGACGGCGACTTCCGCCTCGCCGAGATCGCCGGCGGCTCCCACGCGGTTTTGCGCCACCAGGGCCCCTATGCCGAGCTGCCGACCGCCTATTCCTGGCTGTTCGGCACCTGGCTTCCGAAGAGCGGAGAGGAGCCGGCGGACAGGCCCTGCTTCGAGGAGTATCTCAACAACCCACGCGACCTGCCGCCCAAGGAATGGCTGACCGACATCTACCTGCCGCTCGTGTCGCGCTGAGGCTTTGCACCGGCTGCGGCCGCCGGCAGTGTCTCGCGGAGGACGACCTCGATAATGTCCTTCATGCGAAGCCGTTTGAAGGCGTCGATCGCATCGCCGCGAAAGGCGCGCCAGTCCTGCTTCAGGGCGTCGTTGCAGTATTCGACGAAATCCTGGCCTTCGGCAGCGGTCGGGACGGCCGATGACTGCCGCGTCTGGCAGGGCGTCCAGTCCCTGACGACGGCACGCTCAAGCTGGAGTATCGAGGCCAGCCGCGTGGCGGAAGGCAACGGCCAGTCCGGCGACTGCTTCAGCATGATGTTGAATCGGGTCCGGCGGACGATCCTGTCCCGCACCGCGACGTCGGACGTTCCATCCGGCGCGACGACGGTGAAGTGGCGCGCGAGCTCGTTCAGGATCTTGTCCCGGTAGGGGTTCCTTTTGCCAAAGTACGAAAAATCGATATCCGGCTCGACGTCCTCGGGAACAGGAACGAGCGGCGAGTAGCCGATCTCGATGAAGCGGGCGCGGCCGTATCGGTTCAATGCCTCCAGATTCTGGGGCACCGTCGTCCAGACGAAGTCGAAGTAGCCGGCGCATTGCTCGAAGCGTTGCCAGCGCACGCTTCCGTCCCAATGCCCCATCCAATCGTAGAACTTCCCGCCGGCAATGATCTCCGTGACCAGGCAGCCGAGGGCGCCTTCCGACCTTATTCGCCGGATCAAGGCCTCGTCAGGATAGGTCCCTTCGAAGCAGAGGACGACGGCCCCGCCGGGTATGTCGGGTCCGTGCGTCACGGTGAGCCCGTTTTCGACGAGGCCCGCGCCGATGAACGTCACGAGATCGACGAGGGCGCTCGACGCCAGATCCGGCTTGCGATGGAAAAGGTGAAACCTGTCGGACATCGTCGTTGGGCGTAAGGGGCGGCGCATAGTAGGGCCGGGCCGCCCCGTCGTCATGTCTCTCCCCTCCGTTCCACGCGCGGACCACGGACGCGGGAAGGCCCGTCGCAACCGGTAGGGCCCGGCCGCGCTTGATGCTATGGTGGCGGCCTTCTTTCCTCCCCGGACCGATCCTCCCGATGCAGCTTACCGAGCCGGAGGTCCGCGCCGCGATTGCCGGCGCGATGACCATGATGTTCCTCGCCGCCCTCGAGACCACCATCGTCTCGACGGCGCTGCCCTCGATCGCCAAGGACCTCGGCGACGTGCACCTGCTCTCGTGGGTGATCACGGCCTATCTGCTGACCTCGACCTGCATCACGCCGATCGCCGGCAAGCTCGGCGACCTCTACGGAAGGCGCCGGATGCTGCACGTGGCACTCGCGGTGTTCCTGGCCGCCTCCGTGCTCTGTGCGCTCGCGACCTCGATGCTGGGCCTGGCGCTCGCCCGTGCGCTCCAGGGCATCGGCGGCGGCGCGCTGATCACCTCCGCCCAAGCGGCGGTCGCCGACGTGGTGGCCCCGCGCGAGCGCGGCAAGTACAGCGCCTATTTCTCGATGGTCTGGGGCTCGTCGTCCCTGCTCGGCCCCAGCGTCGGCGGCATCATGGCCCAGCATCTGGGATGGCCATCGATCTTCTGGCTCAACCTGCCGATCGGCATCGCCGCCCTTCTCTTCTCCGACAAGGCGCTCAAGCGCCTGCCGATCCATGGCCGGAAGGCGCCGTTCGACTGGCTCAGCATCGTGCTGCTCGCGGCCGGCAGCGTCGGGCTGCTGACGGCCCTGTCGCTGGGCGGCACGCGCTTCGCCTGGAACTCGCCCGAACTGCTGGCCGGCCTTGGCATCGGCATCGCGGTGCTCGCGGCCTTCGGCTTCCGCCAGGCGCGGATCCCGGAGCCGATCATACCGCCGCGCTTCCTCACCGACCGCGTCGTAGGTCCGACGCTGACCGCGATCTTCCTGGCTTTCGGTGCCTATCTCGTCGTCGCGGTCCTGGCCCCGACCTTCTATCAGGTCGGACTGCAGATCCCGGCGGCGACCGTCGGCTTCCTGATGATGCCGATGATGGTCTCGTCCACCTTCACCGCCTGGCTCGCCGGCCGCTACACCAAGACCCACGGCGCCTATCGTCTGCCGCCGTTCATCGGCCTTCCGGTCTCGGCGGTGTCGCTGGCGATCCTGGCGCTCTTCGCCGGCACGGTCTCGGCGCTGGAGACGACGGTGCTGCTGACGTTCTTCGGCTTTGGCATCGGCGTGATCTTCCCGACCACGATGGTCGCCGCCCAGAACGCGGTCGAGCGCCGCGACATCGGCGCGGTCACCGGCGCCATCGGCTTCTCGCGCGCGCTCGGTGCGGCGATCCTGATCGCCGCCGCCTCGGCGCTGGTGCTGGGGCTGATCGTCGCCTGGGTCCCCGACACCGCCGGCCTCTCCAGCCTTGACGAACTGGTCCGCCATCCGCTGGCGCCGCCCGCCCGTGTCGAGGTCGCGCACGCGTTCGGCGTGATGTTCTGGGCCGTGGTCGGGGCGCTGCTGGCCGCGCTCGCCGTCTTCACCCTGGTCGAGCACCGCCCGCTTCGGGCGACGATGTAGGCGAAGCCTTGGGCATATGAGCGTTCCGCAGGCAGGAACGCCCGCCATCGCGCGCGCTAGCCTCGAAACTCCGCCTCCGGTGCGTTGGCACGGAACTTGTTTTTGCTTCGGTCGGACCAGCCCAACCGGAGCTCTCTCGATGATCCGTCCGAGTGCCCTCGCCGTCGCCGCCATCCTCGCCGTCACGGCCCTTCCCGCCGCCGCGCAAACGATCCCCGGTGCGGTCACCGGCCTCGCGACGCTTGCGACCGAGTACACCTTCCGCGGCATCTCGCAGAGCGACAACGACCCGGCGATCCAGGCAGGGCTCGAATACGGCGCCGAAGTCGGCAGCGTCGCCCCCTATCTCGGCATCTGGGGCTCGAACGTGAACTTTACCGACGCCAACGTCGAGATGGACGTCACTGGCGGCGTGCGCGGCAAGATCGGCGAGGTCGGCTGGGATCTGGGCTTCGTCTATTACGTCTATCCCAATGCCCGCTCGAGCCTGAACTACGACTTCTTCGAGATCGCGGCAAAGCTCGGCTACGACTTCGGCCCGGCGGCATTGACCGTCGGCGCCAACTACTCGACCGACTATTTCGGCGGCAGCGGCAATGCGCTCTACCTGCAGGCCAATGTCGATGTGCCGTTGCCCTGGGGCTTGGTCGCGAGCGGCCATCTCGGCCATCAGTCGATCGACAAGAACGCCGTGTTCGGCGCCCCGGACTACTTCGACTGGAGCCTCGGCGTGACGAAGGAGGTCCTCGGGCTCACCCTCGGACTCTCCTACGCCGACACCGATCTCTCGAAACGCGAGTGCTTCGCGGGCACCACGCTCTGCGGCGGACGCGCGATCGCGTCCGTGACGAAGAAGTTCTAGCCGCGGCCCCTCAGCCGCGACCGACGAACGGCATCTTGGTGGCCATCACGGTCAGGAACAGCACGTTCGCATCCAGCGGCAGGCTCGCCATGTAGGAGACGGCGCCGGCGACCGCATCGACGTTCATGCGCGGCTCGACCTTCATCTCGCCGGTCGCCTGCAGGATGCCCGCCTGCATGCGCTCGGTCATCTCGGTCGCGGCGTTGCCGACGTCGACCTGGCCGCAGGCGATGTCGTACTTGCGGCCGTCGAGCGCGGTCGACTTGGTGAGGCCCTGGATCGCGTGCTTGGTCGCGGTGTAGGGCGACGAGTTCGGGCGCGGCGTGTGCGCCGAGATCGAGCCGTTGTTGATGATGCGGCCGCCGCGCGGGTTCTGGTCCTTCATGATGCGGAAGGCTTCCTGCGTGCAGAGGAACGGACCGGTGAGGTTGGTCTGCACCACGGCCATCCACTGCTCGTAGGTGAGGTCTTCCATGTTGATGCCGGGCGCGCCGATGCCGGCATTGTTGAAGAGCACGTCGAGCCGGCCGAAGGCCTCCTTGGTCTTGGCGAACAGCGCCTTGATCGAGGCATGGTCCTGCACGTCGGTCGGAACCACGAGGGTCTTGGCCGAGCCCGCGCGCTTCGCCGTCTCGTCGAGCGTGTCCTTCTTTCGGCCGGCCAGGACCACGGCGAAGCCGTCCTTGGCGAGGGCAAGGGCCGCGGCGCGGCCGATGCCGCTGCCGGCGCCGGTGACGATGGCGATCTTCTGGGACGAGGCCATGGGAAGCTCCTTTGGTTCTTATGAAGGCGCCGGCTTCAGGAGAGCTCGGCGGAAGGAAAGAGCCAAAGAATATCCAAACGCCGCGGCCTAGTCGCGAGCGAACACGGCCTTAACGAAACCGTGGTAGAGCAACAGCTGGCGCGGCAGAAGCCCGGGCTCCGACTGGATCTTGCCGAGGACCAGCCCGCCTTCGATCAGGGTGGTCAGCATGTCGGCCAGCTCCTCCAGGCCCACCTTCATCTTCGGCGGATAGCGCTCGGCGATCTCCCTCAGGTAACCCGCGAAGCGCACGCGCCAGCAGAGCATGCCGTCGCGGGTCATGTCGCGGACTTCGCGGTTGAAGAGCTGCTCCTGGTAGCAGATCGAGGCGACGAGGCAGCCGGGGTAGTTCTCCGGCAGGTTCGCCAGGAACTCGGCCAGAAGCTTGACGCCGATCAGGAAGGCACGCAGCGGATCGTCGTCGAGCGCGCGCGCACGCCCGAAGATGCCGTCGAGGATCTCGTCGTCCTGCTCGAAGTGACGTTCGATCAGCGCGATCGCGAGCTCCCGCTTGTCGCGGAAGTGATAGAAGAAGCCGCTCTTGGTGATGCCGGCGCCGACAACCAGCTCGTCGATCGACGTGGCGCCGAAGCCCTTCTTGATGATCGAGTCCTCGGCGAGGTCCATCAGGCGCAGACGCGCCGAGGGCTTCGCGCAGGGACCTTTCGCATCGGCAATCGTTTGCGGAACCGAAATCTGTGCCGTCATCTGAGCCGTCATTGTGATCTTCGTCACTCCACCATCGGTACAGTCAGGGGCCGGCAACAGTGGCCGCAGCCCCTAGGAATTCGAACTAACGCGCTGGCGCGAAGAATTATTCCCGCGCTGTACCGCAAGTAGGCTAGAGCACCTGCCCGATTCCGACGTACTCCGTCGCTCCGCTCAGGGAAGAGCGAACGAAGCACGAAGGACGACAGACGATGCGTACCCTTACCGATCTCTGGGGCAACCCGGTCTCCAACGCCACCGCCGCGGATATCCGCGCGCTCGAAGGCGCGATCACCCTGATGAACGCCTATCAGGCGGACCCGCTCGGCGCGGTGGACCGCCTGATCTCCGCGAACCCGGCCATGCCGATGGCGCACGCCTTCCGCGCCGGCATGCTGGCGACCACCGGCGACAGGATGTTCGAAGGCGAGCTGGCGAAGTCGGTCGCCGCGGCCGAAGCGCTCCTGCCCAAGGCCAACGACCGCGAGCGGCTTCATATCGCCGCCGCACGCGCCTGGCTCGACGGCCGCTTCGACGAGGCCAACGATCGCTGGGGCCGCGTCGCGATGCTCTATCCGCGCGACATCCTCGCGGTCCAGTTCGCGCAGCTCTCCGACTTCTTCCTCGGATATTCGCACATGCTGCGCGACCGCGTGGCACGCGTGCTGCCGCACTGGGACAAGAACGTGCCGAACTACGGCTTCGTGCTCGGCATGTACGCCTTCGGTCTCGAGGAGTCGGGCGACTATGCCCAGGCCGAAGCGACCGGCCGCGAGGCAGTTGCGCTCGATGGACGCGATGCCTGGGCCGCGCATGCAGTGGCGCATGTGATGGAGATGCAGGGCCGTGCCGCCGACGGCGTCGAGTGGCTCGAGACCACCTCGGCGCACTGGGCGCCGAACGGCCTCTTCAACTTCCACAACTGGTGGCACCAGGCGTTGTTCCGGCTCGACGCCGGCGACGTGACCGGCGCCTTCAGGCAATACGACGAGAAGATCGCGTGCGCCGGCTTCAACCAGGCGCTCGAGCTCGTCGACGCCTCGGCGATGATGTGGCGGCTCGGCACGCTCGGCCATGACGTCGGCGATCGCTGGAACCCGATCGCCGACAAATGGACAAGCCGCATCAACGATTGCTACTACGCGTTCAACGACCTGCACGCGATGATGTCGTTCATCGGCGCGGATCGCCAAGCGGAGCAGAAGCTGCTGATGAAGGCTGCCGAACGCTCGGCGGAAGGCAAAGGCACCAACGCGATGATGGCCCGCGAGATCGGCCTTCCGTCCCTCAAGGGCTTCATGGCCTTCGGCCGCGGCGCCTACGACGAGACGATCGAGCACCTGCTGCCGGTCCGCGGAAAGGCCAGCCGCTTCGGCGGCAGCCATGCGCAGCGCGACATCTTCTCGTGGACGCTGGTGGAGGCAGCCCTCCGCTCGGGCGACCGCTCGCTGGCCGAAAGCCTGGTCGCCGAACGGCTCGCGGCCAAGCCCGAAAGTCCCATCAACCTCGCCTGGGACGAGCGCGTCTGCCAGCTCCCGGCGCGCCTCGCGGCGTAAGTCGTCAACCCGCGGCCGGATATCCCGGCCGCGGGTCTCGTTTTAGAACAGACCTGACCTTCCGGGCAGTGGCGTCTCCTTGCCGTTGGCCTTCGGCGCCTTGTAGGGGCGCGGCTTGCCGCCGCGCTTCGGTTGCTTGAGCGCGATGCCGCCGGTCTCCTTCGAGCGGAGATCGACGAAGTCGGCCCAGGTGTGCGGGTTGAGCAGCAGCTTCGCCACGGCACTGGCGGCGGCGGCCGTCAGCTTCTTCCCCTTCTCCGCCGACGACAGCGTCGGGTCGCCGATGACGCCGTTGTGCGTGCGATGCGCGAACGAGTACCAGCGATACGCGCCGTTGGCCGAGATCTCGGAGATGCCCTGGGTCTTCGGCCCGGCGATCTTGGCGAGGGCCGAGGTGTCGACCAGGCCCGGCTCGAACTGCAGCATCATCGAGGTCTCGGCCTCGCAGGCATGCTGCGTGCCTTTCTGGCGGACCAGGAGGGCGGCGAACTCCTTCTCCGCCTCGTGGAAGTAGCCGGTGGTGACGATCGGGATCTTGAACTCGGTGGTGAGGTCGGCGACCGCGACCTTGGACGCGGCAACGTTGCCGCCATGGCTGTTGGCGATGCAGATGCGACGGAAGCCCTGCTCGACCAGGCAGTTCACCAGGCGGCGAAGCACCCGGTACCAGGTGTCGTAGTCGAGCGACAGCGTGCCGCCGAACGGGATGTGGTGGTCGGAGAGGCCGCACCAGAGCACCGGCGTCACCACCACCGGCTGCGTCTTGGCGACGATGCGGGCCGCCGCGCGCGCCACCTCGCCGCCGAGGCGGGAGTCGACCTGCACCGGCAGGTGCGGCCCATGCTGCTCGATCGCGCCGACCGGCAGGATCACGATCGCGTCCTGCTCCGCCAGCTTGCGCAGCTCATGCGCCTTCAGATTCGCCCACTCGATTTCCATGATTCCGCCCTCCGTTGACCGATCGCAGGATTAAGGGCGGCAGCCTCGCCGACCGTCAACGGCGCGAATAAGAGAGCGAAATCCGACGTCAAGGGAACCCGGCGAGAGTCGCCGCGTTACCGCAGCACCTCACTCAAGGGGAGTTCCCATGGTTGCGAAGACCACGCGCAAGCGGACCTCGACACGGTCGGCCAGGACCGCGCGCACCTCGACCACCGTCCGGAAGACGGTACGCAAGGCAGCGAAGACCGCGGATGAAGCCATGACCGCGGCTGCGAAAGCCGCGCGCAAAGCGAAGAAGAAGACCAGCAAGGCCGCCCGGTCGGCGACCCGGACGGTACGATCGACGGTGAAGAAGGTGGCGAAGAAGGCAACCGGGCCCACGCGGCGGAAGGCCGCGAAGAAGGCGAGCAAGAACACGCGGGCGCGGAAGGCGAGCGGTCCCGGCATCGTCAAGCGCCTCAAGGACGT
>JBGALV010000123.1:0-13159 GCA_044223515.1 Alphaproteobacteria bacterium
GTACGCGGGGGAGGGTTAGGGTGGGGGCGAGCGTAGCGAGAGATGTCGAGATCGCTTCACAAGCCCTCGCTTCGCGCGCCCCCCCCCCCTCCCACCCCCCTCAGCTACGCAGCCGGGCGCGGGGGCTGACAAAGTCGTCGCGGCAAAGAAAAAGGGCGGGAGTGATCCCGCCCTTCTTCGTTTCAGGCCTGCTTCCGGCGGCTTAAGTGTTCATCGCCTGGAAGAAGTCGTTGTTGGTCTTGGAGTGCTTGAGCTTGTCGAGCAGGAACTCCATCGCGTCGACCGGGCCCATCGGCATCAGCACGCGGCGCAGCACCCACATCTTGGCGAGCTGGCCCTTGTCGACCAGGAGCTCTTCCTTGCGGGTGCCCGACTTGGTGATGTCGATCGAGGGGAAGGTGCGCTTGTCGGAGAGCTTGCGGTCCAGGATGATTTCCGAGTTACCGGTGCCCTTGAACTCTTCGAAGATCACTTCGTCCATGCGGCTGCCGGTGTCGATCAGCGCGGTCGCGATGATCGTCAGCGAGCCGCCGTGCTCGATGTTGCGGGCGGCGCCGAAGAAGCGCTTCGGACGCTGCAGCGCGTTGGCGTCGACACCGCCGGTGAGCACCTTGCCCGACGACGGCACCACGGTGTTGTAGGCGCGCGCGAGGCGCGTGATCGAGTCCAGCAGGATCACCACGTCGCGCTTGTGCTCGACCAGGCGCTTGGCCTTCTCGAGCACCATCTCGGTCACCTGCACGTGGCGGGTCGCCGGCTCGTCGAAGGTCGAGGAGATGACCTCGCCCTTCACCGAGCGCGCCATGTCGGTCACCTCTTCCGGCCGCTCGTCGATGAGCAGCACGATCAGGTAGACCTCGGGATGGTTCTGGGCGATGGCATGCGCGATGTTCTGCAGCATGACCGTCTTGCCGGTGCGCGGCGGCGCGACGATGAGGGCGCGCTGGCCCTTGCCGAGCGGCGCGATCAGGTCGATGACGCGTGTGGTGACGTCCTTGCGGACGAGATCCTTGCGATCGGCCTCGCGGGCGAGTTCCAGCCGGCCGGTCTTCGCCGCGCTGATCTCCTTTTCCTTCGGCTCCTTCTCCTTCGGCGCGGGCACCGTCGGCGGGACCTCGATCTCGAGGTGCAGACGCTCGTCCGGATAGAGCGGCGTCAGGTTGTCGAAGTTGATCCGGTGACGGACCTTGTCCGGATCCTCGAAGTTGATGTTGTTGACCTTGAGGAGGGCGAAGTAGCGCTCGCCTTCCTTCGGGCTGCGGATCTGCCCCTCGACCGTGTCGCCGGTGCGAAGGCCGAAGCGGCGCACCTGGCTGGGAGAGACGTAGATGTCGTCGGGACCCGGGAGATAGTTCGCCTCCGGGGAGCGGAGGAAGCCGAAGCCGTCCTGGAGAACTTCGAGGACGCCGATGCCGTAGATCGGCACGTCGTTCTCGGCGAGCTGCTTCAGGATCGCGAACATCATGTCCTGCTTGCGGAGCAGGGAGGCGTTCTCGATCTCGAGCTCTTCGGCAGTGGCGAGCAGGTCAGCGGGTGATTTCGCTTTGAGTTCCTGCAGGTGCATTGAGGATCCGGCCTGTTCGAGATGTTCTTGGGAAGGGGTTCCGACGATTGCCTTGCTTTGCAAGGATCGGCGCGAGCGTTGCGCGCCAGTCGACGGAATAGGACGTAAGGAGAGTGCGGGGCGGTCGCCCCTGCCCCGAAGAGTTAACGAAGCGTTCCTGCCAAGTCAAATACAAACATCGGCCCGGAAGGTTCCCGGATCTGGAGCGATAAGGCTCAGAACGGCTTCACCGCGACCATGATGACGATGATGATCAGGAGGACCGTCGGGACCTCGTTGACCTTGCGATAGAAGCGGGCCGGCCGCTGGTTGCGGTCCTCGGCGAACTCCTTCCGCCAGCGCGCGAACAGGTGATGGGCGACCGAGAGGCCGGCGACCGAGGCGAGCTTCACCCAGATCCATCCCTGCGACCAGTCGACCAGGCCCGGGATGCCCGCAAGCAGCCCGCCGAACACGAAGCTCGAGATCATCGCCGGGTTGATGATGGCGCGCAGCAGGCGGCGTTCCATGGTCTTGAAGGTCTCGGACTGTACCGAGCCCGGCTGCGCCTCGGCGTGATAGACGAAGAGCCTCGGCAGATAGAGCATGCCGGCCATCCACGCCATCACGCTGATGATGTGGAAAGCCTTGATCCAGGGATACCAGGACGCGAGCCAGCTCATGCGTGCGCTCCATAGGGACAGCGGCGGTGCTCGGCTGGGCAGATCCTTGCCCCGCAGCCCGAGGATAGGCCGGCAGGTGCCGTCCTCACCAGCCGCGCCAGGCCGTCGATGAAGGACGCATCGGTCGAGACCGTCGGCACACGCAGGTAGCCCGGCGCACCGAGCGACTCCGCGAGCTGCCGGTATTCGCGGTCGAGCTCGACCAGCGTCTCGGAGTGTTCCGAGACGAAGCTCAGCGGCACAATCACCGGTATCACCTTGTCGGCCGCGGCACGGCGGATCTCCGCGTCGGTCGACGGACCGATCCATTCGAGCGGTCCGACGCGGCTCTGGTAGCAGACGACCCAGTCGGCGGTCGTGCCGAGCGCGTCCATGATCGCGCGCGCGGAGCGCTCGACCTGCCAGGGATAGGGATCGCCGGTATCGACGATCTTCTTCGGCAGGCCATGCGCCGAGAACAGGACGCGACAGGGACCTCCGGCCATCCCGAGCGTCTTGGCGAGAAGCCGCGCGCTCGCGACGACGAAACCCGGATCATCGGGATAGCAGCAGACGCGGGCGGACGGCACCGAAAGCCCGATCGCGCGCGCCGCCCGATCCCATGCATCGAACGAGGAGGCCGTCGTCGTGGTCGAGAACTGCGGATAGAGCGGCAGCAGCACGACGCGCTCCGGCGCCCATGCCTTCACCTCGGCCGCGGTCGCCTCGACGAACGGGTGCCAGTAGCGCATCGCGATGAAGATCTTCGTCTCGCCGCCGAGCACGGAAGCAAGCGCGTTCGCCTGCGCCTCGGTGTTCGGCAGCAGCGGCGAGCGGCCGCCGAGCTCGGCATAGATATGCTTCGCGATCGGCGCGCGGCGGCGCGAGATCAGGCGCGCGAGAAGCCAGCGGATAGGACCGGGCGCGGTGATGATCGCCGGATCGCTGAACAGGTTTTGCAGAAAAGGCTGGACGGCATCCGGGCTGTCGGGGCCGCCCAGGTTGAACAGCACGACGGCGGTCTTCATCCGCGCGCCTTCAGAAGCTCGGCGACGCGTGCGACATGCGCGGGCGGCGTTTCAGGCACGATGCCGTGGCCGAGATTGAAGACGAAAGGCCGGTCCGCCATCGCGTCGCAGATCCGGTTCACCTCGTCGTCGAGCATCTGGCCGCCGACGACCAGCACCGACGGATCGAGGTTGCCCTGGAGCACCTTGGTCGGCATCGCCGACCTGGCCCAGCTGAGCGGCACCATCTGGTCGAGGTTGACCGCATCGACGCCGGTCTCTTCCGCATACGTCGCCATCATCGCTCCCGCCGCCCGTGGAAATCCGATGATGGGTACGGATGCATGGGTCGCCCGGATCGCCTCGACGATGCGTTTGGTCGGCTCGATGACCCACTGGCGGAACATCGGCTCCGGCAGCACGCCGGCCCAGCTCTCGAACAGCTGCAGCGCATCGACGCCGGCATCGGCCTGACGGCGGAGATAGTCGATCGTCGCCGTCACCACGCGGTCGATCAGGCGGGCGAAGGTCAAGGGATCCGAAAGAGCCAGATGCTTGATCTTCGCGTGGTCGCGGCTCGATCCGCCTTCGACCATGTATGTCGCGACCGTCCAGGGCGAGCCGGCGAATCCGACCAGCGCGGTTTCCGGCGGCAAACCCAGGCGAACGCGCCTGATGGTCTCATAGACGGGGCTCAGGCGTTCGCCGGCGCCGCGCGCCTCGAGCCGGTCGACGGGGATCGGCTCCAGCTTCGGCCCTTCGCCCTGGACGAAGGAGACCTTCTGTCCGAGCGCATGCGGGATCACCAGGATGTCGGAGAAGACGATCGCCGCGTCCATGCCGAAGCGCCGGACCGGCTGCAGCGTCACCTCGGCCGCGAGCTCGGGCGAGAAGCAGAGATCGAGGAAACCTTTTGAACGGTTCCTCACCTCCCAGTACTCCGGGAGGTAGCGTCCGGCCTGCCGGAGCATCCACCAGGGGGGACGCCTGGAAACGATACCCTTGAACGGGTCCAGGAAGGGTCGATGGGTCACGCTCTTCCTCTATCACCTTTCTTTTGAATCTTAGAGGGGTGGTAGTAGTGAATCCCTGTGAATCCCTGGGATGGGACTCCATCCCGGACTCTTTGCGGATTCCCACACCGGGTGGGCGACTTGGGCCGACACTGTGTATAAATCGGGGAAGAGGCAGGGACTTGCCCGGACTCTCCCCGGACTCCGCCGCATCGGCAAAGCCGGCATTGCGGGGATCGATCGTTCCGGGTTGGACTCGTCCCCGCCTTCTCGGCTGTTGGGGGATTCTTGTCAACGCACGCACAGAGCGACCGGCGACGGCCTGACGGAATGGGGACCGATACCCGCTTTCGGCTTCCTGGCGGCTTGTGCACACGAGATGCCGGCCGTTCGGCCCGGGTTATCCCGTGAAGAGTGTGCATCTTCACCTGGTCTCGGATTCGACCGGCGAGACCGTGCGCTCGGTTGCGCGAGCCTGCCTTTCCCAATTCGAAGGCGTCACGCCGGTCGAGCACTTCTGGTCGCTGGTGCGGAGCGAGGCGCACCTGACCAAGGTGATCGCCGGTATCGAGGCGCATCCCGGGCCCGTCCTCTTCACGATGGTCGCCGACGGCCTGCGCGAAAGCCTGCTCTCGGCCTGCCAGCGCCTCCAGGTGCCGTCGATCTCGGTCCTCGACCCGGCGATGGCGGCGCTCGCCGGATATCTCGGCGAGAAGAGCGGGCACAAGCCTGGCAAGCAGCACGCGCTCGACGCCGACTATTTCCGGCGCATCGAGGCGATGAATTTCACGCTGGCCCATGACGACGGGCAGTTCTCGCACGACCTCGACCACGCCGACATCATTCTCTGCGGCGTCTCGCGCACGTCCAAGACGCCGACCTCGCTCTATCTCGCCAATCGCGGCTATCGCGTGGCCAACATCCCGATCGTGCCGGGCGTGCCGGTGCCGGACTCGCTGTTCCAGGTGAAGGAGCCGCTGGTCGTCGGCCTCACCAACGATCCCGGCCGCCTGGTCCAGGTGCGGAAAAGCCGCCTCCTCAGCCTGAACGAGGAGAAGGAGACGGACTACATCGACATCGAGCGCGTGAAGGAGGAGGTGACCGAGGCGAGGCGCCTGTTCACGCGTGCCGGATGGCCGATGATCGACGTGACCCGCCGCTCGATCGAAGAGACCGCGGCCGCCATCATCACGCTCTACAATCAGAAGAAGGGCATCGAGTGAGCCGTGTGATCCTGGCCTCGGCGAGCCCGATCCGCGCCGAGCTGCTCAAGCGTGCCGGGGTCGACGTGATCGTCGAGCCCGCGCTGGTCGACGAAGCGACGATCCGCGAAAGCCTCAAGGCCGAAGGCGCCTCGGTCGAGGACGTCGCCGACGCGCTGGCCGAGACCAAGGCCTCGCAGGTTGGCCGCAGGAATCCCGACGACCTCGTGGTCGGCTGCGACCAGATGCTCGATCTCGGCGGCGACTGGCTGGAAAAGCCGGGCACGCTCGAGAACGCGAAGACGCAGCTGGCCCAGCTCGCCGGCCGCACGCATCGTCTCGTGTCGTCTGCGGTCGTGGTCCAGGGCCGCCAGCGACTCTGGGGGGCGACGGACTCAGCGCAGCTCTCGATGCGGAAGCTTAATTCGGCCGCGATCGAGGCCTATCTCGCTGCGGCCGGGCCGGACGTTCTGGGATCCGTCGGCTGCTACCAGATCGAGAAGCTCGGCATCCGCCTGTTCGACCGCATCCAGGGCGACCACTTCACCATCCTCGGCATGCCGCTGCTGGCGCTGATGAATTTCTTGAGGATGCACGGCCACGGTGTCTGAGCAGGCAAGGAGGCTTCCGATGCTCGAGCTTCGACCAAACTGCGAGTGCTGCGACAGGGATCTGCCGCCGGAGGCGACCTCGGCCTTCATCTGCAGCTTCGAATGCACGTTCTGCCGGGACTGCGCCGAGGGCGTGCTCAGCGGGCGCTGTCCCAACTGCGGCGGCAACTTCGTCGCCCGCCCGATCCGGCCACCCAGGCTGCTGGAGAAGTATCCAGCGTCGACCACCCGCAAGGTGAAGCCCGAGGGTTGCACCAGGGCGGCGTGATCCACATCTTTGCGTCGGCATTCAGGAGTCGCCGATGCTGAGATGGATCACTGCCGTCGCCGTCATGTTCGCCGTCGCATCCGCCGCCGCCGGACCGGCGCGGGCCGACGACCGCATCTTCGACGTCGACACCGCCTTCAAGCTGCTGGGTCGGAACCACAAGATCGCGACCTACGGCATCGACGACCCGGCGGTCGAGGGCGTGACCTGTCATTTCAGCGCCGCCGAGACCGGCGGCATCAAGGGATCGCTGGGCCTGGCCGAGGACACCTCGGACGCGTCGATCGCCTGCCGTCAGGTCGGCCCGATCCGCTTCAAGGCGAAGTTCCGCCAAGGCGATGAGGTCTTCCAGAAGTCGCGGTCGCTGCTGTTCAAGACGCTCAACATCGTCCGCGGCTGCGACGCCAAGCGGAACGTGCTGATCTATCTCGTCTACTCCGACCGCGTGATCGAAGGCTCGCCCAAGAACGCGATCTCGACCGTGCCGGTGCAGCCTTGGGGCGGAGCGACCGACACGCCGAAATGCGGCGACTTCATCCGCTGAAGACGACCTGTCGGAAACGTGATCTCCGCCGCAGGGAAATCCGCCCGGGGTTCTTGAACTAGGCCGGGACCGAGGCCACTTCGACGTCGACCCGTGGTCCGGGCCCCTCTGGCGAGCGCAGCCGGTGCGTTCGCGATGTCGGACCGATCCGACATCGCCGACCGGCCGCGAGGGACCTCGGTGGAATCTTCCTTCCTGCTCGTTCTCTGGCTCGGTAAGCCGGCGTGGATGTGGCTCGCCTTTCTCGGCGTCGTGCTCGGCCTGCTCGCTCTCGATCTCGGCGTGCTTCACCGCGAGAGCCGTGAGATCGGCATCCGCGAAAGCCTGCTGAGCAGCAGCTTCTATCTCGCGCTCGGCCTTGGGTTCGGCGCCTGGGTCTGGTGGTCGCTCGGCGCCGACTCCGGCATGGCCTACCTGACCGGCTTCGCCATCGAGAAGGCGCTGGCGATCGACAACGTCTTCGTCATCGCGACGATCTTCGCGTTCTTCGCGATCCCGCCCGCATACCAGCATCGCGTGCTGTTCTGGGGCATCCTCGGCGTGATCGTGCTTCGCGCTGTCATGATCGCGGCGGGAGCCGTGGTCGTCGCCGACTTCGCCTGGGTCCTCTATGTCTTCGCCGCCATCCTGATCGCCACCGGCGTCAAGATGCTCGTGATCGCCGATCGGCCGCACGACATCGCCGGCAATCCGGTGCTGCGCTTCATGCGCGGCCGCTTCCGCATCACCGAAGAGCTCGAGGGCGAGCGGTTCTTCGTGCGCCGCGCCGAGCCCGCGACCGGCCGCATCGTGTGGTACGCGACGCCGATGTTCCTCGCCCTCGCGATGGTGGAGCTCGCCGACCTGATCTTCGCCATCGACTCGATCCCGGCGATCTTCGCGATCACCACCGATCCATTCGTCGTCTATACGTCCAACATCTTCGCGATCCTCGGCCTCCGGGCGCTCTACTTCGCGCTGGCGGCGATGGTGCATCGCTTCCGCTACCTCAAGACGGCGCTCGCGGCGGTGCTGATCTTCATCGGTTCGAAGATCTTCATCGCCGACCTGTTCGGCTGGACGAAGTTTCCGCCGGCGCTGTCGCTCGGCGTCACCTTCGGTCTCATCGCCGCCGGCGTCGCGTGGAGCCTGGTCCGGACCCGCGGCGCGGCCGCGCCTCGTCACCTCTGAGATGAAGTTCCTTTCCACCCTGGAGCCAGGACATGCAGGATCTGCTCGCTGCCTTGATCGCGTTCGTGCTGATCGATCCGCTTCGTGCGGAACTCTCTCGTAACCTCGAGGAGGCCGGGATTCCGCCGGCGGCGGTCGTCGAGGTGGTCGCGTGCACCGCACGGGCTGCGCCGGCCATCGTCGACCGTGTGATCGAGAACCCCGTCGGCGTCGCCTGGCAGGCGGCCGGCTTCTGGTCCGGCTCGCTCGGACCCAGGGCTCTCCTGACCGAGCTCGCCCCCGAGTGCGCGTCCTCGCTCGATGCGGTCGGCGGTCGTCCAGCGGCCAGGTCTTCGACGTGGACGAGCTGATCTTCGCCCTCGATCTGCTCACGATCCTGGGCACGCTGACGTCGGCATGGCTGTGGTTCGCGGCCAGCCGCCGGAGCGTGCGCCGCGTCAGCCGGTCCGAGGTCCTGGACGCCGCCGACATCAACCGGCTGGTGACGGTTCTCAACCGCGCCCAGATCCTCAACAGGCGCGCCGCGCTCGCCACCGCGGCGACCGCCATCCTCGGCGGCGCACGGACGGCGGCCGGCCTCCTGGCCGGCGGCTAGAGTGTCCTCAGGTGAAAGGGCGCCGCGCGGCGAGCGGCTTCTTCTGCTTGCCCGCCGCATCGAAGTTCGCCGGATCGAGCCAGCGCTCGAACGCCGCCTTCACCTCCGGCCACTCGCCGTCGAGCATCGAGAACCAGCAGGTGTCGCGGTTGCGCCCGCGCACCACGAGGTGCTGGCGGAACAACCCTTCATAGGTGAAGCCGAAACGGATCGCCGCGGCGCGCGACGGCATGTTGCGCGAGTTGCACTTCCATTCCAGCCGGCGGTAGCCCCAATGATCGAAGGTCTCGCGCATGGTGAGGAAGATGGCCTCGGTCGCCTGGCGCGTCTGCTTCAGGATCGGGGCGAACCAGATGTGGCCGATCTCGATGGCGCCGCCCTTCGCGTCGATGCGCATGAAGCTCAGCATGCCGACGGGCTTGCTCGTTTGCTTGTCGACGATCGCGAAGAACAGCGGATCCGGCGACGCGGCGCAGCCGTCGAGCCAGGTCTTCATCGCGCCCTGGTCGGCGAAAGGCCCGTAGCCCATGTAGTTCCAGAGCGTGTCGTCGCCCTTCGCGACCTCGTAGAGGTCGGCGACATGGCGGGCCGCGTCGATCGGCTCGAGGCGCACGTATCGGCCCTCGATCGGCGTCTTCGGCGGCGGCTTGGCGCCGGGGTATTTGAGCTCGGGCCCGAGGATCTGGTCGTAGTCGAGAGCCATCGTATGTTCCTTACAGCGGGTAGTCGTAGCGGATGAAGCCCTGGTACTTCGCGACCTTGTCGTAGAGCGTGCGGGCGCGGGCGTTGTGATCCTGCGTCATCCAGTAGAGCTTCGTCGCCTTCTGCTTCCGCGCGTCCTCGGCCACTGCCTCGATCAGCGCCCGCGCGACGCCCTTGCCGCGTGCCGCCTCGTCGGTGAACAGGTCCTGCAGGTAGCAGACGTCGCCCATCCAGACATGGGGGTGAAAGAAGTAGTGGGTGATCCCGACCAGGCCCCCGTCCAGGCGGCCGGCAAAGGCGTAGACGTCTTGCGCCCGCATCAGGCGTTGCCAGGTGTCCTCGTAATCCTGGTCGGGAAGCTCGGTCTTGTAGAAGGTCTTGTAGCCGCGCGAGAGGGCTTCCCAGCGGGCGCGGTCGTCGGCTTTCAGCCGCGTGATCTCGATGCTCATGGACGGCGAGAGTAGCGAGGCGAGTGGTCCCCTGCACGGGCCAGTTTCGGAGAAGATTGTTGAGCCACTCGCGCACGCTCTCCCACGCCGGGGGGAGGGTTACGAGGCGTGTCGGCGATTTGGCAGCCTGCTTTCCTTCATGCACACTCGGCCCGTCATGCGCATCCTCGGCCTCACCGGATCGATCGGCATGGGCAAGTCGGTGGCGGCCAACACGTTCCGGCGCCTCGGCATTCCAGTCCATGACGCCGACGCCGCCGTCCATCGCCTGACCGTCCCCGACGGGCCGGCCATCCCGGCGATTGCCAAGGCCTTCCCAGGCGTGGTGAAGGACGGCGTGCTCGACCGGAAGGCGCTGGGCGCGAAGGTCTTCGCCGACAAGCAGGCGCTGAGACGGCTGGAGAAGATCCTCCACCCGCTGGTGCGCGCGCAGGAACGCCGCTTCCTCGCGACCCATGCGCGCAAGCGGCTGGTCGTGCTCGACATCCCGCTCCTTTTCGAGACCCGGGGCGAGCGGCGCTGCCACGCGGTCATGGTGGTGAGCGCGTCGGCGGCGATTCAGCGCCAGCGCGTCCTGCGCCGCCCGGGCATGACCGCGGAGAAGCTCGCCAACATCCTGAAGAACCAGATGCCGGACGCGCAGAAACGCCGCCGCGCCGACTTCGTCGTGCCGACCGGCAACGGCTTCAGATCGACCTTGCGCGCCGCGCTCCGCATCGCCAAACATCTCCGTCACGGACGCTGGCCGAGAGGACGACATGCGCGAAATCGTGCTCGACACGGAAACCACGGGGCTTGATCCGGCCTCTGGGCACAGGATCGTCGAGGTCGCCGCGGTCGAGCTCTTCAACCACGTCCAGACCGGCGAATACCGCCATTTCTACCTGAACCCGCAGCGCGACATGCCGGAGGACGCCTTCCGCATCCACGGCCTCTCCTACGAGTTCCTCTCGAAGCACCGGACCTTCGCCGAGGAGGTCGACGACTTCCTCAAGTTCATCGACGGCGCCCAGCTCGTCATCCACAACGCCGAGTTCGATCTCAAATTCCTCGACCACGAGCTTAAGCGGGCCGGCCGTCCGCCGATCGACCGCACGCGCGGCGTGGTCGACACGGTCTCGATGGCCAGGCGCAAGTATCCCGGCTCGCCGGCGAGCCTGGACGCGCTCTGCCGGCGCTTCGAGATCGATCTCTCGGCGCGCGAGAAGCACGGGGCCAAGCTCGATTGCGAGCTGCTGGCGCTCGTCTATCTGGAGCTGATCGGCGGCCGCGAGCCCGGCCTCGACCTTGCCGCCTCGGCTCGTCGCCGCATGGTGCAGGCGACCGGCGCGGTCGTCGCCCGCCCGCCCCGGCCGCATGGCCCGAGCGAGGCCGAGCTGGCGGCGCACGCCGAGTTCATCAAGAAGCTGAAAGAGCCGGTCTGGCTCAGCTAGGCGTTACGCCTGCGACGTCTGCCCGTCGCCGCCCTGGCCGAGCACGCGGCGGCGGTAGAACTCGACGAAGTCGATCGGCTGCAGCATCACCGGCGGGAAGCCGCCGTCGCGGGTGCAGCCGGCGATGATCGCGCGGGCGAAGGGGAACAGCAGGCGCGGGGCCTCGGTGTAGCAGAACGGCTTCACCACCTCGTCCGGCATCTGGCCGACGCTGAAGATGCCGGCATAGACCAGCTCGCAGAGGAACAGCGTGCGGTCCTCGTAGCGGGCCTGGCACTTGATCGCGAGATCAACCTCGTAGATGCCGTCCTGGATCTTGATCGGCGCCACGTCGACGTCGAGCTCGATCTCGGGCGCGTCCTTCATCTGGTTCAGGCCGAGCGGTCCGTCCGGGCTCTCGAAGGAGAGATCCTTCACGAACTGGGCGCCGACCATGATCGGAGCGGGACGGCCTTCGCCGCCGAGGGGCTGGTTCGCGTCGCTCATCGATCGTGTTCCTTGGAAAGCGGCGGGAAGAAAGGAAGCCGCTGGGCTATCACGGTTCGACCGGGTGCACAATCTCGGCCGAGTAGCGGGCGGCCATGCGGACCACCGCGCAGTTGGGGACGGTGAGGCCGGTCGAGGCGCGGATGAAGCCCCAATGGGTGACGACCCCGGTCTCCGGCCGTTCCGGGCGGATTTCCCAGTCGTCGTGGAAGTCGCGGGCGCGCTCGGCCAGCCCCTCCTCGGACTCCTCCATGCGCGGCCACCACTGCTCGTCGAGGTGGTCGAGGGCGAGCCTGGGCCAGGCGATCCTGAGCTTGGAGAGCGGCGAGCCCACGTCGCAGACGAAGGCGGCGCGCTCGCCGACCCGGCGGTCGATGTCGATCGGGAGCCCGCCCAGCACGTCGGCGATGATGTGGGCGGTCTCGATCGCCCGCGTATAGGGGCTGGATATCAGGCGCTTCGGCATCCGGTCCCTGAGCGCCCGTGCCGTGGTTTCGGCCTGGCGCTTGCCTTCGTCGGTGAGCCTGGGGTCCTCGATGCCCGGATCGACGCGGGTCTTGTTGAAGACCGCGTTGAATTCCGACTGTCCGTGGCGGATGAGCAGCATGTTGCCCTTTATTCCCCAAGCAACTACATACGGCAAGACGGCGTCTATATGGTGACGGCGAGCGGATCTGGGCCCGGATGGACTTTCCTTTCCTCGACATCATCTTCTTCGCCATGCTGGCGATCTTCCTCGGCCTCAGGCTCCGGAACGTGCTCGGCCGCCGCACCGGCCTCGAGAAGCGCCGCCCCGACCCGTTCAAGCCTGCCGAGCCGGCCGAGCAGCAGCCCGCCGACAACGTCGTGCGGCTGCCCGACCGAGACCGCAAGGCGTTGGAAACGCTGACGGCCGACGAGGACACCCCGCTCGCCCGCGGCATCAAGGCGATCAGCCAGGCCGATCGCGCCTTCGACGTCACCGCTTTCGTCGGCGGTGCCCGCGGTGCTTTCGAGATGATCGTGACCGCCTTCGCCAAGGGCGAGACCGAGGCGCTCCGCCCGCTGCTCGCCGACGGCGTGTTCGACAATTTCAAGCGCGCGATCGACGACCGCGTCTCGCGCGGCGAGAGCCTGGAGACGACGCTGGTCGGCGTCACCGCGTCCGAAGTGGTCGACGCGGACCTCGAAGGCTCGACCGCCCGGCTCACGCTCCGCTTCGTGTCCGAGCAGGTGAACGTGACCAAGAACGCCGCCGGCAAGATCGTCGACGGCGACCCCAACAAGGTCGTGACCATCACCGACGTCTGGACCTTCGCCCGCGACGTGCGCTCGAGCGATCCCAACTGGATGCTCGTCGAGACCCGCGCCTCCTAAGCGTGCTTACGCGACTGCCGCGCTCTTGGAACCCTCTCCCGCGAAGCGGGGGAGGGCAGGATGGGGGCGAGCGCAGCGAGGCATTCCTCCGCCGAGGTGTTGCGGCAGTCCTCGCTGC
>JBGALV010000124.1:0-12857 GCA_044223515.1 Alphaproteobacteria bacterium
CAGAAGACGCCCCCGCCTCCGTGGCGGCTCAGCGTCTTCGAGCTCGAGGTCGGCGTCCTCGTCGTCGCGGTCGCGATACCGATCGCTCATGCACGCATCTCCTCGACCGGCTCGACGCCGAAGACCTTGAGACCGGAGGCGATCACCGTCGCCACGGCCTGAACCAACGCCAACCGGGCCCGGGTCGTCTCGTCCTCGCCGGCGATGATGAAACGAAGCGTCGCATCATCCTTGCCCTTGTTCCACAACTGGTGGAATTCGGCCGCGAGGTCATAGAGGTAGAAGGCCAGACGGTGCGGCTCGTGCGCCTCCGCCGCGCCCTCGACGACACGCGGCCAATTCGCCAGAGTCCGGATGAGACCAATCTCGCTGGGATCGGTCAAGCGGCCCAGATTTCCTTGGGCGAGCGCGGCAGGTTCGAGCAGATTTTTAGGAATCGATTCGCCCGCGAGCCGCATCACCGACCGCGACCGGGCATGGGCGTACTGGACGTAGAAGACCGGGTTGTCCCGGCTCTGCTCCATGACTTTCTGGAAATCGAAGTCGATGGTCTGGTCGTTCCGCCGGGTGAGCATGATGAATCGGACCACGTCCTTGCCGACTCGCTCGACCACGTCGCGGAGCGTGACGAAGGTCCCTGCCCGCTTCGACATCTTCACCGGCTGGCCGCCCTCGGTCAGGTTGACCAGCTGGCAGATCTTGCAGTCGAGGCTCGCCTTGCCGTCGGAAAGCGCCTTCACCGCCGCGGTCATCCGCTTGACGTAACCGCCATGGTCGGCGCCGAGCACGTCGATGAGCTCGTTCGAGCCGCGCTTGAGCTTGTCGTAGTGGTAGGCGATGTCGGAGGCGAAGTAGGTCCAGCTGCCGTCCGACTTCTTCAGCGGCCGGTCCACGTCGTCGCCGAACTCGGTCGCCTTGAACAGCGTCTGCGGCCGGGGCTCCCAGTCCTCGGGCGTCTTTCCCTTCGGCGGCTCGAGGACGCCGACATAGATCAGGCCCTTTTCCTCGAGCGTCTTCAGGCCGCGTTCGACCGCGCCGGCACGCACCAGCGCGCGTTCGGAGGAGAAGACCTCCTGGTGCACGCCGAGCGCCGCCAGGTCCTCCTTGATCATTGCCATCATGTGGTCGATGGCGAAGTCGCGGACCGGCGGCAGCCACTCGTCTTCCTGCTTGCCCTGCCATTTGTGGCCGTCGCGCGCCTTCAGCGCCTCGCCGGTCTCCTTGAGATACTCGCCGGGATAGAGGCCGGCCGGGATCTCGATCGGCTGGCCATGGGCTTCGAGGTAGCGGAGATAGGCGGAGCGCCCCAGCACATCGACCTGGGCGCCAGCGTCGTTGATGTAGTACTCGCGCGTGACGTCGAAGCCGACCTTCTCCATCAACGCCGCCAGCGCGTCGCCGAACACGGCGCCGCGCGCGTGCCCGATATGCATCGGGCCGGTCGGGTTGGCGGAAACGTACTCCACGTTCACCTTGCGGCCGGCGCCGGCCGTGGAGTCGCCGGAGGCGACGCCGGTCTTCAACAGGTCCTTGAGCTGGCCGTGCCAGAACTCCGGCGAGAGGGTCAGGTTGAGGAACCCGGGGCCCGCGACCTCGGCCTTGGTGACCTCGGGGATGCTGGTCAGCCGCTCCTTCAGCGCCTCGGCGACCTGCCGCGGGTTCTTGCCGGCCGGTTTCGCCAGGACCATCGCGGCGTTGGTGGCGATGTCGCCGTGCTTCGCATCTCTCGTCGGCTCGACCACCACGCGGGAGAAATCGAGGCCGCTGGGCAGGTCAATCTGCTTAAGTTCCCTAAGAACTATCTCATGGAAATAATTGTAAAGATTCATTTTCTATCGATCGATTCTTCACCAGACGTGCGTGTTCCGAGAAAGCGTAGCGATCCGTCATGCCGGCGATGTAGTCGGCGACCACCCTCGCCCGGTCGGTCTCGCCCAGGCCGCGGGTCGCCTCCGCCCACTCCGCCGGAAGCCGGTCGGGCTCGGCGAGGAACAGCCTGAAAAGATCCCTCACCACGGCATGGGCCTCTTCGCGCGCCAGCCGCACCCGGTCGTGGCGGTACATACGCTGATGCAGGAACCCCTTCAACTCTCTGTCATAGGCATGCAGCGCCGGTGAAAAGGCGACCACCGGGCGGCCGAGGCGTCGGAGCTCGTCGGCGGACCGCGGCTGGGTCTCGCGGAGTGCCTTCCGGGTCTCGGCCAGCACGTCGTTGACCATGCGCCCGATCAGCTGGCGCACCAGCTCCCCATGCAGACGGACAGGCTCCAGGTTCGGGTACCTGATGCGGATGTCGGAAAGGACGTCGCGGATCAGGTCCAGGTGCTCGATCTCCTCGAGCCTGAACAGGCCGGCGCGAAGCCCGTCGTCGATGTCGTGGTTGTTGTAGGCGATGTCGTCGGAGAGCGAGGCCACCTGGGCCTCGGCCGAGGCATAGGAATCGAGCCAGAGATCGACGTCGTAGGCGGCGATGGTCGGCGGCACCGGCTTCGGCTTCACCTTGAGCGGCCCGCTCAAGGGTCCGTTGTGCTTCACCGTGCCTTCCAAGGTCTCCCAGGTGAGGTTGAGGCCGTCGAACTCGGCATATCGGCGCTCCAGCCGCGTCAGGATGCGGAAGGTCTGGTCGTTGTGGTCGAAGCCGCCATAGGGAAGCATCTCCTCGTGCAGCACGTCCTCGCCGGCATGCCCGAAGCAGGTGTGGCCGAGGTCGTGGGCGAGCGCCAGGGCCTCCGCCAGGTCCTCGTCCAGGCCCAGCGAGCGCGCGATCGAGCGGGCGATCTGGGCCACTTCGAGCGAATGCGTGAGGCGCGTGCGGAAGTGGTCGCCCTCGTGCTCGATGAAGACCTGGGTCTTGTGCTTGAGCCGGCGGAAGGCGACGGAATGGATGATGCGGTCCCGGTCGCGCTGAAACTCGCTGCGCTCGGTCGGAGCGGGTTCCGGGTGCCGGCGGCCGCGCGAGGCGGCCGGGTTGCAGGCATAGGGCGCGAGCACCATGGCCGGCGGACCCTACAGGCCGTAGGGGATTGGGAAAAGTGACAAATTGACTTTCCGCCGATGTCGCTTACATGGTTAGGACGTTCTTCGAGGGGCTTTTCCAGCCATGGCCGATACCTCCGTCGCCGAAGGTCGCACCTTCACCGTCACCGACAACGCCGCGCGGCGCGTGACCGCGCTCCTGAAGCAGGAGAACGCCGGCCCCGGCACCCGGCTCCGCCTCGCGGTCTCGGGCGGTGGCTGCTCCGGCTTCCAGTACGGCTTCAGCTTCGACGACCAGACCACCGGCGACGACCGACTGTTCAAGAACGGCGAGGTCGAGGTCGTGATCGACGAGACCTCGCTCGACCTGCTTGCCGGATCCGAGCTCGACTGGGTCGAGGACATGGTGGGCTCCTCGTTCCAGGTGAAGAACCCGAACGCCTCCTCCGGCTGCGGCTGCGGCAAATCCTTCTCGATCTGACCGCCGGTCCTCTCTAGGCTCCGCCCTCTTTGGGACGGAGCCGCCATGCCGACGCAAAAGTCCAAGGCCAAGAGCTTCCGGTCGCTGCATGTGCCCGGCAAGCCGCTCATCCTGTTCAACGCCTGGGATGCCGGCTCCGCGAAAGCGGTGACCGCCGCCGGCGCCGCGGCGATCGCGACGGGCAGCTGGTCGGTCGCCAAGGCGAACGGTTTCGACGACGGCGAGGACCTGCCGCTCGACCTCTCCATCGCCAATCTCGCGCGCATCGCCAAGGCGACGAACCTCCCGGTCACCATCGACCTCGAAAGCGGCTACGGGGCGACGCCGCAGGCGGTGGCGAAGACCGTCCGGCGATCGATCGACGCCGGCGCGGTCGGCTGCAATCTCGAAGACAGCAATCCCGCGACCGGCAAGCTGCGCGCGGCATCCGACCAGGCCAAGCGGATCGCCGCGGTGCGCAAGGCCGCGGACGCGACCGGCATCGCCTACTTCATCAACGCCCGGACCGACGTCTTCTTCCAGGGAAAGAAGGCCGACGCGTCCCTTGTCGCCGAGGCGCTCAAGCGCGCCCGCCTCTATGCCGATGCCGGCGCCGATGGTCTGTTCGTGCCAGGCCTCACCGACGAAAAGCTGATCGCCAAGGTCTGCGAAGCCTCGCCGCTGCCGGTCAACGTCATGGTCGGCCAGGGAACGCCCGCGTTCAAGGTGCTCGCGAAGTGCGGGGTCGCGCGGATCAGTCATGGCCCCCGCCCCTACCTGCTGGCGATGAAGGCGCTCGAAGACGCCGCCCGCGCCGCGCTTCGGTGATGCCGATGAAAATAGCCACCTGGAACGTCAACTCGGTCAAGGCGCGCGCGGCCCACCTCACGCGCTGGCTGGCCGCGTTCAAGCCCGACATCGTCATGCTGCAGGAGATCAAGTGCGTGACCGAGGACTTTCCCGTCCTCGACATCAAGGCGCTGGGCTACAACGCGGTCGCCGTCGGCCAGAAGACCTACAACGGCGTGGCCTTGCTCTCGACGCATGAGATCAATGTCGTCCACACGCGCCTTCCCGGCGACGAGAGCGACGTGCAGGCGCGATATCTGGAGGCCGACATCGGCGACCTCCGCGTCGCCTCGATCTACCTGCCGAACGGCAATCCGACCAACACCGAGAAATTTCCCTACAAGCTCGGCTGGATGGACCGGCTGCAGGCGCGGGCGAAGGAACTGCTGGCGACCGAGAAGCCGGTGGTTCTCGCCGGCGACTACAACATCTGCCCGACCGACATCGACGTGCACAATCCGGCCGCCTTCGCCGACGACGCCCTCTGCCGCCCGGAGTCGCGCGGACGCTTCCGCGCCATCGTCAACTCGGGCTACACCGATGCGCTCCGCGCGCTGAACCCGACCGAGCACCTCTACACCTACTGGGACTATCAGGCGGGCGCCTGGCAGCGCGACTTAGGCCTCCGCATCGACCACCTGCTGCTTTCGCCCCAGGCTGCCGACCGCCTCGTCGCTGCCGGCGTCGACCGCAAGCCGCGCGGCGAAGAGAAGGCCTCCGACCACACGCCCGCCTGGTGCGAGCTGAGCTGAGCGCCATCGCGTGACGACGCCTCCAGCGCGGCCGGCGAGCCTGGTCTTCATCGTCGTCACCCTGATCCTCGACATGCTGGGGATCGGGCTGATCCTGCCGATCCTGCCCAGGATTCTCGAAAGCCTGTCCGGCGGCGACATCGTGACCGCGGCGCACGTGCTCGGGCTGCTGACCGCGCTCTATTCCGGCATGCAGTTCCTGTTCGGGCCGCTGACCGGTGCGCTTTCCGACCGCTTCGGCCGCCGGCCCGTGCTGCTGACCTCGCTGTTCGGCCTCGGCATCACCTACCTGCTGTCTGCCGTGGCCCCCGATCTCGTCATGTTCGTCACGATCCGCGCGCTCTCAGGATTGATGGCGTCGACCTTTCCGGTCGCCAGCGCCTATATCGCCGACGTCTCGCCGCCGGAGAAGCGCGCGCAGAACTTCGGCCTCGTCGGCTTCGCCTTCGGCATCGGCTTCATCGCCGGCCCGTTCCTCGGCGGCGTGCTCGGCGAGATCGATCTCCGCCTGCCCTTCTTCGTCGCCGGCGCGCTGTCGCTCGCCAATGTGGCGTTCGGCTACTTCGCGCTGCCGGAGTCGCTGAAGCCCGAGCATCGGCGTGCGATCGACCTGAGGCGCGCCAACCCGATCGGCGCCTTCCGCGTCTTTGCCAATGCCCGGGGCGGCGCGCTCCTGGTCGGCGGCTACATCCTCGCGGCGGTGGCCCAGCGCGGGCTCGAGAACATATGGGTGCTCTATTCCGGGTATCGCTACGGCTGGTCGACGATCGAGGTCGGGCTCTCGCTCACCGCCGTCGGGCTGCTGTTCGCGCTCTGCCAGGCGTTCCTGATCAAGCGCGTGGTGCCGCGCGTCGGCGAACGACACGCGCTGCTGATCGGGCTCTTCGTCAGCGCCTTCGGCCTTTTCCTCTATGCGATCGCGCCTTCCGGATGGATGGCCTACTGCATCATGGCGATCCACATTCCCGGCTGGGCGCTGGTGATGCCGTCGCTGCAGAGCATCCTGTCGCGCGCCACGCCGCCCGACCAGCAGGGGCTGCTGCAGGGCGGGCTTGCCAGCGTCAACACCGGCACCGCGATCGTCGGCCCGCCGCTGGCGACGACGGTGTTCGCCTACTTCATCGGACCGGAGGCGCCCCTGCTGCTGCCGGGCGCATCCTTCTACTTGGGCGCCGTTCTGATCCTTTCCTCGATCGCGATCATCGCCGCGACCGGCGGCTTCACGCGGCGTGACGGCGCTAGCTGACCCGGCTGGCCGGGGGCACCAGGATCCGGCGGCCCCGGCAAGACATCCAGCAACGAGATGCGTCCGAGCCAGGGCTTGAGCTCGACAGGATCGAAGTCGCTGCGTGCCGGATAGATCCGACCGTTGCGCTTACCGTCCCTCCACTTGAACAATACGGCGAAAGGCGGCGAGCAGGCTGTCGTCCTCGTCGATCCCGACGTCTGATGTCGCCGCCGCCGGTCATCCCGGTGTCTGCGGCTGCCATCCCGGCTGGTAGACGGGCCCGTTCGGCGAGACCTTGAGGCCGGGACGAAGCTTCCTCCACGGCAGTGCGCGCGTGTCGGCGACAAACGGGCCAGGCGCGATCCCGACGATCACCTCCTCGGCGATCGGCTGGAAGTCGGCGCGGAAGTGTACCGAGCTCTTGAGCACCAGGATCTTCTGCTGGGTCGGCTCGATGCCGACCGCGCGGAACAGCGCCTGGTCGGCCGCCTGCACCTTGCGCGAGGAGACCGCGACGCGCACGCCGCCGATCTTGAGGCAGGCCATGGGCCCGAGCTTCATACGGGCGCCGCCATACATCGGGCCGGTGCCGACGACATTGCCGTCGTGCAGCTTCTCGACCACGAAGGTGCCGCGGAACGGCTTGTCGCCGGCGACCTTCGAGATGTTGCCGAGATTGATCGTGATCTCGGCGCCGACGCCGGCCTTGTGCGCGGCCTCGGCCGCCTTCGGATCGCAGACGAGGGCCAGCGCAGCATCCTGTGCGTTCTGCGCCACCAGCGCATGCAGGAAGCCCGTGGTGTCGCCGTCGCCGCCGGTGCCGGGATTGTCCTGGGTATCGGCGATCACCATCGGCTTGGTCGCCTGGTTGCCCTTGCGCATGGCGTAGGCAACGGCACCGGTCGGATCGTAGAACTTGTCCGACCAGTCGCCCTCGCGCCCGATCACCTCGCCGATGATCTTGTCGGCGGCGCGGTCGGCGGATTCCTGGGTCCTGCCGTAGGCCATCACCGCCGGACCGCAATCCCAGATGTCGGCGGCCGGGAAACCCGGCGTGAAGCTGACCGAGGCGACGTCGCCGGTTTCGGCGTCCTCGACCATTTTGTAGATGGTCTTCGCCGGCTCCATGTAGGTGCATTGGAAGTTGATCGGGATGATGAACGGCGCCTGGCGGAAGGCCTTGTAGACCGCGCCCGAACCTTTCAGCAGCCCGTCGAGATGCTCCGCCGTCATCTTGCCGGTGTTGGCCATGTCGACATGCGGGTAGGTGCGATAGGCGATCAGCACGTCCGAGTTGTCGACCATCTTCTGCGTCGTGTTGGAATGCAGATCGAGGCTTGCGACCACCGGGATGCTCGGGCCGACGATCTTGCGCACGCGCTCGAGCAGCTCGCCCTCGCCGTCCTCGTAGGTCTCGGCCACCATCGCGCCGTGCAGGCAGAGATAGACGGCGTCGACCGGCAGCGCCTTCTTGAGGTCTTCGCAGATCATGCCGCAGATGCGCTCGTAGGCGTCGGCGGTGACGTAGGAGCATGGCGAGGCCGCGGCCCAGGCGAGCGGCGCGATCTCGTGCCCGCGCTTCTTCGCCTCCTCGATGAAGCCCGCGACCGGCAGGTTCATGCCCTTGGTCGCCGGCTCGAGGTCGGCGCCACGACAGAGACCCGGCCAGCCGCCGCCCTTGGCGAACTCCTCATACGTCGCGAGCGAGGGCGCGAAAGTGTTGGTCTCGTGCTGGAAGCCGCCGACGGCGATGCGGGCCATTTAAGTCTCTCGACTGCTCGAAGTGAAAAAGAGGAAGGGCGGCATCGCTGCCGCCCTTCCGGCGAAATCTCAGATGTCGGCGAAGGCCCGGACTTCCTTCTTGGCGCCGGGATGGGTCACGGCCCCCTTCTCGGCGTCGCCCACGGTCTGGGCGTATTTCCAGAGCGTGCCCGAGCGGGAGTCGTGCTGGCGCGGCTTCCAGGCCTTGCGCCGCTTGGCGAGCTCGGCCTTCGAGAGATCGACGTCGAGCGTGCCCTTTACCGCGTCGATCGAGATGACGTCGCCGTTCTTCACCAGCGCAATGGTGCCGCCGACCGCTGCTTCCGGCCCGACATGGCCGATGCAGAAGCCGCGGGTGGCGCCTGAGAAGCGACCATCGGTGATGAGCGCCACCTTGTCGCCGGCGCCCTGGCCGTAGAGGGCGGCCGTGGTCGCCAGCATCTCGCGCATGCCGGGTCCGCCGCGCGGACCTTCGTAGCGGATCACCAGCACCTCGCCCGCCTTGTACTTCTTCTTGATGACCGCCTCGTAGCAGTCCTCCTCGCAGTCGAAGACCCGCGCCGGGCCCTTGAAGACGAGGTTCTTCATGCCGGCGACCTTCACGATCGCGCCCTGGGTCGCGAGATTGCCCTTGAGGCCGACGACGCCGCCGGTCTTGGTGATCGGGTTCTTGGTGGTGCGCACCACGTCCTGGTTCTTCGGTACCACGACGTTCTTCAGGTTCTCGGCGATGGTCTTGCCGGTGACGGTGATGCAGTCGCCGTGCAGGTAGCCGCCATCGAGCAGCGCCTTCATCAGGATCGGCACGCCGCCGACCTCGTAGAGGTCCTTGGCGACGTACTTGCCGCCCGGCTTGAGGTCGCCGATGTAGGGCGTCGACTTGAAGATCTTGGCGACCGCGTGCAGGTCGAAGTCGATGCCGACCTCGTGGGCGATCGCCGGCAGGTGCAGCGCGCCGTTGGTCGAGCCGCCGGAGCAGGCGACGATCATGGCGGCGTTCTCCAGCGCCTTCCGCGTGATGATGTCGCGCGGGCGCAGGTTCAGCTTCAGCAGGTTCATCACGGCATGGCCAAGCCGATCGCCTCGGAGACGCAGGCCATGGTGTTTGCGGTGAACTGGCCACCGCAGGCACCGGCGGTCGGGCACGCCGCGTGCTCGATGTCGCTCAGCTCCTTTTCCGAGAGCGTGCCGGCGGCATGGCCGCCGACCGCCTCGAACACGTCCTGGATGGTCAGGTCCCTGCCCTTGTACTTGCCGGGCATGATCGAGCCGCCATAGATGAAGACCGACGGCACGTTGAGCCGCGCCATCACCATCATCATGCCGGGAAGCGACTTGTCGCAGCCGGCGACGCCGACCAGCGCGTCGTAGCTGTGGCCGCGCATCGTGAGCTCGACCGAGTCCGCGATCACCTCGCGGCTGACCAGCGAGGAGCGCATGCCGGCATGGCCCATGGCGATGCCGTCGGTGACCGTGATCGTCGTGAACTCGCGCGGCGTGCCGCCTGCCGCCTTCACGCCCTTCTTGACCGCCTGCGCCTGGCGCATCAGGGCGATGTTGCAGGGCGCGGCCTCGTTCCAGGTGGTGGCGACGCCGACGAAGGGCTGCGCGATCTCTGAATCGGTCATGCCCATCGCGTAGTAGAACGCGCGGTGCGGCGCCGACGCAGGGCCGACGCTGGTGTAGCGCGACGGCAGCTTCGACTTGTCGAAACCCTTCGACGCGGACTTCTTAGCGGACTTCTTAGCGGACTTCTTCGCAGCCATGGATCTCTGCTCGTTTGAAAGGAATGCTGGACGATAGCGCCCGGTGCCGACCGTTGCCTAGCCGGTTCTATCGCCGGCGGCTCGCCCCGCGTATAGCATGGCGAAACGAACGTTCGGGGGAACGATGATCACGCTCTACCACTTCGGCGACGCTTTCGGCTTCGATCCGAGCCCTTTCTGCCTGAAGATGGAGGCGTATCTCCGGCTCGCCGGCCACCCGTTCCAGAAGAAGCGCGGCGACCTCCGCAAGTCGCCGAAGGGCCAGCTGCCGGTCATCGAGGACGAGGGCAGGATCGTTGCCGACTCCCGTTTCATCATCGAGCACCTCAAGGCCAGGTATGGCGATCCCTTGGATGGTCACCTGTCGGTGGCCGAGAAGGCGAACCTCCATGCCTGGCAGCGCCTGTGCGAAGAGAGCCTCTACTGGACCATCGTGTATTCGCGCTGGATCGACGATGCCGGCTGGAAGGTGTTCAGCCCCCTGGTGTTCAGCTTCCTTCCCGGCCCGCTCAAGGTCCTGGTGCCGCCGCTGGTCCGACGCCGCGTCTCCCGCACGCTGAACGGTCAGGGCACGCTCCGCCACAGCCGCGACGAGATCTATGCGATCGGCATGCGCGACATCGACGCGCTCGCAACGCTCCTCGGCGACCGTCCCTACATGCTCGGCGACAGGCCGACCTCGCTGGATGCGACGGCCGCCGGCTGGCTGATCAACATCCTGCACGCGCCGCTGGAAACTCCGCTCAAGGCCGGCACTGCCAGACACGCAAACCTGGTCGCCTATGCGGACCGGATGCGGGCGAGGCTGAAGGGCTAACCCAGTTCTGCGCGCGGGCAGGTACGCGCCTCATCGAGCGCGATGCTCGGGCGCGTGCCGGCCGTCTCGTCGATGAAGGCGACCATGACGATGCCGTCGGTGGCATCGCCGCGCGAGGAGACCGGCAGCAGCAGGCGGCTCGCATGGCGAACCGGCTGCCTGTTCACCAGCATCGGGCCGGAGAACCAGGCCGGCGCCTGTTCCGCGAGGCAGTGGCGCAGCAGCGGCGCGCGCTGCGCATGAGCCTCGGGAGGGATCAGGTCGCGCATGGACCGGCCGACGACGCTGGTGCCGTACCACTCGCGCACGCCGTCGCCGACGAGGCGGCAGCGAAACTCCTCGCCCTCGCCCATCCACTCCATCAGCATGATGTAGGGCAGCGCCGGGGCAGGCAGGCCGAGCGGACAGAGATGGTCCTTTCTCGGCACCTTGCCGTCGACGCGGAGGGCGAGCCAGCAATCGAAGGTCTGAACGGCGAGACGCGGCGCGAGAGCGTCGCGAAACCTCACTTCAGGCCGCCTTGATCCGTTCGAGCGCCTGCCGGATCTTCGCCAGCGCCTGGTCGGCCTCGGCCCGGCGCTCGCGCTGCTCCTCGACCACTTCGGGCGGCGCCTTGGCGACGAAGCCGGCATTGCCGAGCTTGGCGTCGATCTTGCCGATCTCGCCCGAGAGCTTGTCGATCTCCTTCGAGAGTCGCGTACGCTCGGCCGCGAGGTCGATCACGCCGGCCAGCGGCAGCGCGAAGGTCGCCTCGTCCACGACGACCTGGGCCGCGGTCTTCTCGATCTCGGCCGTCTCGGTCGGCCCTTCGACCCGCGCGAGCCGGCGGATCAGGTCGCCATAGGCCTGCAGGCGGCGCTTGGTCTCCGTGCCTGCGTCCTTCACCTGGAGCTTGAGCGGGGTTCCCGGCGGCACGTTCATCTCCGAACGCACCGAGCGGATCTCGGAGATCAGCTTCACCACCCAACCGATCTCGGCCTGCGCCTTGCGATCGATCCAGCCGTCCTTGGGCAGCGGCCACTCGCCGGTGATCAGCTTTCCGGAGTAACCGGACTGCGCATGGATCTCCTCGGTCAGGAACGGCATGATCGGATGCAGCAGGTGCATCAGCGCATCGAGCGCCCAGGCGGTCGTGGCCTTAGTCTCGTCAGCCGCTGCCATATCGCTTCCGGTCAACACCGGCTTCGCGAACTCGACATACCAGTCGCAATACGTGCCCCAGAGCCCGTGATAGAGGCCCATCGCGGCCTCGTTCAGGCGATAGTCGTCGAGGCTCTCGGTGACCTTGGCCGAGAGGTCGGCGATCTCGGTCGCGATCCAGCGGTTGAGCGGCAGCTTCGCCTGCGACGGATCGAAGCCCGCGACCGGCTTGCAGCCATTCATCTCGGCGAAGCGTGCGGCGTTCCAGATCTTGGTCGCGAAGTTGCGGTAGCCCTCGACCTTGGTCTTGGCGAGCTTGATGTCGCGGCCCTGGCTGATCGAGGCGGCGATCGTGAAGCGGAGCGCGTCGGCGCCGTAGGCGTCTATCAGCTCCAGCGGGTCGATCACGTTGCCCTTGGTCTTCGACATCTTCTGGCCGCGCTCGTCGCGCACGAGGCCGTGGATGTAGACGTCTTTGAACGGCGTCTCGCCCATGAAGTGGATGCCGAACATCATCATCCGGGCGACCCAGAAGAAGATGATGTCGAACATCGTCACGACGACGTCGGTCGGATAGTAACGCGCGAGTTCCGGCGTTTTGTCCGGCCATCCCATCGTCGAAAACGGCCACAGGCCCGACGAGAACCACGTGTCGAGCACATCCGGATCGCGCTTCAGCGCCACGTCATGCCCGTGCTTGGCCTTCGCCTGCGCCAGCGCGTCGGCTTCCGTCTCGGCGACGAACACGTTGCCTTTGTCGTCGTACCAAGCGGGGATCTGATGCCCCCACCACAGCTGACGCGACACGCACCACGGGCGAATGTCTTCAAGCCAACGGTAATAGGTGTCGGCAAACCGCTCCGGCACGAACTTCGTCTGCCCCGAGCGCACGGACTCAAGCGCGCGCTCGGCCAGCGGCTTCACGTTCAGATACCACTGCTCGGTCAGCATCGGCTCGAGCACGACGGTCTTCGTCTTTTCGTCGTGCGGCACGGCATGCGTCACCGGCTCGACCTTCTCGAGCAAACCCAACTCTTCCAGGTCCGCGACCACCCGCTTGCGCGCGTCGAAGCGGTCGAGCCCGCGATAAGGCGCCGCCGCTTTGTCG
>JBGALV010000125.1:0-12841 GCA_044223515.1 Alphaproteobacteria bacterium
GGGCTTGGCCCGGACCCCGGGATAGACGGCCTCAAGCTCCTCGGGCGTCACCACCTCGATGCGCTCGCGCCCGGTCTCGACGACCCGGCCGCGAATCGCGGCGTCGCCGAAGATCCGCCGGAACCCGTCGAGGACCGGTGCCGGATCGGCGGCCGCGACCACGAAGCCGGACGTGGCGACCGCTCCGTTCGGGTGCGTGAGCCAGGCCGGATCGCGCACTTCCTTTTCTGACAGGTGACAGCAGACGAAGGTGCGGAAGCCCGGCACCGTCCCGTCCGGCAGGTTGACGATGTCGAAGCCGAGACGCGCGTCGACGCCGTCGCGCTCGATGATGCGCTCCAGCCTGGTCGGGCCGGTCGGCGCGAGGCCGGCCTTGGCCAGATGCTCGGCGGCCTCTCCGCCGGAGGGCGCGCCGAAAGCGAGACCGATCAACCCCGGTCCGTGCGCCAGGTGCGCGTCCAGATTCGAGGTCGGAAGCGCGGGATCGATGACGCCGATGAGCTCGATATAGCCCTCGCGCAGCATCAGGCAGTAGTTGCCGCTGCCGCGATTGAGATGGCGTCCGCGCGGCGTCGGCGTGAATCCGAGCCGGGCCCAGGTCCGCTTCGCCATCTCCAGCTCACGGACGACGACCTGGACGTGGTCGATGCCGAAGACCGGCGTCACTTCTTGAGCACCCGTCCGGCGACGGCGTCGAGCTTCGCCAGGAGCGCCGGATCGCGCTTGTCGGGATGGGTCATGATCGCGTGCTCGAGCGCGGTCTGGCAGCCGTGAGCGCACGGCCCCTGATGGTCCTTCATGCGCGGCGCCGCCTCGCGCACGAGGCCGCGCGCATGATCGCCGTTTGCGATCACGACCTTGACCACCTGCTCGACCGTGACGTGGTCGTGGTCGGGATGCCAGCAGTCGTAGTCGGTGACCATGGCGACGGTCGCGTAGCAGATCTCCGCCTCTCGGGCGAGCTTCGCCTCCGGCATGTTGGTCATGCCGATCACGCTGCATCCCCAGCTGCGATAGAGGTGCGATTCAGCCTGGGTCGAGAACTGCGGCCCTTCCATCACCATGTACGTGCCGCCGCGCACCATCCTGAGGCCGAGCTTCTGGCCGGCGGCCATCAGGTGGTCGCCGAGACGCGTGCACACCGGGTGCCCCACCGACACATGCGCGACGCAGCCGTCCGAGAAGAAGCTCTTGGTGCGCGCGAAGGTGCGGTCGATGAACTGGTCGACGACGACGAAGGTGCCGGGCGGCAATTCCTCCTTCAGCGACCCCACCGCCGAGATCGAGATGACGTCGGTGACGCCGGCGCGCTTCAGCGCGTCGATGTTGGCGCGGTAGTTGATGTCGGAAGGGCTTTTCACGTGGCCGCGGCCGTGGCGCGGCAGGAACACCAGCTTCTGGCCGTCGAGCGTGCCGAACATCAGCTGGTCGGACGGTGCCCCCCACGGCGTGTCGACGGCCTTCCACGAGACCTCGGTCAGGCCCGGGATGTCGTAGACGCCGCTGCCGCCGATGATGCCGACCAGGGTCATGGCGTCTCGCCTCCCTCAAAAGCAACGAGGGCCGCTTCGCCGCGGCCCTCGCTAGAACTCAAGGCCGGAAGGGCCGGATCAGTGGACCGAGGCCCAGACCTTGCGCTTGGCGGCATAGAGGATGCCGGTCATCACGATCAGGAACAGCATGACCTTGATGCCCATCAGCTTGCGCGCCTCGAGCGTCGGCTCGGACGCCCAGGTGAGGAAGGTCGTGACGTCCTTCGCCTGCTGCTCGACCGTCGCCTTGGTGCTGTCCTGGTAGGTGACGCCGTCGACGTTGATCGGCGCCGGCATGGCGATCTGATGGCCCGGGAAGTAGGCGTTGTAGTGCATGCCCTCGCCCAGCGTGACGCCGGCGGGGGCGGGCACATAGCCGGTTAGCACCGCGTAGATGTAGTCCGAGCCGCCGACGCGCGCCTTGGTCACCATCGAGAGGTCGACCGGGTAGGCGCCGTTGTTGGACGCGCGCGCGGCATTCTCGTTGGCGAAGGGACGCGCGAACTTGTCCGACGGGCGGCCGGCCCGTTCGAACATCTCGCCCGCGTCGTTCGGCCCGTCCATGATCTTGGCCTGGGCGGCGATCGCCTTGATGTCGTCCTCGGCGTAGCCGATGCCCTTCAGGTCTCGATACGAGAGCATGTAGACCGCGTGGCAGGCGGCGCAGACTTCCTTGTAGACCTGGAAGCCACGCTGCAACGAGGCACGGTCGAAGGTCCCGAAGACCCCCGAGAAGCTCCAGTGCTGAGCCGGCGGCTTGGCGCCCTCGGCCGCCTCGGCGGCGTTGCCGAGGAGAAGGAGCAGAGCGGCGGCGGAAATCAGACGGCGCATCAGGCTTTCCCTTCCGCAGGCTTGAGCACGGGTGCGGAGATCGATTGAGGCAGCGGCAGCGGCCGTTCGATCAGCCCCAGCACCGGCATCAGGATCAGGAAGTGGAAGAAGTAGTAGAAGGTGGCGATCCGGCCGGCGAGGATGAACCAGCCTTCCGGCGGGTTGGCACCGACGTAGCCGAGCACGACGCAGTCGATCACCAGCAGCCAGAAGAACTTCCGGTAGGTCGGACGGAACTTGGCGCTGCGCACCCGGGCCGTGTCCAGCCAGGGCACGATGAACAGCACCAGGATCGAGCCGAACATCGCGATGACGCCGAGCAGCTTGTTCGGAATCGCGCGAAGGATCGCGTAGTACGGCAGGAAGTACCACTCCGGCACGATGTGCGGCGGCGTCACCAGCGGGTTCGCCGGGATGTAGTTGTCCGGCTCGCCGAACAGGTTCGGCGCGAAGAACACCACCGCGGCGAAGACGATGAAGAAAACGCCGAGGCCGAAGGAGTCCTTCGCCGTGTAGTACGGGTGGAAGGGAATCGAGTCCTGCGGGCCCTTCACGTCGATGCCGAGCGGGTTGCTCGAACCGAAGCGGTGCAGCGCGACCAGGTGCAGCACGACCACCCCGACGATCAGGAACGGCAGCAGGTAGTGCAGCGAGAAGAAGCGGTTCAGCGTCGGGTTGTCGACCGAGAAGCCGCCCCAGAGCAGCGTCACGATCCAGTCGCCGACCACCGGGAACGCGGAGAACAGGTTGGTGATGACGGTGGCACCCCAGAAGCTCATCTGGCCCCAGGGCAGCACGTAGCCCATGAAGGCGGTGGCCATCATCAGGAGCAGGATCACCACGCCCAGTATCCACAGGAGCTCGCGCGGCGCCTTGTAGGAGCCGTAGTAGAGCCCTCGGAAGATGTGGATGTAGACGACGATGAAGAAGAACGATGCGCCGTTCATATGGATGTAGCGGATCAGCCATCCATAGTTCACGTCGCGCATGATCCGCTCGACGGAGTCGAAGGCGAACGCGGTGTGCGGCGTGTAGTGCATCGCGAGGAAGATGCCCGTCATGATCATGATGACGAGCACGACGCCGGCGAGCGAACCGAAGTTCCACCAGTAGGAGAGGTTCTTCGGGGTCGGGTACTCGTGCAGCTCGTGATGCATGAAGGTGAACACCGGCAAACGGTGATCAATCCATCGCACGAGCGGGTTCTTGAGAGCGGCTGCCATGGCTTCAGGTCCTAGCCGATGCGGATGGTCGTGTCGTCGAGGAAGGCGTACGGCGGCACGCCGAGATTCTTCGGCGCCGGTCCCTTACGGATGCGGCCCGACGTATCGTAGTGCGAGCCGTGACAAGGGCAGAACCACCCACCGAAGTCGCCACGCGGATCGGCGGTCTTCTGTCCCAGCGGCACGCAGCCGAGATGGGTGCAGACGCCGACCAGGATCAGCCATTCCGGCTTCTTCACGCGCGCCGAGTCGGCTTCCGGATCCGGGAGCTCGTCGAGCTTGGTCGCCGCAGCCGCGTCGATCTCAGCCTTGGTGCGGCGGCGGACGAAGACCGGCTTGCCGCGCCAGGTGACCGTGATCGCCATACCTTCCTGGACCGGCTTCAGGTCGACCTCGGTGGTCGACAGCGCCAGCACGTCGGCGGACGGGTTCATGTAGGAGATGAACGGCCACGCCACCGTCGCGGCGCCGACGGCGCCCATGCCCGCGGCGGCCAGATAAATAAAATCGCGTCGGGTCTCGCCTTCGGCGTGACCCTTCGTCGCCGTCGCTGCCTCTGCCATTCACACCCCCGGAAAGGCGGTCGAAATCTTGTGCTTAACCTCGGGTCGAGAACCTACCCCGAGCGCCCGGAGCCCGGCTTGCGACACTATGACGCAAGATCGAAAGCCGGGATGGGCGATGGCGCGTATAGAGCATTTTGAAGGGCTTGCAAAGACAAGCGGCACCGCGTTTTTTGTCGCAGCATGCGTCTCGCCCTCTATCAGCCGGACATCCCCCAGAACGCCGGCGCGCTGCTTCGGCTGGGAGCCTGCCTCGGCGTGGCCGTCGACGTGATCGAACCGGCCGGTTTCGCGATCGACGACCGCCGCCTCAGCCGGGCTGCCATGGACTACTTCACGGCGGCCGACCTGGCCCGCCATGCCTCATGGGAGCGCTACCTGACCGACCGGAAGCCGGGACGGTTGGTCCTCCTGACCACCCGGGCAGAGGTTTCCCACCTCGATTTCGCCTTCCGTCCGGACGACATCCTGCTGCTGGGCAGAGAATCGGCCGGGGTTCCGGCCGAGGTCCGGAGCGTCTGCGATGCCGAGGTCAGGGTGCCGATGCGGCCGGGCCTCCGGTCGCTCAACGTGGCCCTTGCGGCCGCCCTGGTTCTGGGCGAGGCCTTGCGCCAGACCAAAGGCTTTCCGGAGGCGGCGTGAGCGAGGAAAGAAAAGCGGAGGCGCGGGCCTGGTTCGAGGCGCTTCGCGACCGGATCTGCGCCGCCTTCGAGGCGATCGAGGACGACTACCGCGGCCCGCTTGCGGACCTGCCGCCCGGCCGCTTCGAGCGCAAGGCCTGGGACCGGCCTGGCGGCGGCGGCGGCGTCATGGCGATCATGAAGGGCCGGGTCTTCGAGAAGGTCGGCGTCAACGTCTCGACCGTGCACGGCGAGTTCCAGCCGGAATTCGCCAAGTCGATCCCCGGGGCGTCGGAGGATCCGCGCTTCTGGGCCTCGGGCATCTCGCTGGTCGCCCACATGCGCTCGCCACTGGTGCCGGCGGCGCACATGAATACCCGCCACATCGTCACCACCAGGGGCTGGTTCGGCGGCGGCGCCGACATGACCCCGACCTTCCCGGACGAGGCCGACACCGCGCGTTTCCACGAGGCGCTCAAGGCCGCCTGCGATCGTCACGATCCCGGCCACTACCCGCGCTTCAAGGAATGGTGCGACCGCTACTTCTTCCTGCCGCACAGGGGCGAGCCGCGCGGCGTCGGCGGCATCTTCTTCGACAACCTGGAGAGCGACTTCGAGCGCGACTTCGCCTTCACCCGCGACGCGGGCGAGGCCTTCCTCGAGGTCTATCCGGAACTGGTGCGCCGGCACATGGACCGGCCGTGGACGGAGGAGCAGCGGAAGGCGCTGCTGCTCAAGCGCGGGCGCTACGTCGAGTTCAACCTGCTCCACGACCGCGGCACGCTGTTCGGCCTCAAGACCGGCGGCAACGTCGAGGCCATCCTGATGTCGCTGCCCCCCGAGGTCGCCTGGGCTTAGGCGCCGGAACCTCGAAACCAGGGCCTGAAAAAGCGACGCCCCCGCTTTCGGCTGAAAGCGAGGGCGACGACTCCCCCGAAGGAGAAGCCGAGAGCTTACGCCGAGGTGTCGACGTGCTGGCCGCGTCCGTTGGACGGAGCGGACTGCGCGATCTGCTTGGCGTTATCGAGGGCCTGGACGACGACTTGCGCCTGTGTGGCCTGGGACTTCTGAGCGGCCTTGAGGCCGATGATTCCCAGAGACGTAACTTCGCCGGAAGACCCGACTGGCGAGGGCATGGGTTCTCCTTCCCAATGGCTGCGGTTCTGCAACCGCTCTGGGTCTACCATAGGCCCCAGAGGTAAAGGAACTCTTATCAGCGTTAACGAATTGCTTCTGTGACCTAAATCACGGGAAATCAGCCCGCGATTACAACTATTTACGGATCAGGCCAGCTTCTCGGCGATGAAGCGCGGCGGGTGGAAAGCAGCAACGTGCAGGTCCGGCGTGTAGTACCGGGTCTGGATCCCCAGCTTGCCGAAGCGCTCGCGCAGCACCGCCGCCTCGGTCTGGCGCAGCGACCTGTCGTCGGTCGCCCAGCCGAGCGCCATGAACCCGCCGTAATAGGTCGGGATCGCCGCCACGTAGGCGTAGGCGTCGGCGAAGAACTTCTTCAGTCGCCCGTTGACCATCGCCAGTTCGTCCGGCTGCAGGAAGGGCACGCCGTCCTGGAGGCAGAGCACGCCGCCCGGAGCCAGCGCTCGGCTGCAGTCGCGATAGAAGGCCTCGGTGAACAGGACCTCGCCGGGCCCTTGCGGGTCGGTCGAGTCGACGACGATGACGTCGAAGCGCTCCTTGGTTTCGGCCACGTACTTGCAGCCGTCGGCAATCACCAGGTCGAGGCGCTTGTCCTCGAAGGCGCCGCCGGAGACGCTCGGCATGTACTTGGTGCAGAGATCGACGACGGCTCGGTCGATCTCGACCATAACCACGCGCTCGAGCGGATGCTTCAGCATCTCGCGCGCGATGCCGCCATCGCCGCCGCCGATGATGAGTGCGCGCTTGGCACGGCCATGGGCTACCAGCGGCACGTGCGTCAGCATCTCGTGATAGACGAACTCGTCACCTTCGGTGACCTGGATCACGCCGTCGAGCGCAAGCACGCGCCCGAGCACCGGGGTCTCGAAGATGATGAGATCCTGGTGCTCGGTTTTCTCGCGGAAGACGACTTTGGTGACCTGGAAGCGCTGACCGATGTCCGGATAGAGGGTCTCGTTGAACCACTCCATCAGGTCATGCCTCGCTTGTAGTCCCCGAGCGTGACGTGCGTCGGCTTGAAGGCGTCCTTCAAGACCGGGATCGCCTTGTGCGGCTTGGCGTCGCCGCACATGAACAGGTCGAGCGCGGCGTAGCCCCGCTCCGGCCAAGTGTGGATCGAGATGTGCGATTCAGCCAGCACCGCCACGCCCGAGATCCCGCCCGACGGCAGGAACCGGTGCAGATGGATGTGCAGCAGCGTCGCGCCGCAATCCTGGACGCATTTGCGGAAGGCGCGCTCGATCAGCTCCTCGTCGTCGAGGCCGGTGCAGCCCCAAAGATCGAGAATGAGATGCGTGCCCGCGAACGTCAGCCCGTCCTGGGTGACGAAATGATCGAGCTGGTCGTCGGTTTTAGTGGTTGCGACCGCGAGGCGGTTCTTGGTCTCGGTCGCCCGGCTGTCTGGCAATGCCTCGCTGGCGCGGGTCCCCGAGTCCATCCCCACTTTGGCAAGAGCGATGAGCTTGGCCATCGGACCTCCAAACTAAGAGTGGACCCTAGGAAAACGAGGGCGGTATTTGGGGCAAGAGACCCCCTGATGCAAGAGGAAATTCCCCCCGCCGGAAAAAAACTGTCGCAAAGACCTGCGGCGCTCGGGCCATCGCGCATCAGCGAGTCGCGCCGGTCCGCCTTTCACGCAGGCGCGCGATTACCGCGCGGCGGCTTTCGTCATCGAGCCCGAGCCACGCGCCGATCTCCTCGATGGTCCTAAAGCAGCCTTTGCAGAAGCCGGTTTCGGGATCGAGGATGCAGAGCCCGATGCATGGTGAGGGAACCGAAGCGGCCATTCGGCTAGGGTTAAGCCAATGCGGCTGCGGATGCCAGCGTGACGGTGCGCGGCAAAGCGGACGGCTTATCCTGCGGGTTGCACGGGACCGAGCGCGGGGCTAACTACCGGGTTAACGATTTACAGATCGGACGCGTTCCATGGCCCTCACCCTGGTCGTCGGCAACAAGAACTACTCCTCCTGGTCGTTGCGGCCGTGGCTGGTGCTGAAGAAGTCGGGCGCCGCCTTCGAGGAGATCGTGATCCCGCTCGACCGGCCGGAGACGCGCGCCGAGATCTTCAAGCATTCGCCCAGCGGCTTCGTGCCGACGCTGAAGGACGACGAATTGACGATCTGGGAATCGCTGGCGATCTGCGAGTACCTGGCAGAGAAGTTTCCGGACGCGAACCTGTGGCCGAAGGATCCGTCGGCGCGTGCGATCGCGCGCTCGGTCTCGAACGAGATGCACTCCAGCTTCTCGGCACTTCGCGCCAACATGCCGATGAACGTCCGCGGCAACCTGCCGGGCAAGGGCCGCGCGCCGGGTGTCCAGGAGGACATCAACCGGATCTCGGCGATCTGGCGCGACTGCCGCACGCGCTTCGGCCAGAACGGCCCCTATCTCTTCGGGAGCTTCTCCATCGCCGATGCGATGTACGCGCCTGTTTGCTCGCGCTTCGTCACGTACCAGGTCGACCTCGACGCGGACGCCAAGGCCTACGTCAACACGATCTGGGCCGATCCGGCGATGGCCGCATGGGTCGAAGGTGCCAGGCGCGAGCCCTGGGTGATCGAGAAGTCGGAACTCTAAAAGACCGCTAGAGGCTGGCTCGGCCGGCGCGGCGGTCGTTCGGCCGCATCGTTCCTTCGTATTCGGGCACCAGGCGCAGCAGACCCGAGAGCGTGTCGTCGGTGCGGCGGTTGCGTGCCGCTTCCTCGATCTCGTCGAGCGCGCGGGCGAGGATCGCCAGATCGACCACGCGCGGACGCGCCAGGAGGATCCCGGGTCGGTCAGTCTTCATCAGATCTTCCTGGCCGTGGAACAGCTCCTCGAAGAGCTTCTCGCCCGGCCGGAGCCCGGTGAACTCGATCTTGATGTCTTCGCCGGGGCGAAGCCCCGCGAGCCGGATCATCTGGCGCGCGAGATCGAGGATCTTCACCGGCTCGCCCATCTCCAGCACGTGGATCGCGCCAGGCTCTTCCTTCGGGCGCGACAGCGCGAGCTCGCAGGACTGCAGCACCAGCTCGACCGCCTCGCGCACGGTCATGAAGTAGCGTGTGACCTCTGGATCGGTGACCGTGACCGGCCCGCCGGCGGCTATCTGGCGCTGGAACAACGGCACCACCGATCCGGTCGAGCCCAGCACGTTGCCGAAACGGACCGTGACGAAGCGCGTGCCGCCGCGCCCACGAGACGCGACCTCGAGGGCCTGGCAGTAGATCTCGGCGACGCGCTTGCTGGCGCCCATGAGGCTCGACGGGTTCACCGCCTTGTCGGTCGAGATCAGCACCATCGCCTGGACGCCCGCGGCGATCGCGGCGTCGGCGACGACGCGCGTACCGGCGACGTTGGTCAACACGCCCTCATTCGGGTTCGCCTCGACCAGAGGCACATGCTTGAAGGCGGCCGCATGGAAGACGAGGTCGGGACGCTCGCGCGCCAGCACCTGCTCGACGCGCACGCGGTCGCGGACGTCACCGAGGATCGCCGAGCGCGGCAGCGACGGCCAGCTTTCCGCCATCACCGAGTCGATCAGGTAGAGCTGGTACTCGCCGTTGTCGAGAAGCGCCAGGTGCGCGGGGTTGAACGCGGCGATCTGGCGGACGAGCTCGCTGCCGATGCTGCCGCCGGCACCGGTGACGAGGACCCGCTTGCCCGCGATCATCCGCTCCAATCCCGACCGGTCGAGCACGCGCTGAGGCCGGCCGAGCAGGTCCTCGACCTCGATCGGCTTGATCTCCGACTTGGTCGCCCCCGCCTGCTCGAGCCGGCGCGGATCGGGAAGACGGCTCAGCGGCAGCGCCATCTTGGCTGCCAGCTCCACCAGACCGCGGACATGGGCGCCGTCGCCCTCGGCTCGGCCGAGCACGAGGCGTTCCGGCCGCTCGTCGCGCTCGGTCGCCCTCGGCCCGGCCGAGCACGAGCCGCTCCGGCCGCTCGTCGCGCTCGGCGAGCTGCCCGACGACCCGTTCCAGCGCGGATTCCGGACCCAGGACCTCGACGCCCAGCACCTGCCGGCCCTGATAGTCCTTGCGGTCGTCGACGGCGCCGACGACGCGGTAGGGCGCCCCGTCGCCGCGCGCGAGGTTGCGGACGAAAGTCTCCGCCGCATCCCCCCACCCCACGAGCAGGACCGGCACCCGCCGGCCTTCGCGCTCCAGCACGCCGCCGAAGCGGCGTTCGCGAAGGATGCGGGTCAGGAGCCGGGGCGCCGCCAGGAATGCGGTCATCACGAAGACGTCGATCAGCACGACCGAGCGCGGGAAGTCCTGCAAACGCGTCACCAGGAACAGCACCGGCAGGAAGATCAGGTGGCTGAGGGCCACCACCTTGCCGATGGTGGCGACGTCGTCGAGGCCGGCATAGCGCCAGACCCGGCGTGAGAGCCCGAAGAACTGGGCGACGCCGACGGTGATCGCGACGAACAGCGCGAGCCCGCCCCACAGCGCCTGCGGTGGCCAGTCGACGATGAGGTCGCCGACGCGGAGATAGAACGAGACGAGGTAGGCGGCGGCGGCGAGCGTCGCGTCGAACAACGCGACGACGAGTGCGCGTCGGACCGGCCAGCGGCGATTGGTCATTCGGGGGCGCTATAGCACATCGGAGCGCCGGAAATCAGGCTCGGGCGAATCGGAGCAGGGTCGCCCCCACCAGTACGGCGGCCAGCGCCAGCGCCGGCCAAGGGGCCGCCAGCGCCAGGAATGCCAGGAAGACGAGGCAGAGGTTCAGCACGCCGACCGAGATCGATACGCGCGCATGGCTCCAGCCATGCTGGGTCGCCTGCTGGTAGAAGTGCTCGCGATGCGCCTCCCAGACGCGCTTTCGCTGGATCAGGCGGCGAAGCAGCGTCCAGGTCGCGTCCGCCAGATAGTAGGCGGGAAGGATCAGCGCCGGTGCCCAGTGACCGGTCTTCGCCAGCATCAGCAGCATCGCGCCCAGCAGGTATCCCAGTGGCACGCTGCCGACGTCCCCCATGAAGAGCCGCGCGGGATGCCAGTTCCAGCGAAGGAAGCCGAGCGCCGCCGCCGCGACGGCCAAGGCCGGTGCGGCCGGCGCGCCGGCCACCGCGAGTCCGATCCCGATCGAGGCCGCCTCGACGCCGGTGATGCCGTCGATGCCGTCCATGAAGTTCGTCAGGTTGACGAACCAGACCCAGGCGAGGCCGGCGGCGAGAAGATCGAGCGCCGGCGGCAGCAGTCCCTGGAACGCCGGACCGCCGTCGAGGACGGAGAGACCCGCCGCGACCGCGACGACCTGCGCGAGCAGTCGCCAACGCGCCGATACGTGCTTGCGGTCGTCGCGCCACGACAGCAGCGCGAGACACGCCGCCGCGGCGACGAGCACGAGCCAGGGCAGCGGCGCCGAGGTCATGACGGCGAAGGCGAGGAGTGCCGGCAGGATGCCGGCGAGCAGCCCGATGCCGCCGCCGCGCGGCGTCGGCCGCGTATGCGAGGAGCGATGATTGGGCGTGTCGACGATCTGCCGCCGGACCAGCCACGCGAGCACGCGTCCGGTGGCAAGCCAGGCCGCGGCGAACGCGGCGGCGGCGAGGAGCACGGCCACCTGGAGCTCGCTCACGGCTCGCTCTTGTTCGCGCGCTCGTGTCGGGCGAGCACGTCGTCGGGCCAGCGGTTCTTCAGGTAGGCCACGATCGCCCAGATCTGCGCCTCGGTCAGGTTGAACTCGAAGGCCGGCATCTGGCTGCGAACGCCGGCCGGAAGGAACGGCTGGCCGCCATACTTGATCCACTCGAAGATCTGCCGGTCGCCGCGGTCGACGATCGGCGAGCGCTCGTCGAGGGCCGGCGAGATGCCGGCGGTGATCGGCGTCTCGGGCCGCCAGTCCTCGTGGCCTTCGCGGTCGGTGCCGTGACAGTAGGAGCAGTGCAGCCGATAGAGCGTGCGCCCCAGCGCCACCTGCGCCGGGCGGTCGACACGGGCGTCGGTCGCGGTCGAGGCGAGCTTCTTCTCGATCAGCATCACCACGCCGGTGACGACGATGGCGACGATGGCAGAGATCAGCGTGAAGCGGCTCTTGCGGTCGGAGAGAAAGCCCTGGTGCGGCGGACGCACCTCCTCCTCGTCGTCCTCTTCGGTCACCAGCACGCGCCGGCGCCTGGGCGCGTATTTCGGCTTCGCCGGAGCCGGCGGCTCCCGCTTGAGCCATCGATCGAGGAACGGCAGGCGCATGGCCGCACTATAGACGACCCGTGATAGGGTCGCGCCATGCGCGAAGGCTGGACCCGCGGCACGCCGATTCTCGAAGTCGAGGCGGAAACGGCGGAGCGCCTGATCAACCCCGTCTTTCCCGGCACGCGCGTGACAGGCATCGAGCCGGTGTCGGGCGGCCTCGCCAACACGAACCTCCGTGTGACGATCTCGGGCCGCGATTCGCCTCTGCTGCTCCGCCTCTACCAGCGCGCTCCGGCCGAGGCGCGGAAGGAATGGGCGCTGCATCGACGTCTCGACGGGCGGGTGCCGATACCGAAGATCCTTCACGCCGCCGAATCGAATCCGGCCACGGATCGCCCCTACGCCGTCGTCGAATGGATCGAAGGACACCATCTCGGCCGGGTCGCCGCGGACCTCGCGGCCGACGTACGGGAAGGACTCGCCCGTGACATCGGCCGCGTGCTGGCGGCGATCCACGCCACGACTTTCGCCACCGCCGGATTTCTCGACACCGATCTGAATATCGCCCAGCCGATCGATGCCGGCGCAGGCGGTCTCGCGGGCTACCTGCGGCTCTGCCTGGTGGACGGGCGCGGCGGCGAGCGGCTGGGCGCGGCGCTGACCCGGGCCGCCCTCGCTTTCGCCGAGCGCGAGGGGCATCGGCTCGAGGCATGGACCCGGCCGCCGCGCCTGACCCACGCCGACTTCAACGGCTCGAACGTGCTGGTGCACCGGACGCCGGCAGGATGGCGCGTCGCC
>JBGALV010000126.1:0-12431 GCA_044223515.1 Alphaproteobacteria bacterium
GTACGTCGCCTCGGCCTTGAGCACGCCGTCGACCTTCGCCTCGGCGGCGAACTTCCAGACGTTGCCGCGGTGGCGGTCCTTCTTCACGTGGATCTCGAGCTTCTCGCCCGGGGCCACGGGTTTCCGGAACTTCGCGTTCTCGACGCTCATGAAGTAGACGAGCTTGCCTTCGGAGGCCGATCCCAGCGTCGAGACCACCAGCACCGCCGCGGTCTGCGCCATCGCCTCGACGATCAGCACCCCAGGCATCACCGGCATGCGCGGAAAATGCCCTTGGAAGAACGGCTCGTTGACCGACACCATCTTGATGCCGACCGCGCTGACGTTCGGCACGATGTCGACCACCTTGTCGATCATCAGCATCGGGTATCGGTGCGGGATCATCCGCATGATCCCGTTGATGTCGATCTCGGCGACGGTCGGCCCGGTCTGGCCGTCCTGAGCGATCTTGCCGTCGTTCATCGCCTACTTGCCCTTCCTCCCCATGCGCTTCAGCTGCGCCGACAGCCGAGCATATTCGGCCATCGGCATCGCCGGGAGCCCCATGACCCGGCTGTCGGCCGGAAGATCCTTGGTGATCCCGCTCTGTGGCCCGACGACGGCGCGGTCGCCGATCGTCAGGTGTCCGGAGATCCCGGCCTGCCCGGCCAGGACGACGAAGTTGCCGAGGCGGGTGGAACCGGAGATGCCGGCCATGGCCGCCAGAATGCAGCCATCGCCGAGGACGACGTTGTGCCCGATCTGCACCAGATTATCAATCATCGTGCCCCGGCCGATCACCGTGTCGGGACCCGATCCGCGGTCGATCGTGGTGTTGGCGCCGACCTCCACGTCGTCGCCGATCCGCACGCGGCCGAGGTGGGGTACCTTGACCACGCCCTCGGACGAGACCTCGAAGCCGAAGCCGGGTTGGCCGATGCGGGCGCCAGGGTAGATCACCACCCTCCTCCCGATCAGCGCGTGGCTGACGGAAGCGTTGGCACCGATCACCGTGTCCTCGCCGAGAACGACGCCGTCGCCGATCACGGCGTTGGCACCGATCCGGCAGCGCGCCCCGATCTCCGCTCGCGCGCCGATCACCGCGCCCGCCTCGACCTGGACGCCATCCCCGAGGATCGCCGAGGGATCGATCGCGGACCCCGCGTGGCGCATAGCCCTCGCCTCGGGCTCGGGATAGAACAGTCGGCAGGCCTTGGCGAAAGCCAGCCTCGGCTTACGCGCGACCAGGATCGCCATGCCCGCGGGGGCCTGGCTCACCATCTCCGCCTCGACGAGGCACGCGCCGGCGCGGCTCGCGGTGAAAGCCTGGACGTAGCGCTTGTTGTCGAGAAAGCTCAGATGCTCCGGCCCGGCGTCGCCCAGAGGGCTGACGTCGGTGACCAAACGGCCGGTATCCGACCCGGGGCCGACCTCCGCTCCGACCCGCGCCGCGATCTCGCCGAGAGTGAAAGGCCCGGCGAGATGAAAGAAACGCGGATCGGCCATTCGTCTGCCGCTACGGCTTGATCTGCGGCATCACCAGCTTGACCGACGAGATCCTCTTGTCGAGGCGGGACAGGGCCTCGCCGGTCAGGTCGTACTTCTTCTCGACGATGACGATCGCGGCCTTCGAGATCACCATGTTCGCCTTGGTCTCCTTGGCGAGCTCGTCGACGACGGTGATCAGCTGCTCGCGAACCTTCGACAGGTTCTCCTCGAACGCCTGGTCGAGCTGGCGCTTCTTGCCGCCGACCTCTCGCTGCACGTCGGCCACGCGCGTCTCGAAATCTCGTCGGCGCTGCTGGAAGGCCTCCGGCGCGAGCACGGCACGCTGCTGGCCGAGCTCCTGCTCGGCCGCGCGCAGATCGCGCTCCTTCTTGTTGATGTCTTCCTGATACGTGCTGCGCGTCCGCTCCAGCTGCTGCTGGATCGACTTGGCGGCCGCGGAGTTTCGCAGGACTTCCTGGAAGTCGATCACGATGACGACCGGCGCGACCATTGGCTCGACCGGGCCGCGCGGCGCCGGTGCCGGCTGCTGCGCGGCGGGAGCCGCGGGCTGGGACCGTTGGGTCTGGGCCATCGACGGCGAAGACGCCGCGACCAAGCCTGCGACGGCGAGAGCGAGAAGAGATCGTGTCATGGTCAGAACCTCGTACCGAAGCTGAAGCGGAGCAGCTCTGTCTTGTCGAACGGCTCCTTTACGATGGCGCGTCCCAGATCGATGCGGATCGGTCCGACAGGCGAGCTGATCGAGAACCCGACGCCGATCGAGGCGCGGATGGAATTCTCGTCACGGATCTCGGGTCCCGAGACGTCGATGTCCCACAGGCTGCCCGCCTCGACGAAGAAACGGCCCTGAACCGGGATATCCTTCGGGAGGCCGAGCGGGAAGCTCATCTCGGTCGTGACGGTGTAGTACTTGTTGCCGCCGAGCGCATCGCCCGTGGTGATGTCACGAGGCCCGATGCCCGAGGTCCGGAAACCGCGCAGCGACTGGCCGCCGATGAAGTAGCGGTCCTGGATCGCGACGTCTTCGCCGAGCCCGTAGGCCATGCCGGCCTGGCCGAGGAGGCTGAACACATAGTCGGCCGCGATCGGATAGAACCAGCCGCCGCCCACGCCCGGACGGATGAAGCGTCCATCGCCGCCGAGGCCCGCAAGATCCGTGGACAGCCTCAGGAAATAGCCGTCTGTGGGATCGATCTTGTTGTCGCGTCGGTCATACATGAGGTCCTGGCCGACGAGCGAGGTCACGCGCTGGCCGGCGGACTCCTTGATGAAGCGGGACGCGGTGGACTTGACGTTGTCGATCTCGATGTCGCTCAGGGAGTAGCGCAGCGTCTGCCGGAGCGCCTCGCTGAGCTGGTAGCCGAACCGCAGCCCGAAGCCGGTCCGCTTGTCGTCGTAGGAACTGGTGTCCTGGTTGTTCCGCGAAATGTGGAACAGGTCGAAACCCGCGCTCACGTCGCGATCGAGGAAGTACGGCTCGGTGAAGCTGAAGTCGACCTCGCGGCGCTTGGCCGAAACGATGCCGGCGACGCGGACTTCCTGGCCACGTCCGAGCAGGTTGCGCTCGCGAAGCTCGACCTGGCCCAGCACCGAGTCCTGGGTCGAGTAGCCCGCACCGAACGAGATCTCTCCGGTCGACTTCTCCTCGACCTCGACCTTGATGACGGTCTTGTCGGGCGAGCTTCCGGGAACGTTGTTGACCTCGGCTTTCTTGAAGAAACCGAGGCCCTGGATGCGTTGGCGGGAGCGCTGAAGCTTGGCGGCGTTGAACGCATCGCCTTCGACGAGCCTGAATTCGCGCCGGACGACCTTGTCGAGCGTCCGCACGTTGCCGGTGACGTCGATGCGCTCGACGTAGACCTTGGGGCCTTCCTTGATCTCGAAGACGAGGTTGACGACCTTCTCGTCGCGCTTGCGTTCGACCTGGGGCTGGATGTCGACGAAAGCGTAGCCCAGGTTGCCGAGGCGGATGGTCATCTGCTGGATGGCTTCATCGACCTTCTCGGCCGAGTACCAGTCGCCGGAGTCGAACTTGACGTCGGAGCGAAGCAGCTTCGGATCGAGGTTCTTGAGCTCGGCCTTGATGTCGACGGCGCCGAACTTGTAGCGCTCGCCCTCGTCCACCGTGAAGGTGATGAAGAAACCTGTCCGCTCGGGCACCAGCTCGGCGACCGCCGAGACCACCCGGAAGTCGGCGTAGCCGGCGTTGAGATAGTACCGGCGCAGCAGCTCGCGATCGAACGACACGCGATCGGGATCGTAGTTGTCGTCGGACGACAGGATCCGGTACCAGGCCGACTCCTTCGTCTGGATCACGCCGCGCAGCGCCGAGTCGCCATAGCGCTTGTTGCCGACGAAGCTGATCCGGCGGACGCCGGTCAGCTCGCCCTCGTCGATCTCGAAGACGAGGTCGACGCGGTTCTGCGGCAGCTGGATGATCTTGGGCTCGACCGTCGCGGCGAAGCGGCCCTTGCGGCGATAGAGGTCGAGGATGCGCTTGACGTCGTTCTGGACCTTGGTGCGGGTGTAGACGACGCGCGGACGGAGCGTCACCTCGGGCGTCAGCGTCTCCGTGTCGATCCGCTTGTTACCCTCGAAGGCGATCCGGTTGATGATCGGGTTCTCGACCACGTTGACGACGAGCGCGCTGCCTTCGCGCTGGAACGAGACGTCGGCGAAGAGTCCCGTCGCGAACAGCGTTTTCAGCGAGCGGTCGAGGCGATCGGGATCGAAAGGATCGCCGGCACGCACTGAAAGGTAGGACCGCACGGTCTCAGGATCGATGCGCTGAACACCGTTGACGCGGATCTCGCCGATCGCTTCCTGGGCCGAAGCCCCTCCGCAGAGGAGAAGCGCCATGAGCACGAGCATCCACGCGGCCGATCGCTTGATCCCGGTCGGAAGCATGTCTTTGCGCGGGTCCTTCAGGTGAAAAGGCGGCCGATGAAGTCGACGACCTTGAGGTGGACCAGGTCGTTCCAGGTAGCGAATACCATCAATGCCAGGACGAGCGCGAGGCCGACCATCGCCGCGTACTCCTGCGCCCGGTCGCCGAGCGGCCGGCCGCGAAGCGCCTCGGCGGCATAGAACACCAGCTGGCCGCCGTCGAGCACCGGTACCGGCATCAGGTTCACGAGGCCGAGATTGATCGACAGCACCGCCATGAACCAGAGCGTGGCGACCAGGCCGCCCTGCGCCACCTCGCCCGACATCTGGGCGATGCGGAGCGGGCCGCCGAGCTCATCGGACGTCCGCGTGCCGGCGATGATCTGGCCCAGCGCCTTCAGCGTGCCGACGGTCAGGTTCCAGGTCTCGGTTCCGGCATGCCAGACCGCGGTCAGGGGGTTGTCGCGCTTGGTCTCGATCTTGAGCGAGCGCACGCCGAGCAGCCCGACCTGCCGGGTGTTGCCAAAGCGGTCGGTGATCTCGCTGGTGCGCGGGGTCACCGTCAAGGCGATCACCTGCTCGCCGCGGCGGACCTCGACCGCGAGCGCGCGGCCGGGACTCTCCTGCACGATCCGCTGCAGCTCCTCGAAACGGGTGACCGGGCGGGCGTCGACGGTGAGGAATCGGTCGCCGGCCATGATGCCTGCCGCTGCGGCGGCCCCGTCCTCGACCACCTGGTCGGCGGTGGGCGGCGTGAACGGCCGGCCGGCGGTGGCGAAAAGGATCGCCAGCAAGATGATGGCGAAGAGGAAGTTGGCGAGCGGCCCGGCGACGCTGATCTGAGCGCGCTGGCCCACCGGCTTGGCGAAAAGCGAATGCTGGCGGTCGGCTTCCGCGATCGGGCCCTTGGTGACCGAGGCGACATCGCCATCGCCGGCCATGCGCACATAGCCTCCGAGCGGCAGCAGCGACACGCGCCAGCGCGTGCCGAGCCGGTCGGTCCAGCCGAACAGCTCCGGCCCGAAGCCGACCGAGAAGACCTCGACCCTGACGCCGTGCCGGCGCGCCACCCAGAAATGACCCAGCTCATGGACGAACACGAGCACGGTCAGGATGACCAGGAACGGGATGACGTAAGTGCCAAAACCGGAGACGAACTGCATCATGCTGCGACCGTACGTGTCCTTAAGCTGCCAAGCGAGCGCCGGCCCTGGCGCGCACCTCGGCATCGATGGCCCGGACCTCGTCGATCGACGTGGGCGCCGGGGCCGTGATTGAGCCGAGGGTGCTTTCGACGACCCTGGCGATGTCGAGGAAGCCCAGGCGACCGGTCAGGAAGCCGTGGACGGCAACCTCGTTCGCCGCGTTCAGAATAGTAGGAGCCGCGCCTCCTGTTTGCAAGGCGAGACGGGCGAGGCCAAGGGCAGGAAATCGTGTCGGATCCGGGGCTTCGAAGGTGAGCTGACCAATTTGGGCGAGATTAAGGCGGGCCGCCGGGGTCTCGATACGTTCCGGCCATGCGAGCGCATACGAGATCGGCACGCGCATGTCCGGCGACCCGAGCTGGGCGAGCACGGATCCGTCGCGATAGGCGACCAGGCTGTGCACCACGGACTGCGGGTGGACCACGACCTCGATCCGCTCCTCCGGGATATGGAACAGATGGTGCGCCTCGATCACCTCGAGGCCCTTGTTCATCAGAGTCGCCGAATCGACCGAGATCTTGGTCCCCATCGACCAGGTCGGGTGCTTGACCGCCTCGGCAGGCGTGGCGCTGGCCATGCGCTCGACCGCCCAGGTGCGGAACGGGCCGCCCGACGCAGTCAGCACCAGCTTCTCGACGGAGTCGCGGCGCAGGTCCTCGAAGACCTGGAAGATCGCGTTGTGCTCGGAATCGACCGGCAGCAGCTTGGCCCCGCGCCGCTTCGCCTCTCCGGTCATCAGCGCGCCGGCGCAGACCAGCGCCTCCTTGTTGGCGAGCGCGACCAGCGCGCCCCGGCGGATCGCGGCGTAGGTCGGGGCGAGCCCCACCGCCCCCACGATCGCCGCCATCACCCATCCGGCAGGACGGTCGGCAGCCTCGATCACCGCGCTTGCGCCGGCACCGGCTTCGATACCGGTGCCCGAGAGCCCCTCCTTCAGTGCCGCGAACTGGCGCTCGTCGGCAATCGCGGCGAAGCGTGGGCGATGGAGCTTGGCGAGCTCGATCAGGCGCTGGACGTTGGAGCCTGCGGTCAGCGCCTCGACCGGGAAGCGCTCGGGATCGCGTCCGATCAGGTCGAGCGTGGAAGCGCCGACCGAGCCGGTCGCCCCCAGCACGGTGACGCGGCGGATCATCTCCATAGGGGAGCGTCTCCTCCGAAGAGCCAGAGCGCCAGCACCAGCGCAGGCGCCGCGGTGATCAGGCCATCGACGCGGTCGAGCAATCCGCCGTGCCCGGGGATCAGGGTTCCGGCGTCCTTCACATCGAAATGGCGCTTGACCGCCGACTCCGCCAGGTCGCCGCCTTGGGAGACGACGGCGACGATGAAGCCCCCAACAATGAGGGCCAAGGCGTGGTCGTTCCCCAGCAGCCGCGACGTCACGTAGCCGACGATGCCGGCGGCAACGACGCCGCCGAGCAGCCCCGACCAGGTCTTCTTCGGGCTCACCCGGGGCCAGAGCTTGGGGCCGCCGACGGTACGCCCGACCGCATAGGCCCCGATATCGGTCGCCCACACCGCCGCCAGCAGCCAGAAGCAGAGCTCCCGCCCCTGCCCGGTTCCGAAGCGAAGGGAGATGAACGCGAGGCACGGCAACGCCACGACCGGCGCGCCCGCGGCGAGCCATGTCGCGAGCGTGCGTCCGCGCGGCAGCACGACAACGAAGGTGACCACCGCGGTCGCGATGACCGCCAGCAAGGCCTCTCCAACGCCGATGCGCGAGGCGAGACCGATCGCGGCGATCCCGCCGACGGCGAGGATCGCCGCGGCCGGCATCGAGCGGCCGTTGTCGCAAAGACGCGCCCACTCACGCGCCATCTCGAAGGCGGCAAGCGCGAGCATCAGCTCGAACCAGGGAGAACCGTAATAGACCGCCGCCAGACACGGCGGGGCCAGCACCAGGGCGGACAGGATGCGTCGGACCAGGCCCGCGCCGGCGATCTTATCCGACAGCGCCATATCGGCGCTCGCGACGGTTGAACTCGTGGACCGCGTCCTCGAGGTCGGATTTGCCGAAATCGGGCCAATACTTGTCGACGAAGACGAGCTCGGCATAGGCCGATTGCCAGAGCAGGAAGTTGCTGAGGCGCTTCTCGCCGGAGGTACGGATCACCACGTCGGGATCCGGCAGGTCGGCGGTGAACAACCGGCCAGTCAGCGCCGCCGCATCGATCGCCTTGGGATCGATCTTGCCGGCGGCCGCGTCCGCGGCAAGCGCGCGCGCCGCCGCGACGATCTCGTCGCGTCCGCCATAGGATATCGCCAGCGTAAGGTTGAGCTTGTCGTTGCCGCGCGTCAGATCCTCGGCGTTGGCGATCAGCGCCACGATGTCGGCATCGAAGCGGCTGCGATCGCCGATCACCCGGATCCTCGCGCCCTTCGCATGCAGGTCGGCGATCTCGCTGCGGAGATAGTGGCGCATCAGGCCCATCAGGTCCTGGACCTCGCCCGAGGGGCGGTTCCAGTTCTCCGACGAAAAGCCGAAGACGGTCAGGTAGCGGATGCCGAGCTCGCCGGCCCCGGTGATCGTGCGTCGAAGCGCTTCGGCGCCCTGGCGATGGCCGGCGGCGCGCGGAAGCCCCCGCGCCCGCGCCCAGCGGCCGTTGCCGTCCATCACGATCGCGACATGCGCCGGCGTGGTCACCGTGTTGGGCATTCCGGTTCCAGGCGGTCCGTCAGACCTTCATGATCTCTTGTTCTTTTTGGGCGAGCATGTCGTCGATCTTCTTCACGTGCTCGTCGGTCTTGGTCTGGATCTCGGTCGAGAACCGACGATGCTCGTCCTCGGTGATCTCGCCCTTCTTCTCGGCCTTCTTCAGGCCTTCCATGCCGTCGCGGCGGACGTTGCGGACCGAGATCTTCGCGGCCTCGGCGTATTTGTGCGCGACCTTGGTCAGCTCCTTGCGGCGCTCCTGGGTCAGCTCGGGCATCGGCAGGCGGATGGTCTGGCCTTCGGTCTGCGGGTTGAGGCCGAGCCCGGCCTCGCGGATCGCCTTGTCGACCGCCTTCACCACGCCGCGGTCCCACACCTGGACGACGATCATGCGCGGTTCCGGAACGCTGACGCCGGCCACCTGATTCAGAGGCGTCATCGCCCCGTAGGCGTCGACCTGCACCGGATCGAGGAGCGTCGCCGAGGCGCGGCCGGTGCGGAGTCCACCGAACTCCTTCTTGAGGACGTCGAGCGCGCCGTCCATGCGGCGCTGCAGGGCCTTCATATCGGTGTCGCTCACGACTTGGCCTCCTCCGTGATTATTGTGAACCGCCCGAGGCCCTGGACGACCTCGGCGAAGGCTCCGTGATTGTGGATCGAAAAGACCAGAATCGGAATACGGTTCTCCCGCGCCAGCGAGATGGCCGAGGCGTCCATCACCTTCAGGTCCTTCGACAGGCATTCCATGTAGGAAAGCCGCTCGTAGCGGACGGCCGTCTTATCCTTGACCGGATCGGCGGTATAGACGCCGTCGACCTTGGTCGCCTTGAGCAGCGCGTCGCAGCCCATCTCGGTCGCGCGCAGCGCAGCGGCCGTGTCGGTGGTGAAGAACGGGTTGCCGGTGCCGGCGGCGAAGATCACCACCCGCCCCTTCTCCATGTGGCGGACGGCGCGGCGGCGGATGTAGGGCTCGCAGACCGCCGAGATCGGCAGTGCCGACTGCACGCGGGTCTGCACGTCCTTCTGCTCGAGCGCGCTCTGCAGGGACAGCGCGTTGATGACCGTCGCCAGCATGCCCATGTAGTCGGCGGTCGCGCGCTCCATGCCGGTCGAGGCACCTGAGACGCCGCGGAAGATGTTGCCGCCGCCGATCACCACGCAGACCTCGACGCCGAGCTTGAGCACCGACTTGATCTCGTCGGCGACCCGCTGGACGACGGCGGGGTCGAGCCCGAACTCCTGCTCCCCCATCAGCGCTTCGCCGGAGATCTTGAGGAGAACCCGGCGGTAGCCCTTCTTCGGAGCAGGAGCGTTCATGGGGATCAACCTTTCCGGGGGCTCAGCCCTTGACCTGGGCTGCGACCTCGGCCGCGAAGTCTTCCTGCTTCTTCTCGATGCCCTCGCCGAGCGCGTAGCGGACGAAGCCCGCGACCTTGATCGGCGCACCGGCTTCCTTCGCCGCCTGCTCGACGACCTTCGCGACCTTGGTCTCGCCGTCGACGACGAAGACCTGCTCGAGAAGCACGCTCTCCTCGTAGAACTTGCGGAGGCGGCCTTCGACCATCTTGGCGATGACCTCGGGCGGACGGCCGCTGGCCTGCGCCTGCTCGGTCAGGATGTTGCGCTCGCGCTCGACGGTCGCGGCCGGCACCTCGGCGGTCGAGACCGAGATCGGGTTGGCGGCGGCGACATGCAGCGACAGCTTGTGGGCCAGCTCCTGCAGCTTCGCCGTGTTGCCGGCGGACTCGAGCGCCACCAGCACGCCGATGCGGCCGAGGCCCGGCGTCAGCGCGTTGTGCATGTACGAGGCGACGACGCCCTGGCCGACGCTCAGCACAGTCGAGCGGCGAAAATTCATGTTCTCGCCGATGGTGGCGATCAGGTCGGTCAGCGTGTCGCCGACGGACTTGGCGCCCATCTTCGCGGCCTTCAGCTTCTCGACGTCGCCGCCGGCTTCCAGCGCGATCTCGGTCGCCGCCTTGACGAAGTCCTGGAACTTGTCGTTGCGGGCGACGAAGTCGGTCTCGGCATTGACCTCGACCACCGCGCCCTTGGTGCCCTTCGCGGCGACGCCGACCAGGCCCTCGGCCGCGATGCGGCCGGACTTCTTGGCGGCGGCCGACAGGCCCTTCTTGCGCAGCCAGTCGCTCGCCTCTTCGATGTCGCCCTTGGTCTCGGCCAGCGCCTTCTTGCAATCCATCATGCCCGCGCCGGTCTTCTCGCGGAGCTCCTTCACCAGCTGGGCAGTGATCTCGGCCATCGTCCTACTTCCTTCGCGTTCTTAAGTCTGTCTTACGTATCGTTCATGGCGAAACGGCGGCGTTTCAAGGCGCCGCCGTCTCGGGATCTGCTATCGCTGCAGAGTTCCGGTCAGGCGGTCGCCTCGGCCTGCGGCTTCTCCGCCTCGGCGCCTTCCTCGGCCGGGGCGCCTTCGCCCGCTTCCTCGGACTCGCCGATGTCGACGCCGGCCGCCACCATCTCGGCCTGCAGGCCGTCGAGCACCGCCGACGACACCAGGTCGCAATACATGGTGATGGCGCGGAGCGCGTCATCGTTGCCGGGGATCGGGTAGGTCACGCCGGCCGGATCGGAGTTGGAGTCGATCACTGCGACGACCGGGATGCCGAGCTTGGTGGCTTCCTGGACCGCGATCGATTCCTTGTTGGTGTCGATGATGAAGATGAGGTCGGGGAGCCCGCCCATCTCCTTGATGCCGCCGAGGGCGCGCTCGAGCTTGTCCTTCTCGCGCGTCAGCGTCAGCAGCTCCTTCTTGGTGATGACCGACTGGTCGGTGACCACCCGCTCCTCGAGCTCGCGCAGGCGCTTGATCGACTGCGAGATGGTGCGGAAGTTGGTCAGCATGCCGCCGAGCCAGCGGTGGTTCACGTAGTACTGGCCGCAGCGCTTGGCACCGGCGGCGATCAGGTCGGCCGCCTGGCGCTTGGTGCCGACGAACAGCACGCGACCGCCCGAGGAGACCACCTGGCGGACGGCTTCGAGCGCCCGGTGCAGCATCGGCACGGTCTGCTCGAGGTCGATGATGTGGATGCCGTTCCGGACCCCGAAGAGGTACGGCTGCATCTTGGGATTCCAACGGCGGGTGTGATGGCCGAAGTGGACGCCCGCTTCGAGGAGCTGGCGCATGGTGAAAGTCGGCAGAGACATGATCTGCAAGTCCTTTTCCGGTTGTTCCGCCGCGGGCTACTGTCCTGTTGGACACCGGAGCGGCCGGCCCTATCGGACCGGGCGCCTAGGCCCGCGTGTGAAGTGGCGCGGCTTTTAAAGGTCTGCCAATCATTTGGCAAGGGCCCGCCCCCTTCCCACGCCATTTTTCGCCACGCCATCGTGACGCGCGGGAACCCCGGTTTTGGGCATAGTGCGGGACCTTTACCCTACCGGAACGTCCGATGAACAGCCTGCTTGCCCTGCCCGACCGGATCGCCCAGCGCCACGCCGACGTCCTCGCCCTGATCGGGCGGCTCTGCATCGGCGCCCTCTTCCTGCCGGACGCCTACGGGAAGATCATGAATTTCAGCAACTTCGCGGCCTCGCTGGCCCCGAAGGGCCTGCCTTTCCCGACCGTCTGGGCGGTTCTGGCGATCGTCGCGGTCGGCGGTGGCGCCATCGGCACCATCCTCGGGTACCGCGTTCGACTGGCGGCGGTGCTGCTGATCGCCTTCTGCATCATGGCGAACGCCACCAGCCATCAGTTCTGGCTTCTCGAAGGCGCTGCCCGGATGAGCCAGTACGGCGCCTTCATCAAGAACACGGCGCTGATCGGCGGCCTGATCTTCCTCTGGATCCAGGGCGGCGGCCGGTTCGGGGTCGACGGACGGCGCGGCTGACCCCAGGTAGTCTTGGTTGAGGCACTCTCGCGAAGGAGACCCTCGCCATGGCCACCGTCCGCTACATCGTCAGGGACGTCGACGCGGCGCTCCCGTTCTACACGACACATCTCGGCTTCAAGGTGCGCGAGAAGCACGGGCCGGCGATCGCCATTCTCGAAAAGGGTGACCTGACGCTCTGGATCGCCGGCCCCAAGGCCTCCGCATCGCGGCCGATGCCCGACGGGCGCGTGCCGGAACCCGGCGGCTGGAACCGCTTCGTCGTCGAGACCGAAGACCTGGCCGGCCTCGTCGCCAGGCTCAAGGCGGCCGGCGTGCCCTTCCGCAACAAGATCGTCGAAGGCCCGGGCGGCAAGC
>JBGALV010000127.1:0-12172 GCA_044223515.1 Alphaproteobacteria bacterium
TCTCGCCAAGGATCGCCCATGAGCCGCGATGTCGCGCTGATGTCCGCCACCGAGCTTCTTCGCCACTATCGGCGCGGCACGCTGTCGCCCGTCGAGGCGACCGAAGCCGCACTCGGTCAGGTGCGCAAGCACAACGAACGTCTCAATGCGCTCTGCTGGCTGGACGAGGAAGGCGCACTTGCCCAGGCCCGCGAGTCGGAAGCGCGCTGGCGCAGCAGCAAGCCGATCGGTCTTCTCGACGGCGTGCCCTCGACGGTGAAGGATCTGCTGCTGACCAAGGGCTGGCCGACGCTCCGCGGCTCGCGCACGGTCAAGCGCGACCAGGCTTGGAGCGAGGACGCGCCGACGGTGGCGCGCATGCGCGAGCACGGCGCGGTGCTGATCGGCAAGACGACGACGCCGGAGTTCGGCTGGAAGGGCGTCACCGACAGCCCGCTGACCGGCATCACGCGCAACCCGTGGAACCCCGACCGAACGCCGGGCGGATCGTCGGGCGGAGCTGCGGTTGCCGCGGCCACCGGCATGGGCGCGCTTCACCTCGGCACCGACGGCGGCGGCTCGATCCGCATCCCTGCCGCCTTCACCGGCATCTTCGGCTTCAAGCAGACCTTCGGGCGCGTGCCCGCATATCCCTTGAGCCCCTTCGGCACGGTCGCCCATGTCGGACCGATGACGCGCTCGGTCGAGGATGCGGCGTTGATGCTGAACGTCATCACCGAGCCCGACGATCGCGACGTCTATGCGCTGCCCTACGACCGCCGCGATTGGCGCATCGGGCTCGACGACGGCATCCGCAAGCTCCGGATCGCCTATTCGCCGACCTTGGGCGGCAACAAGGTCGAGCCGGACGTGGCAATCCTGGTCGCCGCCGCGATCACCCGCCTTGCCGAGATCGGCGCCGAGGTCGAGCAGGCCGAGCCCGATCTTGCCGGCGTCGAGGATGTCTTCCGCGTCCACTGGTTCGCGGGCGCCGCCAACGCGATCTCGGCGATCCCGGCCGACCAGCGCGCCCAGATGGATCCAGGCCTGCAGGAAATCTCCGCCGCCGGCGCCAAGTTCAGCCTCGCCGAGTATCAGCGCGCAGTGAAGGCGCGCGAGGTGCTGGGGCAGACCGTCGCCCAGTTCCATCGCAAGTACGACATCCTGGCGACGCCCACCCTGCCGATGCCTGCCTTCCAGGCGGGCTTCGAGACGCCGGCGAACGGGGCAAAAGGTGGCCGCTGGACCGATTGGACGCCCTTCAGCTACCCGTTCAACCTGACCCGCCAGCCGGCGGCGACGATCCCCTGCGGCGTCACCAAGGACGGGCTTCCCGTCGGGCTCCAGCTCGTCGGGCGTCTCTACGACGACGCGACCGTGCTGCGCACCGCCCGCGCATACGAGTCGCTGCAACCGATCCGGATCCCGCCGTCCGTCAAAGACTGACGCGCAAGGAACTGGCGAACCGGATAAGTCGTTTGCTATCCTAAATTGGAGCGCTCGTAGAAGCGCCCCGGAGGATGCATGCGCTCGGGATTGCGGCTATTCCTGCTCGTGGCGGCGCTGATGGTCGTCGCCCCGCCGACGAACGCCGACTATCAGCGTGCCGTCGATGCGATCGAACGCGACGACCTCAGGACGGCGCTGGAGGAAGCCCGCAACGGCGCCGAGCAGGGCGATATGCGCGCCCAGCGCCTCTACGGCTACATGCTCATGAACGGCAAAGGCATCAAGGCCGACCGCAGCGAGGGCGCGCGCTGGCTTCGGATGGCGGCGGAGAAGGGTGACGTCGTTGCCCAGCGAGAGCTCGGAGCCGCCTATCTCGGCGGGCTCGGCGTCACGAAAGATCCGGCCGAAGCATCGCGGTGGTTTCTCCAGGCAGCGGCGAAAGGCGACGTGATCGCCCAGTTCATGACGGCGATGCTCTATCGCACCGGCCTCGGCGTCGCGAAGGACGAGGCACAGTCGGCCCGCTGGCTGCGCATGGCCGCGGACCAGGGCGATCCCTCCGCCCAGGCCGTGCTTGCGGGCTACTACGGGCGAGGCGTCGGCGTCACCAAGGACCTGCTGCAGGCCTATGTCTGGATCTCGCTGGCCGCCAAGGCCAAGGAGCCGAAGGCAGCGGCGACGAAGAGGGAGATCGCCAAGGATCTGACGCCCGAGCAAAAGAAGGAAGGCGACCGTCTGGTACGCGCCTGGAAGCCCACCCCCTCGGCATCGGCACCGGCCGAGTCCAGGCTGAAGGGGACCGGTACCGGATTCGTCGTCAGCGGCGAAGGACACGTCATCACCAACGACCATGTCGTCAGAGGCTGCAAGGAGCTCCGCGTCCGCGGCGTCGACGAGAGCGTGACGCCGGCGAAGCTGCTCGCCGCCTCCCGTCAGGACGACCTGGCGCTCCTCAAGGTCGAGCTCAAGCCCACGGCCGTAGCCCCGTTCCGCTCAAGGGAGCTTCGGCCTGGCGATGCCGTGGTCGCCTTCGGCTTCCCGATGTCCGGGCTTCTCGCATCATCGGGCAATCTGACGGTCGGCAACATCACCGCGCTGGTCGGCACTCGCAACGACGAGCGCTTCCTGCAGACCTCGACCCCGATCCAGCCCGGCAACAGCGGCGGGCCGCTGCTCGACATGAACGGACGCGTCGTCGGCGTCACGACCTCGTCGATCCCCTCCCTGCAGAACGTCAACTTCGCGGTCAAAGGCGAGGTCACTGCCGCTTTCCTCGACAAGAACGGGGTCGCCGTAACGGACGCGGGCGGTTCCTCGCGTGCGATGAAGGCAGCCGATGTCGGCTCCCGCGCCAAGCGCTTCACCGTCCGTATCGAGTGCCGCGCCTAGAGCTTGCCCTGGGGCTTGCCCGGAGGCGCAGGCTCAGCTTTGCTGTTCTGAACGGCGTCGGAAGCAGGCGCCTCCCGGAGATTCGATGCGCCTCGGGCTCGCCGCCGCAACTGCTCTGCTCCTCACGGCCCTTCCGGTCTTCGCCGACTATGACGCGGCGATCCAGGCACGCGCTCGCGGCGACAATGCGACGGCACTGAGCGAGGCCCGGAAAGGAGCGCAAGCCGGTGAGCCGCGTGCCCAGCGACTCTATGGCCAGATGCTGCTGAAGGACACCGGACCGCGCTCGGATCCGCGTGAAGGTATCACCTGGCTCAAGGCAGCCGCCGATCAGGGCGACGCGCTCGCGCGTCGCGACCTCGGCAACGCCTATCTCTCGGGCGCCGGCGTCCCGAAGAGTGCGAAAGAGGCCGTGGCCTGGCTCAGGAAGGCGTCCGAAAGCGGTGACACGATCTCGCAGTCGACGCTGGCCTTCCTGCTGTCCGACGGCAAGGACGTCCCGAAGGACATGGACGAATCCGCGCGCTGGATGCGCGCGGCAGCCGACCAGGGCGACCCCCAGGCACAGCTCGCGCTGGCCCAGTACTACGTGAGCGGGACCGGCGTACCGAAAGATCTGCTCCAGGCCTATGTCTGGGTCTCGCTCGCCGTCCGCGCGCGCGATCCGAAGGCATCGGATCTCAGGCGGGAGCTCGCCCAGCAGATCACCGCCGACCAGCGGCGCGAAGGCGACCAGCTGGTCCGCGCCTGGGGCACCTCGCGGGTCGAAGCCAAGGCGGCGGCCGCCCGGATGATCGGTACGGGCACCGGCTTCATCGTCACGGCGGACGGCTTCATCGTCACCAACGATCACGTGATCCGAAGCTGCAAGGAGATCCGCATTCGTCGTTTCGACGAGAGCGTCGGCGCGGCGAAGCCGGTCGCCCAATCGAGCGAAGAGGACCTGGCGCTGCTCAAGGTCGATCTCCGCGCCGATGCGGTCGCGCCGTTCCGCGCTATCGCCGATTTGAGGCAGGGAGATCCGGTGGTCGCCTTCGGTTATCCCCTGACGGGAACGCTTGCGACCTCCGGCAACACCATGGCCGGCAGCGTCACCGCCGTCGCCGGCCTCGGGAACGATGCGCGCTTCCTGCAGATGTCGGCCGCGCCGCAGCCCGGCAACAGCGGCGGGCCGCTGCTCGACCTGAACGGCCGTGTCGTCGGCGTCACCACGGCCTCGATCGGAACCCAGGCCGCCGGGCAGACCGCGAGCGGCACCGCACAGAATCTCAACTTCGCGATCAAAGGTGACGTCGCCGCGGCGTTCCTGAAGAAGAACGGCGTGACGGCCGCGGTCACCGGCGGTGCGCCGCGCGCGATGTCGTCGTCAGAGGTCGCCGACCGCGCGAGACGCTTCACCGTGCGCGTGGAGTGCCTCACTTAGCCGTCCGGCCGAGACCGCCGGTTTCGGTTGACCACGGGCTACCGGTCCCCTACCCCTCGCGGCTCATGGATCACACGCTCTTCCGGCGATGACCGCGCCGCCGATGGATACCCGTCAGGGCATCATCGCCATGTGCCTCAGCATGGCGACGTTCCTGGTCAACGACGCGATGGTGAAGCTGGCCAGCGAACGGCTACCGATGGACCAGATCGTGTTCGTGCGCGGCATTTTCGCCAGCCTGATCCTGTTCATCTGGCTGGCGGCGGGGCAGCCCTGGGTGCTGCACTATGTCCGCCACAAGGGGATGATCCGGGTCGGCTGGCGCTCCGCGCTCGATGCGCTCAGCACCTTCACCTATCTCTGGGCGCTGTTTCATCTTCCGCTGCCGAACATCTCGGCGATCAACCTGTCGAGCCCGTTGATCGTCACGATCCTGGCCGTCCTGTTCCTCGGCGAGAAGGTCGCTTGGCGGCGCTGGAGCGCGATCGGGGTCGGCCTCATCGGCGTGCTGCTCGTCGTGCAGCCGTCGAGCGATGCGTTCACCTGGTTCTCCGTCGTCGCGATCGCCGGCACGATCCTGGGCGCGATCCGCGACGTGATGACGCGACGAATCGCGCAGGAGATCCCGAGCATCCTGATCACCTTCGCCACCGCGGTGGCGGTCGCCGCCGTCGCCGGCGTATCGGTCGCCACCACTGGCTGGACGCCGCTCGCCATGAGCGATCTGGCGCTCCTGGCCGGCGCCTCGGTGTTCCTGATCGGCGGATACCATTTCATCATCGTCGCCATGCGGGTGGCCGAGACCTCGATCGTCGCACCGTTCCGCTACACCTCGATCCTCTGGGCGATCATCCTGGGATATGTGCTGTGGGGTGACGTCCCCAACGCGCTGGCGCTGGGCGGGATCGTGATCCTGGTAGGAAGCGGCCTTTACCTGATGCATCGCGAGCGCGTGGTACGGCTGAAGGCCAAAGTAGCCGGCGCATAGCGGTCGTTCAGGACTGCGTGATCGCAAGAGATCGCCGTCGCGGCGCCCGACGCCGCTGATACAGTTCGGCCGGGGGTGACAACCGACGTCGACGTCCGGAGAACAATCATGTCCTTCTTCCGCGTCCTCGTGCTGGCGGCGATCCTCGTCGCGCTCGCCCTTCCCGCCTTCGCCCAGTCCACGCCAGTCCGCGTACGAGGCACCGTCGAGTCCCTCGACGGCAACGCGCTGACCGTGAAGACGCGCGAAGGACCGAGCGTCAAGATCGCGCTCGCCGAGAATTACACGGTCGTGGCCGTGGTACCGCTCGAGCTCTCGGCGATCGCCGCCGGCAGCTACATCGGCACCGCCGCGATGTGCAAGGCCGATGGCTGCACCGCGCTCGAGGTCCTGGTATTCCCGGAAGCGATGAAAGGCACCGGCGAAGGCCGCTTCCCCTGGGACCTGCAACCCGAGAGCACGATGATCAACGCCTCGGTCGCGACGGTCACCGCCGGCGCCGGATCCGGCCGCGAGCTCGCCGTCACCCACAAGGGTGAGACCTCGAAGGTGGTGGTACCGGTCGGTGTGCCGATCGTGACCTTTGCCCCGGCCGAGCGTTCGCTGCTGAAGCCGGGCGTTCCGGTCTTCATCGGGACCCAGAAGGCGGCCGATGGCACCTACTCGGCCGCCCGTGTCACCGCCGGCAAGGACGGCGTCGCGCCGCCGATGTAGGCCGCCCGGCCCGGTCCGGCACCGCCCCCGCCGGAAAAAGAGCCTTTTCCTTCAGCAACCTGCCTGAGATGCGGGCGCCACCTGCTCGACCGGGACTGGCTCCGCCTGCCGTCGCCACACGCACATTGACGAAGGCGCGCGGACTTTGGTCTGCTACCGGTTCGTCCAGCGAAATGACGAAACAAAAATGACGTCGCCCATGAACAGGGGCACTGCCAATCAACAGTGGAGGCTTCCGTGCACGAAAAGGAACTTCAGGGACTCATCGACCGTGTAGTCGACGGCAAGCTCAGCCGTCGCAGCTTCGTTCGCCGGATGCTGGCCGTCGGCCTGACCGCGCCGATGGCGACGCAGCTTCTCGCCTTGAACGGCGTCGCGATGGCGCAGACCGTCGGCGACTACAAACCGACCAAGCGCGGCGGCGGCGGCGCGCTGAAGGTGCTGTGGTGGCAGGGCGCCACCCTGCTCAACCCGCACTTCGCCACCGGCACCAAGGACCAGGACGGCTGCCGCATCTTCTACGAGCCGCTGGGATCCTGGGACGCCGACGGCAATCTGGTTCCGATCCTCGCCGCCGAGGTACCGACCCGCGAGAACGGTGGGCTCTCGGCCGACGGCAAGATCGTCACCTGGAAGCTGAAGCAGAACGTGAAGTGGCACGACGGCAAGCCGTTCACCGCCGACGACGTCGTCTTCAACTACGATTACGTGAACGACCCGGCGACCGCGGCGATCACCGCCGGCAGCTACAAGGACATGAAGGTCGAGAAGGTCGACCAGTTCACGGTCAAGATCTCCTTCGTCAACCCGAAGCCGTTCTGGGCCGACCCCTTCGTCGGCGTCAACGGCATGATCATCCCGAAGCACCTGTTCGAGAGCTTCAGCGGCGCCAAGTCGCGCGAGGCCCCGACCAACCTGAAGCCGGTCGGCACCGGCCCGTACAAGTTCAAGGACTTCAAGCCGGGCGATCTCGTCGCGGGCGAGATCAACATGGACTACCACATGGCCAACCGGCCGCATTTCGACTCGATCGAAATGAAGGGCGGCGGCGATGCGGTGTCGGCCGCGCGTGCGGTGCTGCAGACCGGCGAATATGACTGGGCCTGGAACCTGCAAGTCGAGGACGAGGTGCTGATCCGCCTCGAGGCCGGCGGCAAGGGCAAGGTCCGGATCTATCCGGGCGGAAGCGTCGAACACATCCAGCTCAACTCGACCGATCCCAACACCGAGGTCGACGGCGAGCGTTCGAGCATCAAGACCACCCACCCGTCGCTCAGCGACCGGGCGGTCCGCGACGCGCTGGCGCTTCTGGTCGACCGCGACTCGATCGAGAAGCACATCTACGGCCGCACCGGCATCTCGACCGGCAACTACCTCAACAACCCGGCGCGCTTCGCCTCGAAGAACACCACCAAGGAGTTCAGCATCGAGAAGGCGATCGCGCTTCTCGACGGCGCCGGCTGGAAGCCCGGTCCCGACGGCATCCGCCAGAAGGACGGCAAGAAGCTCAAGTACCTCTACCAGACCTCGATCAACCAGCCGCGCCAGAAGACCCAGGCCATCGTCAAGCAGGCCTGCCAGAAGGTCGGCATCGACATCGAGATCAAGTCGGTGGTGGCCTCGGTGTTCTTCTCGTCCGACGAGGCGAACCCGGACACCTATCCGCACTTCTACGCCGACCTGCAGATGTACACGACCGGCCCGACGCAGCCGGACCCCGGCGTCTGGATGCAGTCGTATCTGTCGTCGGAGGTCTGCGCCAAGGCCAACCGCTGGCAGAGCCGCAACATCACGCGGTGGCGCAACAAGGAATACGACGACCTCTGGGCCGAAGCGGAGACCGAGCTCAACCCGGTCAAGCGCGCGGCGATGTACATCCAGCTCAACGACCTCCCGGTCAAGGACCGGGCGGTGATCCCCATCGTCTACCGCCCGCAGGTTCGCGCCGGCAGCCTCAAGCTGCACGCCTCGGCCAGCGGCTGGGACAGCGATTTCTGGGAGCTGCACAACTGGTACAAGGACGCCTGAGCGGCACCGCCTGACGTGAACCAACCTCCGGACGCAGCAGTGAGCTGCGTCCGGAGGCCGGCTCATCTGTCCGGAGGACATCCTTGTCCCGCGATTACCTTCTCCGTCGCATCCTGATTGCGATCCCGAGCCTGCTCGGGATCAGCCTCGTGCTGTACACGGTGCTGGCGCTGGCGCCCGGCGACCCGTTCGGCGAGCTGGTCACCAACCCGAACGTGCCGGCCGAGGTGCGCCTCGCGCTCCGCGCCAAGTTCGGCCTCGATGACCCGGTATGGATCCGCTACGTCCGCTGGCTGAACGCGATGCTCCAGGGTGACTGGGGCTTCTCCTTCACCAGCCGCATGGACGTCGACACGCTGATCCTTCAGCGCCTGCCGACGACAGTCGCCGTGATCGGCGCCGCTCAGATCCTCGCGATCCTGGTCGCCATCCCGGTCGGCGTACTGGCGGCCACTCGGCCCTATTCGCTGTTCGACCAGATCGCCAACACGCTGGCCTTCGTGGGATTCTCGCTGCCGACCTTCTTCACCGGGCTGCTGCTGATCCTGGTCTTCAGCATCCAGCTCGATTGGCTGCCCTTCGTCTACCGCACCGACATACGCGCCAGCGGCTGGGCCTGGTGGTGGGAGCACATACGCCAGTCGATCATGCCGGTGACGGTGCTGGGCCTGTTCCAGGGCGCCTCCCTGGTGCGCTACGTGCGCTCCTCGGTGCTCGACGTGATCAAGCTCGACTACGTCACGACGGCCCGCTCCAAAGGCATCGGCGAGCCGAAGGTCATCACCCGCCACGTCGTGCGCAATGCGCTGATCCCGGTGGTGACGCTGGTTGCGCTCCAGATGCCCGTGGTCTTCGGCGGCGCCATCGTCACCGAACAGATTTTCCGCATTCCCGGGATCGGCTCGCTGCTGATCTCCTCGATCCTCGCCAACGACACGCCGGTGGTGATGGGCGTCACCTTCGTCTTCGCGTGCCTCGTCGTCCTGTTCAACCTGATCGCGGATATCCTCTATGGCTGGCTCGACCCCCGCATCACTTTCCGTTGACCAGGCGACGGGTGCCGTCGCGACGGGTCGCCCGTCGCGCCCCCTCACCTTGGGCGGCGAGGCCTGGCGGCGTTTCCGCAAGCATCGCCTCGCAGTCCTGAGCCTGATCATCCTGGGACTGCTGATCTCCTCCGTCGTCCTCGGGCCCTTCCTGTGGAAGGTGCCGATCAACGACATCGACTTCGGTGCCAAGCTCGGCAGCCCCTCGATGGCGCATCCGTTCGGCACCGACGACCTCGGCCAGGACGTGCTGGCGCGGCTCATCTACGGCGGTCGGATCTCGCTCGCCGTCGGCCTCGCCGCGATGTTCGTCGCGGTCATCTTCGGCGTGATGATCGGGGCGATCGCCGGCATGGCGAGCGGCCGGGTCGACGCGGTGCTGATGTGGGTCACCGACCTCTTCCTGTCCCTGCCTCAGCTGCCGTTGCTGCTCCTTGTCATCTATCTGTTCCGTGACACGCTCAAGGGGTTGCTCGGCCTCGAGATGGGCGTCTTCGTGCTGATCGTGCTGGTGATCGGCGGATTGCGCTGGATGCCCGTCGCGCGCCTGGTACGTGCGCAGTTCCTGTCGCTGCGCGAGAAGGAGTTCGTCGAGGCCGCCCGCGCGCTCGGCGCCTCGCGCATGCGCCTCGTCGTCCGCCACATCCTGCCGAATGCGATGGGCCCGGTGATCGTCGCCGGCACGATCGACGTCGCCAACGCGATCATCGCCGAGTCGACGCTGTCGTTCCTCGGCCTCGGATTCCCGCCCGACATCCCGACCTGGGGCCGCGTGCTGTTCGACGCCAAGGACTATCTCGACATCGCGCCCCACTGGGCGCTGTTCCCTGGAGCGGCGATCTTCCTGACCGTTCTCTCGATCAACTTCATCGGCGACGGGTTGCGCGATGCACTCGATCCGCGGCGGGTCCTCTAGCTCATGACCGAGGCCCTGCTCGAGATCGAGGATCTCAAGACGTGGTTCAAGACCGACGACGGCATGGTGCGCGCGGTCGACGGGGTCAGCCTGTCCATCGCCCGCGGCGAGACCCTGGCCGTGGTCGGCGAGTCCGGCTGCGGCAAGACGGTGACCGCGCGCAGCGTGCTGAAGCTGATCGACATGCCTCCCGGCCGCTTCGAAGCGGGCCGGATCCTCTGGCGCGGCCGCGACCTGATCCCGCTGCCGTCGGCCGAGATGGACACGATCCGCGCCCGCGAGATCGCGATGGTGTTCCAGGAGCCGATGACCTCGCTCAACCCGGTCTACACCGTCGGCGACCAGATCGCGGAGTCTCTCCGGGCGCATCACGGCCTGTCACGCAAGGACGCGATCGACGGTGCGATCGAGATGCTGAAGCTGGTGCAGATCCCGAACGCCGAGAGGCGTGTGCACGACTACCCGCACCAGTTCTCCGGCGGCATGCGCCAGCGCGTCGTAATCGCGATCGCGCTCGCCTGCAAGCCGCAGCTCCTGATCGCAGACGAACCCACCACCGCCCTCGACGTCACCATCCAGGCACAGATCCTGGAGCTGCTCGGCGACATGAAGGCGAAGTTCGGCATGGCAATCATGCTGATCACGCACGCCATGGGCGTGGTCGCCGAGAACGCCCAGCGTGTCGTCGTCATGTATGCGGGCAAGGTGGTCGAGGAGGCGCCGGTCGAAGAGCTGTTCGGCAATCCGCGCCACCCTTATACGCAGGGCCTGATCCGATCGATTCCTCGCGTCGATGCGCGCACACGCGGCCATGCCCGCCTCGAGCAGATCCCGGGGACCGTGCCGAGCCTGCTCAACCCGCCGGAAGGCTGCCGCTTCGCAAACCGCTGCCGCTTCGCCAGCGACTCCTGCCGCGCCCACGAACCGCCGCTGCGCCAGGTGACGCCCGACCACAAAGTGGCCTGCATCCTGTGACCGCCCAGATGACCGCCCGAACAGAACCCCTCCTCTCCGCTCCCCTTCTTTCGGCAAGGGGCCTCACCAAGCATTTCGCCATCAAGGGCGGGATCTTCGCGCGCGAGGTCCATCGCATCCATGCCGTCGACGGAGTCAGCTTCGACATCGCTCCCGGCGAGACCCTGGGCTTGGTCGGCGAGTCCGGCTGCGGCAAGTCGACCACGGGCCGCTGCATCCTTCGCCTGATCGAGCCGAGCTCGGGCGAGGTTTGGTTCCAGGGGAAAGACGTCACCAAGCTGGACACCGAAGCGCTTCGAGGCCTCCGGCGCGACATGCAGATCATCTTCCAGGATCCGTTTGCCTCGCTCAATCCACGGCACACCGTGGGGGGGATCATCGGCGAGGCCCTGGTGATCCACGGACTCGCCCGTACCCGCGCCGAGCTCGACGACCGCGTGGTGCAGCTGCTCGAGACGGTTGGCCTGCAACCGGACCACCGGCACCGCTTTCCGCACGAGTTCTCGGGCGGCCAGCGTCAGCGCATCGGCATCGCCCGCGCGCTCGCGGTGGAGCCGAAGCTGATCATCTGCGACGAGCCGGTCTCGGCGCTCGACGTCTCGATCCAGGCGCAGGTGATCAACCTGCTGGAGGACCTGCAGGAGAAGTTCGGCCTGACGTACCTGTTCATCGCCCATGACCTTTCGGTGGTCGAGCACATCTCGGACCGCATCGCGGTGATGTATCTCGGACGCGTCGTCGAGATCGCGCCGGCGCGGGATCTCTACGACAATCCGCGACACCCCTACACCGAGGCGCTGCTCTCGGCCGTGCCGATCCCCGATCCGCTGGTGAAGCGCAAGCGCATCGTGCTGCAGGGGGACGTGCCGAATCCGATCCGGCCGCCTTCGGGCTGCCGGTTCCACACGCGCTGCCCGATCGCCGAGGCCCGCTGCAGTCAGGAGGCCCCCGAGCTGGAGCAGAGCAGCGACGGTCATTGGGTCGCCTGCCACCTCCGCCGATAGCCGTGTGACATTTCCGTGCCGGGAGCTCGGTGGAACCGCCGGGCCCGACCGGCGTTTGCTCCGGCGCGATCCTTCGCGACCAGGAGAACCCAATGGCTGACACCACGAACGGCTCCGGTGGCAATGGCGGGCTCTACTTCATCGTCGGCGGCCTGGTGGTCGTCGTCGGGCTGCTCGCCTTCTTATTCATGGGTGGTTCGATCGGCGGAATGGGCGGCAACCGCCCGGCCAAGGTCGACGTGACCATCGAGGCCCCCAAGG
>JBGALV010000128.1:0-12147 GCA_044223515.1 Alphaproteobacteria bacterium
CCGGCTCCATAGATGCGAGCCGCGCACATACTCGACCGCGTTGACCTGCGGCACCGGATCGAAGGGAAGCCAGATCGAGCAGACCTGCCGGCCGCTGACCGCCCAGTAGGGCTGGTCCTGGTGCCAGGGCGTGCGCTCGGCCGTGCCCGGCTCCTTTACCAGCAGTTGGTCGTAGAAGAAGTTGACCTTCGATGACCCCATGACGCGGCCGGCGATCTCGGCCGCCGGCGACTCGTAGACGAAACGGCGGAAGCCCGGCAGCCGCTGCCACATGTCGAGGTCGCCGAAGAACCCGCCGGGATTGCCGGTCTTGGTGTAGCTCTCGCCGTGCGGTCCGGGCTTCGCCAGCGCCTCGGCGACCGCCTCCCGCATGAACTGGATCCAGTCCGCGTCGAACGCGCCGCGCAGGCAGACGACGCCATCCCGCTCATAGGCGGCGATGTCGGCGGCACCGACCGGGCTCAGCGGCTTGCGGTTCATCGGGAGGAATGTCGGTTTTGGGCGATCGGAGAGGCGTTGTGGCGGTAGCTTAAGGAACGGCTCGGCCAAGGCAAGGCGACGGCGCCGGGCGCGAAAGCGGGGGAGCCATGTACGACGCGGGACGGGTGAAGGCGCTCCTCGACCAGCGGAAGCCCGGGCACACGCTGCCCCAGGCCTTCTATCGCGATCCGGCCTTCTACGAGTTCGACCTGGACGCGATCTTCGGGCGGGTCTGGCTGTTCGCCGGGCTAGATCTCGATATCCCGCGGCCGACCGGATACGTGACGCTCCGCATCGGCAGGACCTCAGTGATTCTGGTGCGCGCCGCCGAAGGCACGATCCGCGGCTTCTTCAACACCTGCCGCCATCGCGGCGCCGAGATCTGCGGCGAGGCGAGCAGAACTGCCTCCCGCCTCGTCTGCCCTTACCATCAATGGACCTACGGCCTCGACGGCAAGCTGCTGGCTGCCGGCGGCATGCCCAAGGACTTCGATCGTTCCGGCCACGGGCTCAAGCAGATCCGTCTCGAAGTCGTCGCCGGCACAATCTTCATCTGCCTGGCGTCGAGCCCGCCCGACTTCGCGCCGATCCGCCGCGCGCTGGAACCGCTGCTGGCGCCACACGAGCTTTCCGGCGGCAAGATCGCATTCCAGAGCACCATCGTCGAGAAGGGTAACTGGAAGCTCGTCATGGAGAACGCGCGGGAGTGCTACCACTGCCCGGCGCAGCATACCGAGTTGATGCGCTGCTTCCCCGAGCTCAGGCGCGAGCCGCCTTTCGAGCGCGACGACACGGCATTCCGCGAACACTGCAAGGCGCGGGGACTTGGGATCGGCCCCGCTACGGCCGAGGGCTTCGAGGCGAACCGCTTCGCGCTCCGCAACGGCGCCAAGTCGTTCACGATGGACGGCAAGCCCGCCGTCGCCAAGCCGCTGGGACGGGTCGGCGACGGCGATGTCGGCTCGCTCCGCTTCGCGCTCGAGCCCAACAGCTTCGCGCACGCGACCGGCGACTACGCCTTCCTGTTCTTCTGCCTGCCGCAGGGACCGGAGGAGACTTTGGTCCACATGAAGTGGGTCGTGAACCGCGAGGCGATCGAAGGCGTCGACTACGAGATCGACCGCCTGACCAAGCTCTGGAACGTGACCAACGACCAGGACCTTTGGCTGGTCGAGAACAACCAGCGCGGCGTCAACTCGCAGGGCTTCGAGCCGGGCCCCTACTCCCCGATCTCGGAACGCACGCTGATCCAGTTCACCGACTGGTACGTGACGCAGGCCCGGCGTGCGCTGAGCTGACACGCGGTACCAGCGCACGCACGGCGCGACCCGAGGGAACAACTCCACAGAGTCGCGGTTCTAACGACGTGCCGCCCCGGATCCGGGCTGGCCGACGCATGCCTTTCGCTCGGCGCCGATGTGGCGAGCGGGACGGAAGGGCGAACCCTTCGGGAGATGGACCAATGAAGACCTTCCTCTTGATCACCACGGCCCTGGTCGCGCTCGGGACCGCGCCGGCCTTTGCCGGAGGCACCAAGACGATGCGCAGCACCGCCGCGATGCCTGCCGCCACCATGGAAATGAAGCCGCCGGCTTCCGAGCCCGGCGGCTGTCCGCACAATCAGCCGATGTGCGGCGGCCTGGTCCAGACCCAGGACGGCCGTTTCGTGCGACCGAACCGGATGGCGCAGGACGCGCAGGAAGCGTCGGTCACCAACGACCTGAACCGTCAGGCCCAGGGTGCCGCAGGCGTCGGCATCCCCTACTACGCGCCGGCTCCCCAGTTCGGCGCGGTCCCGACAAACCGATAACCTTCGCGCGCAACCGCCCGTGGCATTGCCGCGGGCGGTTTGCTCATGCCTAAACGGCCGGCGGGTTGCGGTCCGGGCTGGTACGGCGCTGGTGCCAGTAGGGATATGCCAGCGGCCGTACGCTGACCTCGTCGAGCCGCTTGATCTGCTCCGGCGATAGCTTGAACTCCACCGCGCCGAAATTCTCCTTGAGCTGTACCTCGTTGCGGGCGCCGACGACGACGGTCGCAACCGTCGGCCGGCAGAGCACCCAGTTCAACGCGACCTGGGTCACGGTCTTGCCCGTCTCCTTGGCGATCTCGCCCAACACATCGACGATGTCGTAGAGCTGCTCATCCGGCACTTGCGGCCCCATCGCGCCGATCTGCCCGATGCGGCTCTCCTTCGGTGCCGGCGCGGTCCGGTTGATCTTGCCGGTCAGCTTGCCGCCGGCGAGCGGGCTCCAGACCACGGCGCCGACGCCCTCGGCGACACCCAGCGGCATCAGCTCCCATTCATAGTCGCGACCGACCAGCGAGTAGTAGGCCTGATGCGCCACGTAGCGGCTCCAGCCGTAGCGGTCGGCGACCGCCAGCGACTTCATCAGGTGCCAGCCCGAGAAGTTCGAGCAGCCGATGTAGCGAACCTTGCCGTCGCGCACGAGATCATCGAGCGCGCGCATCGTCTCCTCGATCGGCGTCTTCGCATCGAAGCCGTGCATCTGCCAGAGATCGATGTGGTCGGTGCCGAGCCGTTTCAGGCTGGCTTCGCAGCCGGCGACCAGGTGGTGGCGCGACGAGCCGACGTCGTTCGGGCCCGGTCCGACGCGGAAGGTCGCCTTGGTCGAGATCAGCACCTTGTCGCGGCGGCCCTTGATCGCCTGGCCCAGGATCTCCTCGGCGAGTCCGGTCGAATAGGAATCGGCGCTGTCGAACATCGTCAGGCCGGCATCGAGGCAGAGGTCGATCAGCCGCGTCGACTCCTTCACGTCCGAGGCACCCCAGGCGCGGAAGAAATCGTTGCCGCCACCGAAGGTGGCGGTGCCGAAGCTGAGCGCGGGCACGCTGAAGCCGGAGCGGCCGAGCAGGCGGTATTCCATGGGGCACGTCTTTCGGATGAGTGGGGAGTTGCGGCGACTCTAGAGCGAAGCCGCCATTCGTGCACGCAACGCGGCATCGGGCAGCTTGCCCATGCCGGCGCGGGCGTTGTCGGCCATATGCTCGGGCCGGCTGGTGCCGGGGATCACGCAGGTGACCGCCGGATGGCCGAGGCAGAACTTGAGCAGCACCTGCGCCCAGCTGGTGCAGTCGATCTCCTTCGCCCAATCCGGCAGCGGCTTGTCGCGGAGCGAACGGATCAACCCGCCGCCGCCGAAGGGCTGATTGACCAGCACGGCGATGCCGCGGTCGGCCGCGAGCGGCAGCAATCTCTTCTCCGCGGCGCGATCGTCGATCGCGTAGTTGAGCTGCACGAAGTCGAGCTTCTCAGCACGCATCACCGCTTCGAGCTGATCGTGCGCGCCCGGCGTGTAGTGCGTGATGCCGAGATAGCGGATGCGTCCTTCGTTCTTCCATGCGCGCAAGGTGGCCAGATGCGCGCGCCAGTCGACGAGGTTGTGGATCTGCATCAGGTCGAGCCGCTCGTCCTTGAGCAGCCGCATCGAGTCCTGCATCTGGCGGATGCCGGCATCGCGTCCCTGGGTCCAGACCTTGGTCGCGAGGAACGCCTTGTCGTGCGCCTTCATACCTACCAGCAGGTCGCCGACCACGCCTTCGGACGCGCCATACATCGGCGAGGAGTCGATCACCGAACCGCCGGCCTCGAACAGCGTCTTCAACACATCGGCCAGCGGCGCGCGTTCTTTCGTTCCCGCGCCGACATCGAATGTCCGCCAGGTACCGACGCCGACGACAGGCAGCGCCTCGCCGGTCGAGGGAATCGCCCGCTTCTGCATCTTAACGGACATACCTGCTTGCCCCCATGCGCGGGCCCCGAGGCACGAAAAGGCCACGCCGCCAGCGACCGCGCCCAACGCAGCTCGACGGCCGATCGGCGTGGAGATGCCATCATTCATGAAGCATCTGCCGATCGCCTGCCGAGACGGCCAGATCGCACCCGCCCCAATTGTTGACAATCTTCAATCTGCATCTCAGCATGAGTCAAAAGCGCCGCCCAACAAGAAATAGGTGGCGCGATCCGGGAGGGTAGACGTGCCGGCCTCAGGCCATCCAGCCGCATCATCGGCCCTATCTGGGCTGACCGTTCTCGACCTCACCCGAGTGCGCTCCGGGCCGACTGCGGTCCGCCAGCTCGCCGACTGGGGCGCCGACGTCATCAAGATCGAGATGCCGGAGAGCCTCGAAGAAGGCGAAGGCATGGGCGGCCCGCGCGAGGGCCCAGACTTCATGAACCTTCATCGCAACAAGCGGGCGATGACGCTGAATCTGAAGTCGCCCGAAGGCGTGGCGCTGCTGAAACGTCTGGTCGAGAAGGCCGACGTCGTCGTCGAGAATTTCCGCGCCGACGTGAAAGACCGCCTCGGCATCGGCTACGAGGAGCTGAGGAAGGTCAACAAGCGGATCGTCTACGCCAGCATCTCCGGCTTCGGCCAGGACGGTCCCTATGGCGCGCGTCCGGGATTCGACCAGATCGCGCAGGGCATGGGCGGGCTCATGTCGATCACCGGCCTTCCAGGCCAGGGCCCGGTGCGCGTCGGCATTCCTCTTGCGGACTTGTCCGCGGGTCTCTTCTGCGCGCTCGGCATCATGGTGGCGCTGATGGAGCGCACCAAGTCCGGCGAGGGCCAGTGGGTGCAGACCTCGCTGCTGCAGGCCCAGATCTTCATGCTCGACTTCCAGGCGGCGCGCTACCTGGTGAACGGCGAAGTCGCCAAGCAGGCCGGCAACAACCATCCGACCAGCATCCCGACCGGCGTGTTCGAGACCTCGGACGGGCTGCTCAACCTGGCTGCCACCGGCGGCGCGATCTGGTCGCGCTTCGCCAAGTGCGCGGGCCTGGATGCGCTCCTCACCGATCCCGACTACGCGACCTCTCAGGCGCGATCGAAGAATCGCGATCGGCTCAACGCCGAGATCGCCAAGGTCCTGAAGACCGATACGACCGCGAATTGGATCGCCAAGCTGAACACGGCGGGCGTGCCGTGCGGTCCGATCAACGACATCGGCCAGGTCTTTGCCGACCCGCAGGTGCAGCATCTTGGCATGGCGGCCAAGGTGGAGGGCGCCGCCAAGCCGCTGTCGCTGGTGGGCCAGCCGATCAAGCTGTCGCGGACGCCGAGCAAGCTGGCCTCCCCGCCTCCCGCGCGCGGCCAGCATACGGACGAGATCCTGGCCGATCTCGGACTCGGCAAGGACGAAATCGCGCGGCTTCGTGCCGCCAACACGATCTGAGGTTCAGATGGATACGCCGATGACCGAAAAGATGCTGGCCCGGAAGGAAGGCAAGGTCGGCATCATGACCTTCAACAATCCGGAAAAGCACAACGCCGTCTCCTTCGAGATGTGGTCGAAGGCCGAGGAAATCCTCGCCGACTTCCTCGCCGACAAGGAGATCCGCGTGGTCGTCCTGACCGGCGCCGGCGGCAAGGCGTTCGTGTCGGGTGCCGACATCTCGAAGTTCGCCGACGAGCGCCAGTCGGAGGAGGCCGTGCAGCGCTACAATGCGCTGGTCGAGCGGCTCTACAGCCATATCTACGCCTTCCCCAAGCCGACCATCGCGATGGTCCGTGGCCACTGCATCGGCGGTGGCCTCAACCTCGCGATCTGCTGCGATATCCGCATCGCGACCGAAGGCTCGCGCTTCGCGCTGCCGGCGGCGAAGCTGGGCCTGGGCTACGGGTATCCGGGCCTCCGCCGCTACTCCGAGACCATCGGCACGCCGGTGACCAAGGAGATCTTCTTCACCGCCCGCCAGTACAATGCCGCCGAGGCCTATGCCCGCGGCATGGTCCATCAGGTCGTCGCCGACGGCGACCTGGAAAAGACCGTGATGGACATGGCCGAGACCATCGCCGGCAACGCACCGCTGACCGTCGCTACGATCAAGGCGAGCCTGAACGAGGCCCACAAGGATCCGGACAAGCGCGACCTCAGGAAGGTCGAGGAGATGGTCAAGGCCTGCTTCGCCAGCAGCGACTACGTCGAGGGCCGGAAGGCCTTCCTCGAGAAGCGGAAGCCCGCCTTTACCGGAAGCTGAAGGAGCGACGGCGTGACCGAGTTCCGAGGCAACGGCGACAACGCGCAGTCTGCGATCGGCTTCCTCCGCTCGACCTCTCTGACCAGCCTGGTCCAGGAGGAGATCGTCCGTATGATCCTTTCCGGCGAGCTCGACGCCGGCGCCCAGGTCAAGGAATTCGCCATCGCCGAACGCCTCGGCGTCGGCCGCTCCAGCGTCCGAGAGGCCTTCCGCGCGCTCGAGGAGGCGGGCCTCGTGCGCCTGGAGAAGAACCGTGGCGTCTTCGTCCGCGAGATCGGCGACGACGAGGCTGAGGAGATGTACGCGGTCCGCGCCGGGCTCGACGAGCTGGCCGGCCGCCTGCTCGCACCTCGCATCACCACCGCCGAGGTCAATGAACTGAAGCGTCTCGTGGACGAGCTGGAGGTCCAGCTCGCACCGGAGACTTTCGGAACCTATTTCCCGCTTAACCTGCGCTTCCATGACCGCATCGTCGAGATGACCGGCAACGGCAAGCTCCTGACGATGTACCGCCGCCTGATCAACGAGATGCACCTGCTGCGCCGGCGCGGCCTGCTGCGCGGCGGCGGCCTTCTCGTCTCCAACGAGGAGCATCGGGCCATCGTCGCCGCACTCGCTAGCCGCGACGGCGATGCCGCCGCCTCGGCCATGCGCGACCACGTCCGCTCCGGCCGCAATCGCATGATGTCGGCGATCGGCTCCGCCTCCTCTCGCAGCACGGCCGCCTGACCATGGCCCATCTCGAACTCAGAGGTTTGAGCAAGCACTACGGCGGCAACGCCGTGGTGGATCGCATCGACCTCGCGGTGCCACCCGGCAACCTCGTCTGCCTGCTAGGCCCCTCCGGCTGCGGCAAGACGACGACGCTGAGATTGATCGCAGGCTTCGTCGAGCCGACCGAGGGCGAGATCCGGGTCGACGGCAAAGCCCTTTCTGCCCCGGGCTTTGCGATGCCTCCAGAGCAGCGCGGCATGTCGATGATCTTTCAGAGCTACGCGCTCTGGCCGCACATGACGGTCGCCGACAATGTCGCCTACGGCCTCACGCTGCGTCGCCTGCCCAAGTCCGACATCGCCCGGCGCGTCGACGAGATGCTGGGCGCGGTGAAGCTCGGTCATCTCGCCGATCGCTATCCGGGCGAGCTCTCCGGCGGCCAGCAGCAGCGCGCCGCGCTGGCGCGTGCGCTCGTCGTCGAGCCGGAGATCCTGCTGCTCGATGAGCCGCTGTCGAACCTGGATGCAGCTCTGCGCGAGGAGATGCGCTTCGAGATCCGGCGCCTCCACGACGCCTTCCGATACACCACGGTCTACGTCACCCACGACCAGGCCGAAGCGATGACCACCGCCGATCTGATCGTGGTGATGAACCAGGGGAAGATCGAGCAGGCTGGCTCGTCGGAAGAGATCTATACGCACCCGCGCTCGACCTTCGTCGCGAACTTCCTCGGCGGCGCCAACATCCTGAAAGGCCGCGCGGTCGACGCCGCTCGGCTCGACATCGGCCCGGCCGTGCTGCGTTGCGCCGAGGCTGCCTTTACGCCCGGCGACGAAGCCTCGCTCTCGATCCGTTTCCACGAAGTGCGCGTCAATCCGATGGATGGCGCCGGCGACAATCGCCTCGAAGCACGTGTCCTTCGCCAAACTTTCCTAGGCTCGCTCCGCGATCTCGCGCTCGAGCTCAAGGACGGTACGATGATCCGCGCTTCCGCCTCTCCCGACCTTTCGATTCCGCCGGACGCACGCGTCTGGGTCGACCTGCCCTATGAGCGCTGCCGTCCGCTGCCTTCGTGAAGCGCCGCCACCAGAGCGGCCGATAACAACGACGTCGAACAACGAAAGACAGGAGGAGACGATGAGACTGCGCAACGTCCTGTTGGCCGGGCTCGCAAGCCTCGGCATCGCCGACACCGCCGCGGCGCAAGCCCCGGCGCCGACGGCGATCACGCCCGAGCTCGTGGTCGCCGCCACGAAGGAAGGCAAGGTCGTCTACTACACCGCCGTCGACGTGAAGGTCGCCGAGCAGATCGCCAAGGTGTTCGAGGCGAAGTATCCCGGCATCAAGGTCCAGGTCGAGCGGTCAGGTGCCGAACGCGTGTTCCAGCGCATCGGCCAGGAATACACGTCGAAGATCTACAACGTCGACGTCGTCAACAGCTCGGACGCCGCACACTTCGTCTACTGGAAGCGCGAGGGCTGGCTAGCGCCTGTCGTGCCCGATGACGTCGCCAAGCACTTCGCACCTGCCTACAAGGACGCGGACGGGATGCACGCGGCCTGGCGCATCACCCTGAGCCCGATCGCCTACAACACCAAGCTGGTGACCGCGGCCGAAGCACCGAAGAGCTACGCCGACCTGCTCGATCCCAAGTGGTCGGGCAAGATCGTCAAGGCGCACCCGGGATACAGCGGCACGATCCTGACCCAGACCTTCCAGGTCTCGCGCGACATCGGGTGGAGCTACTTCGAGAAGCTGGCGCTGCAAAAGGTCATGCAGGTGCAGTCGGCGACCGACCCGCCCAACAAGGTGGTCTCCGGCGAACGCCCGATCATGTCGGACGGCACCGAATACAACGTGCTTTTGCTGAAGCAGTCCGGCGCGCCGATCGAGGTCGTCTACCCGACCGAGGGCACGCCGCTGGTCGTCGGGCCTTCGGGCGTCATGAAGAACGCGCCGAACCCGAACGCTGCCCGCCTCTTCCACATCTGGTCCTTCACCGCGGAGGCCCAGCAGACGATGGTCGACGTCGGCGCGCTCCGCTCCGCCCATCCGGCGGTCAAGGAGCCGGCCGGCCGCAAGCCCCTCTCGGAGATCAAGCTGCTGAAGGACGATCCGGTCGAGGTCGACAAGCAGTCCGAGGCGATCAAGGAACGCTACACCAAGAACTTCAAGACCTGATCCGAAGGGACCAAGGCCGGAGGAGCCACCTCCTCCGGCCACCTCTCATGACCGCAGAAACCATCGCCACGGGCTCGATCGGCCGGCTTCGCCGGAAGGGCGGGATCGACCTGTCGCTGCCGATCCTGGCTGCGACGGCGGGGCTTCTCGTCCTGCTGATCGGTCTGCCGGTCGGCTGGCTGCTCTACTACGCGTTCACCGACCGAGGCGGCGCACTCACGCTTGCGAACTTCGTCACCCTCGCCTCCGATCCGTCCTTCACCGAACCTCTCGTCACGACCCTGATACTCTGCGTCAGCGTCGCGATCGCCGCAGCCGCCGTCGCCTCCCCCGTCGCCTGGCTGGTCGCGCGCACCGACCTGCCGCTCCGCCGCACCATCCGCGTGATGATGACCGCGAGCTTCGTGACGCCGCCTTTTCTCGGCGCCATCGCTTGGGAGATCTTGGCCGCGCCCAACAGCGGCATCTTGAACCAGCTCTGGCGCGGCCTTACCGGCGCTTCCGATCCGCTTTTCAACATCTACTCGCTGCCGGGCCTGGTGTTCGTGATTTCCTGCTACACGGCACCCTATGTCTTCGTGCTGGTGGCGAACGCGCTCGATCGCATCCCGGCCGACCTCGAGGACGCCGCCGGCATCCTCGGCGCCAGGCGCTGGCGCGTGACGCTGACGGTAACGCTGCCCCTCGTCGTGCCCGCGATCCTCGCCGGCGCGCTGATCGCCTTCCTGCAGGCGATGACCCTCTTCGGCTCGCCCGCGATCCTGGCGCTGCCGGCCGGCTTCCATACCGTCACCACCAAGATCTTCTCGCTGTTCCAGTTCCCGCCGAAGCCTCAGCTCGCCGCCGCCGCCGCGCTGCCGCTTCTGGTCGTGACCATCCTGCTTCTGACAGTGCAGACCCACCTGCTCGGGCGCCGCGGCTATGCCGTCGTCGGCGGCAAAGCCGGCGAGCCGCGCCTGCTCCGCCTCGGACGCTTGCGGATCCCTGCCCTGATGCTGGTGCTCGGCGTGCTGTCGCTGCCGTTGATCCTGCCCTACGCGGCATTGCTCAAGGCCGCGGTCTCAAGCTTCCCCGGCGCGCCGATCGCCTACGAGTTTCTCACCTTCCGCCACCTCCACTTCGTCTTCGTCGAGTTCTCCCAGACCCAGAAGGCGTTCTGGAACACCCTGGTTCTTGCGCTCGGCACCGCGACGATCGGAACTGTGCTAGCACTCGTGATCTCCTACCTGACCGCGAGGCGCGCGATCCCGGGATCGAAGTCCCTCGAGTTCCTGGCGACGGCGCCGGTCGCGATTCCCGGCATCGTCCTCGGTGTCGGTCTCTTCCTCAGCTACACACGCCCGCCCCTGGCGCTCTACGGCACGCTCTGGATCCTGCTGCTCGCTTTCCTCACGATCGAGCTGCCGGTCGCTTTCCAACAGCTCCGCTCCTCGTTCCGCGCAGTCCACCCGGAGCTGGAGGAGGCCAGCCGCATCCTGGGTGCCGGCCGCCTCAAGACGCTGGCGCGGATCACGGCCCCCCTCCTGAAGAGCGGGGTCGTTGCCGCCTGGTGCTTCATCTTCATCGGCGTGGTCCGAGAACTGTCGGCGGCGATCATGCTGTTCACCGCCAACACCAAGGTCTTGTCGGTGGTGATCTACGACCTCAACGAAAGCGGCGACCTCGGCGCCATCGCGGTGCTCGGCGTCGCGATGCTGCTGGTCACCTTCGCGGTGGTCGGCTTCGCCAACTGGATTTCCGGCGTCGGCTCCGGCGTCCGGCTCAGAGGGGGCTAACCCCGTCAATGAAGGAGGAAACGGTCATGATGCGATTGATGGCGACGGCGTTCGCCGTGGGACTGGCCCTGTCCCCCCCGGCCTCGATGGCGCAGGCGAAATACCCGGTCCCGACGGTGACCCTGGCAACTCATTCCAGCCCGGGCGGCGGCAGCGACGTGTTCCTGCGCGAGTTGGTGAAGCACCTGCAGCCGATCATGGGCGTCAATCTGGCGGTGACCAACGTCACCGGCGGCTCAGGCGCCAAGGCGATGGCCGAGATCTCGAAGGCTCCAGGCAACGGAAGCATCTTCTACGCGACGACACCGACCTACATTCAGACCACGCTGCTGTCGAAGCCGGCGGCCGGCTATGACAGCCTCGACCCGATGGTCATCGTCTTCCTGGACCCGACGATCATCTACACGCGCGTCGACTCACCGTTCAAGACCTTCGCCGACGTCGTCGCCGACGCGAAGAGGAACGTCGGCAAGCAGAAATGGGGTGCCGCCAACCCGGCCTCGCTCGAGCGCATCGCCTTCGAGAAGATGAACCGCCTGACCGGCGCCAAGGCCGCGATCGTCAGTCACGAAGGCGGCGGCGACATGATGATCAACGTGCTCAATGGCACGCTCGATATCGGCGTCGGTGAGGTTCAGGAGCTGCGCGGCCAGCTCGAGGCGAAGAAGGTCCGCCTGCTCGCCGTCCTCGGCGACAAGCGCCTGACCGAATTCCCCGACCTGCCGACCGCCAAGGAGCAGGGCGTAGACCTGGTCGTCAGCAAGTTCCGCGGCCTCGCCGGGCCGAAGGGCATCCCCGACGACGTCGCCAAGATCTGGGAGGACTCGATCAAGAAGGCAATCGCCACGCCGGCCTACAAGGATGTGTATGCCAAGGAGGCGCTGGAGCCGGTGGTGATGGGCCGCGAGGAAGCGCGGAAGTTCACCGCCAAGTTCGCCGACGAGGTGAAGGCCTCGCTGACCGATCTCGGAGTGATCAAGTGAGGCTGAGCCG
>JBGALV010000129.1:0-7214 GCA_044223515.1 Alphaproteobacteria bacterium
GGAGCGGCTTCGGCAGCGCCGCTTCCAGGCGGGCGAACACCTCTCCCTCGCGCGACGGTGCGACCGTCGATCGCCAGCCGCCGAGGAAGCCCAGCTTGATGAACCAGTGGTTCAGCAGCGCCGCGCCATCCGCATAGGTCATCGCATGCGACCGCTGCTCGACCTTCGTCGTCCTCAGTCCGTGACGGGCCAGTAGATCTCTTACGCCCGTGATGGTCGCCCTCGCCTCGACATGCTGCCGAAGAAGTCCCGGCTCGCGCTCGGCACCGGTCTCGGCAAGGATGCGCCCGAGCACCTCGTAGAACTCCTCCATGTGGCCGACGAGGTTGGTCGAGAGCGCAAGGTGGCCGCCGGGTTTCAGCACGCGGCGGCACTCGGCGACGGCGGCCTCGGCGTCCTTGAAATTGTTGAGGCCGAGATTGGAGACGATCAGGTCGAAGATGCCGTCGCCGTAGGGCATCTTGCCGGCATCGCCTTCGTCGAAGACGACATGCGCTACGCCGCGCAGCCGCGCCTTGGCGCGCGCCCGCTCGAGCGCCGCCGTCCAGGGATCGAGGCCGCGGACGCGCGACGACGGCCCGAGGCGCTCGGCAAGCTCGATCGCCGGAAAGCCGGTGCCGCAGCCGACGTCCAGCGCATGGATCCCCGACGCGATGGGCAGATGCTCGAACAGCAGCAGTCCGGCCATCGCCGACCACAGCGGCATGTCGTCATAGGCCGCGACCAGCGCCGGATCGTTCAGGTCGGCCTGGAACGACAGGTAGCGGCCCATATCGGTCGACCTGTCCTAGTCGACGATGAAGAGGATCGCGCCGATCTCGGTCGAGGAGCGATGCGGCTCGGCGCCGTCGGCGACCTGGTAGCTGGTTCCAGGGAGGAGCGTGAACTTGCGGCCGTCGGCGAGCTCGGTATCGAGGCGTCCCTGCATCACCAGCAGCACGTGCCCCTTCTCGCACCAGTGGTCGGAAACGTAGCCCGGCGTGTACTCGACCATGCGCACACGGATGTCGCCAAAATGACGCGTGCGCCAGAACGCCTTGCCCGTGATGCCGGCATGCTCGGTGCTCTCGACGTCCTTCCAGTCCACGGTCTGGAACGGGATGCCGGACATCTTCATGCGCGCGTGTCCTTTTCGTCGGCAAGCTTCGCCTTGAGATAGCTCAGGATCGGATAGAGCGCCGAGAAAAGGCCCAGCAGCAGGCCATAGAGACCTTCGCGATATCCACGCCGCGCGACATAGGACTTCCAGAAGCGCGATAGCATCCGCCGCAGGTTCGGCCACAGCGTGCCGATGTTGCCGTCCGCGCGCATCTGCTCGGCCTGCAGGCTCGAATAGCGGTTGAGCCGATTGATCGCGTCGGCGACGTCCCTGTAGACGTAGTGCGTCATCGGATGGGTCAGCTCGCGGCGCGCGCCCTTGAGCTCGATCTTCGGATGCACGCGCTGTCCGCCCCAGATCTTGCAGCCCTTGGCAAAGAGACACGGCTTCATGGAGACGCCGTTGTAGGCGCCCCAGCCGTGCCGCACGAGGTGGCTGCCGATGTGGTTGGCGAAGGGCACCAGGAAATATCCCGGCTGCGAGGACCGGATCGCCTGCCGGATTTCGATGGCCAGCTCGGGCGTCACCCGTTCGTCGGCATCGACCTCGAGGATCCAATCGCCCCGGCAGGCGTCGATGCCGGCGTGGCGACGATCGCCCTCGATGTGCCAGCTGCCTTCGACGAGACGGGCGCCGAACTCGGTTGCGATCGCCGGGCTGTTGTCGGTGGTGCGGTCGAGGACGACGACGATCTCGTCGGCGAAGCGGAGGGTCGCGAGGCAGTCGGCCAGCTGACGGGCCTCGTTGTGCGCGACGATCAGGGCGGAGAGATTTGCCATCGCCTACACCGCGATCAGGGCTGTGGCGACACGGCGGCCTTCCGCCATCAGCACGTTGTAGGTCCGGCAGGCCGCACCGGTGTCCATCGGGTCGGCCCCGATCCCGCGTTCGCGGAGCTGCGCCTTCAGCATCGGGGGCAGCGGCACCAGGCGCTTGCCGGTGCCGACCAGCAGGATCTCGACCGGCGGATCGGCGCCGAGCAGCGGGCTCAGGGAGTCGAGCGTGATTCCGGCGGGATCGACGACCGGCCACGGGAACGTGGCGGTCGGCAGGACCAGGAGCGAGCCTTCGAGCGGCACGCCGGACACCCGGAAGCGGCCATCGCCATAGCTCTCGATGACCTGCCGCCCTTCCGGGATAAGCGGCGTGATCTCCATCGGCCGGTCAGGAAGCTTTCGCTTCCGCTTCCTCCTGCTCCTTGGCGTGGGCCTTGCCGCGGTTCGACAGGTACCACTCCAGCGGGGCAGCGACGTAGACCGTCGAGTAGGTGCCGGCGATCACGCCCCACAGCATCGCAACCGAGAAGCCGAACAGCACCGGGCCGCCGAAGGCGACCAGGGCGAACGTCGCAAGGAACACCAGGCCGTTGGTGACGACCGTGCGCGCCATGGTCTGGTTGACGCTGAGGTTGATCAGCTCGCGGAAGTCCATGCGCTTGAACTTGCGCGAGTTCTCCCGGATGCGATCGTCGATGACGACGGTGTCGTTGATCGAGATGCCGGCGATGGTGACGACGGCCGCCAGCGTGTTGAGGTCGAATTGCATGCCCGTGATCGAGAACAGGCCGACCGTGGTCAAGCAGTCATGCAGGATCGCGATGACGCCGGCCGCGCCGGCGCGCCAGCCGAACCGGAACGCCATGTAGACCATGATGCCGACGAGCGAGAGCGTGACGGCGAGCACACCGTCGCGGACGAGCTCGTCGCCGACCTTCGGACCCACCACCTCGACGCGACGGTACTCGACGTTGCCGCCGAGCGACTTGCCCAGGGTCTCGCGGACCTTCTGCACGGCCGCCATCTCGGCGTCCTCGCCCCCGGTCTGGCGCTCGATGCGGATCAGGACGTCGTTGCTGGCGCCGAAGTCCTGGAGCGCAACGTCGCCCAGGTTCAGCGCCCCGATCTCGGCGCGCATCTTGGCGAGGTCGGGCTTATCCGGCGTCCGCACTTCGATGAGGATGCCGCCGGCGAAGTCGACGCCGTAGTTCAGGCCTTTCGTCGCGATCGAGATCACCGAGAGGACGCAGAGCACGACGGACAGCGCAAAGCAGAGCTTGTGGAAGCGGAAGTAGTCGAGGCTGGGGACCTTGGTCAGCAGGCGGATCGGCTTGAACATGGCGTTTCCCTGGTCCCTCAGATCGGCAACGTCTTCGGCTTGGCCCATTTGAGCCAGCCGACGACCAGCATGCGGGTGACGGTGACCGAGGTCAGCATCGAGCACGCGATGCCGATGCCGAGCGTGACCGCGAAGCCGCGCACCGGCCCGGAGCCGAAGGCGTAAAGGAATATCGCGGCGATCAGCGTCGTCAGGTTGGAGTCGATGATGGTGATGTAGGCACGCTGGAAGGAGACGTCGACCGCCGGGAACGGCGAGCGTCCCAGCCTCTCCTCCTCGCGCATGCGCTCGTAGATCAGCACGTTTGCGTCGACCGACATGGCGAGACCGAGCACCATGCCGGCGAGACCCGGCAGGGTCAGCGTCGCGCCGATGCCGGCCATGATCGCGATGGTGAAGGCGATATTCAGCATCAGCGTGATGTTGGCGATGATCCCGAACAGGCCGTAGCCGACGATCATCAGCAGCGCGATCAGCGCGTAGCCGATGACGACGGCGATGCTGCCGGCCTGGATCGAGTCCGATCCGAGGTCGGGACCCACGGTCCGTTCCTCGAGCACCTTCAGCGGTGCCGGCAGCGCGCCGGCACGGAGCAGGAGCGCCAGCTCGTTCGCCGACTGGACCGTGAAGCCGCCGGTGATGATGCCGGACCCGCCGAGGATCGGCTCGCGGATGTTCGGCGCCGAGATGACCTTGTTGTCGAGCAGGATGGCGAACGGCTTGTTGACGTTCTCGGTCGTGATCTCGCCGAACTTGCGGGCGCCGATCGCATCGAAGCGGAAGCTGACCACAGCCTCGCCGTTGTTGAAGTTGGGTTGCGCGTCGGTGAGGCTTTCGCCGGAGACGGCGATCCGGCGCTGGACCGCGAGCTTGTCGCGGCGGCCGTCCGCACTCGGCTTGTCGTATTCGACGATCATCGCGCCCGCCGGCGCGCGGTTGGACTCGATGTCGGCCTGGCTCGCCCGCGTATCGACCAGGTGGAAGGTCATCTTCGCCGTGGTGCCGAGCAGGCGCTTGATCCGCTCCGGATCGTCGACGCCGGGCAGCTGGACCAGGATGCGGTCCTTACCGTGGCGGACGATCGTCGTCTCCTTGGTCCCGGTCTCGTCGATGCGGCGGCGGACGATCTCGAGCGACTGCTGGATCGCCGCCGTGTAGCGGTCTTCCCAGGCCTTCTCCGAGTAGGTCATGCGGACCGCGCCTTCGGGCGAGACCGTGACCGTCGCGTTGGCATCAAGGTTGCGCAGCGCGGTCTGCGCCTTCTCGCGGTCGGCCGGATCGCGGAGCTTGACGTTGACGCCCTCGGCGTCGGCGCCGAGGTCGGTATAGGTCAGGCGCGCGTTACGGAAGGCGACGCGGACGTCGTCGACCAGGTTGGCGAGCCGGTCGTTCTTGACCGCCTTGGTGTCGACCTCGAGCAGAAGGTGCGAACCACCCTGGAGGTCGAGGCCGAGCGTGATCCGCTCGGCATGCAGCCAATGCGGCAGGCTGTCGACGGAAGCCCGCGGCAGGAACGACGGGACGGCGTAGATCACGCCCCACGCGCAGATGAGCGCGACGAGGATGATCTTCCAACGCTGGATCTGGATCATCGAGGAACGATCAGTTGCCGGAGGCCGGCTTGTCCTCGGCGGACTTGTCGGCCTCGGCCTTCACCGGCTCGGTCTTGGACAGAACCTCGGTGACCGCGCCGCGAAGCACCCGCACCCGAACGCCGTCGGCGATCTCGACCGAGAGCTCGGTATCGGAGGCCACCTTGGCGACGGTGCCGACGATGCCGCCGACGACGACCCGGTCGCCGCGACGGACGGCGGACAGCATCTCGCGATGCTGCTTCATCTTCTTCTGCTGAGGCCGGATGAGGAGGAAATAGAAGACGACGAAGATCAACACCAGCGGCGCGAGCGCCATGATGTCGAAGCCGGCGCCGGCGCCGCTCTGGGCGTAGGCGGGCGAAATCAGCATGTTAGAGGACTCCCGATCTGGCCGGATTTGAGTGGGCGGACTATAACGGCCCGGCCGAGGATTGCAACGAGCCCACCTGCCCGCCTTCCCTCAAGGACTTTCATGAACGATCCCAAAGTTTTGGATCTGCTTCAGCGCATTGCCGAAGCACTCGAACGGCGCTCGCCGAAGGCGCCTTCCGCGCCCAATCTCGGGATCGCCGAGAGCTATGTCTGGCATGCGGAATCCGAGGCGCTCCAGGCGGTCAAAAGGGTAAATCGGGTCGCGATCGGGCTGCTTCAAGGCATCGACCGCCAGCGCGACATCCTGCTCGACAACACCCGCCGCTTCGCCGACGGGCTGCCGGCCAACAACGCCCTCCTCTGGGGCGCCCGCGGCATGGGCAAGAGTTCGCTGGTGAAGTCGGTTCATGCCGAGATCAACCGCACCACACCCGGTCGCATGATCCTGGTCGAGATCCACCGAGAGGACATCCCGAGCCTGCCGAAGCTGCTGGGCATGCTGCGCGACCAGTCGAAGCGCGCCCTGCTCTTCTGCGACGACCTCTCCTTCGATGCCGAGGACGGCAGCTACAAGTCGCTGAAGGCAGTGCTCGAGGGCGGCGTCGAAGGCCGGCCGGACAACGTGCTCTTCTATGCCACGTCCAACCGTCGCCACCTGATCTCGCGCCAGATGATCGAGAACGAACGCTCGACCGCGATCAATCCCGGCGAGGCGGTCGAGGAGAAGGTGTCGCTGTCCGACCGCTTCGGCCTCTGGCTCGGTTTCCATTCCTGCGACCAGGACACCTATTTCGCGATGATCGAGGGCTACGCCGGCGCCTACGGCCTCGACGTGCCGGTCGAGCAGCTGCACCTCGAAGCCAACGAATGGTCGATCACGCGCGGCGCGCGCTCCGGCCGCGTCGCCTGGCAGTACATCCAGGATCTCGCCGGTCGCCTCGGCAAGCGGGTGGGATGATCGCCTTCGCTCCCGCGAGCGAGTCCGACTTCGAGCGGCTGCTGGACCTGCGCATCCGCGTGATGCGCGAGCACCTGGAGCGGATCGGGCGCTACGACCCGGAGAGGGCGCGGCAGCGTTTCCGCAGCGGCTTCGAGCCCCGGCACATGCGGCTGATCGAGGTCGACGGCGCCTTCGCCGGCTGCGTCACGCTCAAGCCTCGGGGCGACCATTTCGAGATCGAGCACTTCTACGTCGAGCCCGGCCGCCAGGGGCACGGGCTCGGCGCGGAGGTGCTGGACCGCCTGTTCGTCGAAGCGGATGCCGCGGGCCTCTCCATCCGGCTCGGCGTGCTGAAGCAGAGCCCGGCGATCCGCTTCTACGAGCGCCACGGTTTCGTGCGCACCCACGAGGACGAGTGGGACGTCTACTGCGAGCGCGCGGCGCCAGGCGGCTTCGTCGTCACGGATGCCCCTGACGATGCGTCGAAGGCCGCGATCTCCGACGGGCTCGGCGAGTTCAACCTCGAACAGGCCGGCTACAAGGACAGCAAGCCGCTGGCGGTCCTGATCAAGGATCCGGCCGGCCGCACGATCGGCGGCATGCTGGGCCGGACCTCCTATGGCCTGCTTCTGGTCGATCTCGTCTTCGTGCCAATGTCGATGCGCGGCCGCGACCTCGGCAGCCGCATGCTGGCGGCGATGGAAGCGGAAGGGCGGCGACGCGGATGCCGTTCAGGCGTGCTCTACACGCTCAGCTTCCAGGCGCCGGGCTTCTACGAGAAGCACGGCTGGCGCGAGTTCGGGCGTGTGCCCTGCGACCCGCCGGGGACCAGCCGCGTCTTCCTGACGAAAAGCTTCGAGACCTAGGACCGATCCATCAGCGGGCGCGGATCGACCGCATGCGCGCCCTGGCGGACCTGGAAGTGCACCTGCGGCGTCGTGACCGAGCCGCTGTCGCCGACGGTGGCGATCACCTGCCCCCGCTTCACCCTGTCGCCGCGCTTCACCATGATCTTGTCGTTGTGCGCGTAAGTGGTGACGAAGCCGCCCGCATGCTTGATCAGCACCAGATTGCCGAAGCCCTTCAGGTCGTC
>JBGALV010000129.1:7263-12025 GCA_044223515.1 Alphaproteobacteria bacterium
GCCGCGGGTGGCGGCAATGTTGAGGCCGTCGTTGCGAAGCCCGCCCGGCTGCGGGCCGTAGCTCGAGATCACCTTGCCCCTGACAGGCCAAGCGAAATTGCGGCCGGCGCGCGGCGGCGGCTCGCCGACCGTCGACTTCAGCTCGGCCGTCGTCGGCTTCGGCATCGCCCGATAGGCCGTCGGCACCGGCGCGACTTCGTGCTCGGCCTCGGCATCCTTCTTCGCCTGGCTCGAAGGCGCGCGAAGGAAATGCTGATCGGCCGAGATCACCGGCCGCATCGTCGCCGGCGCCTCGGCCTTGGCGAGAACCATCGGCGCGGCTTCGCTCCTTGCCGGCTCCGCCTTCACCGTCTCGATCTTCGGCGCTTCGAGCCTGGGTGTTTCGACGCGAACCGGTTCGGCGGCGGCGACCCGCTTCGCGAGGTCGGCCTTCGCCGGCTCGGGCGCGGCCAGGGCCACCGCCTGCACCGACGAGCGCGGTGACGAAGCGACGGTCGTCTGCGAGATCGGCTCGGCCGCCGGCGGCGGGATCGGTGCCGCACGAACGGCCAGCGGCCTGTAGTCGGTCTTGCCGCGGTTGGCCGCCGCCGGTCTGGCGGCGGCGACCACGGCTTCCGTCGGGCCCCCACCCGGAATGGTCAGCTTCTGGCCGGCCTGGACGCCGTAAGGCGGCCTCAGGTTGTTCGCCTGGGCAATCGCGGTCGACGTCGTGCCGTGGCGGCGGGCGATCGCGCTCAGGGTCTCGCCGCGCTGCACGATGACGGCGCCTGCAGCCGATGCCGCGACCGGCGCGCCCTGGGCTCGCAGGCCGGGCGGCATGGAGGACGGGTGCGGCGTCAGCTTGGTCGACGCGGCCGTGGAGACCGGCGCCGACGGTGCGTCGTGCAGGACAACCGGTGCCGGAGCGTCGTCACGCGGCGCACAGGCTGCAAGCAGCGCTGCGAGGAGTGGAGCCGCGAATCGGTAATGCCGAATCATTGCGGCTCCGCAATCTATGTGCATAACGCGAATCGTGCAAGGAATTCCGAATCGTCGATTCGCGGGACGATATTTTTCAGATCATTGCGCGGGGGCGCTCACCTTCTCCGGAATCATACGATGGAGCAGCATGCCGCCGACCATGGCGAGGCAGAAGATCGCCGCCGAGGTGCCGGCAAAGCCGATCGAGGCAATCGCGGGGCCTGGGCAATAGCCCACCATTCCCCAGCCGACGCCGAACATCGCCGCCCCGCCGATCAGACGCGCATCGATCCCCGTGGTCGGCGGCAAGGCGAACTGGGCGTCGTAGATCGGGGCCGAGCGCTTGGTGACGAGGCCGTAGCCGATGGCGGTGACCCCGACCGCCCCGGCCAGCACGAAGACCAGGGTCGGATCCCAGGCTCCGCCGGCGATGTCGAGGAAGCCCAGCACCCGCACAGGGTCGAGCATGCCGGAGATCGTGAGGCCGAGGCCGAAGACGAGGCCGGCGAGGCCGGCCGAGAGAACCTTCTTCATCGATCAGCCTCCGACATGGCGGATGAGGAACACGGTCGCCATCGCGGCCGCGACGAAGGTGCAGACCGCGGCGAACGAGCTCGGCGACAGCCTCGCCAGGCCGCAGACGCCGTGTCCGCTGGTGCAGCCGTTGCCGAGCCTGGTGCCGACGCCGACCAGCAGGCCCGCGACGATCACTTCCGGAAGCGGCGGCAGAACCGGACGCGGCAAGGCCCCGCCGAAGAACGCAAAAATGACCGGCGCGAAGATCAGGCCGACGATGAAGGCCGTCCGCCAGTCGCGCTCCGGTCCGGGGGCCGCGATGGCACCGGACATGATGCCGGAGATCCCGGCGACCCGGCCGTTGAACAGCAGCAGCATCGTGGCCGCAAGACCGATCAGGGCGCCGCCGAGCAGCGCGGTGAACGGGTCGTAGGTGGCGATCATCGTCCCTCTCCGGATGTCGTCCGGCGAGAGTAGCGCGTTACGGCTCTAGGATCATGTAGAGGCATCGCCCGTCCGGCGTCTCGATCTCGCCGACGCGGCGGAAGCCGGCCCTCTCGTAGGTGCGGATCGCCACCTCGTTGCCAGGATCCGGATCGATGTGCAGCCGCACTGCGTCCGGCAGCGAAGCAAGATGCCGGACCGCGAGGCGGACGGCGCGCGTGCCGAGGCCTCGTCGGATCAGCTCGGATGGACCGATGAAGAGATCGAGGCCATAGGTCTCGCGCGGCAGGTCGTGCGCCGCCCAGAACTCGTCAGGGTTCGCGTGATAGGTCTGCAGGTAGCCGACCGGCCTGCCGGCCTCGACGATCAGGTAGGGTGCGACATGCGCCCGGACGATGTGCGAGGCGATCTCGGCGATGCCCTCGTCCGGCGGATTCCAGACATGGGCGAGATGCGGCTGCGCGAGCCAGCGATGGATCAGGGGCAGGTCCGCCTCGGTCAGCGCGACGAGAGAGAGGCCGTCGCCCTCGATCCGCGAGGCGCGGAAGGTCACGACGCCTGCGGCACCGCGCCGGAAACCAGCGGCACGAAGCGGACCTGGCTCATCCGCTCCTCGCGGAAATGCTGGCCTTCGCGCGTCACCTTGTAGATCCACTGGTCGGTGACGTTGGCGCCGATCGGAACGATCATGATGCCGCCGTCGTCGAGCTGGTCGGCGAGGGTCGCCGGCATCTCGGTCGCGGCAGCGGTCACCAGGATGCGAGGGAACGGCGCCTGCTCGGGCCAACCCCTGGTTCCGTCGGCGCATTGCGCGGTCAGGTTATGGCATTTGAGATCGGCGAGACGGGCCTCCGCCTCGGCCAGCAGCTCGCGGTGACGCTCGATCGTATAGACGCGGCGGAAGAGCTGGCAGAGGACCGCGGTCTGGTAGCCGGACCCCGTGCCGATCTCGAGCACGCGGATGCGCTTGTCCGGGTCGACCAGCTGGGTCATCAGCCCGACGATCAGCGGCTGGCTGATGGTCTGGCTGCAGGAGATCGGCAGCGCGGTGTTCTCGTAGGCCTGGTCCTGGAAGGCATCCGGCACGAAGATCTCGCGCGGCACGCGCTCGATCGCGGAAAGGACCTTGGTGTCGGTGACGCCGGCGCGACGAAGTTCCAGGACGAGCCGGATCTTTCGCGCCGCCTGTGTCACGTCACCCCAGGGCCTTCTTGAGCTTGGCCAGTGCCGGCTTGCTGGTCATGTTGATGCCGATCGGCGAGACCGAGATGTAGCCGGCCATGATCGTGGCGAGATCGGTGCCTTTCGCCGGCACGCGCCCGGCCCTGGTGTCGCCGATCCAGAAATAGGGTACGCCGCGCGGGTCGCGGCTCTGCACCATCGTGTCGCCGATCTTGCGCTTGCCCTGGCGTGCCGAGCGGATGCCGAGCACCTTCTTCGGATCGGCTACGTGCGGGAAGTTGACGTTCATCAGGACGTCTTCCGGCCAGCCGATCTTGCAGAGCTTCCGGATGACGTCTGCCGTGTGCAGCTCGGCCGTCGGCCAATGAGCCTTCTGCCCCCATGGCACCGACAGGCTGACGGCGATCGCCGGCACGCCGAGAAGCACCGCTTCCATCGCGGCCGCGACCGTGCCCGAGTAGTGCACGTCCTCGCCGAGATTGGCGCCGCGGTTGATGCCGGAGAGCACCAGGGTCGGGCGCTCGTCCTTCAGCAGGTGGTTGATCGCCAGCAGCACGCAGTCGGTCGGCGTGCCGTCGCAGGCGTAGCGGCGGTCCGAGACCTTCCGCATGCGGAGCGGCGAGCGCAGCGTCAGAGAGTGGCCGGCGCCCGAGTTCTCGTGCTCAGGCGCCATCACCCAGACGTCCTTGCAGAGCTTGCGCGCCGCCTTCTCCAGGATCTTCAGGCCCGGGGCGTGGATGCCGTCGTCGTTCGAGATCAGGATCCGCGCCTTCGACAGATCCATCGGGAAAGCGGACTTAGCCATTGGCGCGGATCGTCTCCATCCCGCCGAGATAGGGACGCAACGCCGGCGGCACGGTGACGGACCCGTCCTCCTGCTGGTAGTTCTCGAGGATCGCGATCAGCGTGCGCCCGACCGCGAGTCCCGAGCCGTTGAGCGTATGGACGAAGCGGGTCTGCTTGTCGCCCTGCCCCTTGAAGCGCGCCTTCATGCGCCGCGCCTGGAAGTCGCCGCAGTTCGAGCAGGAGGAGATCTCGCGATACCTCTGCTGTCCCGGCAGCCAGACCTCGAGGTCGTAGGTCTTCTTCGAAGCGAAGCCCATGTCGCCGGTGCAGAGCAGCATGACGCGATAGGGCAAGCCCAGGCGCTGCAGCACGGTCTCGGCCGCCTTGGTCATGCGCTCGTGCTCTTCCTCCGACTTGTCGGGATGCGCGATCGACACCAGCTCGACCTTGTTGAACTGGTGCTGGCGCAGCATGCCGCGCGTGTCCTTGCCGGAAGCACCGGCCTCCGAGCGAAAGCACGGCGTATAGGCGGTGAAGCGGAGCGGCAGGTCCTTCTCGTCGATGATGCGGTCGGCGACGAGGTTGGTCAGCGGCACCTCGGCGGTCGGGATCAGCCAGAAGCCTTCGGCGGTGCGGAACTGGTCCTCGGCGAATTTCGGCAGCTGCCCCGTGCCGAACAGCACGTGGTCGCGCACCAGCAGCGGCGGCGAGGTCTCCTCGTAGCCGAACTCGCCGGTGTGGATGTCCAGCATGAACGAGGCGATCGCGCGTTCCATCCGCGCGAGGTGCTTGCGCAGCACGGTGAAGCGCGAGCCCGAGAGCTTGGCCGCAGCCTCGAAGTCCATCATGCCGAGCGCCTCGCCGACGTCGAAGT
>JBGALV010000130.1:0-12022 GCA_044223515.1 Alphaproteobacteria bacterium
CGTGCTCCTTCCACTTGGGATCGAAGGACGGGGACTTGTTCGGGATCTTGATGTACTCGACCAGCGTCGGAACGATCTCGTCGTCCCAGACCTGCCCGATATGCTTCGAAAGGCGCGCGGCGTCGACCATGGATGAGGAACCTTCGCGGATAGGGTGAAGGCGCAACGTTACCGCGACCCCGGGCGACCTCAAATAGCGAGGTTGTTGCGCCAGACGTGGCCTTTGATTGCCCACGCCGCTGCCGCGCGCTACGGAGCGATCGAGTGTCCCCGCCTCGAGGTCCCTAAATGCCCCGCAAGGTCTTCGCCGCTTCCGTCCAGCACGAGACGCACAGCTTCTGCATCACGCCGACGACGCTCGGCGACTTCCAGAAGACGCTCTATCTCCGCGACGCCGGGGTCGAGAAGGCAATGCGCGGCACCCGGGGCGAGTGGGGCGCGGTCTTCGACCTCGCCGACGAGTTCGGCTGGACGGTCGTCCACCCGGTGGCCTCGTTCGCGCAGCCGGGCGGCCCGGTGACCACGCATGCCTTCGAGCATTTCTCCGAGGTCATCCTCGATGCGCTCAAGAAGAACATGCCGTTCGACGGCATCCTGCTGCCGATGCACGGCGCCATGGTGGTCGAGGACTTCGACGACGCCGAGGGCGAGCTGCTGGCCCGCATCCGGAAGATCGTGGGACCGAAGGTCCCGATCGCGATGAGCCTCGACGTGCATGCCAACTGCAGCGAGGAGATGGCGCACCACGCCGACATCATCACGACATACCGCACCACGCCTCATGTCGACATGTACGAGACCTGCGAGCGCGCCGGGCGCCTTCTCGAACGCGCGATGAAGGGCGAGATCAAGCCGAAGGTGCACCGAGCGCAGGGGCCGGTGATGTTCGGCATCGACGAGGGCCGGACCGTCACGCATTGGGGGCCGATGCGCGACATGATGAAGAAGGTCGCGGCGGCGGAGGCCGAGATCCCGGGCGTGCTCGACATCGGCGTCAACGCCGGCTTCGGCTGGGCCGACACGCCGTTCACCGGCCCGACCGTCCTGGTCAACGGCGACGGCTCGGATCCGCGCTACCAGGCGCTGGCCGACGACCTGATCAAGCTCGCCTGGGACCAGCGCGGCGTCTACACGATCGACTTTCTGCCGATCGAGGAGGGCATCAGGATCGCGCTGGAGCCGCGCTCGGGTCCGGGACCTTTGCTGGTCGGCGACTACACCGACAATCCCGGCGGCGGCGCCCATGGCGACGGGACGAGCTTCCTGAAGGCCCTGCTGGAATCGAAGGTCGAGGACGCGGTGGTCGGCCACATCGCCGATCCCGAGTCGGCGAAGATCGGCATCGACGCCGGCATCGGCGCGACGGTGACGCTCAATCTCGGCGGCAAGACCGATCCGCGCTTCGGCGGCACGCCGCTCAAGGTGACCGGCAAGGTGCTGGCGATCGCCGACGGCGTCTATACGCGCAAGGGCAAGTACGCGACCGGCACGGTCGGCACCATCGGGCCGAGCTTCCTGCTCGATCTCGGCCATGTCCGCGTCATCGTCTCCTCGATCAAGAGCCAGATCGACGACCGCGAGCAGTTCCGCATGTTCGGCATCGAGCCCGAGAAGGTGAACGTGCTTCTCTGCAAGGCGTCCAACCATTTCCGCGCCGACTTCGAGCCGATGGCGCGGAAGCTGATCTACATCGACTCCGGCGGCATCGTGTCGCGCAACTTCGCGCAGTTCCCTTACAAGAAGGTGCGCCGGCCGATCTGGCCGCTCGATGAAATGGAGTAGGGACGCGCGAGGTGCGTCGTGTCCCCTCTCCCGGCGAAGCCGGGGGAGGGTTGGGGTGGGGGCGAGCGTAGCGAGAAATGGATAAGTAGGTAGGCGGTCGACAGTTCTCGCGATGCTCTGCATCGCTCGCTCCCACCCTCCCCTCCCCCGCGTACGACGCGGGAGAGGGTTCCGAAAGCGCCGAAGCGACCGCTAACGCACCGTCACCATCTGCTTCTGCTCGAAGCTGCGATAGGCGGCTTCGAGGACTTCCAGCGCGGCGAGGCCGGCTTCCAGCACCTCCAGCGCGGCGAGGCCGGCCTCGCCCGGCACCTCGACCGGGGTGCCGTCGAGGATGGTGCGGGCGCAGCTCTCGACCTGGGCGGCGAAGTGCCCGGGCGCCGGCCGTCCCTTGAGCTCGATCTGGCGCGTGCCGTCCTTGTCGGTGAGGAACAGCGCCTGCGCGTAGTGGAAGATGCGGAGCGCGCCCGTGGTGCCGTGGACATGGATGCAGCCCGGCGCGTTCTGCCAGAGGCCGGGCGGCACGTAGCCGTTGATGTCCCAGCCGGCCCCCCAGCTGAAGATGCCCTCGCCGGGAAGCGCTGTGGGGAAGGTCGAGTCCTCGTAGAGCAGGTGGCCGAGCGCGCCGCTGCGGAAGTTCATCAGCAGGTATTCGGGCGCCGGCTCCGCGCCCGAGATGTTGCCGCGGCCGAAGACGGTCTCGACCGTGCTGCCGGTGAGCCAGCCGAAGGCGTCGATCAGGTGGATGCCGTGATCGACGAGGCCGAAGCCGGAGCCGCCGGGGCCGCCCGGCGGATAATGCGCGAAGCCCATGATCTGCCGGCCTTCCGGCCCGGTTCCGCCGACCTCCTGCTCGCGCATCAGGCGCACCTCGCCGATCGCGCCGCGGGCGACGAGCTCGCGTGCGGTGCGGAGCGCCGGAAGCTGGCGATACGTGGCACCGTAGAACAGCGTCGAGCCGGCGGCCTTGCAGGCGGCGATCATGCGCCTGGCCGCGGCCGCCTCGACCGCGAGCGGCTTCTCGCAGAGGACATGATGGCCGGCCTTCGCGGCGGCGATCGTGACCTCCTCGTGGGTCGAGACCGGCGTCGCCACCACGACGAGGTCGATCGACTCGCCGGTCAGCATCTCCTTGTAGTCGGCGTAGCCCTTGATGCCGTGGCGAGCCTCGGCCGCCTTCCGACGGGTCTCGTCGATCTCAGCCGCGGCCACCACCTCGACCGCGTCGCTGGCGCGATAGGCCTCCAGATGCACGGCGCCGACGCCGCCGAGCCCGATGATCGCCACCTTGAGCTTCGCCACAATTCCCTCCGGTCCTTGAGCCCGGCGGACTCTACCCGAGAATCTCGGCGACCTTCGTGGCGAGCTTGTCGGCCGTGAAAGGCTTCTCCAGCGAGAAGACCGCGGCCCCGAATTCCTTGGGATTGATCGCGTCGGCGTCGCCCGAGATCAGCAGCACCTTGAGGCCGGGCAGCGTCTTGCGGAGCGCGCGGGTGAGCTCGGCGCCATTCATCTTAGGCATGTGGATGTCGGTGACGACCAGGTCGAACGCCTCGCCGCTCTCGACCGCCTTCAGCGCCTTCTCGCCGCTCTCCGCCAGCGTCACCTTGTGGCCGGCCCGGTCGAGCGCGGCCCGCATCACGGTCCGCATCATCGCGTTGTCGTCGACCACCAAAATCTTAGGCAAGACGCATCCTCCACCCTGGGGTGGGAGGATAGCCACGGGGCCGGCGGTCCGCCACGCCGGAGGACATCGGATGCTCAAAAAAATGTGCGCGCTCAAGTTGCTAACCCGCTGTTCGGACGGGAGGGCGCACCTATATGTGAGGGAATTGGTTCCCAGGAGCATGTCGTGTCGAAGGACCCGTATCAGATACTCGGCGTGAAGAAGGACGCCGCGCAGGACGAGGTGCAGAAGGCTTATCGCCGGCTGGCGAAGAAGCTTCACCCGGACCTCAACCCCGGCGACAAGGAAGCCGAGGCCAAGTTCAAGGACCTCTCGGCCGCCTACGACATCGTCGGGGATGCCGCGAAGCGCGCCCGCTTCGACAAGGGCGAGATCGACGCGACCGGTGCCGAGCGGCCGCCGGAGCGGCGCTTCTATCGCGACTTCGCCGACGCCGGCGGCCCGGGCCACGCCTATGCGAGCGACGAAGGCTTCGCCGACCTCGGCGGCGCGGAGGACTTCTTCGCCGACCTGTTCGGCCGCGGGGGCGCGCGCGGCACCCGGCCCAGGCGCGGGCAGGACATGCGCTACCGGCTCGAGCTCGATTTCCTCGATGCCTTCAACGGCGCCAAGCGCACGTTGACCATGCCGGGGGGCGGCCAGCTCGACGTGACGATCCCGCCCGGCACCGGTGACGGCACGGTTCTCAGGCTCCGCGGCAAGGGCGGTCCGGGCGCCAATGGCGGCGAGGCCGGCGACGCGCTGCTGGAGATCGGGGTCCGTCCGCATCCGACCTTTGTCCGCCGCGGCGACGACGTCCATGTCGAAGTCGCTCTGCCGCTGAAGGTCGCCGTGCTCGGCGGCAAGATCGAGGTGCCGACGCCGAGCGGCGCCGTCGCGATGACGGTGCCGGCCTGGACCACCTCGGGCAAGAAGCTCCGCCTCAAGGGCAAGGGCGCGCCGAAGTCGGGAGGCGCGCATGGCGACGCATACGTCACACTCAACATCGCGCTGCCGGACACGCCCGATCCGGCGCTGGAGGCGTTCATGCGCCAGGAAAAGGCGGGAGGTTGACCATGCAGCGGCACGAATTCCTGATGCATGCCGAGATCGAGGGCGAGGCGCTGGAAGCCTGGCTCGAGGAGGGCTGGCTCGCCCCGTTGGCGGCCGACCATTTCTCCGACGTCGACCTCGCCCGGGCGCGCCTCATCTGCGACCTGCAGCGCGGCCTCGGCGTCAACGACGAGGCGGTGCCGATCATCCTGCATCTGCTCGACCAGATGCACGGGCTCAGGCGCGTGATCGCCGAATTCCGCAGCCGCGCCGGCGATTTCTCCGGCGGCTGAAACCGCTCAGGCCCCCGCCCGCCATCGACTAGCATCGTCTCCTCAACAGGGGAGACGATGATGGCGGACCGCATCCTGACCACCCATGTCGGCAGCCTGCCGAGGCCGGCGGACGTGACCTCGCTGCTGCTGAAGCGCGCGATGGGCGAGGCCGTCGACCCTGCCACGTTCGAGGCCGCCGTCGCCGCGGGCGTGAACGACGCGGTGGCGCGCCAGAAAAAGGCCGGCATCGACATCCCGTCAGATGGCGAGATGAGCAAGATAAGCTATGCTACCTACGTCTGCGAACGCCTGACCGGCTTCTCCGGCGACAGCCCGCGCCGCGTGCCGTCCGATCTCCTGACCGTGCCGCGCTACATGAAGCGCCTCGCCGACTCCGGCGGCACGCCGCAGCTGGCGCGGCCTTGCTGCACGGGGGCCATCTCCGTCCGCACCACCGAGCCGCTGGAGGACGACCTTCGCCGCTTCTCTTCCGCCCTCAAGGCGCAGGGCTACGCGCGGGGCTTCATGAATGCGGCGGCGCCGGGCGTGATCTCGCTGTTCCAGCCGAACCGCTTCTATGCCGACGACGACGCCTATCGGCAGGCCCTTGCCGAGGCGATGCGGCACGAGTATCGACGCATCGTCGATGCCGGCCTCGATCTGCAGATCGACAGCCCCGACCTCGCCGTCGGCAAGCACACGATGTACACCGAGCTCTCCGAGGACGAGTTCCTGAAGCGCCTCGAAGGCCACGTCGCGGCGCTGAACGCGGCGCTCGACGGCATCCCGATGTCGCGCGTGCGCCTGCACGTGTGCTGGGGCAACTACGAAGGCCCCCACATCCACGACATCGCCCTCGAGCGCATCCTGCCGACGGTGCTCAAGATCAATGCCGGTGCGATCTCGTTCGAGGCCGCCAACCCGCGCCACGAGCACGAGTGGAGCGTGTTCAAGCGGATCAGGCTGCCGGAAGGCCGCGTGCTGCTGCCGGGCGTGATCGACAGCTCGACCAACTTCGTCGAGCACCCCGACCTCGTCGCCGAACGCCTCTGCCGCTTCGCCGAGGTGGCCGGACGCGACCGCGTGATCGCCTCGACCGACTGCGGCTTCGCCACCGTCGCCGACTGGAACACGGTCGATCCCGACATCGTCTGGATGAAGCTGGAATCGATGGCCGAGGGCGCGCGGCGGGCGACGAAGACGCTGTGGAAGTGAGCGCCTCTTAGAGCCCTCCCTCGCGCTTTCGCGTGAGCGAGGGTGGGGAGGTGCGCCGCCTACTCCGCCGCCGGATCCGGCGGCCACCTTGTGACCCACCGGCTCGCCTGGTCGTAGGCATGCGCCAGCTGCAGGCAGGCGAGCTCGGCCTGGTTGGGGCCGACGATCTGCAGCCCCATCGGCAGGCCGTTGTCGCCGAAGCCGGCCGGCACCGCCAGCGCCGGCCCGCCCCACATCGTCGCCGGCAGCACGACCTTCATCCACTCGTGATAGGTCGTCATCGTCCGGCCCGCGATCTCGGTCGGCCACACGGTCTCGACCGGAAACGGGAACACCTGCGCGGTCGGCAGCAGGAAGAAGTCGTACGTCTTGAAGAAGCGCAGCAGCGACTTGTACCAGGCGCTCCGCACCTGGCCGGCGGCGGTGATGTCGAAGGCCGTCAGCTTGAGCCCGCTCTCGACCTCGAACAGCATCTGCTTGTTCAGGTGCGCGCGCTTGGCGGGGTCATCGTAGAAGATCTTGCCGCCGCCGCCCGACTGCCAGGCGCGGAGCTTGAGCCAGGCGCGCCAGGCCTCGTCGAAATTCATGTCGGGGATCGCTTCCTCGACGATGCAGCCGATCGCCTCGAAGGTCTTGAGCGCCTTCCGGCAGACGTCGAGCACGCCGGGCTCGAACGGCAGGTAGCCGTTCATGTCCCCGAGCCAAGCGATCCGCGTGCCCTTGAAATCGCGGGCGAGCGATCCGGCGAAGACGGCGGGATCGGAGGCCACCGACAGGGGCGCGCGCGCGTCGTAGCCGGATTGCACCGCGAGCAGCATCGCCAGGTCCGGCACGTTTCGGGCCATCGGGCCGGCGGTGCCCATCGTCGGCAGGTAGAGGTCGGTCTCGTCGGAGGGCACGCGGCCGGTCGAGGGGCGGAAGCCGAACACGTTGTTCCAGCCGGCCGGGTTGCGGAGCGAGCCGCCGTAGTCGCTGCCGTCGGCGACCGAAAGCAGGCGCATCGCCAGCGCCGCTGCGGCGCCGCCGCTGGATCCTCCGGGCGTGCGCGAGAGGTCGTAGGGGTTGCGCGAGGGGCCGAACACCGGGTTGGTCGTGTGCGATCCGAGGCCGAACTGCGGCACGTTGGTCTTGCCGATGAAGATCGCGCCGGCCTTCCGCATCCGCTCGACCTGGATGGAATCGGCCGGCGGCACGAAGTCCTTCAGCAGCGGCGAGCCCTTGGTGGTGGGGATCCCGCGCACGTTGTCGAGGTCCTTCACCGCCTGCGGCAGGCCGTGCATCGGTCCTAAGACCTGGCCCTTGGCCAGCAGCGCGTCCTTCTCCGCCGCCTCGGCCAGGAGGCCGCCGCGATCCTGCAGCGAGACGATCGCATTGACCTTGGGATTGAGCCGTTCGATGCGATCGAGGGTCGCAGTCATCACCTCGACCGAGGAGACTTTCTTGGTTCGGATCGCCTCGGCAAGCTGAAGCGCGTCCATCTCATGGATCGAGGTCGGGGGCATCGTTCGGGGCATCTCCAGGGCGGGGCGGCGATACTAGCCGATTGCCAAGGGGGCCGCTTGGCAGGACGGCCGCCGGCTTGTATCACCGGGGCAGCAACGCCAGCCTCGAGAGCCCCCATGACCGACACGCTTCCCGACCGTCTCTCCACCAATCCCAAGAGCCCGCACTACGACGAGCCGCTGCTGACCCGCGGGATCGGGATCCTCTTCAACGGCAAGGAGAAGACCAACGTCGAGGAGTATTGCGTCAGCGAGGGCTGGATCAAGGTCGCGGCCGGCAAGTCGCTCGACCGCAAGGGAAACCCGCTGACGATCACGCTGAAGGGCAAGGTCGAGCCCTTCTTCCAGGACCACGAAAAGAAGGACTAGGGGCAGCTCATGTTCAGTCTCGACGGCAAGGTCGCGATCGTCACCGGCGCCACCAGCGGCATCGGCGTCGCGATCGCCGAGAAGTTCGTGGAAGCAGGGGCCAAGGTGGTGATCGCGGGGCGGCGCAAGGCCGAGGGCGACGCCGTGGCGAAGAAGCTCGGGGCCAAGGCCCGCTTCAAGCAGACCGACGTCACCGACGAGGCGCAGATGAAGGCGCTGATCGCCGATGCGCTGTCGGCCTTCGGGCGGCTCGACTGCATCGTCAACAACGCCGGCGGGCCGGGCCCCGTGGGTTCGATCGAGACGATCCCGGTGGACGGCTTCGATGCCTGCGTCGCGCTCAACTGCCGCTCGGTCATGCTCGGCATGAAGCTGACGGCGCCGATCTTCCGGAAGCAGCGTTCGGGCTCGATCATCAACGTCGGCAGCATCGCGGCCCTCCGGGCCGGATTCTCCTCGTCGATGGTCTACTCGATGGCCAAGGCCGGTGTCGTGCACCTGACCAAGGTCGTGGCGATGGAGCTCGCCGAGGCCAATGTGCGCGTCAACTCGATCTCGCCCGGTGCGATCGCCACCGGCATCTTCGGCAAGGCGCTGGGCGCCTCCGATCCGGAGAAGACCGCCGAGATCGCCAGGCAGGTGCTCGCCAAGGCGCAGCCGATCCCGCGCGCGGGCGTGGCGGAGGACATCGCCGGCGCCGCCGTGTTCCTGGCCGCCGACGAATCCAGCTTCATCACCGCGCACGACATCGTCATCGACGGCGGCATGATCGGCGGCCGCTTCTGGACCGCCCAGCAGGACGGCCTCAACAACATGCGGAAGGCCTTCGGCGTCAGCGTCGAGTAAGGCGCGCTACACCACCGGGGAGGCGCCGCCGTCGACGTTGATCGCGGTGCCGTTGATGTAGCCGCCGGCGTCGGAGGCCAGCAGGCAGGCGATGTTGGCGAACTCCTGCGCGGTGCCGATGCGGCCCAGCGGCAGCTTGGCGCCCATGCCCTTGAGGAAGTCGTCGTAGGAGACGTTGGCGCCCTGGCTCTTGTGCCGGCGGGCGTGCTGGTCGCTCTCGATCAGGCCCACCAGCAGGGCGTTGACCAGCACGTTGTTGGGCGCGCCTTCGCCGGCCAGCACCTTGGTCAGCGCCATGCCGGCGGCGCGGCTGACCGTCGTCGGCGCCGAGCCGGCGCCGGGCGTCTTGGCGCCGGTATTGAGCACGTTGATGATGCGGCCCCATTTGCGCTGGCTCATCTGGGGCAGGCAGAGACGGGCCAGCCGGATCGCCGCGAACAGCTTGAGGTCGAGATCGTCCTGCCAGATCGCGTCGGTGACCTCGACGAACTTGGCTGTCTGCGACTTGCCGGCGTTGTTGACGAGGATGTCGACCTTGCCGAGGGCCTTCATCGTCTCGTCGTAGGCTTTCTGGCATCCCTCGGCCGTACCGACGTCCGCGGCGATCGGATGAATGCGGGTCTTCGCCCGCCTGCCGATCTCGGCGACGGCCTCCTTCAGCACGTCGTCGCGCCGGGCGACGATCGCCACGTCGGCGCCGGACGCTGCGAACTCGCTCGCCATCGCGAATCCCAGGCCCTTGCTGCCGCCGGTGATCAGCGCCGTGCGGCCGTCGAGACGTACTTCCATTGATTGAGTCTCCTCGTGGAACCCTCCCTCGCCGAAGGCGGGGGAGGGCAGGGTGGGGGCTTGGCTCCGCTATCGATGCAGTCTACGTCGTCGACCCCGTGAATGCCCCCACCCCAACTCTCCCCCGCCTACGACGCAAGGGAGGGGGTACGAGGAGCGTGCATCGACGAGGCGTCTAGTTCCCGATCGCCTCGCGGATCTGGGCGATCTCGGCCTGCGCGGCGCCGCGCATGAGGGTCAGCTCGGTGCCGTTGGCAATCATCGTGTAGCCCTGGTTGAACAGGCTCGCGACCGTGTGCTTGCCGTAGGCGACGATGCCGGCCGCCTTGCCGGCGCGCTGGATGCCGGCGAAGGCGGTGTCGATGGCCTTCTGCAGGTCCGGGTGATCCCATTGCCGGAAGCAGCCCAGCGTGCCCGAGAGATCGTTCGGCCCGATGTAGCAGGCGTCCACGCCCTCGACGCTCGCGATCGCGTCGATGTTCCGGATCGCCTTCTCGGACTCGATCTGCACGATCAGTAGCAGGCGCTCATGCGCGTTCCGGCCATAGGCGTCTATGTCGGGCTCGGTGCCGAGGTGGCGGAGCGGGCCGAAGCCGCGATAGCCCTTCGGCGGATAGCGGCAGGCGGCGACCGCGGCCTTCGCCTCCTCGGCGGTCTCGACCATCGGTACCATGATCGACTCGACCCCGGAATCGAGCGTGCGCTTCAGGTACACCGCGTCGTTCCACGGCACGCGGATCACCGGCGGGCAGTTGTAGGCCGCCAGGGTCTGCAGGTGCGGGATCGTCTCCATCAGGCCCTGCGGTCCGTGCTCCTGGTCGAGGAACAGGAAATCGTAGCCGGAGGCGGCCAGCGTCTCGGTGATAACGGTCGAGAGGCCGAGGGTCCAGACGCCGAAGCTCTTCTTGCCGGCTTTGAGGCGTTCCTTGAGACGGTTGGTCATGGATCGGTTCCGTAAGAGGGCGGGGTCGCGTTGGCAACGAGTGTCGTTTCAGGGATGATCGCCGCGCAAGCCGATTTCACGCACCGGGGAACGATATCCATGCATGTGCGCTGCGCCATCTTCGAAGGCACCGTGGCCGAGGCCGACCAGCCCAGGTTCGACGCCTACATCAAGGACAAGGTGATGCCGATCATCTCGAGCTTCCCGAAGATCCGGGCGATGCGGGTGCTGCGCACCAAGTCGGTCGAGGATAACGGCCCGCCGGTCTACCAGATCTTCGAGCTGCAGTTCGACACCGCCGAGGACGCGGCGGCCGCGCTGGCGACGCCGAAGCGCGCGGAATCGCGCGCGGCGCTGGCCGAGATCATGCCGCTGTTCAAGGGCCGCATCTACCACATCAACCTGAACCTGACCGAACGCCGTCCCTGATGGCTGCGCTCGACCGCTGCTTCAACATCGACGACCTGCGCCTGGCGGCGAAGCGGCGCCTGCCGCGCGGCATCTTCGAGTATGTCGACCGCGGTACCGAGGGCGAGGTCTCCCTGCGCGAGAACCGTGCCGCCTTCGACCGCATCCGCATCCTGCCGCGCGTGCTCGAGGACGTCTCGGCGCGGACGACGGAAACCACGCTGTTCGGCAAGACGCACACGATGCCGATGGCGATCGCGCCGATGAGCCCGGCGGGTCTCCTCTGGCACGAGGGCGAGCTGGCGCTGGCGCGGGCGGCGAAGGCCGCGGGCATTCCCTACACGCTGCCGACGGAATCGATGACCGCGATCGAGAAGATCGCCGAGGTCGGCGGCACGCAATGGTTCCAACTCTATCTCTGGAACCACCGCTCGCATTCCTTTGCGCTGCTCGACCGCGTGAAGGCGCTGGGCTTCGAGGCGCTGCTGGTCACGGTCGACACCGCGACGACGCCGAACCGCGAGTTCAACAGCCGCAACGGCTTCGCGATGCCGATCCGCCCCTCGCTTCGTGCCGGCCTCGACGTGGCCCTGCATCCGGGCTGGCTGCTCGGCACGCTGGCGCGCTACGTGCTGACCTCGGGCCTGCCGGCGGCGGTCAATCACCCGGAAGGCTATCGTGAGGCGATCTTCCGGACGCCGCCCGACGACGCCACCGGCATCTGCCGGCGGACCACCTGGGACGACATCCGGATGCTCCGGAAGATGTGGCCGCGCCCGCTGCTGGTGAAGGGTGTCCTGCATCCGGACGACGCCAGGAAGGCGATCGAGGCCGGTGCCGACGGCGTGGTCGTCTCTAACCACGGTGGACGCAATTTCGACTCGGCCGTTGCCTCGATCGACGCGCTGCCGGCCGTGGCCGATGCGGTCGGCGACAAGGGGACCGTGCTGCTCGACAGCGGCGTCCGCCGCGGCAGCGACGTCGCCAAGGCCCTGGCCTCGGGCGCCAAGGCCGTGCTGGTCGGCCGCGCGGCGCTCTACGGCATCGCCGCCGCGGGTGAGGCCGGCGCGTCGCATGCGCTGATGATGCTGCGCGCCGAGCTCGACAAGACGATGGGGTTCGCCGGCTGTCGCGACGTGGACGCGATCGGCCGCGCGCTGCTGGCTTGAGGACG
>JBGALV010000131.1:0-11730 GCA_044223515.1 Alphaproteobacteria bacterium
GGCATCCTCAAGGTCGACGTGCTCGCGCTCGGCATGCTGACCTGCCTCAAGCTCGCTTTCGGCATGCTGAAGCAGAAGGGGCTCGATATCGACCTCGACAAGATGCCGAAGGAAGACCCGGCGGTTTACGAGATGCTGCAGAAGGGCGAATCCCTCGGCGTCTTCCAGGTCGAAAGCCGAGGCCAGATGGCGATGCTGCCGCGCCTCAAACCGAAGGAGTTCTACGACCTTGTCATCGAGGTCGCGATCGTTCGGCCTGGTCCGATCCAAGGGGACATGGTCCATCCCTACCTCCGCCGGCGCGAGGGCATCGACAAGGTGGAAATCCCGCCGGGCCTGGAAGATGTCCTCACCAAGACGCTGGGGATTCCGCTGTTTCAAGAACAGGCCATGCGCATGGCCATTACCGGTGCGGGGTTCTCTTATACCGAAGCCGATAGGCTTCGCCGTGCCATGGCCACCTTCAAGAGCAACGGCAAGATCGGAACGTTCAAGGAGCCGTTCATCAACGGCATGATCAAGAACGGGTTCGACAAAGGCTTCGCCGAGCGCTGCTTCAGCCAGATGGAAGGATTCAGCAACTACGGCTTCCCGGAAAGCCATGCGGCTTCCTTCGCGATCCTCGTCTATGCCTCGGCCTGGCTTAAGCGCTGGCATCCGGAGGTGTTCGCCGGTGCGCTGCTGAACGCGCAACCCATGGGCTTCTATCAGCCGGCGCAGATCGTCGGCGATGCGATTCAGAACGGTGCCGAGGTGAGGTCGGTCGATGTGAATGCGAGCGATTGGGACAGCAGGCTGGAGCCGAAGGTGGAAGGCGGCTTCGCGCTCCGCCTCGGTCTTCGCCAGATCGACGGTCTCCCGAAGGAAGACATCAAGAATCTGTTGGTAGGAAAACGCGGCGCCGGCTATCTCAGCGTCCGCGACCTCTGGCTTCGCTCAGGCCTCAAGGTCGCCAGCCTGGAGAAGCTGGCGGCAGCGGATGCGTTCCGGTCGTTGGGCCTGCAGCGCCGCGAGGCGCTGTGGTCGGTCAAGGGATTGGGCGAGGCGCCGCTGCCGTTGTTCGCGGCCGCCGAGATCCGGTCTCCGTTGCAGGCGGAACCGAAGATCGAGCTGCCGGCACTCGGCCTCGGCGCCGAGGTCGCGCAGGACTACTTCACCACCAAGCTGTCGCTGAAGAAGCATCCGCTGGCGTTGATCCGCAAGCGCCTGGATGCCAGCGCCTGGAGCCAGGCCGCGTTCCTCGACGATGCGATGCCGGGGCAGCTCGTGCGCGTCGCCGGCCTGGTGCTGGTGCGCCAGCATCCGGAAAGCGCCAACGGCATCGTCTTCGTCACGCTGGAGGACGAGAGCGGCATCGCCAATCTCGTTCTCTATCCGGATATGTACGAGGCGAACCGGCTCACAGTGCTCGGCGCGCGGCTGCTCGCCTGCGAAGGCACGATCGACCGCAAGGAGGTCGTCGTCCATGTGAAGGCCCGCCGTCTCTTCGATTTGAGCGGCTGGCTCGGCGATCTCGTCGCCGACGACGGCGCGCCGCCGCCGCGCAGCCCCTTCAACCGCACCTTCACCCATCCGCGCGAGACCAGGCGCGGACGGCGCGAGAAGACCCAGATCGAGGTCAAGAGCCGCGACTTCCAGTAGGCCTAGAAGACCGCGAGGTTGAAGGCACGCTCGGCGAACCAGAGGAGCGCGACGAGGCAGGCCGCCGCCGATCCGAGCGGTAGCAGCGCGCGGCGGATCGAAGCGCCACGGCTCAGCAGATAGCCCAGCGGCAGGACCACGACCGCGACGCCGAGCTGGGCCGCCTCCAGGCCGAGGTTGAAGGCGAGCAGGGAGAGGACGAGCTCGACCGGCGGAAGATCCAGCGGCCCGAGCACGTTGGCGAAGCCGAGACCGTGCACCAGGCCGAAGCCGAAGGCGACCAGCCAGCGGCGCGATCCGAGGAACGGCATCAGATTGTCGACGGCAGTCGTGGCGATCGAGAGCGCGATCACGCTTTCCACCAGCCGCGCTGGCACCTCGACGATCCCGAGCGCCGCGAGCCAAAGCGTGAACCCGTGGGCGAGGGTGAAGGCCGTCAGGATCTTCGCCGCCTCGATCATCCGCCGTCCGACGGTGCGGTCGGCCGCCAGCATCAGCGGCAGCAGCAGCACGCCCAGGAACAGCAGGTGGTCGATCCCCTCCAGCATGTGCAGCAGGCCGGAGGCGAAGAACGATATGAAGCTCACCTCGCCGGCGCGGCCGAGGTCGACCGTGAGCGTCTTCTGGTTCTCGGCGAGGGCCGTGCTCCAGCTGCGTCCATCGGCCGCCACGCTCACCATGGCGCGAGGTGCGATGACATGCTCCTTGGCGAAGAGATCGAAGCCGATGTCGAGCCGCGAAGGCGTCCGGGTGCAGGTCATGCCATAGCGAAGCGAGACGAAGGATCCGCTGTCGCGCTCGATAAAGACCTGCGAGGCGGATCCTTCGTTCACGCAAGTCTCGCCGCCGTCGGAGATCCGGAGATGCGGCCTCACATACGCCTCGATCGCGGCGCGGCCGGCAGCGTGCTCCTCCGCCGAGATTCGGTTGTCGCGGTCGCGGGCGAGGTCGAGCATCGCATCGAGGTCGCGGAGCGAGACCTCCCCGCGGACATCGAGATGCGCGCCCTCGACCGCGATCGCGATCCTGCTGTTGTCGAGCGGGTGTGCCGCGACGGGAGCCGCGAGCAGCAGCAGTCCGAAAAGGAAACGGCCCATCCAGGGTCTCCGGATGGGCCGCTTCATGTCGCTTGCGACGGGAAGGCTAGATGCCGGGCTGCGGCTCCGGCGCGATGCCGCCGCCGGCCGAGTCCGTGCCGGGGCCGGTGTTCGGCACCGAGGCGCGGCGGCCCTTCGTGTGGTCGTCATCCGCCTTCTCGCGGCTGACCGGCTCGCCGTTGCAGATCGCGCGGACCTCGTCGCCCGAGAGGGTCTCGAACTCGAGCAGGCCCTTGGCCAGGCGGTGCAGTTGGTCCGCGTGCTTGGTCAGCAGGTCGCGGGCATGGCCGTAGGATCGGTCGACGATCAGGCGGATCTCCTCGTCGATCAGCTTGGCGGTGGCATCCGAGATGTCCTTCCGCTGCGTGACCGAGTGGCCGAGGAACACTTCCTGTTCGGGCGCGCCATAGGCCAGGAAGCCGAGCTTCTCGCTCATGCCCCATTCGGTGACCATCCGGCGGGCCATGTCCGTCACCATCTTGATGTCGGAGGAGGCGCCGGTGGTGATCTTCTCCTCGCCGAAGATCATCTCCTCGGCGAGACGTCCGCCGGCCGCGACCGAGAGGTCGGCCATCAGCTTCTCTTTGGAGTGCGAGATCCGGTCGGTCTCCGGCAGGCGCATGACCATGCCGAGCGCACGGCCGCGCGGGATGATCGTCGCCTTGTGGATCGGATCGGAAGCCGGCGAGTGCAGCGCCACGACCGCGTGACCGGCCTCGTGGTAGGCGGTCAGCTTCTTCTCTTCCTCGGTCATGACCATGGAGCGGCGCTCGGCGCCCATCATGACCTTGTCCTTGGCGGCTTCGAACTCGCTCATCGAGACGACGCGCTTGCCGCGACGGGCGGCCATCAGCGCCGCCTCGTTGACGAGGTTGGCGAGATCGGCACCGGAGAAGCCGGGCGTGCCGCGCGCGATGGTGCGCGCCTCGACGTCCGGCGCCAGCGGGACCTTCCGCATATGGACCTTGAGGATCTGCTCACGGCCCGAGATGTCCGGGTTCGGCACGACGATCTGGCGGTCGAAGCGGCCGGGGCGCAGCAGCGCCGGATCGAGCACGTCCGGGCGGTTGGTCGCGGCGATGAGGATCACGCCCTCGTTCGCCTCGAAGCCGTCCATCTCGACCAGCAGCTGGTTGAGGGTCTGCTCGCGCTCGTCGTTGCCGCCGCCGAGGCCGGCGCCGCGATGGCGGCCGACCGCGTCGATCTCGTCGATGAAGATGATGCAGGGGGCGTTCTTCTTGCCCTGCTCGAACATGTCGCGGACGCGGCTGGCGCCGACGCCGACGAACATCTCGACGAAGTCGGAGCCAGAGATGGTGAAGAAGGGCACGTTGGCTTCGCCGGCGATGGCGCGGGCGAGCAGCGTCTTGCCGGTACCCGGAGGACCGACGAGCAGGCAGCCCTTCGGGATCTTGCCGCCGAGGCGCTGGAACTTCTGCGGGTCCTTCAGGAACTCGACGATCTCCTCGAGCTCGATCTTGGCTTCCTCGATGCCGGCGACGTCGTCGAAGGTGACGCGGCCGACCTTCTCGGTCAGCAGGCGTGCCCGCGACTTGCCGAAGCCCATCGCCTTGCCGCCGCCCGATTGCATCTGGCGCATGAAGAAGATCCAGACGCCGATGAACAGCAGCATCGGGAACCACGAGATCAGCACGCCGAGCAGGCCCGACATGTTGTCTTCCATCGGCGCGGCGATGATGCGGACGTTCTTCTCGGTCAGGCGGCTGACCAGCTGCGGATCCTGCGGGGCGTAGGTCTGGAAGCCGCGGCCGTCGGAGAAGTGGCCGGAGATGTTCGGGCCCTGGATGGTGACGTCGGCAACCGAGCCCTTCTCGACCTCGTGCAGGAAGTCGGAGAAGGCGAGGCTCGACTGCGGCCCGCGGGTGGAGGAGTTCTGGAAGAGATTGAACAGGGCGACCAGCAGGACGCCGATGATGATCCAGAGCGCCAGGTTGCGACCGAAGTTGTTCACGGGACTCCAAGACCTCGCGGAGAAACTTTGACCCTATCACACCCCGGGTGCCCGCGTCAGGCAACCGCGAATTCGGCTCGGGCGAGCCCCTGGCGAGGGAAAGTCCAGGAAGTAGCGCCCTTTAGCCATGCCTCTGCGCCGGGGCGCACCCATTCGAAATGGGGGACGGCAACCACCCCGTCAAGGTCACGGATGGCAGGCAGGGAAGGACGGGCGGCGGCAGGAATGCGGCTGAGATCTACCGGGGGTAGCTCGGTACCGAGCGGCCCCAGCTCCAGATCACGATTCCGCGTGCCGGGATCCAGCTGCACGGCGAAGCGGTCCCAGTGGGCCGAGTTGTCTTCGAAGGCGACTCCAGGCGGCATCGACGCCGGTTCTCGCACCACCAGCCACCGGCCTTGCCGGAAGAGGAGGCGGCAGCCCCCGAGCGTGCGCGATCGTCTGCTTCCGGCCTGAAGATGCGACAGCAGCCCGTCCAGGCGCTCGCCGCGTGGTGCGTAGTCCAGATTCCCGATCGTCACGATCATTCGCGCGATCGCCGCGCGGGCGAGATCGTCCGGCTGGTCGAGGAGCGACGGCGCGATCGATCCCCATCCGCTTTCCTCTAGCCTGACGTGGCGAGCCAGCGTGCCGGCGAGGCGGCGCTCGCGTGCGACCCGCGAGAGGCCGCTCTCGCGCGCCTCGGATGCGAGGGCGGCTTCGCTCCCGTCATCGGCGATGCGCCGCCTAAGCCGCACCCGCGCGTGGCGTTCGTCGCGGTTGGTCGGGTCGTCGATCCATTCCTGGCCGATGGCCTCGAGATATCCTGTCAACGTCCCCTTGGGCTCGCCGAGCAGGGGGCGCAGAACGCGCCCCCAGGGCATCGACGTCTCGGCCGCCATCGCCGCGAGCCCGTCGGGACCGCTCCTGTCCTCGCGCCGAAGCGCCACCGTCTCGGCCTGGTCGCCGCGGTGGTGGGCAAGCAGCAGATGCAGGATGCCGTCGGTCCGGCAGCGGTCGCCGAGCAGGCGCAACCGCGCGTTGCGCGCTGCGGACTGGATGCCGGCCTTGGGCTTCGCGCCCCGCCAGCAAAGGACGACGTGACCGACGTTGTACGCCTTCAGCCAATCACCGACTTGGCGCGCTTCGGCGGCGGATTCCACGCGGAGGCCGTGGTCGACGGTGAATGCCACTACGCGCCCGCCGCGGGCGCTGGCCCATCGATGGGCGAGAAGGGCAAGGGCGAGAGAGTCGGCGCCGCCGGAGACGCCGACGGCGATGACGGGCTGGGGCTCGAACGGCTCGAAGCGCGCCATCAGGCGCGCGACGAGATCGTCGTTCGACATCACTTGCAGTTGAGGCGGTTCTTCTCGGCCGTCGCGCGGCTCTTCACGGTGCCGGGCGCGTTCGGGAACTGCTGGCCCAGGCGGTCGAAGGTCGCGCACGCTTCGCGCGGCTTGTTGAGCTTGGCCAGCGACATGCCGAGCTTCAGCAGGTTGTCCGGCGCCTTCTGGCCGGTCGGAGCCTTCTGATATGCCTCGGCGAAGGCCGTCGAGGCCGGCTCGAACTTGTCGCGGACGTAATAAGTCTCGGCCAGCCAGTAGCGGGCGTTCTCGGTCCGCGGATCGTTCGGATACTTGTCGATATAGGCGCGGAAGGCGCGCTCGGCCTGGTCGTAGTCGTTCTGCAGAAGGATGTTGAAGGCGAACTTGTACTGGTCCTCCGCCGAGCCGTCGGGAAGGATCGAGGCGGCCGGCGGGCGGGCCGCCTGTTGCTGCGGCGGCTGGCCCGGCCGCGGCGGGGCGACCGGCGGAGCAGCGCCGGCCGGCGGCGGGTTCGTCTGGAGCTGGCCCTGGCTCATCGTGCCGAGATTGCCGGAGGTCGTCGGCGGCAAGTTCGGATTGCCGGCCGACTGGGACGGCGGCGGAGCGGCGGGAGCCTGGCCCTGCGCCTGGGCCGGCGGCTGGCCGGGACGGCCCTTCTCCAGGTCCTGGAAGCGGAGTTCCAGGTCGCCGGTCATCTTGTCGAGCTGCCGGCGGGTCTGCTCGTTGGCGTAGGAGATCTCTTCGATCTTGCCGGTGAGGTCGCGGAGCGTGTCCTCGAGCTGCGAAATCCGGGTCTCGAAACGGCTGACCGCTGCGCTCGAGAGATCGGAGCCACCGCCGGCGGGAGCCATCTGGACCACGGCTGGCGCCCCGCCGACCGGTGCCGGGGGAACCTGGCCGCGATAGACCTGACGCTGGAGCGTATCGATGTCGCGCTGCAGGCGGTCGACGCGATCGACCAGTGCGCGCACGTCCTGCGCGTGAACCGGGAGGGCCGGCGCCAGGAAGGCAAGGAAGGAAAGAACGGGGAGAAGTCTATGCATCATCGCTCTCAGGCGTCCCTCCGCGCCGAAGCTATGGCCCAGCCGTAGGGCAAAAATAAGGCGTCGGCCTCGTTGCCGAGGCCGACGCCTATTCGAACACCGGTGTCAGGTCGTCAGTTGACGACGGTGACGCCGCGGCGGTTCTGCGACCAGGCAGCCTCGTTCGAGCCGAGAACCGCCGGCCGCTCCTTGCCATACGAGATGGTCTTGATGCGGTTGGCGGGGATGCCGAGCGAGACGAGGTAGTTGCTGGCGGCCTTCGCGCGACGGTCACCGAGGGCGAGGTTGTACTCGCGGGTGCCGCGCTCGTCGCAATGGCCTTCGATGGTGACGGCGACGTTGCCGTACTGCTTCAGCCAGGCGGCCTGACGCTCGAGCGTCCGGCGGGCTTCCGGCTTCAGATCGGACTTGTCGAGGTCGAAGAAGACGCGGTCGCCGACGTTGACGACGAGATCCTGCTGGGAGCCCGGAACCGGGCCGGTCCGCGGAGCCGCCGCCGGAGCCGTCGAGGCCGCAGCGCCGCCGCCAGCCGAGCCGGCCGTGGTGGTCGAGGCGCTCTCGCACGCGGCGAGCAGCAGGGACACCGCGAAGAGACTCAGAAGCTTCGTTCGCATTTTTGTTAACTCCTTCCCGGGGGAGAGATCGAGATTGTCACGTTGTTTATTACCAGGGGTGACGGCGGCGCCTGCTGGTCCCAACTTCTCGTTTCATCAAGAGGTGGCCGAGCCGGTACGACATAACCCAACCCGTTGGCACGCGCCAACGAAGACCAGCGGAATATAAGCGTGTAATTTCAAGGAATCAAGGGGGACCACGCCGGGTCCGACCCGTCGACCGGTGTGATAATTTCGCGCTCGTTGAAGCCGGTCAAGTCGATTGAGAAGAGCTTGACCTGTCCGCCCCTGCCCTGGTCGTCGCTGGGCTGCTGGCGGAAGTACATCAGGACGCGGCCGTTGGGGGCCCAGGTCGGGCCCTCGACCAGGAAGCTCTCGGTCAGGATCCGCTCGCCCGAGCCGTCCGGGCGCATCACGCCGATCGAGAAGGTGCCGCTGTTGATCCGCATAGCGATCAAGCGCCGCGCGGCGACCACACCGGCGTTGCATAGCGTCCTGGTCAAGGAGATGCGGCCCCACGCTGCCCTCGGAATCCATCGTGTAGAGCTGCTGGCCGCCCGAGCGATCGGAGTTGAAGCAGATCTGGTTACCGTCCGGCGAATAGCAGGGCGAGGTATTGATCGAGGCGTGGTTGGTGAGCCGCTTGACCGCGCGGGTGCGCAGATCGAGCGCGTAGATCTGCGAGTTGCCTTCGGCCGATAGGCTCATGATCACGCGCTTGCCGTCGGGCGAGAAGCGCGGCGCGAAGGTCATGCCGGGAAAGTCGCCGACTACCTCCTGCTGACCGGTGTCGATGTTGAACAGATACACGCGCGGCTGGTCGCGGAAGTACGAGAGATAGGTGATCTCCTGCGCCGTCGGCGAGAAGCGCGGCGTCAGCACCAGCACGCGCCCATCGGTGAGGAAGCGGTGGTTGGCGCCGTCCTGGTCCATGATCGCCAGGCGCTTGATGCGCCGGTTCTGCGGGCCGGACTCGGCGATGTAGACGACGCGCGTGTCGAAGTAGCCGTCCTCGCCGGTGATCCGCTTGTAGATCGCGTCCGCGATGATGTGCGCGACCCGTCGCCAGTTGTTCGGGATCGTGAAGTAGGCGAGGCCCGTCATCTGCTGCTCGGCGTAGACGTCGAACAGCCTGAACTCGACCTTCAGGCGGCCGTCGCCCTGCATCTCGACGGTGCCGGTGACCAGCGCCTGGGCGTTGATGAGCTTCCAGTCCTGAAACCGGGGCTGGAGCCGGATCTGGTCGGCCTGCTGAATGAAGGACTTGGGATCGAGCGGCCGGAACAGTCCGGAGCGTTCGAGGTCCGCCGAGACCACGCTCGACATGTCGTTGCCGACGCGCCCCTGCTCGCCTGCGCCCTGGAACGGCACGATCGCGATCGGCATCGGCTCGATCTTGCCGCGCGTGATGTCGATGCGGAGATCGGCCCAGGCGGGCTTGGCCGCGCTCCAGAGGAGGGGAGCGATCGTGAGCCCGGCGAGGGCGTCGCGGCGGGTGGGCATCCACGGGCGGGCGCGGTCGGGCAGCACGCTCATCACAGCATTTCCTTCGGATTGAAGTTGAGTGTGAAGGACTTCCAGGTGTCGAACTTCTCGGCCGGAAGCCGCAACGGGTTGCAACGCGGATTGCGGACGGCGCGAAGCGCGCTCTCGGCCGCGGCGCGGAAGAAGGAATCCGTCATCATCCTCGACTCGTCTACCACGCGGACGTTGCGAACGGTCGCGTCCGGATTCATGTCAACCTGAAGCTCGACCACAAGGTTCCGCGCATCGCGCGCGCCGGCGGGCACATTCCAGCACTGCGCGATCTGGGAACGGATCGCGTCGAGCTCGCTCAGGGTGAGCTGGCCCTCGGTCATCGGCCGCGGCGGCGGCGAGCGATTCGGCGTCGGCGGCAAGGCGGCCTGCTGCTGCGGTTGCGGCTTCGGCGGCTCGGGCTTCTTCGCCTCTTCCTTCGGCGGCTCCGGCGCGGGCTTCTTGTTCGCCAGATCCTTCAGCAGGCGATCGAAGGTGTCGTCGCGCTTGGGCTGCGGCTTCGGCGGCTCGGGCTTGGGCGGCGCCGGCTTCGGCGGCTCGACCTTCGCGACCGGTTTCGGAGGCTCGGGCTTCGGCGGCTCGACCTTGGGGGGCTCCGGCTTGGGCTCGGGCTTCGGCTCTGCGACCTTCGGCGCAGGCTCGGGCTTCACCTCGGCTGGCTTCGGCGGCTCGGGCTTCGGCGGTTCAGGCTTGGGCGGCTCCGGCTTCGGCTCCACCACCTTGGGCGGAGGAGGCGGGGGCGGAGGCGGAGGTGGCGGCGGGGCTTCCACCACCTTCGGCGGTTCCGGCTTGGGCGGTTCGGGCTTCGGTGGCTCAGGCGGCGGTTCGACCACCTTGGGCTCAGGCTTGGGCTCGACCTTCGGCGTCGGCGGCGGGAGGTTCGTCACCTTGGCGATGGTGACGATGTCGACCAGGATCGGCTTCTCGAGAACGGGGTCGGGCTTCGCCAGCACCGGCAGGCCGAAGAAGGCCAGCAGCACGATGCTGACATGCAGCAACAGCGAGAATGTTGCGCCCTTGCCCATGGCGTCAGTTGGTCCGTCGCTGCGGTTGCGCCCCGCGCGCCGGGGCTGCGGGCTGCTGCGCCTGGCCCTGCGGCATCTCGGCGATCAGAGCGACCTTGTCGAAGCCGGCGGACGAGACGAGGCCCATGACCTCCATCACCCGGCCGTAGGCGATGCCTTTGTCGCCGCGGACGAAGATGCGCTGGTCGGCCTTGTTGCGCACGATCGCCTGCAGGCGCGGCACCAGCTGGTCCTCGGCGACCTCGGACTCCTGGATGAAGATCTGGCCCTGGCCGTTGATCGTAATAGTCAGCGGCTCGACCTGCTCGTTGATCGTCGCGGCGGCGGTCTTCGGCAGGTCGACGGGCACGCCGACGGTGAGCAGCGGGGCTGCGATCATGAAGATGATGAGAAGGACCAGCATGACGTCGACGAGCGGCGTCACGTTGATCTCGGCCATCGGCGTGTAGCGCGTCCGGCCTCTACCTCGCTTGAGAAGGGTGGCTGCCATCGCTCGGCTACTCCGCCTCGTCGAGCTGACGCGAGACGATCGCCGCGAACTCGGCGGCGAAGCCTTCGAGTCGCGAGGTGTAGCGGCCGATGTCGGAGGAGATCTTGTTGTAGGCGATGACCGCCGGGATCGCCGCGATCAATCCCAGCGCGGTCGCGAAGAGGGCCTCCGCGATGCCCGGGGCGACGACCGCAAGCGAGGTGTTCTTCGTCATCGCGATCGACTTGAAGCTGTTCATGATGCCCCAGACCGTGCCGAACAGGCCGATGAACGGCGCCGTCGACCCGACGGAGGCGAGGAACGTCATGTAGCGTTCGACCTGGTTCATCTCGCGCTGGAGCGTGATCTGCATGACCTGCTCGATGCGCTGGCGGAGGCTCGCGCGCATCGGGCCGGAACCGACCAGGCCCTTCGCCGCCGAACGGCGCCATTCGCGCATCGCCGACGAGAAGATCGCGCTCATCGGCTCTTCGGGACGGCTGCCCAGCCGGTCGTAGAGATCCTCGAGCGGTGCGCCCGACCAGAACTGCTCCTCGAACTCGCTCGCCTGCGCCTGCAGGCGGCGGAGCCTCAGGATCTTGTCGAAGATGATCGCCCAGCACCAGAACGAGGCGAGGACCAACGCAATCATCACCGCCTTGACGATGTAGTCGGCCTGCAGGAACAGGCCGATGATCGACATGTCCGTAGGACCTGCCGATCCGGCGAGCGTGACGGCGTTGACGAGCTTGGGTTCCATCTAGTCGTTCACTCCTACGGCGGTTGCCGCCGTCATGGCGGTCCGCAGGTTCTTGGGCAGTCGCGCCGGCCTTCCGCTTCCGTCGATGCAGGCGACGACGAGCTTGAGCCGCGCGACTTCATCCGTTTCGCGCCGGATGACCTGCTCGGCCACCAGCGACGCGCCGCCGACCTCGATGATCCGGGTCGCGACGTCGAGCACGTCGTCGAGCCGGGCGGGGCGGCGGTAGTCGATCTCGCAACGGGTCACGGCGAAGCCGAGACCGGTTT
>JBGALV010000010.1:0-66773 GCA_044223515.1 Alphaproteobacteria bacterium
CCGTTGAAGCCGACCGACGAGTAGGCCGAGGTGTAGGCACCGGTCGAGAGGATCAGCACCTTGTCGCCGGGCTTGAGGTCCAGCGGCAGGTGAAGCTCGGACTTCTCGTAGAGCGTATCGACGGAGGCGCAGCTGGGGCCCGCAAGCACGACCGGGCCGGTCGGCCCGCCGTCGTGCGGCGTGCGGATCCGGTACTTGATCGCTTCCTCGATGGTCTCGGCCAATCCTGAGAACTTGCCGATGTCGAGATAGACCCAGCGCTTCTCGTCGCCGATGTCCTTCTTGGAGACCAGCACCACCTCGGCCTGGATCACGCCGGAATCGCCGGCGATCTGCCGTCCCGGCTCGACGATGATCTCGGGCACGCGGCCGGCGAAGTGGTGGCTCAGCGCCTCCATGATCACCTGGCCATAGGTCTCGAGCGCCGGGACCTCGGTGCGGTAGCGCGACGGGAACCCGCCGCCGAGGTTGATAAGTCGCAGCTCGATCCCGCGCTCGGCCATGGCGCGGAACATCTCGGCGACCGTCGCGATCGCGCTCTCGAAGCGGGTCGGGTCGGTCTGCTGCGAGCCGACATGGAAGGAGACGCCAGCCGGATCCAGACCCAGCTCGCGGGCCCGGGTCAAGAGCTCGACCGCGAGACGCGGCGTGCAGCCGAACTTCTTTGAGAGCGGCCAGTCGGCACCGGCGCAGTCGACCAGGACGCGGCAGAACACCTGCGCGCCCTGCGCGGACTCGGCCAGCTTCTCGAGCTCGACCTCGCTGTCGAAGGCGAAGAGGCGGACGCCCTTGGCGAAGGCATGCGCGATGTCGGCCTGCTTCTTGATGGTGTTGCCGTAGCCGATCTGCTCGGGCGCCACGCCGCGCGACAGGCAGAGGTCGATCTCGCCCCGGCTCGCGGTATCGAAGTAGCAGCCGAGCGGCGCCAAGCGATCGATCACCTCGGGCGCCGGGTTGGCCTTGATCGCGTAGTAGATCTTGGCAAGTGGCAGCGCGCGCTTCAGCGAGAGATAGGCGTGCTCGACCACGTCGAGGTCGATCACGAGCGTCGGATCTGGAAGGGAGTTTTCAGAGAGGTATCGGGCGATCTTCGCGGTGACTTCGCCCTGGGCGACGGCGGGAGGCTGCGGCGGCACCAGCGCGACTGCGCGTCGGCGGGCCTGTTGCACCCTGTCTGAGACCGCGGATTTCCTGGTTCGTAGACGGACGGCTCGGCCGCCCCCGGCTGCAATCATAGTCACCTCCCTCTCGGTTCCGGCTTTAGCCAGCCCGGCTCTACAGCCGGGTTTCCAAAAAGGACGCGTACCGTCGTTGCATAACCTCTAAGGGCCATAGGCACGTGCGAGTGCGTCTGCGGCGGAATTTAGTCGGATCCCCCCCGTGCACAAGGGGATTTTCGCCGAAGCTTTAGAAAACCGTCACGAATCTCCAACAATCGCGCGACGGCGAAGGATCGGCGAGCGGCGATTCCGGAGAATCGCCGCTCGCGCCCGATCAGGAAGCGGCCGTGCCCAGCAGCTCGATGCCCGCGCTGCCGAGCGTCTTGTTGAACGCCGCGATCTCGCCGGCGGTCAGCTTGTCGAGCTTCTTGATCTCGGCATTCACATTGCCCATCACCTCTTCGGCGACCAGCCGGGCCTGGGCGGTCGGCGCCGCGTCGGCGATGGCGACGACGCTGATCACGTCGTTAAGCGTATCGTTGAGGCCGGCCGGGTTGCGCAGAACGTCGCGGGGCGTCTCGCGCTTGATGTCGACCAGCACGCCTTCGATCGCCTCGAGCTTGCCGACGAGGCCGACCGACTTCTCCTTGAGCGCCTTGTCCTTCTCGCCGAGCCGCTTCTGCAGGTCGCCGAGCTGGCGCTTGAAGAGCCGGATGCGGTTGACCGCGCCGTTGAGCGAGCCGAGGTTGCCGTAGAGTTCCTGCAGCAGCGCGAACTGCTCGTCGAAGGCCTTGCTCGATGTCTTCACGCGCGGGTCCCTCACCACCGGGAAATCGGCCGACTGGGAAGCGCCGTCGAGCTGGAGCGTCACCCGATAGGTGCCGGGCTTGACCACCGGGCCGGACGGATCGCCGCCCTCGTCGGCGAACGGCTTGTACTTCCGGACGACGAGCGAGGGGTCGAGCTTGGCCGGCCCGCCGTGCTTCAGGTCCCAGACGAAGCGGTTCAGGCCCGCCTTGGTGCCCGGCCGCTTGTGGTGCGGCGCATCCTTGTCGTCGCTGCGGTAGCTGACGATGGTGCGACCGCCCGGCTCCTGGAAGCTGAGGGTGATCGGCTTGTCCGTGTCCGTCGGCAGCCAGTAATAGACGATCGCGCCGTTCGGCGGGTTCTCGCCGACGTCGAGATAGTTGCGCCAGCGGCTGCCGTCGACGCGCTCGAAGCCCTCCGTCGAGGCGCCGATGCCGAAGGCCGGGCTGTAGCTGATCCCCGACTTGGTGAAGCTCATGCCGGCGCTCCAAGCGAGACGGTTACGCACCGTCTCGCGCGGAGTCACCAGCTGGGGCTTCTTCGGGTTGCCGTTGAGCTCGCGCAGCGGCGTCACGTCGTCGAGGATCCAGAACGACCGGCCATGGGTGGCGGCGACGAGGTCGGCGCCCTTGAGCTTGAGGTCGTAGACGGGGACGCAGGGGAAGCCGCCTTCCATCCGCGTCCAGCTGGCGCCGTCGTCGATCGAGAAGAAGACGCCGGTCTCGGTGCCGACATAGAGCAGCCCCGCCTTCACCGGATCGGTGCGGATCACGCGGGTGATCTCGTCCTTCGGGAAGTTGCCGTTGATCGACTTCCAGGTCTTGCCGCCGTCGTCGGTGCGGAAGAGGTAGGGCTTGTAGTCGGCGGCCTTGAAGCGGGTCGCGGCGACGTAGACGGTCTTCGCGTCGTGCGGCGAGACCTCGACGCAGCCGACATAGGCCAGCTTCGGCATGCCCTTCGGCGTGACGTCGGTCCAGCTCTTGCCGTCGTCGCGCGTGACGTGGACGAGGCCATCGTCGGTCGAAGCCCAGATCTCGCCCTTCTTGTGGGTGGATTCGACGACCGAGGCGCAGGTCGCATGCACCTCGGCACCGGCGGTGTCGTGGGTGAGAAGCCCGCCCGAGTAGTCCATGCGCTGGGGGTCGTTGAGGCTGAGATCCGGCGATATCGGCGTCCAGCTCATGCCCTCGTCGCGCGTGCGGAACACGCGGTTGCCGCCCGCATAGAGCGTCTTGGAATCGTGCGGCGAGAAGGCGAGCGGGAAGGTCCAGGCGAAGCGGTACTTCATGTTCTTCGGCGCGATGCCGGTCGACTCTTCCGGCCACACGTTCACCAGCTGCATCTGGCGCGTGCGGTAATCGTAGCGCTGCAGCGCGCCGGCGCCGCCGGGGCTCGAGCCCACCGCGCCGACATAGACGATGTTCGGGTCCTCGGGATGCACGGCGATGAAGCCGCTCTCGCCGGTGCCGGGATAGGTGCAGTCGGCGAGCGTGATCACGCCCCATTCGGAGGCGCTCGGCACCGAGATCGAGGTGTTGTCCTGCTGCGTCGCGTAGACCCGGTATGGATACTGGTTGTCGATATCCATCCGGTAGAACTGCGCGGTCTTCTGATTGTAGATCGACGACCAGCTGCGCCCACCGTTGAAGGAAACGCAGGCGCCGCCGTCGTTGCCCTCGATCATCCGGTTCGGGTTGTCGAGGTCGATCCAGATATCGTGGTTGTCGCCGTGCGGGGTGGTGACTTCTTGGAAGGTCACGCCGCCGTCGGTCGACTTCCACATCTGGTAGTTCGTCACGTAGACGGTGTCGGCCTGGCCCGGGCAGGCGAAGACGTGCGTGTAGTACCAGGGCCGGTGCATCAGGTCGCGGTTGGGCGTGGTCTGGACCCAGTGGTTGCCGTAGTCGTCGGTGCGGTACATGCCGCACTTCTCGCCCTCGGCCTCGACCAGCGCATAGACGCGGCCGGCCTTGGCGGCCGAGACCGAGACGCCGACCTTGCCGTAGGGCGTCGCCGGCAGGCCGTTCTTGCCGGAAAGCTCTTCCCAGGTGTCGCCGCCGTCCATCGAGCGGAACAATCCCGAGCCCGGGCCGCCGCTGTCGAGCTTCCAGAAGCTGCGACGGGTCTGCCAGAAGGCGGCGTAAAGGATCCGCGGATTGTGCGGGTCCATCGACATGTCGACGCAGCCGGCGTCCTTGCCGCGATAGAGGATCTTCGCCCAAGTCTTGCCGCCGTCCTTGGAGCGGAACACGCCGCGCTCCTCGTTCGGGCCGAAGGCGTCGCCGAGCGCGGCGATGTAGACGAGGTCCGGATTATCCGGATGGATCAGCACGCGGCCGATGTGCTTGGTCTCCTTGAGGCCGACATGCGTCCAGGTGCGGCCGGCATCGACCGACTTGTAGACACCGTCGCCGTAGGAGACGTCGATGCGGATCGTCGTCTCGCCCATGCCGGCATAGATCACGTTGGCATCCGAGCGCGCGACGGCGATCGCGCCGACCGTGGCGCTGGTGAAGAAACCGTCGGAGACGTTCCGCCAGTAGACGCCGCCGTCGACCGTCTTCCAGACGCCGCCGGCGCAGGCGCCGAAATAGAAGGTCATCGGGTCCTTGGGATCGCCCGCGACCGCGACGACGCGACCGCCGCGGGCGGGACCGATGCAGCGCCACTTGAGCGCATCCAGACGGCCAGAATCGGTCAGACGGATCTGTGTCGACATCGGGAACCTGCCGCGAAAATGGGTGGGACGGGAAGCCTGGGCGGGCCGGATACGCTCCGGTTACTTCGGAAACGATGTCACGCCGGGCGATGCGGCGGCAAGGCCTTGATCGCGCTCGCCGGTTCCAGGATCTTGGACGTTGCCGGGGCCGGGTCGGGAATGTTAAGCCCTCCGGCAGCGCAAAGGCCGGGGTGTAGCGCAGTCTGGTAGCGCATCTGCTTTGGGAGCAGAGGGTCGGAGGTTCGAATCCTCTCACCCCGACCAGCGCCCGCCTGAAGAGTCGACGACAAGGACCGGAGCCGTCATGCAGGTTCGCATCTATCAGCCGGCCAAGACCGCGATGCAGTCCGGCCGGGGCAAGGCCCAGGAATGGGTGGTGGAGTTCGAGCCGACGCTGGCGCGGGGCCCTGAGCCTCTGATGGGCTGGACGGGCGGCGGCGACACCAAGGAACAGGTGCGCATGACCTTCCCGACGCGCGAAGAGGCGATCGCCTACGTCGACAAGCACGGCCACACCTACACGCTGGTGGCCGCGCACGACCGGCGCATGAAGCCGAAGGCCTACGCCGACAATTTCAAGTTCGACCGCTACAGATCCTGGACCCACTAGGTCATTCGCGGCCCCGTAGCTCAGGGGATTAGAGCAACAGCCTTCTAAGCTGTGGGTCGCTGGTTCGAATCCAGCCGGGGTCGCCACTCAGCCATGACCGGCGATAAATCCCTAAACCTCCTCGAGGAGGCCAGGAAGCACCGCAGGAAAGCGGCCGAGATGCGCCGGCAAGGCGCCGCGCAGCCGGATCTCTGGGACATGTACGAGGATCTCGCCCGCGAGCACGAGGCGGCGGCCGAAGAGATCGAGAGCCGGCTCAGCCCCGGACTTACGAAGAAGGCCTAGGCCGCCTTCGCCATCTTCTCGCGGATACCGGCGACGATCTCGAACGAACGCAGCCGAGCGGCGTGGTCGTAGATCTGCCCGGTGAAGATGATCTCGTCCACCTTGGTCGCCTCCATGAAGGCGCGAACGCCCTGCTCGACCGTGGCCGGACCGCCGATCACCGCCATCCTGAGCCCATGCGTCAGCCGCGCGACCTCGGCCTCCGACCAGAGGCCTTCGGTCGTCTCGACCGGCGGCGGGAGCTGGCCCGGATTGCCGCGGCGGAGATTGATCCAGCTCTGCTGGAGCGAGGTCGCCAGGCGCTTCGCCTCGGCATCGGTGTCGGCGGCGACGACGCTCAAGCCCGCCATCGCATAGGGCTTCGCCAGCGTCTCGGACGGCTTGAACTGGTGGCGATAGACCTCGAGCGCCTCCATCAGCTGGTCGGGCGCGAAGTGGGAGGCGAACGCATAGGGAAGTCCGAGCGCCGCGGCGAGCTGAGCGCCGAACAGGCTGGAGCCCAGGATCCAGATGGGTACGTTCATGCCGGCGCCGGGCACCGCACGCACCGCCTGTCCCGGCTGCACGGGGGCGAAGTAGGCCTGAAGCTCGAGCACGTCCTGGGGAAAGCTGTCGGCCGCCTCGAAGTAGCGGCGGAGCGCCTGGGCGGTCCGCTGGTCGGTGCCGGGCGCACGCCCGAGGCCGAGATCGATGCGGCCGGGGAACAGTGCCTCAAGGGTGCCGAACTGCTCGGCGATCACCAACGGCGCATGGTTCGGCAGCATGATGCCGCCGGATCCCACCCGGATCGTCTTGGTGCCGCCGGCGACATGCGCGATCACCACCGAGGTCGCGGCGCTGGCGATGCCCGGCATGTTGTGGTGCTCGGCCATCCAGTAGCGCCTGTAGCCCCAGCGCTCGGCATGCTGCGCGAGGTCGAGCGAGTTCCTGAACGCCTGGGCGGCGTCGCTGCCGAGCGTGATCGGCGAGAGGTCGAGGACGGAGAAGGGGATCACGGGGAGACTCTGGATCTGGGCGGCGAAAGCCGGGTCCCCAGCATATGGGCCTTCCGGTCCCCGGCGCCAACTCGGTTCCGCATGCGACCGCTTGGCTCTGGCCGAGCCCCGGGCCGCGTGCTTAGTTCCGATCGGAAAAACTCTCGGAAAGCGTGTGCCCTCATGATCAAGTCAGGTTCCTCGTCGATCTGGACGGAGATCGATTTCAACAAGGCCGGCAAGCAGGTCGGACGCCTCCACCTGCCCTACTCCGTCACCCGGTCGGCCTACGGGCACATCGACATCCCCGCCGCCGTGATCAAGAACGGCGCCGGCCCCACGGTCCTGCTGATGGCCGGCAACCACGGCGACGAGTACGAGGGCCAGGTGACGATGGTCCGCCTGATCCAGGACCTCGAGCCTTCCGACATCAAGGGCCGCATCATCATCCTGCCCGCCGCCAACCTGCCGGCGGCGATGGCCGGCGCGCGCGTGTCGCCGCTGGACGCCGGCAACCTGAACCGCGCCTTCCCCGGCAATGCCAACGGCACGCCCACCTGGCAGATCGCGCACTACATCGACGAGGTGATCGTGCCGGAATGCGATGCCTGGCTCGACCTTCATTCGGGCGGCGGCTCGCTCGACTACCTTCCCTTCGCCGCCTTCTACCAGACCGGCGAGGACAAGAAGCTCGACGACAAGGCCGAGGGCATCATGGAAGCCTTCGGCGCGCCGCGCAGCTGTCGCGTCACCGCGCCGCCGGACGGGCGCCTCGCCGCGGCCTCGGGCCATCGCCGGAAGATTCCCTATCTCGGCGGCGAATACGGCGGCACCGCGTCGGTCAATCCGGACGGCGTCGACATCACGCGCCACGGCACGCTCCGCGCGCTCGCCCATCTCGGCGTCCTGAAGACGCTCAAGCGCTTCAAGGTGCCGGCGGCGAAGAAGACCCGCCTGATGGAGCTCGGCGGCTTCGACTACTACATGCACGCGCCCGAGGCCGGTCTGTTCGAGCCGGCGACGCGTCTCGGCGACGAGATCAAGAAGGGCCAGCTCTGCGGCACCGTCCACTTCATCGACAATCCCGAGCGGAAGGGCGTGCCAGTCCACTTCAAGCGCGACGGCGTCGTGGTGTGCAAGCGCCACTACGGTCGCGTCGAACCCGGCGACTGCGTCGCCCACCTGGCAACGGACATCTGATCATGGACGACGCTGTTTTCCCCGCCCCGGCCGTCGGCATCGTCGGCCAGCCCAAGGCCGCGCTCGACACGCCGGCCCTTCTCGTCGATCTCGATGTCATGGAAGGAAACATCGCCAAGATGGCGAAGACCTTCCGCGACAACAAGGTCAACTGGCGCCCGCACACGAAGGGCATGAAGATCCCGGCGCTCGCGCACCGGCTGGTGAAGGCCGGCGCCATCGGCGTCACCTGCGCCAAGCTGGGCGAAGCCGAGGTGATGGCCGCCGGCGGCATCGCCGACATCCTGGTCGCCAACCAGATCGTCGGCCCGGTCAAGATCGCGCGCCTGGTCAACCTGCAGCACCACTCGAACGTGATGGTCGCGGTCGACAACTGGGACAACATCCGGGAGATCGACGCCGCGGCCATCGCCAAGGGCGTGCGCGTGCGCGTGCTGATCGAGGTCAACACCGGCATGAACCGCGCCGGCACGCTGCCCGGCCAGCCGACCGTCGACCTCGCCAAGAAGGTCGCGGGCCTCAAGGGCGTGAAGCTCGCGGGCCTGATGACCTGGGAAGCGCACACGCTCCGCATCACCGACATGGCCGAGAAGCAGAAGGCGATCGAGAGCGCGATCGCCGCCTTCGTCGAGACGGCCGAGGCCTGCCGCAAGGCCGGCGTCGAGATCGGCATCGTCTCCTGCGGCGGCACCGGCACCTACTGGATGACGGCGACGCAGAAGGGCATCACCGAGATCCAGGCGGGCGGCGGCATCTTCTCCGACATGCTCTACCGCAACTCGTTCGGCGTTCAGCATCCCTACGCGATGACGATCCTAGCGACCGTCACCAGCCGACCGGACCCGAAGCGGATCATCTGCGATGCCGGCAAGAAGACGATGACCGGCGACGCGGCGATGCCGGAGCCGATCGGTCTCGGCAAGATCGCAGGCATGGCCCTCTCGGCCGAGCACACGATCATCAACCTGGCTGAGCCCGCCGATAAGCCGAAGGTCGGCGACAAGCAGGAATTCGTGGTCGGCTACTCCGACACCACGGTCAACCTGCACGACGAGCTGGTCGGCATCCGCGGCGGCAAGGTCGAGGTCGTCTGGTCGATCCTCGGCCGCGGCAAGCTGAAGTAAGCGATCCCGTCCCCCTCCCTCCGGGGAGGGGGATGACTAGGTGAGCGCCTCCACCCTCGGCTCGTGCCCGGCGGCGGCGATCACCAGGCGCTCCGGCGCCACCTCCCGCCAGTTGCGCACGTCCTTGTCCAACGGCTCCGACACCACGGTCAGCGCGTCCGGCGAGCCGCCGATGTAGAGGCTCGGCGGCTTGTCGTCGGTCGAGTGCCGGATCGCATAGACGTTGGTGCCGTCGCTCAGCGCCGCGGTCATGCGGAAAGGCTCGGTCGCGCCGGCCTCTGCGGAGAGGCCGTCGATGAGCCGGATGGTCTTCCGGATCGCCTCCTCCGGGGTCTTCTCGAGCCCGTGCACGAACAGAAGCAGGAAGAAGAGCTCCGAGTCCGTCGTCCCGTGGCGGTGGTGGTAGAGGTCGTCGGGCAGCATGGCTTCGAGCCGGCGGCGGATCTTGTCGTAGGCGCCGATCTGGCCGTTGTGCATGAACAGCCATCGGTCTAGCCCGAAGGGATGGCAGTTGGCGCGGCTGGTCGCGGTGCCGGTCGACGCCCGCACATGGGCGAAGAACAGGCAGGCCTCGACCTGGTGCGCGAGGCTCTTCAGGTTCGGGTCGTTCCAGGCCGGCAGGATGTCGCGGTAGATCCCCGGCACCGTGCGCCCGCCGTACCAGCCGACCCCGAATCCGTCGCCGTTGGTGGTGACCTGGGTCTTCCTCGCATGCAGGCTCTGCTGGATCAGAGAGTTCTCCGGCTCGAAGATCAGCGCATCCAGATAGATCGGACGTCCGGAATAGGTGAGCCAGCGGCACATCGGCGTCTCCCCTTTCTTCTTCCACCCAAGCCGGCTTGTTCCCGGCGTCGGGCGATGATACGCGAAGGAGATCAACGGGGGACCCTGAATGACCTTGCCGCGCGTCAACCTGGCCGGAGACGGTCCGGACCTCTCGCCTCGCGCCTACGCGAAGCTGCTGCACGACCTCACCGAAAAAGCCGAGATCGCCGCCGACAGCTACGGGCTCGGCGGCTACGTCGCCGAGTTCGAGAAGAAGATCGCGTCGGTGCTCGGCAAGGAGCGCGCGATCCTGATGCCGACCGGCACACTCGCCAACAACCTGGCCCTCGAGCTTCTGTCCGACCGCAACCGCCGCCGCGTGCTGGTGCAGTCAGACGGGCACATGCTGAACGATACTGGCGATTCCGCCCAGCGCCTGGGCGGCGTCGTGCTGGTGGGAATCCAGGACAAGGAAGCGGCCTACACGCCGAAGGCGATGAAATCAGAGATCGACCGCGCCGCCGGCGCGCGTGTCTCGATCCCGTTCTCGGCGATGGTGGTGGAGACGCCGGTGCGCCGCCGCTTCGCCCAGATGTTCCCGCTGGCCGACATGGATGCGGCGATCGCCTGCGCCAAGGAGAACGGCCTCAAGTGCCACCTCGACGGCGCCCGTGTCTATCTGGCGGCGACCTGGACCGGCCGCGACGTGAAGACGTTCTGCCAGCCCTTCGATACGGTCTACATGTCGCTCTACAAGTATTTCGGCACGCCGTTCGGCGCGGTGCTGGCAGGCCCCGCCGATCTCATCGACGGGCTCTATCACGACCGGCGCCGGCACGGCGGCGGGCTCTCGCAGGTCTGGCAGATGGCGGTCGTCGCCGACCACTTCCTCGACGGCATGGCCGAGCGCTGGGCCAAGGCCAAGTCGATGTGGGAGCCGGCGCTGAAGAAGCTGGAGGCGTCCGGCCGCTTCACGGTCGAGCGCATCCCGGACGGCAGCAACATCGCGAAGCTGCGCCTTGCCGGCGGCGGCGACGTCAAGGCGTTCCGCGCCAAGGCCGAAGCCGCCGGCTTGAAGATGCCGGAAATCGCTGCCGACATGCTGCCGATCCGCGTCAACGAGACCTGGCTCGCCAGCGACGGCGACGAGATCGCACAGAGGCTGATCAAAGCCGCATAAACGGGAGGGAAGCATGGGCGTCGAGAATGCGAGCTTAAGCGAGCTGCTGGACGATCTCGCCTCGGGCAAGACCACCGCGACCCGGCTGACCAAGGCCTATCTCGCGCGCATCAAGGCCTACGACCAGGGCGGACCGAAGATCAACTCGGTCCGCGAGGTGAATCCCGACGCGCTTCAGATCGCAGGCAAGCTCGACGGCGTGAAGGCGGACAAGAAGCGCCCGCTCGCCGGATTGCCGATCCTGATCAAGGACAACATCGCCAGCGGCGACGCGATGCATACCACCGCCGGATCTCTGGCGCTCGCCGACGCCCAGGCGAAGCGTGACGCGACCGTGACCGCGCGGCTCAGGAAGGCCGGCGCGGTGATCCTCGGCAAGGCCAACCTGACCGAGTTCGCCAACATCCTCGCGGTCGGCATGCCGGCCGGGTACAGCTCGATCGCCGGCCAGGTGAAGAACGCCTTCGCGCCCGAGCAGGACAAGGACGGCATCCCGCTCGTCCATCCCGGCGGATCGAGCGCCGGCTCCGGCGTCGCCGTCGCCGCCGGCATGGCGGCCGCAACGATCGGCACCGAGACCTCGGGCTCGCTGCTCTCGCCCGCGACCCAGAGCGGCGTCGTCACGGTGAAGCCGACCGTCGGCCTGATCAGCCGCGCCGGCATCCTGCCGATCTCGCACAGCCAGGATACCGCCGGCCCGATGACGCGGACGGTGCGTGACTCGGCGCTGCTGCTGAACGTGCTCGCCGCGGTCGATCCGCTCGACCCCGCGACTGCCAGGCAGAAGCGGCCCGACGACTACCTGGACCATCTCGACAAGGACGGGCTCAAGGGTGCGCGCATCGGCGTGCCCAGCGATCCCTCGGATCCCGGCAACGACGTCTACTATGGACCTCTGTCGTCGCGCTCGAAGGAGGTCATGAACCGGACCATCGAGGCGCTGCAGGATCTCGGCGCCGTCGTCGTCCGCGCCAACATGCCGACGGAAGGCTGGATCGGCGGTGCCGGTACCGAGGTTGCCGTCCTCAACCGCAACCGCTTCAGCCCGACCTTCAACCAGGTCCAGCGCGCGCCGATCGTCTTCATCTACGAGCTCAAGAACGGGCTCGAGGCCTACCTGAAGAAATGGGCCCAGGGCACGGCGATGAAGAAGATCGACGACATCATCGCCTTCAACCTGGACCACCCGGAGAAAGCGCTCCGCTTCGGCCAGGATCTTTTCCTCGCAGCATCCCAGACCAAGGGGGACCTTTCCGAGCCCGAATACAAGTCGGCACGCCGCATGGACTTGAAGCACGCCAAGACGCTCGGCATGGATGCCTACATGGATCGGCACAAGCTGGACGCGGTGCTGTTCCCCGCCAATGTCGGCGCCGGCATCGCCGCCAAGCCGGGCTATCCGAGCGTCCAGGTGCCGGCAGGCTTCACGTCGGGCATGAACGGCAAGGACACGCCGGACTATCCGATCGGCGCCACCTTCGCCGGCCGCGCCTGGAGCGAGGCGAAGCTGCTGCGCCTGGCCTACGCCTTCGAGCAGGCGACCAAGGTGCGCCGCATGCCGCCAGGACTGCCGCCCCTCTAGCCCCGGCCTAGAGCACCCGGGCTGCGCCACCGGGATCATCTGGCGCCCCCCTCTCGACCCGCTTCGGGTCGATGCGTCGGCCGGCCTGCCGTTTCCGTCAACCGATCCGCGCCAGCAGTTCCTCGAAGTCGCGTGCGAAGCGCCTACCGTCGACGAGAGGCGACGCCGCCATGCGCGGGCGGATCTCCTGCCGTAGCCGCGCGAGCCCGGTATCCCGGGCGAGATCGACCGCGCGCGCGACGTAGCCGTCCACGTCGGCCGCGACCAGATCGCCGAGGCCGACGGTGCGGAGATGCGCGGTCGAATGGCGGCTCGCGACGCGATCGCCGGGAAACGTGACCACGGGCACGCCCATCCACAGCGCTTCGCAGGTCGTGAGCCCGCCCGAATACGGGAACGAGTCGAGTGCCACATCGATCCCGGCATAACGCGCCATCACCACCGGCTGCGGCGCCGGCGGCAGCACCTCGATACGCGTCGGATCGATCCCATGCATTTCGAACCGCGCCTTGAACGACGGCGCCAGATCGAGCGCCCCCAGCAGCCGGAGCCGGCTGCCGGGAACCGCCTCGAGGATCCGCGCCCAGGCAGCGATGCAGGCCGGCCCGATCTTGTAGAGCGCGTTGAAGCAGCCGAAGGTGATCGAGCCGCTCTCGGCAGCCGGCGCGAGGTTGACGGGTTCGGCGGCTGCCGGGGGTTCGTAGCAGAAGCGGTCGTTCGGCAGTCTCAGCACCGTCTCGACATAGTCGTCTTCGGTGCCGGGCGGCGTGTGGTGGCGGTCGGTGATCGCGTAGTCGATCTGGCCCAGGCCCGTCGACCCTGGATAGTCCATCCAGTTCGCCTGCACCGGCGCGGATCGATGGGCGAAGAGCCCGAGGCGATGACCGCGCGTGTGGCCGTTGAGGTCGATCAGGACGTCGATGTCGTCCGCACGGATGCGCGTGGCCGCCGTCTCGTCGTCCATTCCGCGGATGTCGGTCCACGCATCCGCCATCGCGCGGAAACGCTCCGTCGCCGCATCAGGCGACGCGACGTTCGCATACAGATGCGCCCGCCAGCGTCCGCGGTCGCGGTTCTCCAGCAGCGGCGGCAGGAAGAAAGCGGTCGCATGCCAGCGGTAGTCGCTGGACACCATCCCGACGCGGATTGGATCCGCCGGCGGGCGCACGCGTCGCGGTGGCGCGGGTCTCTCGGCAAACCGCCGGCCGAACGACCGGTGCGACGCGGCGACCTGGGCGCGCGTCGGCGTCTCGGCGTAGCTCAGGACCAGCAGCGCGGTCGAGGCGAGATCGAGATCGCCGGGGTTCGCCGACATTGCGCGCGCATAGAACGGCGCGGCTAGGTCGCCAGCACCCAGTGTCAGGTAGCCCGCCGCCAGCTCAGCCAGCGCATCCGCCTCGCCGGGTGCCAGGGTCAGCGCCTGCCGCGCCAGCGCGACCTTGCGATCGGGCGCTGTGTCGAGCCTGAGCAGCAGCAGACGAAGCGGCGCGACCAGCGGGTGCAGCGCGATCATGCGCCGGAGCCGGTCGCAGGCACGCGCCGGCGCCGAGATCCGCCAGGCGAGCGCCAGGTTATAGGCCGCCACCCAGTTCAGGGGATCCACCGCCAGCGCCCGCAGGGAAGTCGCGGCGTCGCCCAGCAGCGCGCCGAGATTCACCAGCGGCGCGGCGTTGCCGGGCGCCAGCGCCACGGCACGGCGAAGCCAGAGCCCCGCCACCGCCAGACCTTGGCGGCGGGCAACGTCGCCCGCTACGGCCAGCATCGCCGGCTGATCGGGCGACGACGCGATCGCCCGCGCGAGCGCCGGCGCCGACGCGAGGCGCAACCAGGCCTCGCCATCACCGGGTGCCTCCGCCAGGCGTCTTCGGATATCCGCGCCGCCGTTCATCGGTTCAGGATACAGGTCCGCGCATCAACCGGCTTTCCCTCGATCGGGAGCGGTGGCAGGCTCCGGCCGACCACTTCTTCCAGGATACCCTCATGTCCCGACGTTCGATCGACCTGACCGACAAGGTCTACGACTACCTGCTCGACAACTCGCTGCGCGAGAAGCCGCTGTTCAAGAAGCTGCGCCAGGTGACGGCGAAGATGCCGATGGCCGGCATGCAGATCTCGCCCGAGCAGGGCCAGTTCATGGCGCTCCTGGTCGAGCTGATCGGGGCGAAGAAGGCGATCGAGATCGGCACCTTCACCGGCTATTCGAGCCTCTCGGTCGCGAGCGTGCTGCCTCCGGGCGGCCATCTCTGGTGCTGCGACGTCAGCGAGGAGTTCACCTCGGTCGCCCGCAGCTTCTGGAAGCTGGCAAAGGTCGACAAGAAGATCACGCTGACCCTGGCTCCGGCGACCGAGACCGTCGCCAAGCTGATCAAGAAGCACAAGGGCACCTTCGACTTCGCCTTCATCGACGCCGACAAGGCGAACTACGACGCCTACTACGAGGGCGCGCTCAAGCTGCTCCGGAAGGGCGGCCTGATCGCGATCGACAACGTGCTCTGGGGCGGCCGCGTCGCCGATCCCAAGCGGAAGGACCCCGACACCGCGGCGATCCGCAAGCTCAACGCCAAGATCCTGAAGGACAAGCGGGTGACTACCAGCCTTCTGCCGATCGGCGACGGATTGACGCTGGCGAGGAAGCGCTAAGGCAGCTGTGCGTGCCGCACGCGGTCGCCCGGCTTGAGGCCGAGCCGGGCGGCGGTACCGCCGTTCACTTCCAGCACCGCCCGCGTGGGGCCGGAAGCCGGGACGGGCGTCTCGGTCAGCGGGATCGTACGCTCGGCGATGTTGAGGATGCGGCCGTCGGTACCGATGAAGATCATGTCGAGCGGGATGTAGGTGTTCTTCATCCAGAACACCGCCGGATGCGGATCGAACAGGAACAGCATGCCGGCATCGGCGGCCATCTGCCGGCGGAACATCAGGCCCTGGCTGATCTGTGCCGGCGAGGTGGCGACCTCGACGTTGAACTTATGCTTCGCGCCGGCCGCGGTCTCGATCGTCACCGTATCCTTGGGGAAGGTAACGAGCTGGGCCAGCGCCGGAAAGGCGAAGAGGACGAGCACGAGGGCGAGGACGCGTTTCACGGCTGAAGGACCTCCTCGATCATCTCGTCGATCTCCGCCCGCACGGGCCCAGGATTGGGCGCATCGACGAGCGTGGTGAACCAGCGCTCCGGCGCGTTGCGCGCACGGCTGTGGTTCCAGCGGAGCCCACGCAACACCTCTTCCGCCTCTCCGGTCAAGGGCGCTCGCGGATCGCGGCCGTCGAGCACGGCCCAGATCCCGGCCCAGCAGCGCGCCACCGACCATGGATTGTAGCCGCCGCCGCCGAGCGCCAGCACGCGCGGAGCGAGCGGAACAAGCTTCTCCACGGCCGACCAGATCGCGCCGTTGGACAGCTCCAGCCGGCTCTGGGGATCGTCGGCGAGCCCGTCGGCGCCGCATTGGATCACCAGCGCCGCTGGTCCGATCCGTTCGCCCAGCGGCACCAGCGCCCGCCCGACGATGGCGTCGAGCTCCGAGTCGTTGAAGCCGGAAGGCACCGAGAAGTTGCGGGCATTGCCGCCGCCGCGGTCGCCCCTCGCGCCCGTGTTCGGCCAGCGCCCGGCCTCGTGCACCGATACGGTCAGCACGCGCGCGTCGCCCCGGAACGCATCCTCGACGCCGTCGCCGTGATGGGCATCGAGGTCGACGTAGTAGACCGGCGCGATCCCGGCATCGAGGAAGGCGAGAATGCCGAGCACCGGGTCGTTGAAGTAGCAGAAGCCGCTGGCCCGATCGGGCCGGCCGTGATGGGTGCCACCGGCGGGGCTGTGAACGATGCCGGGCTCACGGATCAGAAGCTCGACCGCCTTGAGCGTCGAGCCGCAGGCGGTCGCCGGCCTCCGGAAGATCTCGGCGAAGACCGGATTGCCGTTGCGCCCGATGTTGTGGCGGTCGCGCACCTCCTCGGGGACGTGGCGGGTCGCCTCGGCCTCCTGGACCGCACGCACATAGGCGGGATCGTGGAAGCGGGCGAGCTGCTCCGCCGTCGCGACCGGCCCGTCGACGTAGCGCTCGGGATCGTGCCAGCCCATCGCCCGGATCAGGTCGAGCGCGGTCGAGACCCGCGGGATCGACAGCGGGTGCTTCGCCCCGTAGATCGAGTGCCGGTAGATCTCGCTGCCGATGAGGATCGGTCGCCGCATGGACCGGAGGTAAGCCCGGTCGCGGCAGGCGTCAATGATGCAGGATCTTGGAGAGGAACTGGCGGGCGCGGTCGGTCTTCGGAGCCTGGAAGAACGCGTCCTTGGCTTCGTCCTCGACGATCTTGCCCTCGTCCATGAAGACGACGCGGCCGGCGACGCGGCGGGCGAAGCCCATCTCGTGGGTCACGACGATCATCGTCATGCCTTCCTCGGCGAGGCCGGTCATGACGTCGAGGACCTCGTTGATCATCTCGGGATCGAGCGCCGAGGTCGGCTCGTCGAACAGCATCGCGATCGGGTCCATCGCCAGGGCACGGGCGATCGCGACCCGCTGCTGCTGGCCGCCGGAGAGATTGCCGGGATAGCGGCTGGCGAAGTCGGCGAGGCCGACACGCTGCAGCAGGGCTTCGGATCGTGCGACAGCGGTGGCACGATCGCGCTTGAGCGCCTTCACCTGCGAGAGGCAGATGTTGTCGAGCACGGTCATGTGCGGATAGAGCTCGAAGCTCTGGAAAACCATGCCGATGCGGGCGCGCAGCTTCGGCAGGTCGGTCTTGGGCGCGCCGACGTCGACGCCGTCGACCTCGATCCGGCCCTTCTGGAACGGCTCGAGCCCGTTCACGCATTTGATCAGCGTCGACTTGCCCGACCCCGACGGACCGCAGACGACGACGACCTCGCCGCGGGCGACCCTGGTCGAGCAGTCGTCGAGGACCCTGTGCTGGCCGTACCACTTGCTGACGCCGTCGATCACGATCACAGGGCGTATCTCCGTTCGAGGCGGCTGACCGCCATGGATGCCGTGAAGCAGATCACGAAGAACACGACCGCGACGAACAGGTACATCTCGATCAGCCGGTTGTCGCGGCTGCCGATCATGTCGGCGGCAGTGAGGAAGTCGCGGACACCGATCACATAGACCAGCGACGTGCTCTTGAAGAGGTTGATGCACTGGGTCAGCAGCAGCGGCGTCATGTTGCGAATCGCCTGCGGCAGCACAATGTGGCGCATCGTCTGGCGCTCGGTGAGGCCGCTGGCGAGACCCGCCATTACCTGGCCGCGGCGCACGCCGGCGATGCCGGAACGAATGATCTCGCAGAAATAGGCCGCCTCGAACAGGACGAAGCCGATCAGCGCGGAGTAGAAACCGCCAACCGAGTGGCCGACGAAAAGCGGCACCAAGAAGAAGAACCAGAAGATCAGCAGGACCAGCGGCAACGCGCGGAAGAAGGTCACGTAGGCAGCGGCGAGCGCCGCGACCGCAGGGATGCGCGAGAGCCGGATCACCGCCAGCACGATGCCAAGGCCGATCCCCCCGACGATGCCGAAGAAGGTCAGCAGCAGAGTGACTTCCATGCCCTCCCAGAGGAGCGGCAACGCCTTGACGATCGCCTGGAGATCGAAGGCACCGAGCATGCTCAGGCCTGCTGCCCGGTGACGGTGCCGGGGATGCGGGTCCGGCGCTCGACCACGCGCATGACCAAGGTCACGATCAGCGTGATCGTCGCATAGATCACGCTCGCCGCGACGAAGGCTTCGATCGAATGGTAGGTGACCTCGCTGATGCCGCGCGTTCGCGCCGTCAGTTCGAGCACGCCTATCGTCAGCGCCAGGGACGAGTTCTTGAAGACGTTGATGAACTCGTTGGTCATCGCCGGCACGGTGATGCGGAGCGCCACCGGCACCAGGATATGAGCGTAGACCTGGAAAATGGTGAGGCCGCTAGCGAGCCCAGCCATCATCTGGCCCCGGCTGATGGAAGCGAGACCGGAGCGCACCTGCTCGGCGACGCGGGTGGCGGTGTAGAGCCCGAGTGCTACGACGGCGGTCGTGAACTCCGGCTCCGGCATGTCGCGCTTCATCCACCGCCCCCACTCCCTGGGCAGCAACTCGGGCAGCACGAAGTAGAAGAGGAAGAGCACCACCAGCAGCGGGATGTTGCGGAAGAATTCGACATAGGCGGTCGCGATCCAGCGGACCGGCCGCCAGGGAAGCGTGCGGGCGACGCCGATCACCGGCCCTATGACGAGCGCGATGATCCAGGCGCCACCCGCAACCAGGATGGTCCACAGCAGGCCCTGCATGATCAGGCCGAAGTGGGGGGCGGTGACGAGCACCGACCAGTCCCAGTTGTACCGCATCCCCTCAGGTCTCCGACGCGAGCGTCAGCTCAGCGCGGGATCGCCTGCATGGCGAAGAGGACCTTCAGGTTCTCGCTCGCCGGCATGTTGATGGTCGACATCCACTTGTCATAGATCTTCCAGATGTCGCCCGAGCGGAACAGCTCGGCCAGCACCGTGTTGCCGACCAGGCGGAAGGCCGAGTCGTCGCGGCGCACGACGATCGCATACGGATCGAACGACAGCAGGCGGCCGACGACCTCGTACTGCTCGGGGTTCTTCGCCTTGGCGATGAGGCCGAACTCGACGACCTCGTCGGTCATGTGCGCGTCCGAGCGGTCGGTCTCGAGCGCGATCCAGGCCTGCGGCTGGTCCTTGGTCGGCAGGATCTTGATGCCGAGGTTCAGCTTCTCGTTCAGCTCCTTCAGCACCAGCTCGTTGGTCGTGCCCGGGTTGGCCGATACGGTCTTCCCTTTGAGGTCCTCGATCTCCTTGATGCCCCGGCCCTTCTTGGTGAGGATCCGGTTGCCGGTGATGAACATGGTGTTGAGGAAGTCGAGCTGGCGCTGGCGCGCGAGCGTGTTGGTCGTCGTCGCGCAGACCATGTCGACGGTGCCGTTGACCAGCATCGGCGTGCGCGTCTGGCCGTTCACCGCCTGATACTTGATGTTGATCTTGTCCATCTTGAGCTCGACGCGAACGGCCTCGGCGATCAGGTTGCAGAGGTCGATCGAGTAGCCCATCGGCTTGCCGTCCGGGCCGAAATAGGCGAAGGGCGGCGAGTCCTCGTTGTGGCCGATGACGATCGTGCCGCTGTCCTTGACCTTCTTCAACGTGCCGTAGAGATCCTGCGCGGACGCCGCCGCCGAGACGCCGATGGCGAGCGTCGCCGCAAGTGCCATCGTGGTGAGCTTACGCATGAGTTTCCTCCGTTCTCAGATGCTTTGGGCGAACTTGGCGAGGATGTCGCCGAGCCGGTGATAGTCGTCGATCTCGTTGTAGGCCTGAGCCGAGACGCGCACCCATAGCGATCGGTCCTGCGCGTGCAGCGGCGCGTCGGTGCGGAACTCGTCCAGCAGCCGGAGACGCAGCGCCTGCGCGCGCTCGCGGTTGGCCTCGCCGGTGATCGGCAGCCTGACCACCGACATCGCACTGGCGACAGGTCCGTCGGCGCCGACGTCCATGTTGAGACGGCGCGCCAGGACTTCGCCCGCCTCGCGCGCGAGCTTCATGTTGCGGGTCCTCAGATCCTCGCCGCCGAGCTTCTTATGGAAGTCGATCGCCGTCTCGACCGCGAGGCAGGCGGTCGCATCCCGCGTGCCGGTCCAGTCGAACTCGGCGAGATAGCCCTTGCCGTAGCCGTGCGAGATCGTGGTTGCCGACATACCAGTCGGCATCGAGCTGGGTCAGGTCGATCGCCACATGCGCCGGCCCGTGCGCTCCGTCGACCAGCACCGGCACCTGATGGGCGTGGAGCGTGTCGATGAGTCGTTTCAAAGGCAGCAGCAACCCGTTCGGCGAGGTGATGTGGTCGACGATGGCGAGACGGGTCTTCGAGCTGATCTTCGCTTCGACGGCGGCGACGATCGCGTCATGCGTCGGACGCGGAAACGGGATTTCCGCCTCGACCACCTTCGCACCGGCGAGCTCGGCGACGTAGAGCGCGGTATTGCGGACCGCGCCGTAGGAGTAGTTCAGCAGCAGGATCTCGTCGCCGGCGCGAAGCCTCAGCGAGCGCAGGATCGCGTTGCAGCCGACCGTCGCGTTGTCGACGAAGACCACGTCCTTGCCGTCGGCGCCGAGAAAGTCGCCGAGTTTCTCCGCGCTGTCGCGGAGCGCGCCGGGCAGGATCTTCCGCATGAAATAGGAGGGCTGCTCCTCCATCTTCCGCCGCCAGCGGTCCTGCGCCTCGAGCACGACCTTCGGGGTCGCGCCATAGGCGCCGTGGTTGACCGTCAGCTGGCTCGGGTCGAGCAGCCATTGGTCCCGGATCGCTGAACCGAGGGCGGTCATGAGATCTCGATCGTGAGGCCGAAATCGACGGAGGTGCGATGCCGGCGCGGAAGGTTCTCCAACGATAGCGAACGGGGTGGGAGCGCTCAAGATGCGAGGGGTACCCCGGATTTGTCCAAAGCGTCTAAATCGCAAGGACTTTCGGCCGCAGCGGACCCTCTTCCCGCGACGCCCGGCGACGGCCATAATCCCACCTTCCGCCCCTCAGGGAGTACCCCGCATGACCGCGCAGACGGCGCTGCCGAACGACCTCGAACCCTTCTGGATGCCGTTCACGGCGAACCGCCATTTCAAGAAGGCGCCGCGTCTCCTCGCCGAAGCGAAGGACATGCACTACTCGACGCCCGAGGGCCGCAAGATCCTCGACGCCACCGCCGGCCTCTGGTGCGTCAACGCCGGCCACGGCCGCGAGAAGATCGTGAAGGCGGTGCAGGCGCAGGTCGCCAAGCTCGACTTTGCGCCGTCGTTCAACATCGGCCATCCGCTCTCCTTCGAGCTCGCCGCGCGTCTGACTTCGATGCTGCCGGGCTACAGCCAGGTGTTCTTCACCAACTCCGGCTCCGAGTCGGTCGACACCGCGCTCAAGATCGCGCTCGCCTATCAGCGTGCGATCGGCCAGGGCACGCGCACGCGCCTGATCGGCCGCGAGCGCGGCTATCACGGTGTCGGCTTCGGCGGCATGTCGGTCGGCGGCATGGTCGCCAACCGCAAGGTCTGGGGCTCCTCGCTGCTGAACGGCGTCGACCACATCCGCCATACGCACGAGCCCGAGAAGAACGCCTTCTCGAAAGGCCAGCCCGAGTGGGGTGCGCATCTCGCCGACGACCTCGAGCGTCTGGTCGCGCTGCACGACGCGTCGACCATCGCCGCCGTCATCGTCGAGCCGGTCGCGGGTTCCACCGGCGTGCTGGTGCCGCCGAAGGGCTACCTGCAGCGCCTCAGGCAGATCTGCGACAAGCACGGCATCCTGCTGATCTTCGACGAGGTCATCACCGGCTTCGGCCGCCTGGGCTCCAGCTTCGCGACCGAGCATTTCGGCGTGAAGCCGGATCTGTTCACGACGGCCAAGGGCATCAGCAACGCCACCATCCCGATGGGCGCCGTGTTCTGCCGCAAGGGCATCTACGATGCCTTCATGAACGGCCCCGAGGGCATGATCGAGGTGTTCCACGGCTACACCTACTCGGCCCACCCGGTCGCCTGCGCGGCGGCGCTCGCCACCCTCGACATCTATCGCGAGGAAGGCCTGTTCGAGCGCGCGGCCGAGCTGTCGCCGTACTGGCAGGAGGCGGTCCACAGCATGAAGGGCCTGCCCAACGTCATCGACATCCGCAACTGCGGGCTCACCGCCGGCGTCGAGCTAGCGCCGCGTCCGAACGCCCCGCCCACCTCGCGCGGCATGGACGTGCACCTGAAGGCGTTCGAGAAGGGCGTCATGGTCCGCTTCTCGGGCGAGACCATCTGCATGTCGCCGCCGCTGATCATCTCGAAGGGTCAGATCGACCAGATCGTCGATACGGTCACCGACGTCATCAAGACCATCCACTAGTCTTGACGTGGACGGGGCCCTCTTCCTCCGGGAAGAGGGCCCCTTCTTTTTGTCAGGCCTTCTTCGGCGGGAACGCGACGACCGGCGCCCTCTGGTCGACCGTCGCCAAGTGGCTGACGATGCCGCCATCCTGCCAGAGATAGAAGCCGACATTGGGCGGGCTCTCGGCCCATCCCCAGGTGCCGCCATTGTGGATGTTGATCGCGATCTCCGGCGCCGTCGCCGGGGTCGAGCTCACCACCGTCCCGTTCCAGCGCCGCACGGTCGAGCGGTGCAGGTGGCCGCAGGCGATGCGCTCGACCTGCGAATGCCTCCTGATGACCTCGCCCATGGCGTCGCCGCCGATGCAGCCATAATTGTCCATCTGCACCATGCCGGTCGTATAGGGCGGATGGTGCATGAAGATCATCGTCGGCCTGTCCTTGGCCTCGTTCAAACGCGCGTCGAGCCAGGCGAGCCGCTCGGCGCACATCAGGCCGGTGACCTTGCCGCGGTCGAGCGTGTCGAGGCAGATCAGGCGCACCGGGTGCCCCTCGAGCACGTAGTGGAGGAAGCCGGCCTTCGGCAGGTACGCGTGGTCGGGATAGGCCGCGCGCATCTCGTCGCGATCGTCGTGGTTGCCGGGGATCAGGTAGACCGGGACCTCCAGCCGGTCGAGGACGCGCCTCAGGTTCCGGTATTCCTCCGGCTTGCCGAAATCGACCAGATCGCCGGTGGCCAGCACCATGTCCGGACAGGGGCGAAAGGCGTTCAGGTAGTCGACGGTCCGGGCCAGCCGCTCGGCGGTGTCGATCCGGTCCATGAAGGCGAGCTCGCCCTCGGTCCGAAGATGCAGGTCGGTGATATGGGCGATCAGCATGGGTACCGCCGGGTGGCCCGGCCCTTGCAATTTGTCAGGGGAAATGAGCGGCGGGCACTATAGCAACGGCCCGCCGGCCGTCCCAGGCTTGCCCGGAGCGAACCGCCGATGACGATCCTCAAGCGTACCCTGATGGCCCTGCCGCCGCTGATGCTGGCGGGATGCGTCGACAATCCGATCTCGCGCCATTTCGAGTGGCAGAAGCACGAGGAGACGGTCGAGTTCGCCCCGGAACCGCTCTACTGCTATCGCACCCTTGCCTACTCCACCTGCTACGCCCAGCCGCTCGACCGGCGCGAGGCGAACCGCGTGGTGGGCTATTACGGGCCTTCTCCGGGCCGCATCGTCGCCGCCCCGGCACCGGCGTTGCCGCAGGAGAAGATGGGCCCGGCGACCGAGTATCCGCCGCTGATGGTGCCGCGCGACAAGGTCGAGTCGGAGCCCCTGCAGCTGGTGCCGCCGAAGCAGCAGTCAAAGCTCGAGGCCGGCACCGACTGAAGCTTGTCTGGCCTCCCGCCCTCCCGGTCGGCTATGACCGGAATCATGACCGCTGGAACGAAACGACCCGCCGACCCGGCAAATCCTGCCGGGCCGGTCCGTCGTGTCGTCTCCCGATACCCTTCCGGCCTCGCCGGTCGCGCCGCCGTCTTCCTCGACCGGGACGGCGTGCTGAACCGCGACCTCAACTACGTCCACTCAGCCGATCGCTTCGAGCCGGTGCCGGGCGCGGCGGAGGCGATCGCCTGGCTGAACGCCCAGGGCCGCAAGGTGATCTTCGTCACCAACCAGGCCGGCATCGCGCGCGGTTACTACACCGAGGACCAGCTCGGATCTTTCACGCGCTGGATCGAGGAGTGGCTGCACGAGCGCGGTGCCCGCATCGAGGCGACCTACTACTGCCCGCACCACCCGACCGCGGGCCAGGGCAGCTACCTGCTCGCCTGCGGCTGCCGGAAGCCGGAGCCGGGCATGATCCGCGCCGGTCTCGCCGACTTCGATCTCGACCCGAGGCAGTGCTTCCTGGTCGGCGATCAGAAGACAGATATCGGCGCCGCCGAGGCGGCCGGCATCCCGGGCCATCTGTTCGACGGCAGCAATCTCGAGAGCTTCGTGAAGCGCCTGCTGGCCTAGGCGCGGGCGAGCATCTTCTCGAACAGCGCCTTGTAGCTGGCGACGACCGCGGCCTCGGTGAACTCGGCCTCGTAGCGCCGACGTCCGCCCTCGACCAGCCTCGCCTGCAGGCCACGGTCGCCGATGAGGCGGTTCATCGCCGCCGTCAGCGCGGCGCGGTCGTCGATCGGCACGAGCAGGCCGTCCGCCCCATCCTCGATCAATGCGCCGGGTCCCGCCGAGCGCGCCGCAATCAGCGGCGCGCGCGCCGCCCACGCCTCGATCGAGACGATGCCGAACGGCTCGTAGCGCGAGGGAAAGACGCAGATGTCGCAGGTCGCCAGAAGATCCTGGCGGTCGTTGCGCCACCCGAGCAGCTTCACGCGATCGCCCAAGCCAAGCCGTGCGATCTGCTGCTCCAGCGAAGTGCGCAGGTGTCCTTCGCCTGCGATCCAGAGATGTGCCGCCGGCACATTCGCCATCGCGTCGATCAACACATCGAACGCCTTCGCCTCGTGGAGGCGGCCGAGCGCCAGCAGGAGCGGCGCCTCGGGACGGTCGAGCCGGCGGCCCGTGGCTTCCGGCGCGTAGGCGCGAAGGATGTGCGCCCGCTCGGCCGGCCAGCCCGACCTGACGATGTGATCGCGCATGTCGGCGCTCATGCCGGCGAGATGATCGCAGTTCCGGTAGTATTTGAGATCGTAGAAGCCGCCGAACCAGCCGAGGTTCACCGCGCGGCCGCGCGTCATGTAGCTGCCGGCACGACGCATCCATGCCATCGAAATATCGGGCTTGTAGGCATCGATGACGCGCGAGAGGCCGAAGCGCGTCCGGAAATCGATCCAGCGGGCACCGAACGGCAGCTCGACCGGATCGATGCCGCTCTCGCGCAGCAACGCGGCACGCGCCGGATCGCGGCGGATCACGACGCGCTGGTCGATGCCGGCGCGATGCAGCGCCTGGACCGTGTCGACGAAGCAAGTCTCGGCGCCGCCATGAGGCGCGCCGGCCATCACCTGCAGGACGCGCATCAGATCAGTTTCTCGAAGGCCGAGGCGGCCTCGTCCCAGCCCCAGGCGCGCTGGCGCTCGAGCGCGCGGTGGCTCATCTGGCGCCAAAGGCGGTCGTCGGAGAGCAGGGCAAGGGTCTTGTCGCCGAACAGCCGCTCGTCGCCCTCGACGAAGCCGGTCTCGCCGTCGGCGACACGCTCGGCCATGCAGCCATAGGGACCGACCACCGCCGGCAGGCCCGCGGCCTGCGCCTCGGCGACGGCGAAGCAGAAGGTCTCTTCCTTGTCGCCGCGATAGACCAGCACCCGGGCGGCGCGCATCTCGTCGGCGAGCACGGCCTTCGACACCGGCGGGCGCAGCACGACGCCGCGATCGGCGAGCTGCCGCGCGTATTCGAGGATCGGCTCCATCTCCTTGGCCTTCGACTCGCCGTAGGCGCCGTAGGTCGCGGCGCCGGAAAAGACGTGCAGCTCGGCCGTCGGCATGCGCGGATGGATGTAGCGCGCCCACAGCGTCAGCAGCCAGTCGAGGCCGCGCATCGGGTTGGAGACGAACAAGGCGCGCGGCGGCGGCGGCTCGTCGGGCGGATCGAGCTCGGTGAAGGAGCCGGAGACGCCGAGCGGAATCACGACCCGGCCGCCATCGGGCGCCCAGGCCGGATAGGTGTCAGCGTGATAGAGCGAGGTGAAGACCACCACAGGCTTGAGCCGGAACAGCTTCGAGAGATAGCGCCACTTGAGCAGGTAGCGCGCCGGGTTCTGGATCCAGAACAGGCGGCGGCGCGCCCGCGGCACCATCGGCAGCAGGTTGTGGGCACGGTAGGCGATGTAGAGGTCGGCCGACTGCGGCACGCCGGCATCGAGCGAGTCCCAGTCGACGCCTTCCTCGCGCACCGGCTCGGTGCAACGGTTGCGGACGGTGACGTCGTGGCCCCGCCTGGCGAGTGCATAGGCGAGATGCGTGAACGCGGTCTCCGACCCGCCCAGCGGTCCCTGGTAGACGCTCCGCGCATTGAAGCGGAGACCGTCATCGGTCATGACGATATGGGCCATCCGCCTTCTCTCTCGACCCTCTCCAGCAACCCCAGCGCCACCCGCTCGACCTCGTCGACCTCGAGCCCGTCCATCAGCGTATCAGACGTCCGATGGTTCCACGCCGGATCGGCCATCAGCTCCGCCGGGCTCATCGGCGTGCGAGCCACCGCCGTCCATCGCCCCCACGGACGATAGTGCTCGACCGGGCTCGGACCGAAGAGGCCGACGGTCGGCATGCCGACCGCCGCCGCGACGTGCATCAGACCCGAATCATTGCCGGCGAACAAGCGGCAGCGCGCGAGGCAGGCCGCCGCCTCTAGCGGGTCGATCCGGCCGACCAGGTCGATCCGCCGTTCCGGAGGAAGCGAGTCGAGAACCGGCCGCACGGCCGCCTCCTCGCCCGGCGCGCCGAACACGGCGACACGCGCCCCTTGCAACGGACCCGAGCGGGTCAGCCGGAGCGCGAGGTCGGCGAACCTCTCCGCCCGCCAGGTCTTGGCGCGCCAGGTCGCGGCCGGCCCTAGGGCCAGGACAGGAGCGCCATCGGGTATGAGCCGGGATGCCAGCGAATGTTCCTCAGAACCGATCCAGAGCCGCGGTGCGGGCGGCGCCTCGCCGAGGCCGACCAGGCGGCCGAGTTCTTCGACGCGATGCTCCTCGCGGCGCCCCTTGCCGAGGACCAGGCGATCGGAGGCGAGCAAGAGCCAGGCGAGCGCCGATCCTCGCAGATCCACGACGAGGCTCCAGGGGCGGACCACGGCGCGTGCCCAGAGGTCGAGCCAGTGCGCGCCGCCGGCCCGCTTGGCCATGACATGCACGCGCTCGAGCCCGGGAACCCGGCGGAAGATGGGCGCCGCGACGGGCCCGACGGCGATCGTCACGCGGGCGCCCGGCAAGCGTTCCAGGCAATGCCCGAGAACACCCGTCGACAGCACCGCATCGCCGAGGCGGGTGGACGTGACGAACAGGAGGGAAGCCGACATCGTCGGCGCTTATAGGGCGGCCGGCCTGCGCTTGCAAAGCAGCGCCGGCCGGGCCACTTGATAGGTCCTGAAAGCGGCAGGAGCTTCCCATGGACCGTTATGCCTTCCTCGAAGAGCGCGGGCTCGTCACCATCGCCGGCGAGGATCGGGTCTCCTTCCTCCAGGGGCTGGTCTCCAACGACGTCGCCAAGGTGTCCGCTGCCCGGACGGTCTACTCGGCCTTCCTCACCGCGCAGGGCAGGTTCCTGCACGACTTCTTCGTGATCGACATGGGCGAGATGCTGGTGCTCGATTGCGAGCGGAGCCGCGCCGAGGATTTGAGGAAGCGCCTCTCCCTCTACAAGCTCCGCTCCAGGGTCGTGCTCGGCAACGTCAGCGACGAGTACCGGATCTTCGCTGCATTCGGCCCGACCGTTGCCGACAAGCTGGAGCTGACCGAGCCCGGCCAGGCCCGGGAATATGCCGGTGGCATCGCTTACCTCGACCCGCGCCTCAAGGAGATGGGCGTGCGCGTGCTGCTGCATGGCGGCCTCGGCGAGGATCCGCTGGTGGCGCTGGGATTCAACCGCGTCGAGCCGGACGAGTATCACGCGCTCCGCATCGCCAGCGGCCTTCCCGACGGCAGCCGCGACCTCCCGGTCGAGAAGGCGATCCTGCTCGAGAACGGTTTCGACGAGCTCAAGGGCATCGACTGGGACAAGGGCTGCTATGTCGGCCAGGAGCTGACCGCGCGCACCAAGTATCGCGGCCTGGTGCGCAAGCGCCTGATCCCGGTCGAAATCGAAGGCCCGATGCCGGCCTTCGGCGCCGAGATCGCACTCGACGGCAAGGAGGCCGGCGAGATGCGCTCCGGCCAGGGCCACCGCGGCCTGGCGCTGCTGCGCATCGAGGCGGTCGAGAAGGCGCTGGCCGAAGGCCAGAAGCTCACCGCCGGAGACGCCAAGCTGACCCCGGTGAAGCCGGGTTGGGTGACCTTCTAGGCCGCCAGAATCCGCAAGGTCTCCGCACCTGCCGCCGCCGAGGGCATGCCGCTCGAGACCGAACCGTCGCCGCCAGATACGAGAAGCCTAGGCCGCTTCGGACTTGAGGTCGCTCACCACCTCGGCGAGCGAGGTGCGTTTCAGCTCGCGCGCCAGCGCCGCTTCGGCGCGGCCGAGCACGCCGGACAGCACGCGCTCGATGTTGCGGCCGACGGGGCAGCAGGTGCTCGGGTGATCGTGGATCGCGAAGGGCTCCGGCGCCTCGACCGCGGCGCGCAGGTCGTGCAGCGTGATGCGGTCCGCCGGCCGCGCCAGGACCGATCCGCCGGCGGCGCCGCGACGCGCGTTGACCAGGCCGGCGCGGGCCAGGGCCGAGACGATTCGCCGGACGACCACCGGATTGGTGTCGATGGAGTGCGCGATCTCGGCCGACGTCTTCGGCGTCTCGCCCGCCAGGGCGAGCAACGCCGCGATGTGGACGGCCATCGAGAATTGGCAGTTGCCGGGCATGTTTCGATTCTCTCGGGCGAAGTCTAGCACAGGTGGCCGGCGGCCCTTCGCGTTTCAAGGCGGGCCTTGCCGTTCCAAGCGGGCGGAGAGTCCCTTATCCTCGCCGCTCGCATGGCCCATGACCCCGCCCTGGTCCAGCAGACGCTGGCGCACGCCCAGCAGGCACTGCACGAGCACGACCTGTCGCGGGCGACCCGATATCTCCAGCGGCTGCACAACGCAGGCCTCGCGGACGCCACGAGCCACCAGATGCTGGCGATCGCCGCGATGGAGCTCGGGCTTTTCGAGTCGGCCCGACGGCACTTGGAGGCGGCGCGGCGGCTGGCCCCGAAGCCGGAGGCGCGAGAGCGCTTCCTCGTGATCCGGGCCTGGGGCGCGGGCTTCTGGGCCGACGTGCTGCACACGGTCCACGGCCTGGCGCTCGCCGAGGCGAGTGGCCGCACGCCGATCGTCCATTGGGGGCTCGAAAGCCGCTATCGGCGTCCGGGCGTCGAGAACGCCTGGCCTCTCTATTTCGAACCGGTCTCCCCGCACACGATCACGACCGCCGAGAAGGAAGGTCTCTCGATCTTTCCGCCGAAATGGACGCGGGCAAACCTGCGCGCGCTCCGCGTCAACAAGGACGACGGCGACTGGAGCTCGCTGTCAGGGCTCTATCTGATCAACTGCGGCACCGACGTCGCGGTGATGGACTTCTTCACCGAGCTCGAGGACCTGGCGCCGTGGTTCGCTCCCGGCCATCCACTCGCTGCCGCCGATCCCGAGCTCGCCCTCGGCCAGCTCTATCGACGGTACGTCCGGCTGACGCGCGAACTGACCGACGAGCTAGACCGCTTCGAGGCGCAGCTGATCGGCCGGCGGCCGACGATCGCGATGCACTACCGCACCCAGGGCCTGCCGAAGATCACCGAGGCCGCCGACCGCAAGGGCCTCGGCCCCGAGCGCTTCGCCGAGGCGATCGACCGCTACCTCGCCGCCAATCGAGACGCCGGCATCTACCTGATGACCGACTTCGCTCCCGCCGTGCTCTATTTCCGCGAGCGCTATGGCGACCGGGTCGCCTGCCGCGAGGTGACGCGGGTCGCGCGGGTCGAGGAACAGTCGCTCGAGATCCATCAGCAGCACGACGGCGTGACCCTAGGCCGGGAGGTCGTGCTCGACACCTTCCTCGCCGCCCGCTGCGACGCCTTCATCGGCGACGGCGCCTCGGGCGTCTCGCAGGCGGTGACGCGGCTCAAGGAGTGGCCCAAGGGGACGGCGACGCTGTTCCGGCCCGGCCAGACGGCACTGGCCGGACAGATCCGCCGGCACACCGATCCGTCACCCTGGTGGAACCCGACAAGTTGATGACCTACGACGCGCGCCTGATCGAGGAGACGATGCGGCGGGCGGGGCGTGCGCTGCGCGAAGGCGATCACTCGCGCGCCAATCGCCTGCTGCAGAGGCTGCATGCCGCCGGCCATGCGAGCGCGGAAAGCCACCGCATGCTGGCGACGATCGGCGCCGAGCTCGGCCTTTTCGATCACGCCGTCCGCCACGCCGACGACGCGCGGCGGCTGCAGACTCCACCGGACGGGCGCGAACGCTTCCTCGTGATCCGCGCCTGGGGGGCAGGGTTCTGGGCGGACGTCTCGCACACGGTGATCGGGCTCGCCTTCGCCGAGGCATCGGGACGCACACCCATCGTCCACTGGGGACGCGAGTGCCGGTACCGCCGCGCCGGCATCGAGGATGCCTGGCGCCTCTATTTCGAGCCGGTCTCACCGCACACGATCGCGACCGCCGAGCAGGACGGCCTCTCGATCTTTCCGCCGAAATGGACCAAGGCCAACCTGCGCGAGATCCGCGTCAACAAGGAGACCGGCGAGTGGAGCTCGCTCTCGGGGCTCTATCTCCTGAAGCGCGACGAAGATATCGCGGTCTTCGACTTCTTCACCGAGCTCGACGAGCTGGTGCCGTGGCTGGCCCCGGACCATCCGCTCGCGACCGACTTCGAATCCGGGTTCGGCCAGCTCTACCGCCGCTATGTGCGGCCTACCTCGCAGCTGTCCGAGGATCTGGCGCGCTTCGAGGCGCGGCTGATCAAGCGCCGGCCGACCATCGCCGCGCATTTCCGCACGCAGGGCCCGGAGAAGGTCAGCGAGTCGTCCGACGGCAAGGCGATCGGCCCCGAGAGCCTCGCCGAGCCGATCGATCGCTATCTCGCGGCCAACGCGGACGCCGGCGTCTACCTGATGACCGACTTCGCGCCGGCGGTCGCCTATTTCCGCGAGCGCTACGGCGATCGCCTCGCCTGCCGCGAGGTCACGCGGATCAAGACCAGGAGGAACGCTCGCTCGAGATCCACCCGCGCTATGACGGCGTCATGCTCGGCCGCGAAGTGGTGCTCGACACCTTCCTCGCCGTCCGCTGCGATGCCTTCGTCGGCGACGGCGCTTCGGGCGTCTCCTGGGCGGTGAGGCTGCTCAAGGACTGGCCGGACGGAGCGGTGACGCTGCTGAGGAAGCAGCCCATCGACCTGGCGCGCCCGATCCGCAACCACGCCGATCCCTCGGCGTGGTGGAACCCGACCGCGTAAGACCGAATCCTAGGCGGCCTTCTTCTCGCCTTCGATCGCCGCCTGCGCCGCGGCGAGACGCGCGATCGGCACGCGGTAGGGCGAGCACGAGACGTAGTCGAGGCCGACCTTCTCGCAGAAACGGATCGAGGCGGGATCGCCGCCATGCTCGCCGCAGATGCCGAGCTTGATGTCCTTGCGGGTCATTCGGCCGCGCTCGGCGGCGATCTCCATCAACTCGCCGACGCCGTCGACGTCGATCGAGACGAACGGATCCTGCTCGAGGATGCCCTTCTCCTGATAGGTCTTCAGGAACGAGCCGGCATCGTCGCGCGACAGGCCGAAGGCGGTCTGCGTCAGGTCGTTGGTGCCGAAGGAGAAGAACTCCGCCGACTCGGCGATCTCCTTGGCCCTGAGCGCCGCGCGCGGCAGCTCGATCATCGTTCCGGTCAGGTAGGGAACCTTGGTGCCGGTCTCCTTGGCGACCTCGGCCGCGACGCGGTCGATCATCGTCTTCAGGATGTCCAGCTCCTTCTTGGTCGCGATCAGCGGGATCATGACCTCGGGAAGCGCCGTCTCGCCAGACTCCTTGGAGACTGCCGCGACCGCCTCGAAGATGGCGCGCGCCTGCATCTCGTAGATCTCCGGATAGGAGATGCCGAGGCGGCAGCCGCGATGGCCGAGCATCGGGTTCGATTCCTTAAGCTCGATCGCGCGCTGGCGCAGCGTCTCCGCCGACGCGCCGGAGGCCTTGGCCACCTCCTCGATCTCCGCCTCGGTGTGCGGCAGGAACTCGTGCAGCGGCGGATCGAGCAGGCGCACCGTCACCGGCAGGCCGCGCATGATGCGGAAGATCTCGACGAAGTCGTCCCGCTGCATCGGCAGGATCTTGGCCAGCGCCGCGCGGCGGCCCTCGGTCGAGGTCGCCATGATCATCTCGCGCACCGCGACGATGCGGTCGGCGTCGAAGAACATGTGCTCGGTGCGGCAAAGCCCGATGCCCTCGGCGCCGAACTGGCGCGCGGTGCGCGCGTCGGTCGGGGTGTCGGCGTTGGTGCGGATCTTGAGGCGCCGGAGGCCGTCGGCCCACTGCATCAGCGTCGCGAAGTCGCCGGAAAGCTCGGGCTGGATCGTCGGCACCTCGCCGACGAAAACCTCGCCGGTGCCGCCGTCGATGGTGAGGATGTCGCCTTCCTTGACCGTGGTGCCGCGCACCGAGAGCTGCTTCTTCGCGTAGTCGACGCGAAGCTCGCCGGCACCGGAGACGCAGGGCCGGCCCATGCCGCGGGCGACCACCGCCGCGTGGCTGGTCATGCCGCCGCGCGTGGTGAGGATGCCTTCCGCGGCATGCATGCCGTGGATGTCCTCGGGGCTGGTCTCGATGCGGGTCAACAGCACGCGCTCGCCCTTGGCGGCGCGCGCCTCGGCCTCGTCGGCCGAGAACACGACCTTGCCCGAGGCGGCGCCCGGCGACGCAGGCAGGCCGCGCGCGAGCACGGTCTTCTTCGCCTTCGGATCGAGCGTCGGGTGCAGGAGCTGGTCTAGCGAGGACGGGTTGATGCGGAGCACCGCTTCCTGCTTGTCGATCAGGCCCTCGGCGACCATGTCGACCGCGATCTTGAGCGCGGCCTTTGCCGTGCGCTTGCCGGACCGGGTCTGCAGCATGAACAGCTTGCCGCGCTGGACCGTGAACTCGATGTCCTGCATGTCGCGGTAGTGCTTCTCGAGCTGCCCGCGCACGGTGTCGAGCTGCTTGAACACCTCCGGCATCGCCTCTTCCATCGCCGGCAACGTCGAGAGGTTCGCCTGCTTGCCGGCGATGGTCAGCTGCTGCGGGGTGCGGATGCCGGCGACCACGTCCTCGCCCTGGGCATTGATCAGGAACTCGCCGTAGAAGCGGCGATCGCCGGTCGACGGATCGCGCGTGAAGGCGACGCCGGTGGCGCAGTCGTCGCCCATGTTGCCGAACACCATCGCCTGGACGTTGACCGCCGTGCCCCAGGAGGCCGGGATGTCGTGCAGGCGGCGATAGACGATGGCGCGCTGGTTCATCCAGCTCTTGAACACGGCGCCGATAGCGCCCCAGAGCTGTTCCTTCGGATCCTGCGGGAATGGCTTGCCGGTCTCTTCCTCGACCTTGGCGCGGTACGCCTTGACCAGTTTCTTCAGGTCCTCGGCATCGAGCTCGGTGTCGAGCGCAACGCCCTTGGCATCCTTGGTGTCGCCCAGGATCTCCTCGAACAGGTGATGCTCGACGCCCAGCACGACGTCGCCGTACATCGAAATGAAGCGGCGATAGCTGTCGTAGGCGAAGCGCGGATTGCCGGAGAGCTTGGCCAGGCCCGCGACCGTCTCGTCGTTGAGGCCCAGGTTGAGGACCGTGTCCATCATGCCCGGCATCGAGGCACGGGCGCCGGAGCGGACCGACACCAGCAGCGGGTTGGCGGCATCGCCGAACTTCGATCCCACCGTCTTCTCGATCGCGGCGAGCGCCGCCTCGACCTCGCCCTTGAGTTCGGCCGGATACTTCTCGCCGTTGTCGTAGTAGTGCGTGCAGACCTCGGTGGTGATGGTCAGGCCCGGCGGCACCGGCAGGCCGAGATTGCACATCTCCGCCAGGTTGGCGCCCTTGCCGCCCAGCAGGTTCTTCATCTTGGCGGTGCCTTCGGCGGCGCCGTTGCCGAATCCGTATACCCACTTGCCCATGGTCAGCCCTCGATCTTCGAGAAGTCGGCGATCGCGTCCATTCCGACGCGGATCTGTGAAAGGAGGCAGAGGCGGTTGGCGCGCAGCTCCGCTTCCTCGGCGTTGACGGTCACCTTGTCGAAAAAGTCGTCGACGGGTGCGCGCAGATGCGCAAGCGCACCCATCGCGCCCGAGAAGTCCTCGTCGGCGAGAAGCGGATCGGCCTTCGATCCGACGTCGAGGATCGCCTGGTGCAGGCGTCCCTCTTCAGGCACAGCGAAGCGCTTGGGATCGGCAAGGCGATCGTAGCGCTTGGCGTCCTTCTTCTCCTCGATGCGGAGGATGTTGGCGGCGCGGCGATAGGCGACCAGCAGGTTGGCGCCGTCGTCGGAGGCGACGAAGCCCTTCAGCGCCTGGCCGCGCGAGATGAGCCGCACGAGATCGTCCTCGCCGCCAGGAACCGCGAAGACCGCGGCGACGAGGTCGTGCTTGAGGCCCTCGTCGCGCAGGTGGACCTTCAGGCGGTCGGCGAAAAAGTCGAGCAGAGCGCGCGCGACGCCGTCCGCCTTCGACCTGTCGAAGCCGGCATAGAGCGCATGAGATCGCTCGAACAGCTCGAGCAGGCCGATCCGGAGCTTGTTCTCGAGGATCAGCCGGATCGCGCCGAGAGCGGCACGGCGAAGCGCGAACGGATCCTTGGAGCCCGTCGGCTTCTCGTCGATGGCGAAGAAGCCGACCAGCGTGTCGACCTTGTCGGCGAGCGCGACCGCCACGGACACCGGCGCGGTCGGGCAGCGATCTTCTGGCCCCTTGGGCGCGTAGTGATCGGCGACCGCCTCGGCGACCGCCTCGGGCTCTCCGTCGTGGCGGGCATAGTAGCGCCCCATCACGCCCTGGAGTTCGGGGAACTCGCCGACCATGCCGGTCGTCAGGTCCGCCTTAGCGAGGCGACCGGCGCGTTCCGCCTGGGCCGCATCGCAATTCGGCAGCTTCGTCGCGAGCCAGCGCGCAAGGCCGGCGATTCGCTCGGCCTTGTCAGCCATCGTGCCGAGGCCCTGGTAGAACAGGATGGAGCCGAGATCGCCGGTGCGGTCGGCGAGCTTCTTCTTCCGGTCCTGGTCCCAGAAGAAGCGCGCATCGGACAGCCGCGCGCGCAGCACGCGTTCGTTGCCGGCGACGACCTGCTTGCCGCCGTCCTCGTTCTCCATGTTAGCGACGACGACGAAGTGCGGCGCGAGGGAGTCGTCGAGGCGGAGGCAGGCGAAGTATTTCTGGTTATTCCGCATCGAGGTGGTCAGCACCTCGGGCGGGACGCTCATGAACTCGTCGTCGATCCGGCCGAACAGCGGCACCGGCCACTCGACCAGGCCCGCGACCTCTTCGAGCAGGCCGTCATCGGCCTTGAGCTGAAGACCATGCTCGCCCGCGCGCTGGCCGGCGATGCGGCTGATATAGGCTTTCCGGTCCGCGGCATCGACCATGACATAGGTTTTGTCGAGCTTGTCGGCGTAGTCCTCGAACGAGGTCACCGCGAACGGCGCGGGCGCGAGGAAGCGATGGCCGACGGTCTCGTTGGTGAACCCCATGGCACCGCCGCCGAGATCGATCCTGCCCGGCACCGTCTCGCCGCCGAACACGCAGAGCACCGCGTGCAGCGGGCGGATCCAGCGCTGTCCCCAGGTCGCCCAGCGCATCGACTTCGGCCAGTCGAAGGCCTTGATCAGCGTCGGTACGATCTCGGCCAGCACCGCGGCCGTGGCGCGGCCCGGCTGCTTCTGGACCGCGAAGTAGAAGACGCCCTTGCCGGAGTCGCGTTGCTCGGCCTGGTCGAGGCTCGCGAGGCCCGCCGCCTTGAGGAAGCCGTCGATCGCGCCCTGCGGCGATCCCACCTTCGGCCCCTTGCGCTCGACCGTGCGGTCGGGCTGTGCCGCCGGCAGGTCGGCGACCACCGCGGTCAGCCGGCGCGGGCCTGCGAAGGTCTTCACCGCGTCCTTGGGCAGCTCGAAGCCGTTCTCGGCGAGAAGCGCCGTGAGACGCTCCTTGAGCTGCTCGCCGGCGCGACGCTGCATGCGGGCCGGGATCTCCTCCGACCTGATCTCGAGAAGAAGCTCAGGCACGCGACTGGCCCACCCAGGCTTCGCAGCAGGCCTTGGCCAGCGCGCGGACGCGGCCGATATAGGCCTGACGCTCGGTCACGCTGATGACGCCGCGCGCATCGAGCAGGTTGAAGGTGTGTCCGGCCTTGAGCACCTGATCGTAGGCCGGCAGCGCAAGCCCGCGTTCGAGCAGGCGGCCGCACTCCTTCTCCGCGTCGGTGAAGCGGACGAACAGGCGGTCGGTGTCGGCGACCTCGAAGTTGAAGGTCGAGAACTCCTGCTCGGCGCGGAGATAGATGTCGCGATAGGTCTTGCCGCCCTTGTCCTTGGGCACGCCGTCCCAGTCGAGATCGAAGATGCTGTCGACGCCCTGGATGTACATCGCCAGGCGTTCGAGGCCGTAGGTGATCTCCACCGGCACCGGATCGCACTCGATGCCGCCGACCTGCTGGAAGTAGGTGTATTGGCTGACCTCCATGCCGTCGAGCCAGACCTCCCAGCCGAGGCCCCAGGCGCCGAGGGTCGGGTTCTCCCAGTCGTCCTCGACGAAGCGGATGTCGTGGGCCATCGGATCGATGCCGAGGCGCCGGAGGCTCTCCAGGTAAAGTTCCTGGTTGTTCGGCGGCGACGGCTTCATGATCACCTGGAACTGGTAGTAGTGCTGAAGCCGGTTCGGGTTCTCGCCGTAGCGGCCGTCCTTCGGGCGGCGCGACGGCTGCACATAGGCGCAGTTCCATACCCGGTCCGGGCCGAGCGAGCGCAGCGTCGTCGCCGGATGCGACGTGCCGGCGCCCATCTCCATGTCGTAGGGCTGAAGAATGACGCAGCCCTGCTCCGCCCAATACGCTTGGAGGGTCAGGATCAGGGACTGGAAGCTGGTCGGGCGGGGGGGCGCCATCGGCCGTCCTTTTTGCAGTGCAGCGATATAACCAGGGCCTGGGGGGTGGTCAAGGCGACATCCCGACGCCCTTCCGATTGCCGGCGACCGAGCCGGCTTCTACGCTGCCCGACGCTATCCCCCTGCATCCGTTCTGGAATCGATCATGACCGAGCTCGAAAAGTTCCGCGAGAAGTTCCGCATCCCGGCCTTCACGATCCGCGAGTACGACCATTGGGTCTGGTCGCTCAGGCCGGTGCATACGACGCTCGGTTGCGGGGTGCTGTCGCTCCGGCGCTACTGCCCGCATTTCGGCGAGATGACGCCGGCCGAGGGAACCGAGCTCGCCCTGGTCGCCAAGGACATCGAGGCCAGGCTCAAATCCGCCTTCCAGTTCGAGAAGATCAACTACCTGATGCTGATGATGCTGGACCCACACGTGCACTTCCACGTGCTGCCGCGCTACGGCAGCCCGCGCGAGTGCGCCGGCACGACCTGGACGGATGCGAGCTGGCCGACAGTGCCGAACAGCTCCGTCGGCGAGAAGATCGACGACGCCAAGGCGGCCGCGATCATCCAAAGGATCCGGGGCTAGCTCAGCCGGGATAGGGGCAGTCCGTCCGTCCGCAGGAGCGGGCGGCGCGCGGCGAGAGATAGGTGTCGCAAACCGTGCATTTCACCATCTCCTCGCCATCGGCGGCGCGTGCGCGCTGGCGCGACAGGGCTTCCGCCTCGTCGCGGGTCACCTTCTGCACACGCTGCCACCAGCGATAGCCGTACCAGACCGCGGCAATGACTGCGGCCAGCACCAGAAGCTTGGCGAAGCTGAAGCCGAACATGTCAGTCCGCCGCCTCGGCGCGCTGCTGAAGCGGCCGCGTCGCCTCGGCGAGCCACGTTGCGGTCTGGGCATCGACCAGCGGCGTCAGCTTCTCGCGCACCTGGGCATGATAGTCGTTGAGCCAGTCGAGCTCGTTCCGCGTCAGCAGCGACGCCTCTACGAGATTGAGATCGATCGGCGCGAAGGTCAGCGTCTCGAAGCCGAGCATCGGCCGCTCGGCGCCCTTCACCTCGATGGGAACGACGGTGATCAGGTTCTCGACGCGGATGCCGTAGCCGTCCGTCTTGTAGTAGCCGGGCTCATTCGAGACGATCATGCCGGGCTTGAGCGCCTGCGTGTTCGGCATCTTCGAGATCCGCTGCGGCCCCTCGTGCACCGAAAGGTAGCTGCCGACGCCGTGGCCGGTGCCGTGGTCGTAGTCGAGACCGGCCTGCCACAGTGGCAGGCGCGCCAGCGCATCGAGCTGGCTTCCGGTCGTGCCCATGGGGAAGCGCGCGAGCGCGAGCGCGATGTGCCCTTTGAGCACGCGCGTGAAGCGGTCGCGCTCCTCGGCCGACGGCGTGCCGCCGATCGCGATCGTCCGCGTGATGTCGGTCGTACCGTCCAGATATTGCGCGCCGGAGTCGATCAGGTAGAGCTCGCCCTTCCTGATCGGACGGTCGGTGTCCTCGGTCGCCTTGTAGTGGACGATCGCCCCGTTGGGGCCCGCGCCGGAGATCGAGTCGAAGCTGAGATCGCGGAAGCGCTCGTTCTCGCGGCGAAAATTCTCGAGCTGGTCGGACGCGGCGATCTCGGTCAGCCCGCCCTTCGGCGCCGTCGTCCCGAGCCAGGCGAGGAACTTCGTCACCGCGGCGCCGTCGCGGACATGCGCGACCTTGGTGCCGGCGATCTCCGCCGGGTTCTTGCAGGCCTTCGCCAGCTGGCAAGGATCGGCGGCGCGAACGACCTCGGCCTTCGCCTTGTCGAGCCGCTGGAACACCCAGGACGGCGCCGAGCGCGGATCGGCGAGAACGCGCTTGCCGGCGAGCTCGTCGAGGCCGGCCCCCAGCTCGCCAGGCTCGCGCAGGCGCACGTGGTTGCCGAGATGGCTGCGGGCCGCGGGCGTCAGCTTGCGGCGGTCCATGTAGAGATCGACCGCGCCGTCGTCCTTCAGCAGCGCGAAGCCGAGCGGCAGCGGCGTGCGCGACACGTCGCGGCCGCGGAGATTGAGCAGCCAGGCGAGCGAGTCCGGCTGGGTGATCACGGCCGCAGCCGCACCGGACTGGGCCACCGCCTCGCCCATGCGGCGGCGCTTCTCGTCGGCGGCCTCACCGGCGAAGGAGAGATCGTGCGGGATCACCGGCGCCAGCGGCGCGGGCGGCTGGTCCTTCCAGACCACGTCGATAAGGTTCTCGACCGGCGCCAGCTTCGCACCGGCACGATCGCACGCCGCCTGGATGCGCGCGACCTCCTCGACGGTGTGAAGCCAAGGGTCGTATCCGAGCGTCTCGCCCGGCTTCAGCACCTCAACGAGCCAGGCGTCGAGCGGCTGCTCGCCTGAGTGCCGGTATTCGAAGGTGTTGCCGTCGACCTGGGTGCGGACCTGGAGCGTGTAGCGGCCGTCCACGAACATCGCGGCGCGGTCGGCGAGCACGGCGGCCATGCCGGCCGAGCCGGTGAAGCCGGTCGCCCAGGCCAGGCGCATCGCCCGCGGCGGCACGTACTCGCCCTGGTGCTCATCGGCACGCGGGATCAGGAAACCGACCAGCCGGCGCTTCGCGAGCTCGGCGCGGAGAGCGACGATCCGGGGCGCGCGGTCGGCCTTGGCCGCCGGATCGGGCTCGGCCATCGTCGCCCTGAGCGCCCTGAGCTGGGCCTCGAGCGCCGGGCTCGGCTCGGCCGCGACCAGCTTCGGCCAGTCGGCATCGTCGGCCGGCACCGCGCCGGAGTTGACCCCTTCGACCAGGGTCCGGACCTCGGCCACCCCCAGCGAGCTGCCGGCCTTCTTGAGAAGGCCTGCAAGGGCGTCGTCGCCCTGGAAAACGGCACGGCATTCGGTCATCAAATGCCCAACGATCGGTGGCAGCGGATGTTCTTCGACCGCCGCTCAAGTCGCCCATATCTCGGCCGGGTCCGCGCTGCAATTGCGCCAAGTTTGCCTCATCATCGCCATAAACCATTCTATGGCATGCGGTTACCGCATTGCTGCATTGCAATATACGCCCTCGTCGCATGGCTCCGCCGGACCTATCTTCCGGGTGCCAGAGACACTGAGCACCGAATTTCGTCCCCAAGAAAAAAGGTACCGAACCCATGTCCGTTGAAATCTTTACGAAACCGAGATCCTGGGTCGGTCCGTCAGCGTCAACAACCGCCGGACCGATACCTGCGGAGCTCGTCGCCAGGCCCGGCACGACCGCGCCGAGGTCGTCGGCGCGTTCCTCGGCGAGCTGCTTGGCGACAGCCTCTTCTCGCTGGGCGACGGCCTCAAGAAGGTCGCCCGCCACGTCGAGTCCTGTGGCGTCAGCGCCGCGACGTTCGGCGAGCTGAGCTCGCTCGACGACCGCCTGCTCGCCGACATCGGCGTCCGCCAGGCCGACATCCCGGCGATCGCCGAGGCCTCCGGCAATCGCCGTGGCCTCGCCCGCGCCAACTCGGCCGCGAGCATGCTGTCGCGCTCGGTCTGAGCGTCACTCCTCCAGTTGCGACCTACGGCGGCGGGACCTCCCGCCGCCGTTTTTTTTTCAGCACCAGCGTCATCCACTCGTTCCGGCGGTATCGCCGATCGAGGACGAGCCCCTGGCGGCGATAGGCCTGGAATACCAGCCGCTCCTGGCTCGCCAGCAGACCAGCCAGGACGGCTCGTCCGCCGGGCGCCAGGCGCGCCGCCATCGGCCGTGCCAGCCGTACCAGCGGATTCGCCAGGATGTTCGCGAGCACGAGGTCGTATGGGCCGGCTAGGCGCGGATTGCCGAAGCCGGTGCTGACGAGACCCTGAATCGTCCGCCCAGGCCGTTGATCCGTGCGTTCTCCACCGCGGTCCTGACCGCCACCGGATCGTTGTCGGCTCCCAGGACCGGCACCTGCCAGATCTTCGCCGCCGCGATGCCGAGAATCCCCGAGCCGCAGCCGAGGTCGAGGACGCGCGGCCGCCTCCATCGCACCCGCAGGCCGTCGATCGCGGACAGGCAGCCGGAGGTCGAGCCATGCTCGCCCGAGCCGAAGGCGACGGCGGCCTCGATCGTCAGCGGCGCGCTGGCGGCGGCGGCGCCTCGGTATGGCTGCCGTGGATGTAGAAGCGTCCGACGCGGAACGGCGGGAATCGCCGATAGGTCGCCTGCACCCAGTCGGCGACCGGCTCCGCCCGCGTCGCGATCGACCAGATCACGGCCAGCCGCTGACCAGCATCAGCGCCTCGCCGTCCTGGCGCGGTCGGCTCGCTCCAGTACTCGATCCGCCAGCGGCGCTTCGCCTGGCCTCGACCTCGACCGAAGCCACTGCATCGGCGACGCCGTCGAAGACTTCGGAGAAGGCCGGGACCGCCTCGAGGAGCACGTCGAGCACCGACGAACCATCCTGCACGACCGGCGCGCATCACGAACTGCTCACGAATCACCTCGTGCTCGAGTACATCAGGACGATGCCAGCCGCAATATTCCGCCGGTTTTGCAAAGGCCAGCGTGCGCACTCTGGACGCCTGCCGCTCTCCCCAGGCAGGTTCGCATGCTCAAGATTATCGGTCTCGCTCTCGCCCTCTCCCTAGCCGTCATGCCGGCCGTCGCGCAAGCCCAGGCCACGCCGCCGGTCGCCAAGAGCGCCGCCAAGAAGGGCAAGGCTCACGCCGCGAAGCCGAAGCCCAAGAAGGCTGCGGCCGCGAAGACCAAGCCGCCCGCGAAAGCGGCCAAAGCCGGAAAGAAGAGCCACGCCAAGACCAAGTCCGCGTCGTCTCCGAAGGCGAAGGCGAAGTCCAAGCGGATGAGCCAGAAGGCACCGCCGCCGCCACGCGGCGCTCGCAGCACCCTCACCCGGCCCGGCGATATCCTGCGACCGAACTCGCCCGGCCGCGACTAGAGCGCGAACGGCGCTCCTTTCAGGATCGCATCGGCGGCGTCGGTATAGCGACCGTCGGGCTCATGCAGCACCAGTCCGGGATGCAGCCTGAGCGGTGTCCGCCGCCCGGCCTTAGCCTCGACGATCAACCGTTTCGCAGCATCTCCCGCCTTAGGCCAAAGCGGCACGACGACGATCGCCCCCGCGCGGCCATTCAACAGCGACAAGAGATCGGCAAGGCGGTCTGCCCGCTGGATGAACGTGACCGTGCCGCCCGGTACCACCGCCGCCAGCGCCGCATCGATCCATGGCCCGAGCCCGCCACCATCGTCGACGTTCGAGCGACGGCGGCCGGCATCGGGAGGCGGATCCGCGCGCGCGGCTTCGAGATAGGGCGGGTTCGCCATGACCCGATCGAAGCCGCGTATGTCGGCAGGCAATTGCCTGACATCGCCGTCGCGGATCGCGAAGCCGTCACGGCCGTTGAGCACGGCGTTCCCGCGCGCAAGCTCGGCCGTCGCCGCATCGATCTCCAGGCCGAGCACCGAAAGTCCCTCGACACGCGCCATCAGGCAGAGTGCTGCAGCGCCGGCACCGGTGCCGAGATCGAGCACGCGCTCGCCGGGCTTGGCCGGGACCGAAGCCGCGAGCAGGACCGGATCGATCGCGGCACGGTAACCGTCGCGCGGCTGGCGCAGCCTGACCTTGCCGCCGAGCAGCCTGTCCTCGGTCTCGGCCTCAGCCATCGGATGCCGCCTCGCCCGCCTCGGTGAGGACACGGCGCGCGAGGGAGAAATCGTCCTCGGCGACCGCGAGCCGCCGCGGAAAGCCCGGCAGGCCGGCCTCGATCGCGCTGACATGGGCATCGAGCACGACCGCCTCGATCCCGGCATCGGCGAGAAGCGCCAGCAGGAACGATAGCCGGACCGGATCCCTGGTGCGCAGCAACTCGCGCATGACGGCTTGACCAGCCCCTTGTCGGACCTATGCTCGGGCCAAACTTGCCCGCAGGCGGGCAGTCGTCAAGCCGACAGGTGAAGTGATGTCCGTCGTCGTCAATCTGGAGGACGGGCGCAAGAGGAAGCCCTCGCTCGAGGCGCTGACCGGCCTCGTCGCCGCCGACATGAAGCGGGTCAACGAGATCATCCTCGCCCGCATGCACAGCAAGGTGCCGCTGATCCCGGAGCTCGCCGGGCACATCATCGCCGCCGGCGGCAAGCGGCTCCGCCCGATGCTGACCCTGGCGGCCGCGCAGCTCTGCGGCCATGCCGGCGACCGTCATCTCAAGCTCGCGGCATCTGTCGAGTTCATCCACACCGCGACCCTGCTGCACGACGACGTCGTCGACGAGTCCTCGCTCCGCCGGGGCCGCGACACCGCCAACGCGATCTGGGGCAACCAGCCGAGCGTGCTGGTCGGCGATTTCCTGTTCACGCGGGCTTTCCAGCTGATGGTCGAGGACGGCTCGCTCGAGGTTCTGGCGGTGCTCTCGAACGCGTCGGCGCTGATCGCCGAGGGGGAGGTCGCCCAGCTCATCACCTCGAACGACACCTCGACCACCGAGCAGGCCTATCTCGACGTGATCCGGGGCAAGACCGCCCAGCTCTTCGCCGCCGCCGCCCGCGTCGGCGCCATCGTCGCCGAGCGGCCGAAGGCCGAGGCCGACGCGCTCGAGAGCTACGGCATGAACCTCGGCATCGCCTTCCAGCTGGTCGACGACGCGCTCGACTATGCCGCGCGCCAGGCCGAGCTCGGCAAGACCGTGGGCGACGACTTCCGCGAGGGCAAGATCACGCTGCCGGTGATCCTGGCCTTCATGCGCGGCAGCGAAGAGGAACGCCGCTTCTGGCGACGCACGCTCGAGGACGGCCAGCAGGACGAGACCGACCTCGCCGAGGCGGTTCGCCTGATCGAGAAGCACGGCACCATTGCCGACACGCTGGCCCGCGCCCGCCACTACGGCGCGATCGCCCGAGACGCGCTCGGCCTCTTCCCCGACCACCCGATCAAGCGGGCCCTGGCCGAGGCCATCGATTTCGCCATCGAGCGGGGCTACTAGGAGGGTTGCGGGCGCCGCTGCGGGGGTCTATAAGCCTCCGCCTGTTCGGGGCGTAGCTCAGCCTGGTAGAGCGCTTGCTTCGGGAGCAAGAGGCCGGAGGTTCGAATCCTCTCGCCCCGACCATGAATCCCGCAAATCCTTGAAGACGATCAGCCCTTCACCGAAGGGTTGTTGGCGATGAAGGTCAGGTAGGGCAGCCGCCCGACCGACCAGGCCGCGAGGCCATACGCCACCACCAGCGTCACCAGCGCCGACAGGAAGAAGCCGTAGCCGTAATAGGCGAAGCCCATCCTGACCGAGACCAGGCTGAAGACCGTGTTGGTCGCGAACAGCAGGAAATAGACGAGCAGCAGCTTACGCCTGAGATCGAAGTAGGCGAGCACGACCGCGACGAAGGCCATCAGCACGTGGAAGAACGAGCCGATGACGCCTAAGCGGAACATGCCGAGCCCGATCAGGTTGACGCCGATCAGCGAAAGCAGCTTGGGCGCCGACAGCACGATGAAGGCGGTGATGCATCCCTGGAAGACGACGACGTTGCGGAGCCCCCGGCTCAGGCTCTGCAGGATCTCCTGATGATCCTCCGTGAGTTTCCGCCAGGGCGCGTGACCGGAGACATCCTTGTAGAAGTTCTGATACCGCTCGAAGAAGTCGGTCTCGACCGACAGCATGAAGACCGCGATCGCCGGGATCACGGTCATGTACGCCAGGAACATCGTCGAGTCGTAGAGCGGATATGAGATCATCACGCCGGCGATCTCGTCGCGATCCGGAAGCGTCCACATGATCCACTTATCGATCCAGACCGCGAGATTGTAGAAGAGCGCGCCGAGCGTCAGCTCCCAGTACTTGCGCGCGGCGGAAAGGAAGCGGAACGGCCTGTGGAAGCCGTAGGGGAATTCGACCAGCACGCGCGCCACCTCGAGCGACAGCAGCAGCGCCAGCCCCAGCGAGAATCCAGTCAGCATCCCGACAGCACCCCAGCGCCCGCCGAGGACCACGGTGAGCACGAACGCGGAGGACATGCCGATCGCGAAGCCGAGCGTGATCGAGCGAAAGTCGCGCAGCGCCGACAGGAAGATGCCGACATACCAGATGAACGAGATCACGAAGTAGTTGGAAATGGCGGCGACGCGCACCCCCGGATCGAGCGCGGCGTAGTAGCCGTAGAACCAGCCGACGACCGGCAGCTGGACCAGCAGCACGATGAACCCGCCGATCAGCATGCCCGGCGTCTCGGTCACCTTCTTCTCGTAGATGCGGTCGGCGAGGTAGCGGGTCGCGACCATCATCAGCGGACCCGCCGCGACCAGCGAGAAGCCGAAATTGTAGATGACGATGATACGGAAGACCTTCATCTCCTCCTGGTCGAGCCAGTTGAGGCCGATGATGTCGATCGCGGCCAGCGCCAGAACCGTCATGATCCAGGGGCCGGTCGAGACGACCGAGGCGTGCGTCAGGCTCGCGACGATGCCCATCAGGTCGTCGCGTCTCGCCAGCTTACGGAGCTCGAAGCCTATGCCGGCCATCAGACGGCTTCCTTCTCGGCCGGAGACTCGGGAATCTCGGGCGGCATATCGTCCTGCTCGGCGAGCTGCGAATAGAGGTCGCCATAGGCCTGCTCGACCGACCGCTGGTCGTAGTAGACCTTGCAGCGCTCGCGGATCGCATGCGCGCAGCGGTCGAACCAGTCCTGATCGGTGATCAGGCGGCGGATCGCGGCCGCGGTCGCGCGCGGATTGGAGAGCGCGGTCACCTCCCCGCCGGGCCCCAGGCGAGGGCTTTCGTCCTCGCGGCCGTAGATCAGCTCGGAACAAGATCCCACGTTGGTCGCGACCGTGGGCACGCCGGCGGCTCCAGCCTCCAGGATCACCAGCGGCTGGCCTTCGCTGATCGAGGTCAGCACGTTGACGTCGATGAGCCCCAGGATGTCGTCGAGCTTCTTCCGCCCGGTGAACTCGAAGGTGCCGCCGAGGCCGAGGCCCTCGACCATCTGCTTGCACTCTTCGTAGTAGACCGGGTCTTCCTCGTAAGGGCCGATCATCAGGCATTTCACGTCGGGCACGCTGCGCCGGAGGATGTCGGCGGCGCGGATATAGGTCTTCACGTCCTTGATGGGCACGACGCGGCCGATCAGCGCCACTGTCGGCGGCCGGGGCGCCGGATCGCGCTTCACCTTGGTGAAACGTTCGACGTCGACGCCGTTCGGGATCACCCACATCTTCGAGCGGTCCGCGCCGTCGGCCATCTGCAGGCGCTGGTTGCCTTCGAAGAGGGTGATGATGCCCGTCGCCGCCTGGTAGCAGGCCCGGCTGTAAGTGAGGAAGCTGTCGACCCAGAGGTCCTTGAGACCCTTCTCGCCGCTCTCGACCGTGAGCCCGCCCGAGCCGACCTCGAACAGCCAGTCGGCCATCGCGATCTCGACGCGGCGTTCGTTGGTGTAGATGCCGTGCTCGGTCAGCAGCAGCGGCCGGCCGGTCTCAAGCGCCGCGCGCGCGCCCCAGAGTCCCGCATAGCCGGTCGAGACCGCATGGTAGACACGGCATAGCGGCAGCTCGGACAGCAGCACCGAGTAGAGGCCCCCGATCAACGCGCGCCAAGTCCAGAAGTAGTGCAGGAACGAGCTGCCTTTGAGCGTGCGCTGGTACATGCGCACGAGCTGGCGCCAGGCCGCCGGCGAGTCGAGCAGCTGGGTGCGGCCGATCCTCGCCTTGTGCGGCTCCAGCACCTTGAGCAGCTCGGCCACCTCGGCGAGCCCGCCCCGCCTGTGAATGCTGAGGAGCACCGGCTCCAGCTCGCGCATCAGCTTCTCGGCGCCGAACATGAAGCGGCGGCCCTTCGGCAGGTCCTGGATGTAGACGTGGGTGATGCCGGTGACGTTCGGCGGCACCTCGTAGCGCACGGTCTTGGGCTCGTCCTTGGCCAGCAGCGAAATGATGTGGAATGTCTTGTCCTTGGTGCCGCGGATCAGGTCATGCGTCCAGGTCGACACGCCGCCGGCGACATACGGATACGTGCCTTCGAGGATCAGGCAGACATCCGCGACGGGCTCGGTCTTGGGCTTCATGCCGCCGCCTTCCCCGTCGGGCCGGCGCTCCAGAGGCGGATCACATCGGGCACCTGTGGCGGGTGCTTGCCGCCGGCCAGGAACAGTTGGCCGTGCTGGGCGATCGCTTCACGGACCTTGTCGTAACGGCCGAGCTTGAACAGCGCCTCCAGATTCCAGAGCATCATGTCGGCCGAGATCAGCCCGCGCGCCTCGGCGACCGTGAACCAGCTTGCCGCCGCGTCGTAGCGCCGCTCGCGCACCAGCAGGCGGCCGATCGCGAGCCAGAGCCCGGGGTCGCGCGGACGCACCTTTAGCGCTTGCTGGTAGCTTTCGAGCGCGCGAATGCGATTGTCGCGCTCACGCTCGGAATCGAGCAGCCCGGTAAATGCGTAGTCGTCGTAGTGACGGGCCAACTGCTCCAGCCTCTTGAAGCTCTTCGGGCGCTCGCGCACCTTGCGCTGAAGGAGCTGAGCGCGCGCGAGGAAGCGGCCCTCGATCGTGGCGACCGCCGTCGCCGCCTGCGTGCGGACGGAGGGATCGGTATCGGTCAGCGCCAGCTTGAGCGCCGGGGCGAAGCCCGGGCGGAAGTGCCGCGTGAGAAGGCCTATCACCAAGCGCTTCTTCGCCGCGTCGCCGCTCGACAGGATGTCGGCGAAACTCTCGACCGCGCCGCCCGCGGTCGACCGTCGGCGGCGCATCAGGGATTCGTAGAGATCGGTCACGCGCGATCGCGTATCGGTCGGAAAGAGGCTCGCATACCAGGCCTGGAAGTCGAACCAGTCGCGGTGGAAGAAAAGCAGGAGCGAGCCGGTCGCGATCGCCGCGACCGGACCGATCGGCCCCAGGCCCGCGGTCGCGACGAACAGGTACCAGGCGACCTGGTTTCGTCGGATCCAGCGGCCGACCCATTTCGCCCACACGAACAGCATCAGCGAGATGACGGCGTGCGCCGCCATCCATTCCTCCAGCCTCATCTCGCGCGTCACCAGCTGATCGAGGAAGAAGACCTCGCCGATGAGCGCGAACGGAGCCGGGGCGAGCAGCCGCAAGCGCTGGCCGATGATTGTCCGGCGCTTGGCCGCGACGCGGCGGCGAAGCCTAGAGGCGGGCTTAGCGCCGCTCACGGCGGTGCAGCTCCTCGATCTCGAAGGTCAGGTGCACGCGGTCGGCCATGACGTTGAGGCGCATGCTGATGTCGTCCTTCAGCTTCCGCATGACTAGACGCGCACCGGCGCCGTTGGTTGCCGGCAGCAGCACCGCGAAGCGCCGGCCGACCGGCAGCCACTGGAAGGCGAGATCCGTCTCGCGGAGCCACTGGCCGACGGCGACCGCGACGATCCTGCCGACCGAGAGCGCCTCCTCCCGGCTGAGCTCGCCTTCGCCCTCGAACCCTACGATCAGCATGGTCAGATCGAAGTCGACGCGCTCGGCGAGCTTGACCAGGAACTCCTTCTGGCGATCGAAGAGCTGCGCCGAGAGGAGACCCGCCTCGGGATCCAGAATGCGCTCGGACGTCGCGTCCTCATAGCGCTTGGCGATCGCCATGTTGCTGCCGATCCAGTCGCAGAGCAGCTGGAAGTTCTCGATCGTCGTCGGGGTGAGATCGAGGAGGCCCAGCGCCTCGATCTTCAGCATGCCGTAGACCTCGTCGGTCTCGGGGTCCTGCAGCGGGCCGGCGAGCACGCCCTCGCCGGCCAGCGCCTTCTCGTCGGCGGCGCGCGCCACGCACAGCACGCCGCGCTCGGCGACGGTCCGGCGGTAGAGCGGGTGGTCGTCGAGGAACGTGCGATTATAACGCTCGTCGTCCTTCCAGCCGAAGGCACGGCTCATCTCGATCTGCGCGTCCTTGAGGAGCCAGATCGAGAACTTCTCCGGGTTGAGGATCGCAGCGACCAGCGCGTTCGCTCCTTCGAACACGCTCGGGACGTCGAGGCGCTCGACCGCCATGGCGGCACGGAACACGGTCAGCAGGGTGCGGAACTGGCCGGCGATCCTCGCCTCCAGCTCGTCTTTCGCGGCCGACATGCCTTCGAACGCCGCGGTGATGACCTGCGCCTGGGTCTCGGACTCGGCGAGCCGCTTTCTCAGGTCGGCGCGCTCGCGCAGATGGCGCGACCTGAGCTCGCCGACGACGAGGCCCGTCGCCGCCCACATGAGCGGCGTCTTCGAGAGCTCGAACAGGTAGGCGAAGAGATCGAGCGCCAGCGGCTGCGGCGGCACGTTGCCGGCCAGGAGCGCCGCCGACGAGGCGATGGCCGCGATCAGGCCCTCGTTGGTGCCGTACTGGAGGCTGATCAGCACCACCACCGCCCAGAACGGATGCGGTGCGACTTCGCGGAAGCGATCGCCGTCGAAGACATAGCGGTCGAGAAGCAGGGCGACCGTGAAGAAGATCGCGATCTCGACCAGCGCGGTGACGCGGAGCCCGAATATTTCGCGCGGCGCGTCGTCCTCGACCCTGGTCGAGTTCATCTGGCTTAGGGCGCGGTCCGTGCCGCGAGACGATCGACCACGGTCGCCGCCAGCTTCTGGGCGGTCGCGGTCACGGTATCGCCGGTGCCGCTCATGGTCGCGCCGGCCTCGCTGAAGCTGCCGCCCCAGCGGACCGTGCCGTCGCGGCCGACCAGCCGCGCGGTCACCGCCACCGCCGGATCGGGCCTCAGCCCGTAGCGATAGCCGAAGTCCTGGACCGAACCGACCAGGACGGCGTCGACCGCGAGCGCCTCGGCGACCTCACGCGCCACCGTCTCGCGTCCGATCTCCTTGCCGTCGAGACGCTTCTCGGCGAGCCGGCGGCGAACCTCGCTCTCCTCTACCTGGGCGAAGAGGCGGCGGGTGTAGAGCTCGTTGGCGAGCAGCTGGGCGACGATCTGCCCGGCATTAGGATGCGCCGACAGGTTTTCGAACGGCAGCACCGCGACCGTCATGCCACGCGTCGGCGCGGCACCGTCGGCGACGAAATCCTTAAGGCTGCTGGCGCCGCTCGCGCAAGCGGCGAGCACGCCCGCGATCGCAAGAGCCGCGAGCCTCGGTCCTAGAAACGCCACAGGAAATACCCTCCGAGCCGCGTCACCGTGGAGTCGGTGCCGCGCGACGCGGTCAGGCTGTGGCTGGCGACGAGCCCGAGCTCGAAGCTCGTATAGGGCTCGTAGACGAGCTCGGCGCCGAGGAAGGGGCCGTCCGAGTTCAGTCGGTCGTAGGCGTAGCCGCCGTAGAGATTGTAGCGCGTCAGCGATGACAGCGTGCCCGAGACGCCGACCGTGCCCGAGTGCACTTCGCGCGAGACCACCGAGAGCAGCGGGTACTCCGCGCCAAAGGCGTCGGTCGCGACCTTGCGGCCGCCGAGATACTCGGCGTCGAGACCGTAGGCGAAAGTGACCGAGGGCGGCCCCGCATAGGCCGTGTAGGCGAGCTCGAAGCCGGGACCGATGAAATGCGCGACGTCGGAATGACCTTCGACGCCGTAGCGTCCGCCGGCGAGGCGGCCGGCGATGCGCCAGCTGGTGCCGAGGATCTTCTCGTAGCCGATCTGCACGCGGTCCGTGCGCGCCTCGTTCACCAGCCCGTCGACGACGTCCCAGTAGGGATCCTGGGCGATCGCGGCGAGACGGAGCGTGCCCTCGGCGAAGGACCTGGTGTGGCGGACGGCGCCGCCGACGATGCCGGTGCCGCCGATCAGCGCGAGGCGGGTGACGCCGCCTTTCTCGTGATCGACGGAGACATAGCCTTCGCCGCGGAAGCGCTTGCCCTCGAAGCTTTCGAGCGCGCCGTTGAGCTTGCGCACGAGCGGCGCATCGAGGTCATTACCTTCGAGCGCGAAGCCCGCGATCGACGAGCCGGCGAGCGTCTCGCCGGAAACCCGGGCGACGATCTGGCGGTCTGCCTTCTTGACCTTGCGGTGATCGATGTCGAAGCGGACGCGCGGCCCGTACTCGCGCAGCAGCTCGGCCTTGGCCCGGACCAGGCTGGGATCGTCCGGATTGAGGCCGAGCGCGCGATCGTAGAGGCCGACCGCGCGGCGCCAGCCGCCGAGCTGCGTCTCGACGCTCGCGAGTGCCGCCATCACCTCGATCGAGCTCGGCACTTCCTTGAGCAGTGCCTCGAGCTCGGCCTTGGCGCCTTCGGCGTCGCCGGTCTCCATGAGCAGGCGCGCCTTGGTGACGCGAAGGCGGCGGAGCGCGGCGGCGGTCTCGGCCTCCGTCGCCGGCGGCGTCTGCGCGACGTCCGTGCCGACATTGTCCGGAACGACCGTGACGGAGCCAACCGCGGCGGTCGCCGAGGGTCGCGCCTGGGCCAGCTGGACCGGCACAGGCGCCGCGGACGACAGCAGCGGCGCATCCGCCTTCGGGTTTCCGGACGACGCCTTGGTCTGAATCAGCCGGATCTCGACGCCGCGCGGAAGCGTGGTAGCGGCAGCGCTTCGGCCGGGCTTCGGAACCAGCTTGAGTCGCCGGCCGTCGGCCTCGGCGACCTGGATCCAGGCCGGCAGCATCGCGACCGCGTCGCGGATCGCTTTGGCATCCAGGTCGCGATCGAGCGTGACCACGAGGGTCTCTCCCTCGCGGACGGACTCGGCAGTGACTTTCTCCGCCCAGAGGAACCTGAGGCGAGCGGTGCCGTCCGCGCTGCTGGCCTCTACGGACATCGGCGCAACGGCGGCGCCGGCCCCCGGCGCCCCCGCCAGCAAGGCGGCGAGGCACACCCCGAGACGAAGGGAGGCTGGGATGCTTCTGAACCTCATGACGCCCGTAGCCGATCCTCGGCAGGTTAACGTCTTGGGAATATACGGCATTCTCCGCTAGTTCCGCGCGGGTTTCTTGCTCCGCCGCGTTCACTGTCCCGACAGGACGCGCCGAGCCTGATCGTACAGCTTGTTGTCCATCAGGAGATTGGCGTAGTCGGCGCGAAGCCCCGGGTCCGCCGGGCGCTCGCCGACCAGCGCCGCCATCAGGGCGAGGGCCTGAGTGGTGTCGCCCAGGCGGTTGAGGAGCTGGGCCCTGGCGACCCGGGTCGCGACCGACCGGTCGCGGCCCGCCTCGAGCTGGTCGAGGGCGCGGCGGAAGTGGAACCGCGCCGCGTCGCGCTCGCCGGCCTGCAGCAGGATCTCGCCATAGGCGGAGTTGACTTCGTGATCGGCGAGCGGCGTGTCGACCACCTGCGCCAGATATCGGCGCGCGCCGGCAGTGCGCCCCGAGGCGAACTCCTGGAGACCGAGCCAGCGCGCGGCCTCCGGATCGCTCGGCACCTGGCGCGCGATCTTTCCGTAGACGACCGCGAGGGCCGCCTTGGGCGGTCCGCCCCGAGGCGAATTCCTGGAGACCGAGCCAGCGTGCAGCTTCAGGATCGCTCGGCACCTGACGGACGATCTTGCCGTACACGATCGCGAGCGCCGCTTTGCTGTCGGCCTCGAGCCCCTGCTTGGCGAGCTTCCTCAAGCGGCCGAGATCGTTCTCGACGTCGGCCCTGGCAGCGATGACCCGACCCGCCTCCTCGGTCCGCTTGAGCGCCGTCAGCGCATCGATGCGGATCGCCGCCGCTTCCTCGGACTCGGTCGGCGACATCGGTCCGAGCGCGGTCAGCGCGCGGCCGGGATCCTCGGCATCGAGGAGCTGGCGCGCCCAGGCCGGACGCTCGCCGGCCGAAGCAGCGGCGGCTCGGCCCGCCAGCCATTCGGCCGCGGCGCGGGCCTGCTTGTTCTCGCGCCATAGATAGACCAGCTCGCCGACGATCGGATCGGATGGCGGCGCCCGATCGGCCAGCGTCCGGAAGATGCCGATCGCGGCCTCACGGTCGCCGAGCTCGATCAGCCGGTAGGCGATCTCCTTGCGCTCGTCGGCGCCGAGGTTCGGGCGCGCGGCCCGGGCGATCAGGAGCTGACGCCGCTCCTGCGTGCGGCCGAGCTTCGACAGCGCCTCGTCGTAGACGTTCGCCCAGTCGCCGCCATAGGCCTCGGCGAAGCGCTTGAGCTCGGGCAGCGCCGCCTCCGGTCCGGCAACCTCAAGGAAGGCATACATGCGCGCTTCCCGCCGCTGTTTCGGCAGATCGGCACGCTTGATCTCGGCCGCCAGGAACTGCTGGAGCTCGGCCTTGCGGCCTGCCTTCTTCGCGCCCTCGACGTATGCGTAGAACCACTGGTCGGTCGCGTCCTCGCGCGCGAGACGGGCGATCTCGGAAAGCGCCTCGACGCCGCCGCCGACCTCCATCAGCGCGAAGAGCGCCTGCTCGCGGGCCTTCGCATCGAGGTCGCGCCGCTCGAGCTGGCGGGCGAAGAAGGTGCGCGCCTCGGCTTGGCGCTTCGCCTTCTTGGCCTCTTCCGCCGCGGCCGCCATCCACGTCTCGGGCTGTCGCTCGGCGAGCCAGAAGATCGCCGGCATGGTTTCGGCGCCGAGGCCCTTTTCCAGCAGGTTGTAGACGAGCGTCGCCAAGGTGTCGGGCTCGAGTCCCGGCTTTGCCAGAAGCTGCGTCCAGAACGCGGCGAGTTCCTCCTGGGCAGGGGCCGCACCGCGCTTCGCCACGTTCGCGAGGGCGACAACGTAGAGCCGCTCCGCCAAGGGCGAGTTGCCCCGCAGCGGCCGCACCTCGGCCAGGACTTCCTCGTGACGGCCGAGCGCCGCGAGCGCGCTGGCGAGCTGGAGTCGCGTATCCTCGCCGTCCCGGACCGCGATGAGACGCCTGGCCGCCGCCAGCGCCAGCCTCGGCTGGCTGTGGGCCTCGGCCAGATCGGCGAGCTGGCCGAGCAGCGTCGCGTCGAGCTGGGCTGCCTGCGGGCTTTCGAGCCAGGCGATGACCTGGTCGGACCGCCCGGCCGCGGCGGAGAGAAGCGCCCAGGCGGCATCGATCGCCGGCGAGCGCTGGCGCTGGCGGTCGCGCACGACCTGGATCCTTCGCCATCCGTCTTCCGCCTGTCCCAGGCGGATCATCGCGTTGGCGATGTCGAGCGCGATCGCCTCTTCCCAGCCGAAGCGATCGAGCATCGCCGCAAGTTGGCGGCGGGCCGGCTCGACGCGGTCGAGATCGGAGAGGATCAGGACCAGCCCGAGGATCTGGTCAGCGGAAAGGTCGGCCGTGTTGGCGAGCGCCTTCTCGGCCGCCGCCAGTGCGCCTTTCGCGTCGCCGATGGTCTTGAGCACGGTGGCCGCGAGCACCGGCCGGCGCTCCAGGAACTCCGGCGCGGCCATCACCCATTTCGCGACCTCGCCCGCCTTGTCAGGCGGCGCCATGCCGACGAGCGACGAAAGCTGCCAATCGGGAAGCCTGAGCGGCGAGCCCCTGACCGCGATCTGCAGCGCGAACGGGACCAGGTTGCGCTCGAGCGCGAGATCGATCAGGTCGTCGTCGAACTCCGGCGCGAGCGTACCTGCCAGATAGGCCGCCCGCAGCCTCTGGAAGGCCTGGTCGCGCCGGCCGATACGGAGCTCCAGCCGGATGCGCTCGGCGAACAGTGCGGGAGTTTCCGAAATCCTCGTCTCGAAGCGATCGAGGACGGTGAGCGCGGGGCCTTCCAGGCCGGCACCGAGAAGCTGGCGGACGACACCGATCAGCGAGATCGGGGTCTTGGTCTCGGCGATCCAGCCTTCGGCCAGCTCCATCGCCTCGGCCTCGCGCCCCGTGCGCGCCAGGATACTGACGTAGAATTCGATCGTGCGCTGGTTGCGCGGCACCTTGAAGCGGTTGCTGAGCTCGTCGAGAGCGGATTGTGCGGCATCGAAGTTGCCGAGGTCGGACTCGAGCTGGGCGAGATCCATCCAGTCTTCGTATCGCGCCCTGATCTTGACCAGGCTGCGCAAGACCACGATCTGCTTGTCGGTTTCGCCGTGGTCGCTGTAGTAGTCCGAAAGCTCGCGCAGGACCTTTTCCGTCGGGCGGATGCGCGCGAGATCGGCGAGCGTCTCCAGATAGTCGTAGATGCGCGCCGACTGCCTATAGAGGTTCGCCAGTTCCTCCTTCGCCTCGGCCTCCTGCGGATGGGAGACGACGAAGCGCTCCATCAGCTCGACCGCGCGCTCGAACTCGCCGATCTCAAGGTAGACCCGGGTGAGCGGGATGACGACGCCGACGGACAGGTCGCCGGAAGCGAGGCGCTGCTCAAGGGCGTTCTGGGCCGAATCGTAGTCGAGGCCCTTCAGGTACATCAGGGCGAGCTCGCGGTCGCGCGGGATCACCGCGATGCTGGCGGCGATGCCCGCGGCGACGAGAAGCGCCAGGACGATGTGCGGCGCGCGCATACGCTCAGGCGTCCGTAAGCCGACGTACCGCGACCGTCGCCGACGAGGAGCGGCACGTTTGGATCGTAACGCAGGTCATGCGCCGGGGATGCGCCGCACGGTAACGCCGGTCGGGGCGTAGGTGCGGGACCGGATGGTGAAGGTGAGGATACCGTCAGGCCCGGCCTCGGCGAAGCTTTCGAACCTCCGCTCTCCGTCTTCGGCAATCACCTGGTAGCGCCCCGCCTCCTCGACCTTCCACCGCATCTCGCCCGGGCCGAAGCCCTGCGCGCGGAAGGCGAAGCTGCGGCCGTCGAGCTTGAGGCCTTCGACCGGCCATCGGCTGTCGATCAGGTAGACCTGCGGCGCCGAAGGCGCGACGTCGGTCCGCTCGGAGGCGACCAGCGCGACCACGGGCAGCGGCTCCGCCGGATCGAGGGCGACATAGAGGCTCCCCTGGAAGTGTTGCTGACCGAGAACGCCGCTCGACTTCGCGAAGTCGACCTTGCGGTCGAAGGCACGGTCGAAGCGGATCGTCGAGAGCTGGCCCCGCCTGGCGATCTGCCAGCGGTCGCCGCCGAGGTCGGTGATCTCGGCCGAATAGAAGCCGAGCGCCATCCGCGTGAAGGTGCTGGCGGCGATCGGTGCGATCGGCTCGGCCTCGGCTGCCTTCAGGTTGTTGAGAAGCGCGCGCAGGCTCGCCATCTTCTCGCCCGAGTACATGTGATAGTAGAGGTTCTTCGGCTTGACGCGGATCGGATGCTCGGTGTTGCGCCACGTCTGGGGCACGAGCGCGAAACCGAAGAAGCGGTCGGTCCAGAGCTCGGTGTAGACGTTCTCGTTGGCGTTCGAGGAGTAGATCTGGATGCCGCCGGGAAGACTGCGGCCGATTCCAGCGACCGAAGTGTAGCTCGGCCGCTCGCGGTCGAAGCGCGTATCGCCGCCGTTGAGGTTCAGCACGCCGGCCGCATAGGTCGCGACGACCGCGTCGTTCCAGGGCAGGCAGTTGCCCGACCATTGCAGCAGCGTCACCTGCTTGTTGGCCGGCGCAATCCCGTTGAGGAAATCGATCGATCCCTTGATCTCCAGCGAGAGATCGAAGGGCTTCACGGCGTAGGCGCGCGGCACCGAGTAAGAGCCCTGCGATCCCAGGACCTTGCCTTCGTAGGTCGCGGCCGCCTGCTTCGCCGACGCCTGGCGCATGACCGACGTCCAGGCGTCCTCGTCGTTGCCGCCCGGCCGCCTTGGATACTTGCGAAGCAGCGGGACTTCCTTGGTAGCGTCGCCGTCGGCAAAGAAGCCCCAGTCGAACGGATGGCTCCAGGTATGGGTGCCGATCTCGACCTGCGGCAGGTCGAAGAACTCGCGCGCGATCGCCAGGGACTGCTCGGTGCCGAACCAGGCCGGGTCGAGATCGGCGACAATCGGCGCGATCGTCACCGGCAGGTCCGGGAAGGCCACGACCGCTTCGCGCAGCACGACCTCGGCGGCCATGGCGCGACGTTGCGTGTATTCCTTGACCTGGGCCTGGCTGCGCCAGCCGTCGCCGTCGACATGGCTGTAGTAGATGCGCCGGCCGACCAGCGTGGTCGTGTCGGGCTTCGGCAGGTCGTCGGTGGCGAAGGCGCGCCGGAGATATTCGAACGTGTTCAGGTAGAGCTGCTTGATCGGTGTCGAGTAGTCGCCGCGATGGACGAGCTCGCCCACGACCATGCCGCCATTCGGATGCGTGCTGACTAGCGTCGCGTCGGTGGCGCTGTCGTTGCCTTCGCGGACGATGAAATGCGCCTGGGTCTGCGCGTCTATCTTGACGACGCGGTCGTAGGCCGGAAGCTGCCGCGGCAGCGGCGCCTCGAAATCGAGCAGCAGGCGGTCCTTGCGCACCACGCGGACGTCCTGGGTGTGCTCGACGTGGCGCTCGTCGAAGCGAAGCCCGATCTTTTGCAGGAGGGCGTTGACCTGCTCGATCGGCGTCGCCTTGCCGCGCCGATCGTTGGCCATGCCGATGCTTCCGATCATGACCAGCTTGCGGCCGCTCTCGACGAAGTTCTGTCCCCATTCGATGAAGTCGACCGGATTCGGCATGATGTCGCCGGAGAACCAGACGACCGCCCCCCTGATGCCGTCGAGATCCTTGCCGGTCGGCAGCGGCTGGCGGAGATCGTGATACGTCAACACCAACCCGAGATGGTTGAGCGGCATCTCGAGGATCTGGTGGACCGCGGTGAAGCGGATGTCCGAGTCGAGCGTGCCGTCGTAGAGCGCAAGGATGGTGCGCGCGATCGGCTTGCCCTGGGCGAAGGCGCTGGTGCCGAGAAGAAGCGTCAGCGCCAGTACGGCGAAGGCGGCGATACGTTTCATTTGGTCTGCGGCCCGGGAACCAGGCGGTCGAGCTCGACCGTCGCGACGTAGGGGCTGAAGCCGTTCGCAGTCTGGACCTTGTAGATCTCGGCGATCCCGGCGGCGTCGGCCGGGTCCCAGTAGTCGAGCGTCAAGACCTTGAGGTCCGGCTGGCGACGCGCCGCCGCCTGCAGGATCTCGACCTGCTGCCTGTAGGTCGCCTCGTCGACCTTGCCGTACTTCTTGGCCTCGAAATCGTAGTCGGCATAGACCGACTCGCCGAGCACCATGTCGATGTCGCGCTCGACCGAGGGCAGCATGTCGTAGCCGCGGTTGAGGATGATGGTCATGCGCGGGAAGTTTCGCCTGAGCGTGCGGATCAGGCGGGCGCCGGCCTCCAGCATCCCGGCATTGGCATTCGCGTCCAGGCGCTCGAGATGACCGGGGTTGTCCATCGTGTCGATGAAGATGCCGTGGAAGCCGCGGCGGATGATCTGCGGCACCAGCTCGTCAATCACCCGCTTGGTCCAGCGCGGGTCGCGCACGTCGACGAAGTAGCTGCCTTTCCAGTTCTCGTTCTCGCCGAGCAGGATCCCTTCGCCCTTCACGTCGGCGAAATAGGGCCGGGTCTCGTTGACCTCGCCGAGGCTGAGATAGCCGACGACCTTCTTGCCCCGGTCGATCAGGGGCTCGATCGGCGGGTGGCGGTCGGACTCGAGCACCACCAGCTCGTAGGGATAGAAGGCGGACGGCGGCAGCTCGGCCGCATAGTAGACGACCCAGGGGATCGCAGGACCGGCGGCGCCAGCCCCGGTTGCACCTAAGGCGGTCATCAGGCATGCCAAGACCATGCGTCGGACGGCTTCCATGGGGTCGCGCTCCCTCCTCCTCAGCCTTATATAATGGAATGCCGGTCAAATTCTGGGGGTTCCGGCATTGGAGGGATCTTCAAATGCCATCGACGGGCATGATCCGGGCGGCAGCGGCGGCTCTGGTTCTCCTGGCCCTGCCGGCCTCGGCAGAGACCATCGGGGCCCGCTACGACATCTACACCGGCGGCTTCAAGGCGCTGTCGATCCAGGCCCGGGCCGCCGTCCGCGACGCCGACTACGACGTCGCGGCCGATCTCGCGACCACCGGGGTCATCGACTGGATCCTCAGGTTCAGCCAGAAGATCGAGAGCCGCGGCCGGATCGGGAGCGCGCCGCTCCCCGTTTCCTACGTTTCCGACGGCACGTTCTTCGGGTCCCGCCGCTCGATCCGCCTCGACTATCGCGAGGGCGGCCGTATCGACGCCTTGCTCGAGCCGCCGAACGACACCGACGACCGGACACCGGTGCCGGAGTCGATGAAGCTCGACACCTTCGATCCGATGAGCGTCTTCGTCGCCCTGAACCAGATGGCCGGCACGGGCGGCAGCCCCTGCAACGGCAAGGTGCCGGTCTTCGACGGCCGACAGCGCTTCAACCTCGTGTTCGAGGACGACGGCCCGAGCGTCGTCGAGTCCAGCCACTACACGGTCTTCTCCGGGCCGGCGGTGCGCTGCAAGGTCCAGATGGAACGCCTTGCCGGGTTCCAGCAGAACCCGCGCTTCAATGCCCAGACGCCGCGCATCTCCATCCTCTACGTCGCCCGCTTCGGCGAAAGCGGGATGTGGCTGCCGGTCCGGCTCGAGAGCGACTCGAGCTTCGGCCTCGTGGTCGGCCATCTGGTCGCGGTCGACGCGCCGGCAAGGCCCCTTGGCCAGAGGCCGCGTCCTGCTTCATAATGGAGAAAGCGTCCAGGGGTGGGACCGTGCGGCGCGGCACGCCGGGGAGATTGCCATCATGAATGCCCGCGCATTCGCCCTCGGCGTTGCGGCCCTCGGGCTCGTCGCCTGCCAGGACCTCCGCTCGGACGTCCGCACATCCGTCGGATACCAGACCAACCCGTTGCTGCAGACCCGCGAAGGCCGTCGCGAGGTGGTGAGCCTCTGCCACGATGCGGTGACCGAGCGCGTCGCCAACGTCGACAGCCTGCGCTTCGCCCAGGGCCAGATCATCAATACCGACGACTATGGCGACGCCCGCTATCACGGCGCGGTCGAAGGCGTCTCGGCCGGCTACGCGCGCCGCTACTCCTTCATCTGCACCGTCCAGCCCTCGGGCACGGTCGAAGTCGTCTTCCGCTGATGCGCGCGGCGGCCGAAGCCATCCCTTCGCCGCCGTGACCGATCCCATCGAGGTGGTCGTCGACCGGCTGGGCGCGGCCGGCGACGGCATCGCCCAGCATGGCGGGCAGCGCCTGTTCATTCCCGATGCGTTGCCAGGCGAGCGCCTTCTCGTCCGCCTCGGCCCGCCGCGCGGCGAAGGGCGCAGCACGACGATCGTCCGCCGGCTTGCCGATGCGGCGACGCGGATCGAGCCATCCTGCCGGCATTTCGGCCGCTGCGGCGGCTGCGCGCTTCAGCATCTCGAATCCGCCGCCTATGCCGGATGGAAGCGCGAGCTGATCGTCGACGCGCTGGCCCGGCGCGGCTTCCCGGACGCGAACGTCGCGGAGGCTCTGGTGGTGCCGCCGGGCGACCGTCGGCGCGCCGTCTTCTCGGCAGTCGGCCGCAAGGGCGGCGCGGTGCTGGGGTTCGCCGAGGCGCAGTCGCATGCGATCGTCGACATCGCAGAGTGCCCGGTGATCGCCCCCGCGCTCCTCCGGGTGACGGCGCCGTTGCGATCGCTGCTCACTGCCCTCCTCGGCGGCGGCCAGCGCGGCCAGGCGATCGCGACCGTCACCGCGTCGGGCCTCGACCTCGTGCTCGAGATCGACGCCGTCCCCGATCTCGCCGCGCGCGAGCGTCTCGCCGCCTTCGCCGCCGAAGCGGACATCGCGCGGCTGTCGTGGCGTCGGCCCGGCGGCACGATCGAGGTGATGGCGGCCAGGCGGGCCGTCCATGTCGCCTTCGACGGCGTGCCGGCCGTCTTCCCGCCCGGTGCCTTCCTCCAGGCGAGCCTCGCCGGCGAGGCCGCGCTGATCGCCGAGGTTCTGGCAGGTGTCGTCGGCGCGAAGACCATCCTCGATCTCTATGCCGGCATCGGCACCTTCAGCCTGCCGATGGCGCGCGGCGCCAAGGTGACGGCGATGGAAGGAGACCCCGACGCGGTGAAGGCGCTGGCCGCCTCCTCCAAGGGGGAGGTCGCGGTCGAACGCCGCGACCTCGCCCGCGACCCGCCCGACGCCAAGGCGCTGAACCGCTTCGAGGCGGTGGTCTTCGATCCGCCGCGCGCCGGCGCCCGTGCCGTCGCGGAAAACCTCGCCCGCTCGACGGTGCCGACCGTCATCGCCGTGTCGTGCAATCCGCAAACCTTCGCCCGCGACGCCCGCACCTTGGCCGATGGCGGCTATCGACTCGAACGGGTCCGGCCGATTGACCAGTTCCTCTGGTCATCCCATGTCGAGTTGGTCGCCCTCTTCCACCGCGAGATGCCATGACCGGAACGCGCACCGAAACCGACAGCCTGGGCCAGATCGAGGTCGCCGCCGACCGATATTGGGGGGCTCAGACCGAACGGTCGCGCCGCAACTTCCCGATCGGCGGCGAGCGCATGCCGGAAGCCCTGGTCCGCGCGTTCGGGCTGCAGAAGCAGGCATCCGCGCTCGCCAACAAGGAGCTCGGCCTGCTCGAGCCCGGACTCGCCGACGCGATCATCCGCGCGGCCGAGGAGGTCGCGGCCGGCAGGCTGCTCGATCACTTCCCGCTCGTGGTCTGGCAGACCGGCTCCGGCACGCAGACCAACATGAACGCCAACGAGGTGATCGCGAACCGCGCCAACGAGATTCTGGGCGCGCCGCTGGGATCGAAGAAGCCGGTCCATCCGAACGACCACGTCAACATGAGCCAGTCGTCGAACGACAGCTTCCCGACGGTGATGCATGTGGCGACCGCGATCCTCGCGCGCGACCTTCTCGAGCGTGCGCTCGCGCGTCTCGAACGCATGCTCGCCGACAAGGCCGCCGCCTTCGCCGACGTGGTCAAGATCGGGCGCACCCATCTGCAGGACGCGACGCCGGTGACCGTCGGCCAGGAATTCTCCGGCTACGCGCGCCAGGTCTCCGAATCCCGAGAGGCGCTGGCGAAGGCGCTGGACGAGATCCATGCGCTGGCCCAGGGCGCCACCGCCGTCGGCACCGGCCTCAATTCTCCGGCCGCTTTCGGCCGAGAGGTCGCACGCCACCTCGCCCAGCTCACCGGCATTCCCTTCCGCCAGGCACCTAACCTCTTCGCCGCGATCGCCGCGCACGATGCGTTGGTCCGGCTCTCGGGAGTCCTCAACGCGACGGCCGTGGCGCTGACCAAGATCGCCAACGACATCCGCCTGCTGGGGTCCGGTCCACGGGCCGGCTTCGGCGAGCTGATCCTCCCGGAGAACGAACCGGGGTCGTCGATCATGCCCGGCAAGGTGAACCCGACGCAGTCCGAGGCGGTTACCATGGTCGCGGCCGAGGTCATGGGCAATCACGTGACCGTGACGGTGGCGGGCGCCGGGGGGCACCTCGAGCTCAACGCCATGAAGCCGGTGATCATCTGGAATGTCCTCAGGTCGATCCGGCTCTTAGGGGACGCAACCGACAGCTTCGCCGAGCGTTGTATTGCGGGCATCCAAGCGGATCGCGCGCGGATCGCCCGTCACCTGGAGCAATCGCTCATGCTGGTCACCGCGCTCGCCCCGCATATCGGCTACGACAAGGCGGCTGCCATTGCGAAGCATGCGCACGCCGCCGGACTCGGCTTGAAAGAGGCGGCTTTGGCGTCCGGCGACGTAACCGCCGCGGACTTCGACCGATGGGTCGACCCACGCGCCATGCTTGGACCAAGCCTTTGAGCCTAGAACCCATGAATGCCGACACGCCGAGCCCGCGCATCGTCAAGCGCTCCGTCGTCGTTGCCGGCCATCGCACCAGCGTCTCGCTGGAAGGTCCGTTCTGGGATGAACTGAAGCGGATCGCCGAGACCAAGCGCGTGAGCCTGAACCAGCTCGTCGCCGAGGTGGACGGCCGCCGCGAGGGCAACCTGTCGAGCGCGCTCAGGCTGCTCGTGCTCGAGACGCTGAAAGCCGAGATCCGCTCAACGCCCGCCACGCACGGCTAGCGCCGCGATCAGGCGGCGAAGCGCCGGCCCCGGATCGAAGCTCGGCGCATCGCCGCCCTCCAGCACCGCGGTTCCATCCAGATCCGTCGTTCCTTCCGGAGTCTCAGCCGCGCCCGAGAGCTTGAGCCCTGAGAGGGGGCCCACGAGCCGTCCGACCGCCGTAACGGCGGTGTTGTCGGCGACGCCCGCGCCATCCCCGTTCGCGAACAGCCGCAACAGCTCCGACGGCCGCCTCGTCGCGAGGTCGAAGGAGATGTCGGTGCCGTCTCCGTCGAGAGCGAACCTCCCTGCCGCGGAAACGCGCGCGCCTGCCGCCTCGCCGATGCGGAAGCGGCGGAAGTCGAGGACATTACCTTCGAGGTCGGCCTCGAGGTCGAGATCGCGAAGCCCGATCCCATGCCATGTCGCGAGGTCGGCCGAGGCCGCGACATGGCCTCCGACACCCATCGCGACGACCGCGCCGACGAGCGGCAGGTAAGGGTCGAGCGTGATCCGATCGACCGCGACCCTGAGATCGATCATCGGCTCCGGCGCCAGCATCAGGTTCCCGCTGCCGAGCATGCGGCTGGTGTCGAGCTTGAGGTCGAACGACGGCACCGTCAGCCGCTCGCCGTCGAAGGTCATGCGGAACGACAGCGCGGCGCGGCGCAGCCGGTCGGGCGGAATTCCCGCGGGCTCGAGACCGAGCCATGCCAATGCGACGCGGAGATTGTCGGCGACGATATCGGCCTCGCCCTCATAGGCCGGCGCCGCATCGGTCGTGCTGATGCGCCCGAACGCGGTCAGCTCGGTGCCTCCCGGCCCCAGCGCGGAGATTTGGCGGATCGCCATCTGACGATCTAGCAGCCGGATCTCGGCTCGCGCCTGGCGCAGGAGACTGCCGCGCACGCCGACCGCCTCGGCCGTCAGCACCAGGGAAAGATCGCGTCCGTCCGCGCCGCCTCGAAGCCCGATGATCGTGCCAAGCCAGCGCTCCAGCTCCAGGCGGCCGAAGGCGAGCTGGATCTCGCCGGCGCGAAAGCTCTCGGCGAGGTCGATCCGGCCGCCGATGCGGGCTCCGTCGATGTCGAAAGAGAAGTCGGAAAGCACCACCCGGCCGTCGCTCCAGGCGAGCTTCGCTTCCGCGGTCGCGGGGCCTGCGAGCGGCACCGCGACGATGCCGAGCCGCGCCAGGAACCTGGCACCGTCGGCGGTCGTCAGCTTGATTGGCCCGCCGATCTCGAGGCCGCCTGCACCACGATTGGCGGCGCCGGCGAGCGACACCTCGGCGCCGACGCCCTGAAGCTTCGCGGCGAAGCCGACCGGACGGCCGGCATCGAGGCGCCCCACCATCACCTCGATCCGGGCCGGCTCCATGCTGATGCGCGCCGTGCCGCGGATGTCGAACGGACCGGTCGGCGCTCCCGGAACGACGGTCAGCACCGCCTGGTCGACCACCTGGCCTTCAGGTCCGTCGAGGGCGCCGTCGACGACGTCGAGCCGCTCGAGCGGCAGAGTCGGCCACTCGCCGGAGCGCGAGCGCCACTCGCCGAGGGCGGCGACGCGAAGACGGGGACTTACGAGGGAGACGATCCTGGGCTCGACATCGCCGAGGAGAAGCGGCCAGAAGCGGACGGAGATCCGCGCCTCGCGTGCCGTCAGCATCTTGTCGCCGACCTCGACGTCCGGCAGCACCAGCACCGGTCCGCCGGACCAGCGGATGCCGAGGCGACCGCCGAGCGTCACCGGCTGGTCGAGCCACGCCGAGACGGAATCCACGACGCGGCCGCGGAAGGCGTCCAGATCGATCTGGGTGAAAAGTCCGAAGAGGACGGCGGAGGCCAGGATGACCGGGATGGCGGCCCAGCGGCGCTTGCGCCGCCGGAACCTCATGACGCGCCGCCCGGGTCAGCGCTCAGCGCAGCGCGACAGCCTGGGCCTGGGTCTCTTTGACGAAGCGTTGGAACTTCTGCAGCTCCTTGCCCTCCAGACCGCCGGCTTTCACCATGCGGACCTTCATCGGGTCGACCTGCTTGTTGTCGACGAGAACCTCCCAGTACAGGTGGTTCCCGCTGGCCAAGCCAGTCCTGCCAACATAGCCGATGACCTGCCCCTGCGCCACCCACTCGCCTTCGGCGACGCCGGGCGCGAACTCGTCGAGATGGCCGTAGGCGGTGTCGTGACGAGGATCGTGCTTGACCTTGATGTAGTTGCCGTAGTTGCCGCGCCAGCCCATGTCCTCGACCACGCCGTCGGCAGCCGCGTAGATCGGCGTGCCCTTCGGCGCCGGGAAGTCGACGCCCTTGTGGAGCTTCACCTTCCTTAAGACCGGGTGGAGGCGCGGACCGAAGGGCGAGTTCACCTTGCCGCCCTCGATCGGGATCATGAAGCGGATGTTCTGGAGCGGACGGCCGCTCTCGTCGAAGAACTTCGGCTCCGAGCCCGGCGGGGCGTAGTGATAGAAGCGGTGCGGCGTCTTGCCGATGGTGACCTCGGCATAGCGCAGGCGCAGCCGGTCGCCGGCCTTGCGGCCCGCGCCCGAGGCGCCGAGGCGCTCGTAGATCACCTGGAACTCGGTGCCGGTCTTGATCCGCTTCGGCAGCGTCGGATCGAACTCCAGCGCGCGGATCACGTCATCGGCGAGCATCGAGGGCAGGCCCGCCTGGGTCAGCGAGCCGCGCAGGCTCTTCGAGACCTTGCCGGCCACGGTCTCGACCGAGACGCTCGGCCGGCCGTTGACGGAGGCCGCGTGGAAGGCGCCGTCCTGGCCGCGCACCAGCGTCAGCGACAGGTCGGGCCGGAAATCGACATGAAGGGCGGAAAGGCGGATCTGGCCGCCGGCTTCGCCCAGGGTCAGCACCACGGTGTCGCCGACCTGGAGGCGCTTCGGATCGACCAGATCCTGCATCGCCTCGAGCACGCGGGCCGCTTCGGCGGAGAGCACGCCGGCCCGCGCCATGATCTTGCCGAGCGTGTCGCCGCGCTCGACCGTGACCGTCCGCTGAGCCTGTCCCTGATCCGATTTGGTCGCCTCCGCCTTCGGCACGACCTTCTCGTGCGAGGTCCAGTCGAGCCAGCCCGCCTGGGCCGACCCGACTGGTTCCGCTGCGGCGGCGATCAGAGCCAGCAAGGCGATCGCCTGCGCCGATCTGATCATCTCAAACCCTCCCCCGTCCTCAATTCCAAGTCGCCCGAAAAACCCGAACCCGACCGGACGACCGCTCCCTGTTGCTGCTGCGCTACGCCTTGGATTTTTTTGGCCAGCGCTATTTTTGTCACAGTCCACTAACCGGAATTGAACAGGGGCGTCAACCCTGAAATCTTAAGCACGCCTACGATTGGGTGCTAACCCCCTCATCAACCGCTATATCTTGAAAAATAAGGCCCGCGAATCGCATCGCGGGCCTGTGGTCGCGCCTTCGATTCGCCCAAACGCCTACACGGCGAGGGCCATTCCACCCGCATAGGGGTCGGCGCCGCCGGTCACCCGGCCGTCCTCGGCGCGGACCGCGTGGACCCGGGCGAAGGCGTAGCTGTAGGGGAGCCGGACCGCCTTGTAGCCGTCGGCCTCCAGCGCCTCGGCGACATATCCCGGGATGCGGAAGCAGAGGTCGATCGCGTCGCTGGTCGCCGAGAAGCGCGGCGCGTCGATCGCCTCGGTCACGCTCATGCCGTGGTCGAGCACGTTGAGGATCACCTGGAGCACCCCCATCGGGATCTGGGCGCCACCGGGCGCTCCCAGGGCCAGGACGGGCTTCCCGTCCTTCGAGACGATGGTCGGGCAGGCGGTCGAGCCCCGGCTCTTGCCGGGCGCGATCGAACTCGGGTGCCCCGGCCTCGGGTCGAAGAAGCCCATGGCGCCGTTGTACATGAAGCCCATCCCTTCGGTGATGACGCCCGACTGGTAGCCGAGCGTATGGGTCATCGTCACCGTCATGCCATCCGCATCCATGGAACAGAGATGCGTGGTGTCGGCCGCCTCCTTGAGGCCCTGGCGGACCAGCGTCGCCTTGCGGCCGCGCCTGATCTCGTCGGCCGCCTCGCGGGCGTGCGCCTTGTCGACGATCTCCGCGACCGGCACCGGCACGACCTCGGGATCGCCGAGATGCTTCTCCTTCATGATCATCGCCCGCTTCATCGCCTCGGCGACGGTCCGGATGTAGTCGGGGCTGTTGTGGTC
>JBGALV010000132.1:0-11344 GCA_044223515.1 Alphaproteobacteria bacterium
AGGCCGAGGTCGAGCGAACGGATCACGACCCCCTTCAGCGCATCGGGCACGTCGCCCTGGGCGATGCGGAGCGCGAAGCCTTCGACCACCGCCGTTTTGCCGACGCCGGCCTCGCCGGTCAGGATCGGGTTGTTCTGGCGGCGGCGGAGCAGGATGTCGACGATCTGCCGGACCTCGGGGTCGCGGCCGACGATGGTGTCGATCTTGCCCGCCTTGGCCTGGGCGGTGAGGTCGATGGTGAACTGGTCAAGCGCCCCGGATCCGGCCGGCCGGACCGCCGCCGGCGCACCGCCGAGAGCGGGCGCAGCCGTGGCTTCTTCCGAGCTCGCGGTGATCTTCTCGAAGTCCTTGAGCAAGGTCTCGGCGGGAATGCGGCCGAGCTCAGCCGAGGATTCGCGCGCACGCGGCGCCAGGCTCTCGTCGGAAATCAGCGCCGCCAGCAGGTGGCCGGAGCGGACCTGCGCCACGCCGTAGCGCAGCGACGCGATCAGCCACGCCTCGCGCACCAGCTTGACGATATCGGGCGACAGCGCCGGCGGCCGGCTGTTGCCGGTCTTCATCTTGTCGAGGACCTTGGTCAGGTCCGAGACGAGACGCGTCACGTTGACTTCGTACTGGCGAAGGATCAGCGGGATGTCGCCTGAGGTGGCCTCAACCAGCTTCAGCAGCCAGTGCTCGATCTCGGCGTTGTAGTGGGTGCGGGAGAGGGTCAGGCCGACCGCAGACTCGAGGGCCTTCCGGCATGCCGGGTTGAGGCTGCGGACAAGCGACTGCAGGTCGACTGAGACCACCTATGCCTCCCCCATCAAACGCTTGAATTCAGGCGCGTTAGCGGCCTGCCGCTCCCAACCGCGCGATACCCGACGGTCGAGATTAACCATTCCCCTCCGAATGTGTCGAGGGCCGACATCACCGAGCAAAGGTTGCAGAACGTTCATACAACGCCGAAACCATCCGGGGCATATCTCACGGCTTCGGAAAGCCCGTGCCGGCCGTCTTCCGGGTTCAGCATAGGGCTTCCCTACGGCTGGCCGTCATGTGCCCCCCTCCGGCCTCCCGGAGCGGCAGTCTAGTGACGCCGAGTTACGGTCGAGCGTGAGCTAAATCACACTCCCGTGCCGCTCATATCAGGCTGAGGTGAAGGCCGAGCGCCGCCATGTCGTGCGACGGAATCGTCGGCGAGACGGTGCAATGCTCCTTCTTCAGATTGGGGATGAAGAGCTGCCACGCCTCGATGCCGCCGAGGGTCTCCGGAACGTAGACGCCCATCTTGTCCAGCCGCTCGCGCTTGGACTGGTTCTTGGCGATCTGATCCAGGTTGCCGTTGTCCGGCGTCTCCTTCGGCTGCGGCGCGAACAGGCCCCAGAATCCCTTGGTCTCCTGGTTCAGCACGATCTCCTGGTACTGCTCGATGTCGTTCCAGTCGATCCGGATGGCGGCGGCGAACCGCACCATCTCCTGCATGGTGACGCCGTTCAGCTTCGCTTCCAGGTAACGGCCCCGCGCGCCCAGGTCGTCCTCCATGAACGGCTCGACGACGGACCACCAGGGCGACAGGAAGCCCCAGTCGTTCTCCTTGGTCTCGTAGGAGGACAGTTTGTAAAGCCTGGTCCTCGCCCTCAGGTGGACCACACGGGCCTTCTCGCCGAGGAAGGCGGCGCGCACGCCGGCATCGAGCTTCAGGAAGTCAGTATTGGTCAGCGACATGTTCAACGGATCGGGCATCGGCACATTCCCTTCTCTCAGCGGATCTGGAGGCCGACGCAGGTGATGTCGTCCGCCTGCGGTGCCCCGTCCTCGAACACACGCACATCTGCTACGACCTTATCGATCATCGCCGCCGGGCGTTCGAGCGAAAGTCCGCCGAACAGCGTCTCCAGCCGGGCGTCACCATAGAGGCTGCCATCGATCTTCGAGGCTTCGGTGACGCCGTCCGTGAACATGAACAGCATGTCGCCATGCCCGAGGCTCGCCTTGCCCGACTTGAACTCGAAGCCCTCGACGACGCCGAGCGCGACGCCGCCGGTCATGGCGAGGGTCGATATCTCGCCCGACGCCCGGCGAAGCACCGGCGGGTTGTGTCCGGCATTCACGTAGGAGATATCGCCGGTTCGAAGATCGACCACGCCATAGAACATCGTGACGAACATCGCTTCGTCGTTGTCGGCCGACAGGATGTCGTTGAGGCGGATGATCGTCGTGCTGGGTTCGGTGACGAGCGCCGTGGTGGCGCGGAGCAGCGTGCGGGTGATCGCCATGAAGAACGCCGCGGCGACGCCCTTGCCGGAAACGTCCGCTACCGTGACGGCGAGCCTGTCCTCGCTCAACATGAAAAAGTCGTAGTAGTCACCGCCGACCTCCTTGGCCGGGATCATTCGACCGGCGATCTCGAAGCGCTCGGTCGGCTCCATCGGTTTGGGCAGCACCGACTTCTGGATGCGGGCGGCGATATCGAGCTCCTGCTGGAGGGCCAGGAAGGCCGTCTTCGCCTTCAAGGCGTCGCTGAGCTCCGCGATCAGCTGGCGAAGCCGGTTCTGCTGGCCGATCACGCGACTCGCCAGCTTGCGAAGCGCGACCGCCATCAGGCCGAGCCCGTCGGCGCCCTCGTCGCCTCGCCTGCCCCGATCGGCATTCTCGCGGCTCAGGCCCTCGATCTCGGCGAGGTCGCCCATCACGCCTTCGCGCTCGGCCTCGTCGAGGGTCTGGGCCAGAGCCTGCATCTGGTTGCGGATCAATCGTTCCTGGCGCCGGCGCTGGCGGTCTCGCGCGCGCTCGAGCCCGTGCAGGGTGATCGTCTGCGCGCGGAACACCTCGATGGTACGCGCGATGCGGCCGACCTCGTCCTCGCGACCCGAGACCTCGACGCCGACCGAGGTATCGCCGCGGGCGAGCGCGTCGAGCACGCCGATCGAACGGTCGAGCGGAACGAAGCTGCGACGGAGATAGAGGAACAGCCCGAGCAGGATCAGGCCGACCAGGCCGAACGCGATGCCGACCGAGACCAGCGTCAGCCGGCGCGCAGCGAGCGCATTCTCGGTGGTGTCGCGGACGCTGATCAGCCGCGCGGTCTGGCTGCCGCCGAGACCCTGGAGTTCGGTCCCGACCAGCGTGTAGACGCGGCCGTCGAGGTCGAGCGTCTGGATCGCCTCGCCGAGACGGATCTGGTCGAGATCGGCCATGCGCTGCCAGAGGTCCGGGGCGGTGCCAGCAAGAAGGCGCCCGCGGCGGCTGACGATCACCAGCTCGTTGCCGGTATTGGCGCGAAGCCGATTGAGCGCGGGTCCCACGCCCGTGCCGACGGTGATCGCGCCGACGACACGGGCGTCAAGATCGCGGACCTCGGTTCCTGCCAGCAGCACAAGGCGGAGGTCGCGGTCGTAGCGCATGCCGTCGACGATTTCGGGATTGGCGATCATCCGTTCGATGACCGACTGGCCGAAAGCAGGCTGCGGGAAGACCGCGCTGCTTAAGGTGAACAGGACCTGGTTGTTGGTGTCGACGATGTCGACATGGGTCGGCGGCTGGCGCGACTGGCCGGAAGAGAGATCGGCCCAGACCAGGTCGGAAAGCGCGCCGCGGTCGCCGCGCCGGATCGCAGCCGAGATCTCGGGCGTGTGGGTCAGACGTTCGAGATCCGCGGTTAGCGTGACCAGCGTGTTGGCGTAGACCTCCTTCCAGAGCGCGGCGAGACCGGCCTCATTGGTCTCGGCGAAGCGCCGGTCGACCACACGCTCACGCTCGTAGGCCGCCTGGACCAGCACATAGCCCACGGCCAGCAAAGCCATGAGGACGATGACGATGACGCGGGTCCGAAGGAGCATCGCGGAGGCTTATCCCCAGATGTCGACGTCGGCGAGGCGGACAAGCGCCGCCTCGTCGAGGCCTGAGGAAAGTCTGGGCGGGAAGGTGCCGGCATAGGCGAGTTCGAGCAGGCCCGCGAAGTGGTCCGCGATCACCTCGTGCGTATACCCGGACGGGAACGCATCGCGTGTCAGCGTCGAGGTCGGCGGGAAACCGATCGCGGCGAAGCTCGGCTTCACCACGCTGTCGAAGACGTTGAGGCTCTGACCTGCGCCCGGCGCCTGGCCGCAGAAGATCGACCAGTTCGGAAGCCCTTTCGCGTGCGGACGCGACAGCAGGCCCACCACAGGCTGCGAAACCCGCTCGAGCACGAGCCCGATCGCGCCGGCGTCGCGGGCCCGGCGCGCTTCCGCCATCAGGGCCCTGGCTTCGTCCTCGGTGTCGCCGTATTTGCGGTTGGCGCCGGTCTGCGGCTTGTAACCGATATGGGCGACGGTCGCCTGGCCGCGCGAGGCGGCAGCGGCGATCATGTCGAACACGGAATCCGAGATCACCTCGAGCTTCACCGCATCGGCGCCAGAACCGAGCATACGGACGATGCTGTCCGCAGCCTTGGCGGGCGTCGCCATCGCACCGTCGGGAAGATCGGCGAGGACCCAGGGCCTCGGGTCACCAGGGAAGCTCCGCGCCTCGAAGGAAACGTCGCGCACCAGGCCCAGCATCAGGTCGAAGACCTCGCGCTGCTCGGACTCGCTCTCGAGCCGGGTCGAGGCACGGCCGAGATGGGTCATCAGGTAGCTGTCGCCGATCATCAGGCAGTCGATCCGCGACGGCTTGCCCGCCGCCTCGAGGCGCGAGACAGCCGCCGCGACCGCGCGGGCTTCGGCGCCGGTGTAGAGATTGACCTTGACGCGCGCCTGATCCGGATGCCGGCGGCGCAATCCCTTCTGCGCATCGCATCGGGACGCGAGGTCGGTGGATTTGAGGCTGCTGCTCATCCCCCCGTCTCCCCTAGATGATCTCGGCGACACGGAGTAGCAGCATCGGCGGATAGAGCTCGAGCCGCTTGGCGACCGCCATGCGCAGGACCAGAGAGAAACGCCGGAGGCTGCCGATCGGCAAGGTGCCGGGATCGGCGCCCTGGAACAGGATCTGGTCGGCCTGAAGGCCGGCCAGCTGGCCGATGCTGTGATAGCGGGCGATCAGGCCCATCAGCGCCTGGCCGGCGCCGAGCGTGCCTTCCGCCGAGGCGAAGGCCGGCAGCTTCCGCTCGAGCGCCTGCTCCGTCACCTGCTCCACCCGCCGCGAGAGGAAGCTGTCGGAGGGCATGAAAAGGAACTCCGCACCCTCCGCCTTGAGCTCGTCGAGCAGGCGCGGCACCGAGTTCCGGTCGGGCTCGGTGCCGAGCAGAGGCACCGGCCGCTCGATCAGCGTCATCCGGACGCCCTTCACCTGCTCGCGCAGATCGTTGATGACCGCGACCGAATTTGCCTCGGACGGATTGTAGATCGAGCCCAGCTTGGCGATCGGCCGGTAGGAATGCAGGAGCTGCAGCTGGGTCGCGACCGGCGCCAGGAAGGTCGAGCCGGCGACGTTGCGTCCGGTCGGCGTCAACCGCGGAACGATACCGCTGGCCACCGGATCGGTGACGTTGAGGAAGACGACCGGAATATCGGTGACGTGCCGCTCGGGATTCCGGTTGGCCTCCGTCCCGATGATGCCGACGGCGACGCCGGTACCCCAGGCATAGACCAGATCCGGCTTCTCGGTTTTGATCTCCTGGACGATCTCCGCGATTTTCGCGGTCGAGCCGCCGGCATCTCGATGGATGAGATTGACCGCTAGGCGGCGGCGCTCGAAGTAGTCCTTGAAGCCCTGGTCGCTGTCGGTCCAACCGCGGAACGTGACCATGTAGATGCGAGGACCTCGCGGCCGCGTCTGCGCGATCGCCGGCCGCGAAAGGACCACCGCGCCGCCGAGCGCCGCGGAGAGAGCCGCGCGGCGACCGATTTGCCGGGCACTCATGTCGTCTTCGCCTCCTCGGCCTGAGCCCAGGGTCGTCCAAAGGCGGCGTAGATCAGGGACGAAAGCACGACGATCGCCCCGATCGCCGACATCGCCATCGCTTCGCCGCCCGATCGGACCAAGGCCGCGGCCAGCAGCGGGCCGATGACCGATCCGAGCCGCTCGATCGCACGGAACACCGCGAGCACCGCGGTCACGCCGAGAACCTCGCTCTCACGCGATGCGATCGCCGGCACGACGGCGAGCTGCGGCGCAATGCTGGCCGCATGGCCGAGGCCGAGCATGAGCACGGCGACGATCACGGAAGCTGTATCGATCCGCACCATCAGCCCCAGCATGCCGAGCCCGGACAACGCTCCGCCGACCGCGATCATCCAGCCGTTGATGCGGAAACGATCCGCGATCTGAGCCGCGACCGGGGTCAGCAGCGCCGTGCACGCCGCGTAGATCATCAGGATGCGGCCAATCTCGGAGCTGGTGTTGCCGAGCTTCGCCAGCAGCAGCGGTACCAGATAGAAGAGGACGCCGGTCAGCGCCATCTTCGCCGGCATCGCCGAGAACAGCAGCAGCACCAGGAAAGCGGGATTGCGGGCGACTAAAGCGAAGTCCGACGGCTTCAACTTCTGCACCCGCGCCGCCTCGCCGCCGATGTGACGGAGCTGTGCGTAGATCAAGCTCAGCGAGAGCAGGCAGAGGCCGGTCGAGACGATGAAGGTCGGTCTCGGGCCGATCTGGTCGGCGACGACGCCACCGAGCGCCGGTCCGCAGACGCCGGCGGCGAAGACCGCGCCCATGAAGAGGGCCATGCCCTGGGCGCGCTTGGCCGGCGAGGCAGCCGCGGCGACGAAGCCCTGGCAGACGATGTAGACGATCGCATAGCCCGTCCCGGCGAAGGCGCGCCAGACCACCAGCTCCCAGATCGAGCCGGCGAAGGCGGTGCCGAGATAGCCGATCGCGCTCGGCACGATGCCGATCATGAACATCCGCCGGACGCCGAGACGACTGACGATGACCCCGGCGAAGGGCGTCACCAGGGCCACCATGAACATGAAGGCCGTCATCGTGACGCCGACCGCGAACTCGGGCGACAGCGTCGACGCCGGGTCGCGCAGACCGCGGATATAGACCGGCAGGAACGAGCGGCTGAACTCCTCCGCCATGATGAAGACGAAGACCGGGGCGCGGATCGCGACCGCCTGGGAGGTGGCGAGGGTCCGCAGCTTCATCGGATCGGCGATGCGGAAGCGTTCGCGGGTCTCCGCGACGAGCTGGTTCAGGCGGCGGCCGACATCGGCCTCGGCCAGAGTGGCGCGCACGCTGTCGGCGTCCGCGATCACCTGCTGCCAGGCTTCGGCCAGGCGTCGCACGAGATCGTTCCAGACCGAGGCGACGGTTTCCCATTCGCGCTGGCCGGAGGCCGCCACCCTCGATGTGAAGTCGCCGCCGGCGGCGGCTCGGAATGCCGCCCAGAGCCTTGCCAGCGGTCCGGCGATCGAGACCTGGAAGACCAGCGACAAGAGCTCGAAGGCGAACAGCCCGGCGACCAGCAGCACGATCGCCATGTCGAAGACGACCGCGGTGATCTTGCCCTCGATCACGCGCGGGCTGACGCCGAGCTCGACCGCGCCGGTGGAGCCGGAGCCGCCACCGATCGGCACGCGGACGTGCCCTTGAGCTTCTCCCGACGGCACCGTGCCCCGCACGTAGAGCGGCTTTCCGAACCGATCGACGATGCGCAGGAACTCGATGTCGGCGTTGTCGGCCAGCACGCGGTCGAGGAAGCCCTCCATGCCGTAGAGGCGCTCGAACGGGATGCCGAGCTCGAGCGCATGGTCGACCTGGCGCGCGACCGAGCGGCCGACCATCTCGGCCTTCTGCTCGATTTCCGGCCGGAGGCTGGAGACGAAGGTCTGCAGCATCAGGAACGCGGCGACGGCAGCGGCGGCGACCAACAGCACGGTCGAGACGACGAACAGCCGGCGGAACGAGGCTTGCGCCGGGATCTGGTCGGAGTCGGTCACCGGCTCAGGCCCCTTCCTCGTCCAGGCGGTCGGTCTCGCGCCGGATCTCCTCGATCGCCATGAACGCCGCAGTGGCGCCGGCGCAGGCGGCAATCAGCAACGGATCCCCGCCCGCCTCGCCCGCGGGCGCTTCGCCACGCGTCGCGGCGGCGATCCGCCTCTCAGCCTCCGCGAGCGCGCGCCGCTCGGGCCTCAGCAGGATGATCACCACCGGCACCAGCACCAACGCGAAGACCACGACGGCGCCGATGCCGATATGCATGAAGGACTGCGTGACCTCGCCGACGCGATGTTCGCTGACCGTCCGCGAATACCCGAGCGCGACCGTACCGACCACGGCACCGAACGAGGCGACGATGGGCTGGCCGAGCACCACGGCATCGCCCTCGCTCCGCTGCCAGGCGCCTTCCTGAGCGTTGCGCGTGGCGCTGAGCCACGTCTGAGGTGCCGGCAGGCCGACATTGCTCGAATCCGAGCTCAGCAGGACGATGCCCTCGGAATCGAGCACCTCGACATAGAGCAGCGCCGGATCGGTCTCGATCGTTCGGTCGAGAAGCGGCTGCAGGCTCTGCATGTCGGCCAGGTCGACACCGAGGTCGAGGCTGGTGTCGATGGTGGCGACGATGTCGCTGACCACGAGGCGATAGCGCGCATCGAGCAGCTCGCCGAGACCCTGTTTGAACTTGTTCGCCGCGAGCACGGTCGTCAGGCCCACGGTCGCGGCCAGGATCAGGACCAGGATGACGGCGACGCGGGCCGGGAGCGACATGGGGCTATATCCCGCCTTCGCAGGACAATGGGCAGGCGCCGTGCCGGTCTCTACGGAGCATCGCGACGGACTCTGTCTTCACGGTTGTTCCGACCCAGGCGACATCGGGCCGATCGCCCCCTGCCCGACGCCCGACACTCTAGTCGCTGGTTCCAGGCGACGCCACGGTCCGCGAATACGAAACTAATGTTAGGGTCCGGCGAACCTGCCGTAGGACCGGCTGGGCGTGCCGCGGAACAGCGACATGTGCGTGTGGACCGCGACCCAGCCTTCGCCGACGGCCTTGCGCGCGAAGCCGACGGTGGCGCGGCCCGGTCGATCGAACCTGCTCCCGTCCTCGTTGAAGCCGTCGGAATCGAAAATCGCCATGCCGATCGCGCCGAGCCGGTCGGGCGAGACGATGGCGCGCACGCCGTCCAGCCGCCAATGGAAGTTCCTGATCGTCGGCCAGACGTTGTTCCACTGCTCCTTGACCACGGACGGCCGCTCGGTGACGAAGTCCGAGAAGGTGCCGAAGGCGATCAGGTCGTCGGCGAACAGCGGGTAGGCCCCCTCGAAGTCGACGGCGCGGACATGGTCGGCGAGCTGCTTGAACCAGCGGCGGACGGCTTCGAGATCGTCGGCGGCCGGCGTCGAGATCAGGCGCATTTCGTTCCTTGCGAGAGGACGTTGCGTTGGACGACGATGGTGACCGACGCGGGGTTTGCCTGCAATGTATCTTCGGTCTCGGGGGAGGACCAACGTCGCCTATGCCATCGGTGAACCATGAAGACCTGAGACGACTCGGCAGGGCAATGCTCGCCGCCGCCGGCTGCGATGCCGACGAGGCCGCCGTCGTCACGGATCACCTGGTCGAGGCGAACCTGAAAGGGCATGACAGCCACGGCATGGGGAACCTGCCCGGCTATCTCCGCCGCCTGAACAGCGGAACCAGCAAGCCCGGACAGAAGCCGACCACGATCCTCGACCAGGGCGCGCTCCTGGTCGTCGACAGCGAGCGCGGGCTCGGCCAGAGCGTCACGCGCGCGGCGATGCTCCAGGGGATCGCCAAGGCAAAGGCGCATGGCGTCGCGGTGCTTTCGATCCGCAACTCGGGCCATATGGGCCGCATCGGGACCTATGGCGAGCTCTGCGCGGAGGCCGGCCTCGCCTCGCTCCACTTCGTCAATGTCTCCGGCGCCCAGGCCTATGTGGCGCCGTACGGTGCGAGCGAGCCGCGCTATTCGACCAATCCGTTCTGCTTCGCCGTCCCGGGCGGCGATCGCAACCCGCCGGTGATCCTCGACTGCGCCACCAGCGAAGTCGCCTGGGGCAAGCTCAGGGTCGCTCATAACAAGGGTCTTCCGGCGCCCCCCGGGACGATTCTGGGTCCCGACGGAACTCCGACCACCGACCTCTCGCTGATGATCCCGGACCTGATGGGCGCGATGATCGGCTTCGGCGGCCACAAGGGATCCGGCATCGCGCTGATGTGCGAGCTCCTCGGCGCAGCGCTCGGCGGCGGCGACACGATCCAGCCCGGCAACCGGCGCGACGGCATCGTCACCAACAACATGCTGTCGATCCTGATCGACGGCAGCCGGCTTTCGGATCAGGTGCGTTTCCGCAAGGAGCTCGACGCGATGGTCGACTACGTGCGGGACGCACGCCCCATCGACGCAGCACGGCCCGTCAGGGTCGCGGGCGACCCTGAACGCAAGTCGAAGTCGGAACGGCTGGCCCGAGGCATCCCGCTGGATCCCGAAGCCTGGCGTGCCCTGTCGGAATTCGCCAAGGCCAACGGCATCGCGATGCCGGAAGCCGCATGAGGACATAGATGAGCGATACTGAAGCCTCTCCCCGTTCCCGGCGCCACGGCGGCCGCGAAGCCAAGCGCACGGCGCGCCTGACGCAGGTCGCGGCGGCGGTGCCCTACATCACCCGCAACATTCCGACTTTCGAAGTCCTCGGCGAAGAAGGCCTGGCGCTGATCGAGCGCAACGCCGACATCGTGCTCCAGGAAACCGGCATCGACTTCAAGGGCGACCCTGAAGTCCTCGAGATCTGGAAGGGTGCCGGCGCCGACGTGCAGGGCGAGCGCGTGCGCTTCCCCCTCGGTATGTGCCGCGAGATCATCCGGAAGTCCGCGCCTGCGACCTATGTGCAGCATGCGCGCAATTCCGAGCGCAACGTCGTCATCGGCGGCAAGAATGTCGTCTTCGCCCCGAACTACGGCTCGCCCTTCGTGCGCGACCTCGACCGCGGCCGGCGCTACGGGACGATCGAGGACTTCCGGAACTTCGTGAAGCTGACCTACTCGACGCCCTACCTGCATCATTCGGGCGGCACCGTCTGCGAGCCGGTCGACCTGCCGGTCAACAAGCGGCACTTCGACATGGTCTACGCGCACATGCGCTACAGCGACAAGCCGTTCATGGGTTCGGTCACCCATCCCGACCGCGCGAACGACACGGTGGAGATGTCGAAGATCCTGTTCGGCGAGAATTGGATCGATCCGGCGACGGGCAGGCCTCGCACCGTGACCACCAGCCTGATCAACGCCAACTCGCCGCTGACCTGGGACGCCACCATGCTTGGGGCGCTCAAGGTCTATGCGCGCGCCAACCAGGCCTGCCTGGTGACGCCGTTCATCCTCGCCGGCGCCATGTCGCCGGTGACGGTCGCCGGCACCTGCACGGTCACGCTGGCCGAAGCGATGTCGGGCATCGCGCTGATCCAGCTCTTCAAC
>JBGALV010000133.1:0-11261 GCA_044223515.1 Alphaproteobacteria bacterium
CTCGCCTGGCAGGTGGCGGCCGGCGCGGACGAGGCGATCCTCGATCTGCCGGTCGACCGCACCCGGCCCCAGCCCCAGCCCCAGCCCACGGTCCCGGCGGCAGCGCCGGTCGTGCGCGGCATGGCCGAGGCGCCGGCTCCCGCGCCGCTTCCGCCGCGGGCGGCGATCTCCCGTCCCGCCCCGGCTCCGCCCGGCGTCCTGGCTCCGCCGCGCGCGCCGGTCCCGGCCTCGCCGCCGCCACTGGTCGCCCAGGACGCCAAGGCGCTGGCGGCCGCCTGCACCTCGGTCGCCGAGCTCGAGCAGGCGGTCCGGCTCTATGAGGGCTGCGGGCTGAAGAAGACGGCGACCAACACGGTCTTCGCCGACGGCAATCCCGAGGCCAAGCTGATGTTCGTCGGGGAGGCGCCTGGGGCCGACGAGGACCGCCAGGGAAAGCCCTTCGTCGGGCTCTCGGGCAAGCTTCTCGACCGCATGCTCCAGGCGATCGGGTACGACCGTACCTCGGCCTATATCACCAATATTCTCTTCTGGCGGCCCCCTGGAAATCGCCAGCCGACGCCCCAGGAAATCCAGCAGTGCCTGCCCTTCGTCATCCGGCACATCGAGCTGGTCCGCCCCGACGTGCTGGTTCTTCTGGGCGGCACCTCGGCCAAGACCATCCTCAATCAAACGGAAGGCATTTTGCGTCTTCGCGGCCGCTGGTTTGAGTATAGAACTGATGAGTCCTTGCCGGTTATTCCAGCAATACCGACATTACATCCTGCGTATTTGTTGAGGTCCCCAGCACAAAAACGAGAAGCCTGGCGAGATTTTCTTGCCTTGAAACTGCGTCTCAACGGTGCGGGATAACGAACTGAACTACAACGTTATTCTAAAAATTTTACCGTAGTCTCGGAACGGCCGTGAGAATTCGGTGTAAATCCTAGGCTTGCTTCGACCAGTTCCATCCGTTAGGTGAGTCTCCCATGAGGGAGAGGGGACCTACCCGCGTCCGTTACGGGACGCGCGCGCTGGCGCTCGCTGCCGGCCTCATGGCTCTGACGAGCGTCCGCGTCGAGGCGGCCGACCCGCCGCGCTTCGACGCGGCCAAGATCGAAAGCCTTCGCCAGACGGCGACCGAGCAGGCATCCCTGCCGCGGAACCTGTTCGACGGCTTCAAGGTCGATCCGAGCCAGAGCCTGCCGCAGGTGCTCAACGCCGACGAGGCGGAGCGCTATGCCGAGATCTTCCGCCTCCAGGCCGACGGGTCCTGGGCCCAGGCCGACAAGGAGATCCGGCTCCTCAAGGACAAGCGCCTGCTGGGCGCGGTGCTGGCCCAGCGCTTCACCCATCCCAAGTACCGATCGAAATACGACGAGCTCGCCCAGTGGCTGAAGGCCCATGGCGACCACCCCGAGGCCGGGCGGCTCTACCGCCTCGCGATCGAGCGGAAGCCGGGCGGCGCGACCGCGCCGGAACGCCCGGTGCAGGGCTTCCTCGGCGGCTACGGCGAGGAGCTCGTGGGCTCGGAGTCGGGCTACGCCTCCCAGCGCCAGCGCGATTCCGACGAGATCCGCGACATCATCCATGCCGCGACCGACCTCCGGGCGAACCTGAGGAAGGCCGATCCCGAGGGCGCCGAGCGCGTGCTCGGCCAGCTCCAGGCCAAGAAGCTGCTCGATACGGTCGAGGTCGGGATCCTGGCGGCCGAGATCGCCCAGGGCCATTTCTTCGTCGGCAACGACGTCGCCGCCCTGCGGCTCGCTTCGGCCGCGGTGAAGCAGGCCCAGGGCTGGCAGCCGCTCGCCCAGTGGATCGCCGGGCTTTCCGCCTTCCGCCTCAACAAGGCGGCGGAGGCCGCGAAGTATTTCGAAGGCATGCTGGACCTGCAGGGCCTGTCGGCCAACCAGGTCTCGGCCGCCGCCTTCTGGGCCGCGCGCTCGCATCTGGTCGCGGGCCAGCACGACAAGGTCTCGCGCTACCTGGTCAAGGCGGCGCTGCAGCGGACCTCGTTCTACGGGTTGCTCGCGCGCCGCGCGCTCGGCGTCGACACGCCGTTCAACTGGGCCGAGCCGCGCCTCTCCGACGACGACATCGGCCAGATCGAGGCGATGCCCGGCGGCTGGCGGGCGCTGGCGCTGATCCAGGTCGGCGAGGTCCAGCGCGCCGAGGCCGAGCTCCGGAAGCTGGCCCCGCAGCTCAATTCCGATCTCGGCCCCGCGATGCTGGCGCTGGCCTCCAAGGCCAACATGCCGGCGCTGTCGATGCGCCTTGCCGGCAAGCTCGCCCAGGAAAACCAGCGCTACGACGGTGCGCTCTACCCGATCCCGGGCTGGAAGCCGGAGGGCGGCTTCATCGTCGACCCCGCGCTGCTGTTCGCCATCATGCGGCAGGAATCGGGCTTCCATTCCAAGGCCGCCTCGGGCGCCGGCGCCAAGGGTCTGATGCAGATCATGCCGAAGACTGCGGTCTTCGTCGGCGAAGGCGAGGTCAAGAAGAAGGACGCCGGCCAGCAGCTGATGGAGCCGGAGCGCAACCTGACGCTGGGCCAGCGCTACGTGCAGCACCTGCTCGAGCACGAGCAGATCCAGGGCAACCTGCTGGTCGCGGTCGCGGCTTACAACGCCGGTCCGACGGTCGCGCTCAAGTGGAGCCGCAAGGGCGACTTCAAGGACGACCCGCTGCTGTTCGTCGAGGGCATCCCCTACGGCGAGACCCGCGCCTATGTGCAGCGCGTGGTCGCGAACTACTGGATCTACCAGCTCCGCATGGGCCAGCCGACGCCGACCCTGGATGCGGTCGCGGCAGGGGATTGGCCGGTTTATACCCCGGTTCAGACGGATAAGAGCTAGCCGGCGAGGGGGACCACGGTCCCTCGCTTGGTGCGGCTCGCTACGCTAGCGCTCTCGGTGCGCAAGCGCGCACCTGCCGCGTTAGCCAGGCGCCCGCGCTCGGGCGCGGCTTCGCCGCTTCTTTCCGAGACTGACCTCTTGGTTCTTCCCCCGAGCGGGACGCCGCGCAGCTTTTCGGCGCAGCCGAAACGCGGGAGCGGCGGACCACCAAGCGAGGGCCCATAGACTCGGGATATACTCTGGCCTCCACCGGAGAACGCCCTATGGCCCTGGATCCCAATCGCCCCTTCCTCGCCGTCAACATCGCTGTCTTGACCATCTCGGACACAAGGAGCCTGGCCGACGACAAGTCCGGCAACACCTTGGTCGAGCGCATCGAGCAGGCCGGGCACAAGGTCCAGGTGCGGGACATCGTCCGCGACGACAAGTCCGCGATCGCGGCCAAGCTCAGGGAATGGATCGCCGATCCCACGGTCGACGTCGTGCTCTCGACCGGCGGCACCGGGGTCACCGGACGCGACGTGACGCCGGAGGCCTTCGAGTCCGTCTACGAGAAGCCGATCCCCGGCTTCGGCGAGCTCTTCCGCTTCCTCTCCTTACAGAAGATCGGCTCCTCGACCATCCAGTCGCGCGCCACGGCCGGGGTCGCCGGCGGCACCTATCTCTTCGCGCTGCCTGGATCTCCCGGCGCCTGCCGCGACGCCTGGGACGAGATCCTCGTCCACCAGCTGGACTACCGCTGGAAGCCGTGCAACTTCGTCGAACTGATGCCGCGGCTGCAGGAGCATCTGGCGCCGAGCGCCCGGACGGCGAAGGTTTCGGCCGCTCAGCAGCGGTAGGAGACCCCCTAGATATTGGGGTACGCCTCCAGACAGATCGACTGATTCAAAACGATTTTTCTCGCCGATATAACGGGCCGAGCTACAATATCTTGCGTTATCACGGTCGGCTCGCCTTTTTCGGGTGCGGAGAAGCCGCTTTCCGGTCGTACCTCCTTACCCCACTTAACTGCAACTGCAGTCAAAGTCGCGTTCGCGTTTGCGGAATGTGGATCATTTCGTCTCGTTCTCGGATCGATACGCGATCTCTTGAGCTCCAGCCCTTGTCGTTCGCAAGATCAGGGGTAAAAAGAGGCGACCTTAGTCGATACGGCACCGAGACGATTTAGACGGACACCATGCCGCCACGTTCCACGGCGTCCGGACCAGCGCACGGCGACCGACCTGGCTCCTCTGGGTTGCAAAGCCTGCGAAAATATTCGCCCTCGAGCCTCCGCGAGGAGGTCGGTATGGCTGCGACGGTGTCGGAATACCCCGAAAACCGAAAGGTTTGAGGCGGTTAGAGACATGGCAGCTCGATATATCGCGGACTCGAATTTCGCGTGCCGCGATGTTTGTTCTTGATATGTTCTATCATCGGCCTAAACTCAGGGCATGTCCGATCCGGTGATTCCAGCCAAGCCCGTGAAGGGCCGCGGCGCCATCTCGAACCCGACGGGGCGATACGAGCCGGCTCGCCGGGAGCTGACCGACGATGGCTGGGAGCACCCGGAGGACGAGGACCTGCCCAGGCCGGAGACCGTGGTCCGGGTCGACGCGACCCGCACCATCATCGCCCGGAACGACTCCCCCGACATCGGCTTCGACCGCTCGATCAACGCCTACCGGGGCTGTGAGCATGGCTGCATCTACTGCTTCGCGCGGCCGACCCATGCCTACTTCGGACTTTCGTCCGGATTGGATTTCGAGACCAAGATCTTCATCAAGCCCGACGGTCCCCGCCTGCTCGAGCAGGAACTGCGGCGGAAGGGCTACGACGTCGCGCCGATCGCGATGGGAACCAACACCGACCCCTACCAGCCGCTCGAGCGCGAGCACCGGATCACCCGCGGCATCCTCGAGGTGCTCCGCGACTACCGCCACCCCTTCACCATCGTCACCAAGAACCACCTGGTCACCCGCGACATCGACATCCTGGGGCCCATGGGGAAGGACAACCTCTGCCGGGTGGCGCTCTCGGTCACGACCCTCGACCGCGACCTCGCGCGCAAGATGGAGCCGAGAGCCTCGACCCCGGCCAGGCGGATCGAGGCGATCCGGCTGCTCGCCGAAGCGGGGGTCTCGGCGGGGGTGATGGCGGCGCCGATGATCCCGGCGCTGAACGACATGGAGCTCGAGCGGATCATGGAGGCGGCGTCTGAGGCCGGCGCCTCCTGGGCGGCGCACACGGTCCTGAGGCTGCCGTACGAGATCAAGGACCTGATGCGCGAATGGCTCGAGGAGCACGCGCCCCTGAAGGCGAAGCACGTGCTCTCGTTGGTGCAGGAGATGCGCGGCGGCCGCCTCAACGATCCGAATTTCGGCGGCCGCATGCGGGGCGAAGGTCCCTATGCCGAGGCACTCTCGCTGCGTGCGCGCCTCGCGCGCAAACGCTACGGCCTCGACCGCGATCTCCCCCCGCTCGACTGCTCGCAGTTCCGGAAGCCGGCGAGAGCAGGGGATCAGCTGGCGCTCTTATAGACGCGGCGATGCCGTCGTGCCCTCTCCCCGGCGTATGACGCGGGTGAGGGGACACGAGTGATAGACTCTGCGCATGACACCGACGCTCACCGCCTTCGCGTCCGTCTTCACCGTCGCCGCCGGTGTCGATGCGCTGCATGCCGCGCTCGTCGCGACGGGATGTCCGATCGAGCTCACGCCGCAGGATTTCTCCTAAGGCATGCGCGAGATGTCGGTGCGCGATCCCGACGACAACCGCGTGACCTTCGGCGAAGAGATCAAGAAGGAAAGCTGAGGAATGTACGTCGCCGGATTCGTCATCCCCGTGCCCCAGGAGAAGCTGGAAGCATATCGCGTGTGGGCGGAGAAGAGTGCCGCGATCTTCAAGGAGTATGGCTGCATCGAGATCGTCGAGGCCTGGGAGGACAATGTCCCCGACGGCAAGCAGACCGACTTCCGGCGCGCGGTCGCGGCCAAGCCCGGCGAGAAGATCGTCTTCGCCTGGCAGGTGTGGCCCGACAAGGCGACGCTCGATGCCGTCGAAGCGAAGATGCGCGAGGACGCGCGCTTCGAGATCGCCGGCGAAATCCCGTTCGATGCGAAGCGTCTGATCCTCGGCTGCTTCACGCCGATCTTAGCGATGGGGCGCAGCTAGAAGGCTTCAGTCTTCCGCGAGGTAGTTGCCGAAGACGCCGTCGCGGCGAAGCCGGCGGCCGATCGCCTTTTCGGACGCCAGCGCGCGGCACGTCTCCGCGACGATGTCGCTGCGGCTCCCGGGTCCGTAGACGGCCTCGGCGATCTCGCGATCCGAGATGCCGGGACGAAGCGCCACCAGCATCATCGCGTAGTCGCGGTCGAAGATCGGCGCGTCCGGCCAGGGCTTGGTCCTCACCTTCGGGCGGGTAAGCCGGTACGCGATGGCGAATGAGGACGTCGAAGACTTGCCGATCTGCGCTGTCATGCCGTTCGAACGATCCGCGCCATGCATCGTTCGTCGCGGTACCGGTGATCAATGCGGAACTACGGCTTGCGATACCTCTCGTCCGATACATCGACGCCGTCGGACCAGCAGATCGGTTCCGGATCGGTCGACAGGAAATGAACGAAAGACGTGTTGCCGACCGCCTTCCATGCGGCCTCCACCACATTGGCGAAGCGCTTGAAGCCGGCGAGCGTGCGCCAGCGCACAACGAGCACGTCGTCGACGTCATGCAGCGACCAGAGGTCGCGCACGAGATCGGCCTCGGCCACCGGATCGACCGTCTTCGCCGCGAGATACCGCGCGCGCGTCAGGACTCCTTGCAGATGCCCGCCGTCGGCGATCTCGGCGAGCTGTCCCGGCGCCAGCACCATGTCGCCTTCGATCCTCGGCTCGACGACGTCGTCGCGGACGAAGCGCCAGGTCTCGCGATCGAGCGCGTAGTTCACGTTGGGCATCGGGTCCTCCGCAGCTGGAAGGAAAACGATCGGATCGGCCGTCGTGTTCCCTCCCCCACACGCTATGCGCGGGGGAGGGGGCACGACCGCTGCGTCCATCGCCGCGGCAAGAGTGCGGCGGTGACTTCACTTGCCTTCGTGGCCGACTCGCCGCCATCCTCGGCGTCGTGGCGGACTTCTCTCTCGAGCGCGAACTGGGTGGCGTGGTGGTCGGGGTCGACGAGGTCGGCCGTGGGCCGCTTGCCGGGCCCGTCCTCGCGGCGGCTTGCGTGTTCCCGACGGGCAGGCTTCCGCGCAAGGTCGCGAAGCTGATCGACGATTCCAAGAAGCTGAACGCGGCGCAGCGCGCGGCCGCCTACGAGGCGTTCAGGCCGCATGCGAAGATCGCGCTCGGCGCGGCTTCGGTCGCCGAGATCGACCGCTACAACATCCTGGTCGCGACCCACATGGCGATGAGCCGCGCGCTGCAGAAGCTCGGCCTCGGCGCGACCGCGATACTGATCGACGGCAACCAGCCGCCGCCGGCGCGGCTCCTTCCCGACGGCTGCAAAGTGATGGCGGTGATCGGCGGCGACGGGCGCTCGCTCTCGATCGCGGCCGCCTCGATCGCCGCCAAGATCGCACGCGACCGGCTGATGCAGCGCCTGGCTCTCCGCTATCCCGCCTATGGCTGGACGACGAACGCCGGCTACGGCACCGAGGCGCACCGGGCCGCGATCACCGAGGTCGGCATCACCCGCCATCACCGGCTCAGCTTCCGGCCGAACCAGCTCGAGCTCGACGGCCTCTAGGGCCGCGATTCAGGTTCTCGAAAACCGGCGATTCGTCGATTTCGGAGTCCCCAAGGACTCCAGGCGATTCACCGCGACCAAACGGACTCTCACGTGACTCACAAGGTCGGGGTAACTCGTCACATAGCTATGAGTTTCAGAGTCTTGGAATCTGGATTGTCGGGGTAATATATCACGGATAACCCGGGTATGTTCCTGGGGATAACCCATTGAATTTGTTTTTTATTGACCGGAATCAAGGGCTTACGGCATCGTCCCGGTCATGCCTATGGACGGTGGCTCCCAGCTCTCGAATATTCTCGTCGGCGACTGCGCTTCGCTGATGGACCGGTTGCCCGAGAAGTCGGTCGACATGGTCTTCGCCGACCCCCCCTACAACATGCAGCTCGGCACCGGGCTGACGCGGCCCGACCATTCGGTCGTCGACGGCGTCGACGACGACTGGGACCGGTTCGAGGACTACGAGGCCTACGACAAGTTTACCCGGTCGTGGCTCAAGTCCGCGCGGCGCGTGCTCAAGGACGACGGCACCCTCTGGGTGATCGGCAGCTACCACAACATCTTCCGGGTCGGGTCCGCGCTCCAGGATCTCGGCTACTGGATGCTGAACGACATCGTGTGGCGGAAGTCGAACCCGATGCCGAACTTCCGCGGCCGCCGGTTCACCAACGCGCACGAGACGCTGATCTGGTGCCTGAAGGACCGCAAGCAGAAGAAGTACACGTTCAACTACGACGCCATGAAGGCGATGAACGAAGGCCTGCAGATGCGCAGCGACTGGACCCTGCCGATCTGCAACGGCGGCGAGCGCATGAAGGCCGACGACGGCAAGAAGGCGCATCCGACGCAGAAGCCGGAGAGCCTGCTCCATCGCGTGATCCTGGCGGCGACCAAGCCGGGCGACACGGTGCTCGATCCCTTCTTCGGCACCGGCACCACGGGTGCGGTCGCCAAGAAGCTCGGCCGGCGCTACATCGGCATCGAGCGCGATCCCACCTACGCGCAGGTGGCCAAGGCCCGGCTCGCCAAGGTGAAGCCGCCCTCGGACATCGAGGCGATCTCGGCCACGCCGCCGAAGCGGGAAGAAGTGCGCGTGCCGTTCGGCGCGGTGGTCGAGCGCGGCCTGATCACGCCGGGCACGGTGCTGACGGATCCGCGCCGGCGCTGGACCGCCAAGGTGCGCGCAGACGGTTCGTTGATCGCGCCCGATGCAAAGGGCTCGATCCATTCGGTCGGGGCGGCGGTGCAAGGTGCTCCAGCTTGCAACGGCTGGACCTTCTGGCATCTCGAGAAGAAGGGCCAGCTCGTCCCGATCGATCTGTTTCGCCAGCAGGTGCGCGCGGAGCTCGCACAAGCGGGCTAGGCCATGCTGAACGGATCATGCCTGTGCGGTGCGGTGGCCTATGAGGTCGACGCACCGCACGGGCGTGATCGTGCATTGCCAGTGCCGCACCTGCCGGAAGACGCACGGCGCCGCGTTCTCCTCGCTGGCCTCCGTTACGATCCGATGGACTCGGTGAAGGAGCGGCCCGAAGGCTTCCGCTGACGCGGTGCAGCGTCACGTTTGCGCGCTGGCCTTCGCAAAATTGCTGCGCAATAATTCCGGATGGCCGGTGAGCGGACGACCCCCCTCGAACGCCTGGTCGATGCGGCACTGGCGCTCGCTGCCGAACGCCCGTGGGCGCAGATCACGCTCGGCGAGATCGCCGGGAAGGCGGGCCTGAGCCTCGCCGAGCTGCACGCGGCGGCTCCCGCCAAGTCCCATGTCGTCCGTGCCTTCCTCCGCCGCGTCGATGCGGCGGTGCTGGAAGGGCCTGCGCCGGATGCGTCCGAGCCCGTACGCGATCGCCTGTTCGACGTGCTGATGCGGCGCTTCGATGCGCTGAAGCCCCACAAGGTGGCGGTCTCCTCGATCCTCGACGGACTCTCGCGCGATCCGGTCCAGGCGCTGTGCGGCTGGCCGGCCCTGCTGCGCTCGATGGGATGGATGCTGGAGGCGGCCGGCCTCGACGCCTCGGGCCTCCGCGGGGCGCTGCGTGCCAAAGGCCTGGCGCTGGTGTGGCTCGCCAGCCTTCGCACTTTCTTAACCGACGAGAGCGATGATCTGAGCGCGACCATGGCGGCGCTCGACAAGGCGCTGAAGCGGGCCGAGCCCTTCGGCCGGGCGCTCGACGGGCAACGTCATGCTGCACCGCAAAATGCGGGTTGACGGGCGTGGGAGCGGCGCTTAAATCTTATTGCTGCACTGCAGCATAACCGGAGGAGTCCCCAGGTGGCCAAGAACCCGTTCCTCGATTTCGACATGCAGGCGATGCAGAAGATGATGGGCGACATGAAGATGCCCGGCTTCGACTGGGAAGCCATCATGGCCGCCAACCGTCGCAACATGGAGGCCTTCGCCCAGGCCAACCAGCTGGCCGCCGAGGGGGCGCAGGCGATCTTCCGCCGCCAGGGCGAGATCCTGAAGGCGACCATGGAAGACGCCAACCGCCAGGTGAAGACCATGCTGGCCGACGGCACGCCGGAAGATCGGGTCGCCCGCCAGACCGACGCGATCAAGACCGCCTTCGAGCAGGCGATGGCCAACTACCGCGAGATGGTCGAGATGGCGTCGAAGGCGAATGCCGAGGCGCTTTCGGTCATGAGCAAGCGCGTGTCCGAGAGCCTGGACGAGCTCAAGGGCGCGGTGGCGAAGACCAAGCGTTGAGCGAGGGGCGTCAAGCCATCGCTTGAGCCGTCAGGTCGTCTGTGGCACTCGGGCGTTCTCATCCACGAGGACGCCCATGGCCGCATCCGCTTCAGCTCTTCGTCCGCAGATCCAGTACGGCGACTTCGACAAGGTCGACATCCGCGTCGGCACCATCGTCGAGGCCGAGCCGTTTCCGGAAGCGCGCCGGCCGGCGTTCAAGCTCCGCGTCGATCTTGGCCCCGAGATCGGCATCAAGCGCTCCTCGGCGCAGATCACCAGGCACTACAGGATCGAGGAACTGATCGGGCGCCAGGTCGCGGCGGTCGTGAACTTCCCGTCCAAGCAGATCGGCCCGGTGATGAGCGAGATCCTGGTGCTGGGCTTCCCCGACGAGGCCGGCGAGGTCGTGCTGGTCTCGGTGACGCACAAGGTCCCGAACGGCGGCAAGCTGTTCTAGGGACGAGCGACCTTTCGGAACCCTCTCCTGCGAAGCGGGGGAGGGCAGGGTGGGGGCGAAGCGATGCGAAGCATCGCGAAATCTGTTGCTGCCGAGCTCGTTGGACCATTTCTCGCTTCGCTCCCACCCCGACCCTCCGCCGCGTACGACGCGGGTGAGCGGGAACGAGCTCGCTAGATCTCGGCGTAGATCTCGAGCAGGTTGCCGTCGGGATCGCGGAAGAACAGCGTGCGGTGGCCGAAAGGCTGGTCGGTCGGCGGCGCCAACAGTGCCACGCCCTGGCGCAAAAGCTCCGCGGCGCAGAGGTCGACATAGTGCGGCGGGACGCGGAAGGCGAGCTGAAGCGCGGCGGCGCCTTTCGGCGTCTGGGGCTCGTCGGCCGACCTTCGAGGACGCGACAGCGCCAGCGTGGTCGAGCCGACCTTGAATTCGAGCCAGCTCTCCGAGAGCTGGCGTGCAAAGGCGAAGCCCAGGACCTTCTCATAGAAATGCCGCATCGCGTCCATGTCGCGGACGAGAATGACGGTGTAGTCGATGGCGCGGATGGACTGGAAAGGC
>JBGALV010000134.1:0-11133 GCA_044223515.1 Alphaproteobacteria bacterium
ACCGGCGGCATCAAGCTCGGCGTCGGCGCGATCGCGCCGTCCGGTGAACGCTTCGCGCATAACGGCGACCGCCCCTTCGTCGCCGCCAGCACGGTCAAGATCGCGATCATGATCGAGATCTTCCGGCGCATCGATGCCGGCAAGCTCTCGCTCGAGAAGCTCCACAAGATGACCCAGGACGACAAGTCGAACGGCAGCGGCGTCCTGCTGCACATGCATACCGGCGTCGAGGTCACGATCGGCGACCTCGTCTACCTGATGATGTCGATCAGCGACAACACCGCGACCAACATCCTGATCGACTATGCCGGCATGGCCGAGGTGAACGGGGCGATGCGGAGCCTCGGCATGCCGAAGTCGGTACTGGGACGGAAGATGCGCGGCCGCCCGGTGCTGCCGGGCGAGAACGAGAACCTGGCTGTGCCGAGCGAGTACGCGGACATGATCGCGGCGATCATGAACGGCAAGGCGGCCTCGACCTCCTCCTGCACGCAGATGGTGTCGGTGCTGGAGAAGCAGCAGAACAACCGCCGGATCGCCCGCCATCTGCCAAAGGACAATACGCCGCGCTGGGGCACCAAGACGGGCAGCCTGCCGAACGTGATCAACGACGTCGGCTTCATCATGACGCCGAAAGGACCGGCGATCGCCGCCGTCTTCGTCGAGGCCTGCCCGGACCAGCTCGCGGGCGAGGCGATCATCGGCGACGTCGCCCGCGCGGTGGTGGGCGCCGCCGCCTGACGATCGGGCCGGGTCAGAAGGACAGCGTCGCGGCGCCGTCCTTCATCTCGGCGAACATCGCGCTGGCGCCAACGATGACGACGCCTTCGAGAAGATCCGCCGCGCCGTAGCCGCGCGACTGGACGCAGGGCGGGCAGGCCCAGATCGTGCCGCCGCGCGTCTGGAAGTCCTCGATCAGCTTGGCGAGGGCTTCCAGCGGCGCCACCTGGGTCACCTTCTGCCCGCCCTTGCGGACCAGGTCGATCGCGGTCGAGGTGAGGAACACCGAGGCCTTGAGGCCCGCGGTCAGCGCGCCGTTGGCGATGGTGAAGGCGACCGAGGAGATCTCGGACTCGATGCCCTTGGTGAGAAGCACGACGACCTTGTCTGTTCCGTTCTGCATTGGGATGCTCGTTTGAGGTTGGTTTCGATGCGCCGGGGAGATACCGGCGATCGGGGGGCACGTCTTTGGCCGAACGCCTGGGAAAGTTGATCGAAACGCCGGCCGGCGAGGACGTGCTGTCGGAAGTGCTCCGGACGGTCCGGCTCTCGGGCTCGCTGCAGTTCTGCGTCGTGAGCTCGGAGGCGTGGCAGACCGACGACAAACCGTCGATGGCGAAGAGCGCCGGCCGGAAGGCCAACGTCGTTCCTTTCCACATCGTCGCCGAAGGCGGTTGCTGGATCGAGATCGAGGGCCGGCGGACGGAGCTTGGCGCCGGCGACGTCGTCGCCTTCCCGTTTGGCACGGGGCACGTGATCGGCGTCGGCAGCGGCGGCAAGCTGGTGCGACCGACCGACGACCTGCCGCCGAGGCCCTGGCGCGACATACCGGTGCTCCGCTACGGCGACTCTAGGGCGAAGCTACGTCTTCTCTGCGGCTACCTCACCTGCGATGCGATCAACTTCAGGCCGCTGAAGAGCGCTCTCCCGCCGCTTCTGCACGTGAAGACCAGCGAGGCCGACGAGTGGCTGAAGGCGACGGTCCGCCAGATGGTGGCCGAGGTCGATCGGCCCCGAAGCGGCGGCCGCTCGCTTCTGGAACGCCTGACCGAGATCACCTTCATCGAAGTCCTGCGCCACCGGATCGCCGAGGCGGCGCCCGGATCGACCGGGTGGCTCGCGGCGCTGGCCGACAGGCAGCTCGGCCGCTGCCTGGCATTGATCCACGACGCCCCCACGCGCAGCTGGTCAGTCACCTCATTGGCCGCCGCGGCCGGCCTCTCGCGGAGCGTGCTGACGGAGAGGTTCGAGACCGTGCTCGCCACCTCGCCGATGCGCTACGTGCGCGACTGGCGTCTCTACCTCGCCAGCGTCGCGCTCGGCACCTCGTCCAAAGCCATCGCCGTGATCGCCGAGGAGGCCGGATACGGCACCGAAGCCGCGTTCAGCCGCGCCTTCTCGCGCAACCACGGCATGCCGCCGCACGCTTGGCGCCAGGCCGCCCGGAATAGCCGCTCCTGAGGAAGGGCTTAGCTGGCGCTTGCCCCCGCCTCCCGGGGTCGGCTACGAGAGGTTCTCCAGCCGCTCCAACCGGACCCCCGAATGCGCCCCTCCTCCGTCCAAGGCCCGCTCAGCGGGATCACCGTCATCGACCTCTCCCGCATCCTGGCCGGGCCCTACTGCACCTTCCTGATGGCCGAGATGGGCGCGCGCGTGATCAAGGTCGAGACGCCCGGCAAGGGTGATGACGCCCGCGAGTACGGACCGTTCGTGAAGGGCCGCTCGGCCTATTTCATGTCGGTCAACCGGGGCAAGGAGTCGATCGTCCTCGACCTCAAGAAGCCCGACGACAAGGCGATCTTCGAGAAGCTCCTCGCCGAGGCGGATGTGCTGGTCGAGAATTTCCGGCCGGGCACCATGGAAAAGCTCGGCTACGGCTGGGAGCATCTGCACCCGAAGTTCCCGAAGCTTATCTATGCCGCAGCCTCCGGCTTCGGCCACACAGGTCCGGACTCCCAGCGCCCGGCCTACGACATGGTCGTGCAGGGTCTCGGCGGCATCATGAGCGTCACCGGCCATCCGGGCGGACCGCCGACGCGCTCGGGCATGTCGATCGGCGACATCGGCGCAGGCCTCTACACGGCGGTCGCGGTCAACGCCGCGCTGTTCGCCCGCGCTTCCAGCGGCAAGGGCTCGAAGGTCGACATCTCGATGTTCGACTGCCAGCTGGCGCTGCTCGAGAATGCGGCCATGCGCTACTTCGTCTCGGGCAAGGCGCCGGGACCGCTCGGCGCCCGCCACCCCTCGATCACGCCGTTCGAAGCGTTCGACACCGCGACCAACCCGATCATTATCGCCGCCGGCAACGACAGCCTGTTCGTCAAGCTCGCCGCTGCGCTCGGCAAGCCGGAGATGGCGAAGGACGCGCGCTATCTCACCAACGATCTCCGCAACCAGAACGTCGATGCGCTGAAGGTCGAGATCGAGGCGGTTCTGAAGACCAAGCCGGTCGGCCACTGGATGGATCTGCTGGACGCCGCCGGCATCCCGGCCGGCCCGATCAACAACATCGCCCAGGCGATCGACCACCGGCAGGCAAAGGCCCGCAACATGGTGGTCGAGCTCGACGATCCGGTCGCCGGCAAGATGAAGTTCATCGGCAACCCGATGAAGATCTCGGGCTTTCCCGATCCCTCGACCCGCGCGCCCGCACCCGATCTCGACGGCAACCGCGCCCAGATCCTGGCCGAGCTCAAGTAGACCCAAGGAACACTCGACATGACCAACCAGCTTTCGCCCAATCTCGACCCGCGCGCGCTCGCAGGCCTGCTTTCGGGCAAGCACCTGATCGACGGCGCGCTCGTGCCGGCGGCTTCGGGCAAGACCTTCGACGTCAAGAGCCCGGCGACGCGCGAGACAGTGGCCAAGGCGGCGTTCGGCGAGAAGGCCGATGTCGACCTCGCGGTCGCGGCGGCGAAAAAAGCGCAAGCCGCCTGGGGCAAGCGCGCAGCGCGCGAGCGCGGCAAGCTGATCGCCGAATGCGGTCGCGTTCTCGCAGGTCACGTCGAGGAACTGGGCCGGCTGATCGCGCTCGAGACCGGCAAGGCGCTCCGCACCGAGAGCCGCGTCGAGGCCTCGGTGCTGGCCGACGCCTTCACCTTCTACGGCGGCCTAGGCTCGGAGCTGAAGGGCGAGACCATCCCCTTCAACCCGAACATGCTGTCGATGACGGTGGTCGAGCCGATCGGCGTGGTCGGCGCCATCATCCCGTGGAACGTGCCGTTGATGCTGATGGCGCTGAAGATCGCGCCGGCGATGGTTGCAGGCAACGCCGTGGTCGTTAAGTCGGCCGAGGAAGCCCCGCTCGCGGTGCTCCGCGTCTGCCAGATCCTGAACCAGATCCTCCCGCCCGGCGTCTTCAACATGCTGTCCGGAATGGGACCCGAATGCGGCGCGCCTCTGGTCGCGCACAAGGACGTCGGCAAGGTGACGTTCACGGGCTCGGTCGAGACCGGCAAGATCGTCTACAAGGCCGCGGCCGAGAAGCTGATCCCGGTCACGCTCGAGCTCGGCGGCAAGTCGCCGATGATCGTGATGGGCGACGCCGACCTCGACCGCGCGGTCGACGGCGCCGTCGTCGGCATGCGCTTCACCCGCCAGGGCCAGAGCTGCACCGCGGCATCCCGCATCTTCGTGCACGAGTCGATCCACGACGCCTTCGTCTCGAAGCTGAAGGGCAAGGTCGATGCGATGAAGATGGGCGACCCGCTGGACGAGACGACCGACATCGGCACCATCATCTCGCCCCAGCAGTTCGAGAAGGTCGAGAGCTACATCAGGATCGGGGAGTCCGAGGGCGCCACCGCGCATCGCTGCTCGGCCAAGCCCGCCGACGGCAAGCTCAAGGGCGGGCTCTACGTGCAGCCGGTGATCTTCACCGGGCTCTCGAACGACTCCCGCGTCGCGCGCGAGGAGATCTTCGGGCCGGTGACCTGCGTCATCAAGTTCAAGGAGTACGACGAGGTCATCGCCGCCGCGAACGACACCGAGTATGGCCTCGCCGCCTCAATCTGGACCAGGGACCTGAAATGGGCGCTGGACGCGACCCGCCGGATCGATGCCGGGCTGGTCCAGGTGAACCAGAACCTCGTCGTCCAACCCGGCATGTCCTATGGCGGCTTCCGCGCCTCCGGCCTCGGCAAGGAGGCCTCGCTGGAGGCGATGCTGGAGCACTTCACCCGCAAGAAGATGGTGATGGTGAACCTGCAATAGGCCTCGGGTGTCATTAACCTGATGCGCATCGTCGGCTGGATAATCTCAGGCCTGTTCGGCCTCTGCCTCGTGGTAGCGGTCGCCGCGACCGGCCTCCTCTGGGCCGGGCTGCCGAACACCAACGGCGAGATCAGGGTCGACGGGCCGTCGGCTCCGGTCACCATCGTCCGCGACGGACGCGGCATCCCTTACATTAGGGCAGCGAACGAAACGGATGCCGCGTTCGCACTGGGCTACGTCCACGCCCAGGATCGCTTCGCCCAGATGGAGCTGATGCGCCGGCTGGTCTCGGGGCGTCTCTCGGAGATCTTCGGCGCGGTCACGATCGAGTCGGACCGCTTCATGCGGACGCTGGGCTTAGGAAGGCTCGCCGAGGAAGGCGTCGCCAAGCTCTCGGCCGAGACGCAGGCCGAGCTCACCGCCTACGCCGCCGGCGTCAATGCCGCACTCGCGCGCCGCTGGCTGCCGCCGCCCGACCTTGTTCTCGCCGGCAGGCCGGATCCCTGGACGCCGGCGGATACGCTCAAATGGCAGCGGCTGATGGCGCTGCAGCTCACCTGGAACTGGCGCGACGAGCTCGCCCGTGTGCGCCTCTCGGCGCACCTCACGCCCGACCAGCTTCGCGACCTCTACGACCGCACGGCCGACGGCCCCTACGTGCCGCTGGCCGGCCTCGATCCCGATCACGCGCGTCGCCTGCTGGCGACGATCCCGCCAGAGGCCGAGCCGCGCACCGCATCCAACATCTGGGTGCTGTCGGGTGCGCGTACCGAGACAGGCAAGCCTCTGCTCGCCAACGATCCGCATCTGGCGCTCACCCTGCCGAACCTCTGGTACCTGGCACGGATCGAGCTGCCGGGTCGCGTGCAGGTCGGCGCCACCGCGCCCGGCGTGCCGTTCACGGTCCTCGGGCACAACGGCCGCGTCGCCTGGGGCATGACGACGACCCAGGCGGATTCGGCCGATCTCTTCGTCCTCGACGTGATGCCGGACGGCCGCTACCTCGCCGCCGACGGCCCGCGGGAATTCCAGAGCCGGACCGAGACCATCAACGTCAAGCGCGGCGACCCGGTCACGCTCACCATCCGCGAGAGCCTGCATGGCCCGGTGATCTCGGACGCGCTTCGCCGCGTCGCGCGCGAGAACCAGGCGGTCGCCCTCGCCTCGACCGCGCTTCAGGCAGACGACCACACAGCAGACGCCCTCGCACGCCTGCTGCGTTCGACCTCGATCTCAGAAGCGCAGGCCGCGCTCGGCGATTTCCAGGCGCCGCTGCAGAACGTAGGCGTCGCCGATACCGCCGGCCATATCGGCCTCTTCATCTCCGGGCGCATACCGGTCCGCGACGGAGACGGGTGGATGCCGGCGCCGGGCTCCGATCCGGCGCGCACCTGGAAGGGCTGGCGGCCGCGCGATCCCGACCTCACGGTGATCGACCCGCCGTCGGGCCGTATCGTGAACGCCAACAACGCACCGGTCGCCGATCCGCTGGCGCGCGGCTACGGCTTGGACTTCGACACCACCTATCGCGCGCGCCGGATCGCCGAGCGTCTCGACGATCGTCCGAAGGCGACGGCCCGCGACATGGTCGAGCTGCAGGCCGACGCCCTCTCGACCATGGCGAAGGACGTGCTGCCGACCTTGCTTCGCCTCACGCCGCGCACCGACGCGACGGCCCGGGCGCTCGACCGGCTCGCCGCCTGGAACGGCGAGATGCGCCGCGACCGGCCGGAACCGCTGATCTTCACCGCCTGGTGGCGGCATCTGCTGCACGCGATCTTCGCCGACGACCTCGGCGAGGCCTGGGGCGAGGTCCTGCCGCGCCCGGGTGTCGTTACACGCGCGCTCACCGAGCGGGGCGCGTGGTGCGACGTCATCTCCACGCCAGCGGTCGAGACCTGCCAGGATCGCCTCGCCTATGCGCTCGACGAGGCCCTCAAGGATCTTACGCGACGATATGGCACCAATCCGGACAAGTGGCGCTGGGGTGCGGCCCATCGAGCCCGGCTCGCCCATCCGCTGCTCGGCCGGATCCCGGTGATCGGCGAGTTGTTCAAGGTCGAGCCCGAGACCGACGGCGACAACTGGACCGTCAACCGGGCGCAGAGCCGCCTGCTCGACGACTACGATCCGTTCGGCGATGTCCACGGTGCCGGATATCGCGCCGTCTACGACCTGGCGGACCTCGACCGCTCGCTGTTCCAGATGTCCTTGGGGCAATCCGGCCACCGCCTCTCGCCGCATTTTTCCGACCTCGCCCGCCCCTGGGCCGACGGCTCGGCCTTCCGCATCGGACCCAAACCGGAAGGACGGACCGCGACGCTGACGCTCCGTCCGCGCTAAAAGAGGTTCATGACCGTCACGCTCGCCGACATAAGCGCCGCAGCAAGGGCGCTCGAAGGTCACATCGTCCGCACGCCGACGGTGGCGGCCCCCGGCCTTTCGGCCGAGTTGGGCTGCGACCTCCGCCTCAAGCTCGAGACCCAGCAGCACACCGGCTCGTTCAAGCCGCGAGGTGCCTTCGTCAAGATCCACAGCCTGAGCGAAACGCAGCGACGCGCCGGCGTGATCGCCATGTCGGCCGGCAACCATGCCCAGGGTGTCGCCTTCTGGGCCGGGCGCCTCGGCATTCCCGCCATCATCGTGATGCCGAAGGCGACGCCGTTCTCGAAGGTCGAGCGCACGCGCACGTACGGCGCCAAGGTCGAGCTGCATGGCGCCAATCTCAGCGAGGCCGCCGAGCACGCCGAGAAGCTCGCGGCACGCGACGGCTTCACCTTCGTCCACCCCTACGACGACCCGCATGTCATTGCCGGACAGGGAACCCTGGCGCTCGAGATGCTGTCCGACGCACCGGATCTCGATTGCCTGGTGATCCCGATCGGCGGCGGCGGCATGGCATCCGGCATCGCGATCGCCGCCAAGGCGCTGAAGCCAGGCATCGAGATCGTCCGGAGGCGCTCTCGAACCGTCCGCCGACTTCGGGCGGCGACACGCTGGCCGAGGGCATCGCGGTCAAATCGCCGGGCAGGATCACCCGCGAGATCATCCGCGAGCACGTCTCCGAGATTCTGCTGCTCGACGAGAGCGCGATCGAGGACGCGGTCCAGAACCTCGCCGAGAGCCAGAAGCTGGTGGCCGAGGGGGCCGGTGCCGCCGGCGTCGCCGCGATCCACACGAACGCCGCGCGCTTCCGAGGGCGGTGCGTGGGCACGGTGATCTGCGGCGGCAACATCGACTCGCGCATGCTTGCGTCCGTGCTGATGCGCGGCCTCGTCCGCGACGGTCGGATGGCGCGGATCCGGGTCGAGCTGTCGGATGCGCCGGGCCAGCTCGCCGCGGTCGCGACCCTGATCGCCGCGGCCGGCGGCAACATCGTCGAGAGCTATCACCAACGCCTGTTTCAGGACGTACCGATCAAGCACGCAGAGCTCGACGTCGTGGTCGAGACCCGCAACCTGGACCACGTCCATGAGATCCTGGACCGGCTCCGCGACGCCGGCTTCCCGCCCCGCCTGCTATCGGCGACCAAGGAGGCCGGCGCCGTTCTCTGAGGCGGACCGACGGTCCTGCGACCCGAATCGTTCAAAATTACGCGAACTTACTTGTCCAGCCGGGCTCGAATCGGCCAATATTCTCGGAACGTTCCACTAAACCGTTGTTCGCGGAGGGGAAATTCCCCAATATCCGCCGGGGTGGAGCCGTATGCGCTCGGGCGAGCGAGGATTCCATGTTTCCGATCATCGGCTGGCTGGTCGTTCTGGGGTGCGTCGCGGGCGGGTACGCCGGCGGCGGTGGCCATTTCGGGGTGCTGTGGCAGCCCTTCGAGTACCTGATCATCCTCGGGTCCTCGGTCGGTGCCTTCATCGTCGCCAATCCGAAGCATGTGCTCGGCGCCGCGGGCAAAGGCCTGGGCAAGGCGCTCAAGGGGCCCGGCTACACCAAGGAGCATTACCTCGAGCTGCTGAGCCTGATGTACGCCATCTTCAAGCTGGCGAAGACCAAGGGCATGCTCGCGATCGAAAGCCACGTCGAGCGCCCCGAGGAGAGTTCGCTCTTCCAGCAGTTCCCGAAATTCGCCGCCGACCATCACGCGGTCGAGTTCCTCTGCGACTATCTCCGCATGATGACATTGGGCACCGACAATCCGCACGAGATGGAGACGCTGCTCGACGCCGAGATCGAGACCCATCACGCCGAGGAGATGGCGGTCGCCAACGCGGTCCGCAACATGGGCGACGGCATGCCGGCGCTGGGCATCGTCGCGGCGGTGCTGGGCGTCATTCACACCATGGGCTCGATCACCGAGCCGCCCGAAGTGCTGGGCAAGCTGATCGGCGCGGCGCTGGTCGGTACGTTCTTCGGGGTCATGGCGTCGTACGGCTTCGTCTCGCCGCTCGCCAACACGATCGAGCAGACGGCAAACGCCGACGGCAAGTACTACCAGTGCATGAAGAGCGGGCTGCTCGCCCACATGCAGGGCTACGCGCCGGCGGTCTCGGTCGAGTTCGCGCGCAAGACCTTGATGTCGGGCGTCAGGCCGACCTTCTACGAGGTCGAAGAAGCGGTCGCGGCGCTGCCGCCGGTCTGATCTCTCGATGGACAACCAGCCGAGCATCATCAAGAAGGTCAAGAAGGGCGGCCACGGCGCTCCGCACGGTGGCGCGTGGAAGGTTGCGTACGCCGACTTCGTGACCGCGATGATGGCCTTCTTCCTGCTCCTGTGGCTACTGAACGCCACGACCGAAGAGCAGAAGATGGGCATCTCGAACTACTTCGACCCGACCGCGATCTCGCGCTCGGCGAGGTCTGGTTCGGGTGGCGTGCTCGGCGGCACCTCGATCACCGTTCCCGGCGCGCTCAAGAGCGCCACCTCGCCGCCCATGATCTCTTCGCCGCTGGTCGCGCGCCCGGCGAACGATCCCAGCAAGGACACCAATCCCGAGGGCGAGGAAGCCCAGCGCGGCATGGGCGATGCGCAGGCGGGCGAGCGCGGCGCCGACGCGAAGCAGTTCATCCAGCGCGGCACGGAGATGCGGCGGCCGGCCGGCCAGGCGGGCAATCCGGGCGAGCCCGGTGCGCTCGGCAACGAGGCCGGCCTCGGCCGCGCGGGCACCAGCGGGCAGGACCAGGGCAGGTCCGGCCAGAGCGCCGACGCTCAGGGCAATCCCGGCCAGCAGAGCGACGGCCAGGGGAACCAGGGCCAGCTGACCCAGACGCAGATGGCGCAGCTCCAGCAGATGGTCCAGAGCGGCCAGGTCTCGCAGGCGCAGATAAACCAGCTCTCCCAGGCACAGCTCGACAAGATGCTGGGCGAGCGCGAGGACCAAAAGCTTCGTGAGGCGGCCGAGCAGGTGAAGCAGGCGATCCAGGACCGCATCGACCTCAAGTCGGTCGCGGAGAACGTCAAGCTGGAGATCACGCCCGAGGGGCTTCGCATCCAGCTGATCGACCAGGACCAGAAGTCGATGTTCCCGCTCGGCAGCTCCAACATGCAGGACTCCGCGAGGAAGCTGATGGAGGAAGTGGCGAAGGCGATTGCAGCGCTTCCCAACAAGATCACGATCTCCGGCCACACCGACTCGACGCCTTTCAAGGGCGGCGTCGGCGGCTACTCGAACTGGGAGCTCTCAGCCGATCGCGCCAACGCCAGCCGCCGCGTGCTGGTCGCCAACGGCGTCGCGGACTCCCGCCTCGCGCTCGTGGTCGGCAAGGCCGACAAGGATCCGCTGATGCCGAACGATCCGGGCGCCTCGCAGAACCGCCGCATCTCCGTCGTCGTGCTGCGTGAGCAGGCCGGCGGCGCCCGGCCCCAGACCCAGGCACAGAGCCCGGCCCCCGCTCCCGCGCAGCCGACCGCGCGGCCTTAAGTCCGACGTGCGCGTCGGCCGGCCGCCCCTCATTCTTCATCGCACGCTTCCGGCGCCCTGCCCTTATCTTCAGGGCCGGATCGAGCAGCGCGTCGTCGTGGCGCTCGACGAGACGCCGGACGGGACCTTCGATCGGCTCAGCCAGACCGGATTTCGGCGCAGCCACGCCTTCGCCTACCGGCCGGCCTGCCCGGGGTGCAACGCCTGCGTCCCCATGCGCATACCGACGGCGACGTTCGCGCCGGACCGCACCCAGCGCCGCATCCTGAAGCGCAATTCCGGCCTTCTCGGTGCCGAGAAGCCGGCGATCGCCGGCCGCGAGAACTACGGC
>JBGALV010000011.1:0-21513 GCA_044223515.1 Alphaproteobacteria bacterium
AGGCGGTGAAGTCGGGCAACGTGAACGCGATCGAGCACGGACTCGCGCGCACGCTCTTCGACTTCGTCGCCATGGAGTACATCGGCCAGCGCCTCTATCCCGATGCGTTCCGCGACGTCGACCCCGAGCGCTCGTTCCGCGAGTATCACCAGAAGTACCTCCCGGTCGCCTATAGCGGCACCTGGATGCTGCCGCTCAAGCCGTGAGCGCCTCCGGCAACGTCGCTGCCGCCTACGACCGCATCGCCGCGCGCCGCGCGGCGGTGCTGGTCGCCGGTATCGCCGCGACCGTCGTCAGCGGGCTGTTCGACATCGTCACTGGCCCGGCCTTGCTTCCGGTCGGTGCCGTCGCGAAGTCCGTGCTCGCTCTCGCTCAAGACCGGACGGTCGATGCGATCGTCTGGACGATCCGCCTGCCGGTGGCTCTGGTCGCGCTCGTCGTCGGCGCCGCGCTCGGGCTTTCCGGCGCGATCATGCAGACGATCCTCAACAACCCGTTGGCATCGAGCTACACGCTCGGCATCTCCGCCGGGGCCGGCTTCGGCGCGGCGCTGGTCATCGTCTTCGGCGTCTTCATTCCGGTGCCGGAGGAGTACGCGATCCCGATCAGCGCCTTCCTGTTCGCCGGCATAGCCTGCTCCGCCGTCTACCTGATCGGCCGCTTCCGCGGCGCCTCGCCCGAGATGCTCGTGCTGGCCGGCATCGCCCTTCTCTTCCTGTTCCAGGCGCTGCTCTCGCTGCTGCAGTTCGTCGCCTCGCCCGAGGCCTTGCAGCAGATCGTCTTCTGGCTGTTCGGCAGCCTGCTGAAGTCGAGCTGGGGCAAGTTCTGGATCATCTCGTCCGTGCTCGTCGCCGCGGCTCCTCTGCTCGCCATCGACACCTGGCGGCTGACCGCGCTCAAGCTCGGCGACGATCGCGCACGTGGTCTGGGCGTCGATGTCCGCGCGCTTCGACTGCGCGCGTTCCTCGTGATCTCGGCGCTCACCGGCGTCGCCGTCGCCTTCGTCGGTACCATCGGCTTCATCGGCCTGGTCGCGCCGCACGTCGCGCGCATGCTGGTCGGCGAAGACCAGCGCATCTTCCTTCCTGCGTCCGCCCTGTTCGGCGCGTTGCTGCTGTCGGTGTCCTCCATCGCCAGCAAGACGATCGTTCCCGGCGCGATCTTCCCGATCGGGATCGTGACGGCGCTAATCGGGGTACCGTTCTTCGTCTGGCTGATCCTGTCCAAGCAGAGGAGCTACTGGTGAGGATCGAGGCCCGCAGCCTGGCCGTCCGCTACGGCAACACCGTCGCCGTCGCCGGAGCCTCCGCCGAAGTCGAGCCGGGCACGGTCCTCGCCGTCGTCGGCCCCAACGGCTCCGGCAAGTCCTCGCTGGTCAAGGCGATCGCGGGCCTGGTGCCGGCCTCCGGCGAGATCCTGTTCGGCGGCCGCCCCGAGCGCCCGGCGCGCATCGGCTACATGCCGCAGGAAATAGGATCGAAGGCAGCGCTGACCGTGCTCGAGGTCGTGCTGCTCGGCCGGTTGGGACGCCTGGGTCTTCGCGTCGGCAAGGACGATCTCGACGCGATCCAGTCCGTCCTCGACGAGCTCGGCATCGGCTCCCTTGCGCCCAGATATCTCGGCGAGCTCAGCGGCGGGCAGCGGCAGCTCGCCTTCCTCGCCCAGGCGCTTGCGTCGGCCCCCTCGATCCTGCTCCTCGACGAGCCGATCAGCGCCCTCGACATCCGTTATCAGTTCCATGTCCTCGAGGTCGTCCGGACCCTGACGCGAACGCGCGGCCTCGCCACCATCATCGTCGTCCACGACCTCAACGCGGCGGTGCGCTTCGCCGACCGGCTGGTCCTGATGAACCGCGGCCAGCTCGTCGCCAAAGGGATTCCCGCCGACGTGCTTACCGCCGAGTCGCTTAGGAGCGTCTTCGCCATCGAAGCGGCGATCCAGCCCGGCCCCGACCGAAAGCCGCTCGTCGTTCCGCTTCGGGCATTGTCGACGGAGATGCATGCATGACCGGCACGATCCATGTCTGCACCGGATGCACCCACCCGGATCGGTCGAAGCGGGAGGCCGGCCCCGGCGGAGCCGACCTGAAGATCGGTCTCGATGCCATCGTCGAGGAAGCGGGGTTGGCGCGGGTGCTGAAGGTGGCTGGCTATCCCTGCCTCGGCAATTGCGACCGACGTTGCCGCATGTCGATCGCAGGTCACGATCGCTGGTCCTGGCTGTTTGGGGGCATCGAGCCGGACGCGATCCCCGAAGGGCTCATGGCCTTCGTCAGGAAATGGCTCGCCGCGCCTGATGGATTTCTCTCCAAGGAGGAGCGACCGCCCACGATCCGCCGGCTGCTGATCGGCCGGGTGCCGCCCAGATGACCCAGCCGCCCCGCCGATGGCTTCGACACGTCCGCGCGCTGGCCTGGATCGGAATCCTCCTTTGGATTTCCGCCGCGACCGCGCTCTGGCTCGCGCCCGATCTCGTCGGTCGGTTCATCGGCGGTCATCTTCCCCAGGAGCTCGGCCTTCCGCCGACAGTCGCGCCGCCGTTCGAGCTGATCGATCAGGACGGCCGGCCATTCTCCAACCATGACCTCGCCGGACGGCCCTATCTGCTGTTTTTCGGCTTCACCCATTGCCTCGACGTCTGCCCGACGACGCTCTCATGGATTTCGGAGCATCTCGCCGAGCTCGGGCCGGTCGCCGCGCCGCTGCGCGTCGTCTTCGTCTCGGTCGATCCGGAGCGAGACACGCCGGACGTCTTGAAGGACTACGTCGCCGCCTTCGACAGCCGCATCGTCGGCCTGACCGGCACCACCGCCGGGCTCAAGGCTATGACCGACCGGTGGGGGATCTACGTGCGCAAGGTTCCGCTCCCGGGCGGAGACTACACGATCGACCACACCGCCTCGGTTTTCCTGGTCGGCGACGACGGACGGCTCCGCAGCACGCTCGACATCCACGACGGGACACCAGGCGTCAATGCGTCGAAGCTCAAGCGACTCGTCGGCAAGGGCTAAGGCTACCGCATCGTCGATCTACTGCGCGGAAGACGGCAGTTCATACGCGCGCCGAGGAAATCTCGCGGGGGAACTCGCCCGCTAGCTGCCGAGCTCGCCTGCGCGACGCGTCGCCGCCGCGATGGCGCGGTCGAAGACCGGCTGGATGCCGTCATCGGCCATCAGCACCTTGAGCGCTTCCAGCGTCGTGCCGCCCGGGCTGGTGACGTTCTTCCGGAGCTGCGCCGCCGGCTCAGTCGAGAGCCGCGCCAGTTCGCCCGATCCGGAGACCGTGACGCGCGCCAGCCGCATCGCGAGGTCGGCCGGCAGGCCCGCCTTCTCGCCCGCCGCCGCCAGCGCCTCGATCAGCAGGAACACATAGGCCGGGCCGCCGCCGGAGACGGCCGTCACCGGATCGACCAGCCCTTCGTCCTCGACCCAGGCGACCTCGCCGACCGCGGCAAGGAGGTCGTCGCAGCGCTTTCGCGCGGCCGGCGTGACGCCGGGCCCGGCGACCGCGACGGTCATGCCGCGGCCGACCGCCGCCGGCGTGTTCGGCATGGAACGCACGACCGCCGCCCCGCCGAGCATGGAAGAAAGCCCGGCGATCTTCTTGCCGGCCATGATCGAGAGAAACGTCGCGGCCTTGAACCGGGCGAGCTTGGGCAGGACCTCGGGCGTCGTCTGCGGCTTCACCGCCAGCACGACGATCTCCGGCTTCAGGTCGGCCGGGAGCCCGTCGAGGCCGGCATGGCAGGTGACGCCGGGCTTGCCGCGGAACGTCGCGATCGCGCCGGCATTCGGCTCGACCAGATGAACGCCATCGGAAAGGAGGGAGCGGGCGAGCCAGCCTTCGAGCATGGCGCCACCCATCTTGCCGCAGCCGACAAGGAGCACGGGTCCGGACATGGCCGGACCATAAAGCGAGGCTCAGGCTTCGCCCAGGCCTTCGGTTTCGCCGAGCCCCTAGGCTTCGCCGAGGGTCTCGAACATCGAGGCGTCGAGGGCGCCCGCCGCGTCCTTGCCGCCCCAGATCACGAACTGGAACGCCGGGAAGAACCGCTCGCACTCCGAGAGCGCGATGTTCACCAGGTCTTCGAGCGATTCGGACGAGGCGCCGGCGCCGCCTTTGTAGAGGGTGGTGTGGCGGAACATCGGGATCGCGTCGTCGCTCGATACCTCGAAATGGCCCAGCCAGAGCTTCTCGTTGATCAGGCAGAGAAGGTCATGGATGTCGCGCCGCTTGTTCTCCGGCACCCGGGCATCGAAGCAGCAGGAGAAGTGAAGCGCCCGCGTTTCTTCGCGCCAGACGAAGAAAAGACGGTAATCGCACCACCGTCCTTCTACTTCCGCTGCGAGTTCTTCTTCGCTGGCCCGCTCGTGGAGCCATTCGTTGCCGGCGAGTATTTCTTCGACCATGTCCAGGGGATTGTTGTGCACCCGTTCGGGTGACACCGCCTGCAAGCTCATTCCCGCCTGCTCCTCGATCGGAGAGCGCCGCTAGGCGCGGGAGAGCGGCCTCGACTCAGCACCTTGGGGGCGCCGATGCTCGATACCACTATGAATAGGGTGCCTTGTAAGTCCCTCTGTGCGCAAGTGATTCGTTCCATTTATCCCATGGAGATTTGGGGTCGCTGGCACCTGGACAGGAACATAAAAGGAACATTACAGTTCGGTGCCACAGCCGGAGATGGCGCCGCCAATGCACCATGTGACCGAGTTCCTGATGCTGATGCATCGCGCCGCGAGCCTCGGAACGGCAAAGCGACGGCTTCCCGCCCTGGTCGAGCGCATGCAGCGCGATCAGACGCGAGTCGTGCTCACGGATCGGGGATATCCGGTCGCCTGCCTCGTCCCCCTCGACGACGCCGCGCTGCTCATGGAGCTGGAGCATCGGATCGACACGGAGACGGGCCTGCAAGCGATCGAGGCTTGGGAACAGAACGGCAAGAAGACTTCGCCGGCCACGAGCCTGCTTAAGCGATTTCGCATCAGGTCCGGACGGGCGCCGGCTTGGCCCGTTGCCATCGCCGATACCGCCGACGCGGACCTCTCCGCGGTCTCGACCGACCACAAGCCGCTGATGCGCGCCATCGCGCAGCTGGGCAACCACTTCGCGGTCTTCAATGCACGCCGGCTTGGCGCCCATGGCGAGCTTCGCGGCACGCGCATCGACGGCTATCGGGTGATCTTTCTCATCGAGAAGGAACGCGTCGTCGTCCTGCGCGTCGGCGCCGGAAGCGCGCACAACCTGCTTCCGTAGTTCCGCCGATAGATCTCAAGAAATCACTCCCCGCCTCGGTGGCGTCGGGTGCCGGTTGGCGTCCTTGTATCCCAGCGTGTCCTCGGCGATCAGCGTGCGCTGAACCGCCGGCGCGCCCTCGCCCATGTTCAGCATGTCGATGTAGCCGGCGAACTTCCTGACCGGGTACTCGTCGGCGAGCGCGTAGCCGCCGAAGATCTCGGAGGCCGCATCGGCCGCGTGGCGCGCGGCGATGGAGGCGAAGTACTTCGCCTGCGCCGCCTCGCGGCCGGCCGGCTCGCCCTTGTCCATGGTCCAGCCGAGCCGGCGCACGAGAAGCCTCGCGGCCTCGACGTTCACGGTCATGTCGGCGATGAGGTGCTGCACCGATTGGGTGCCGCCGATCGGACCGCTCCGGATCGTCCGCGTCCTCGCGTAGTCGGCGGCCGCATCGAGACAGGCCTGCGCCAGGCCGAGCAATCGCGCCGAGACCGTGAGGCGCCCATATTCGAGCCCGGTCATCGCGATCTTGAAGCCTTCGCCTTCCTTTCCGAGCCGGTTCTCTTCCGGCACCTCGAAATCGTCGAGGAACACCGCACAGCTTCTGAAGGCGCGCGAGAGACCCGACATCGCGACCGGATCGGCGCGATAGCCCTTGAAACGCTTCGGCTCGACGATGAAGGCAGTGATGCCGCGATGGCCTGCCGCTGGATCGGTCTTGGCGAACAAGACGCCGGCATCGGCTTCGTCGGAGAAGGTGATGAACATCTTCGAGCCGTTGAGCAGGTAGCGGTCGCCCTGCTTCCTCGCCGTCGTCTTCATGTTGCCGGCGGGATCGGAGCCGCCGCCGGGCTCGGTCAGCGCGAACATGCCGATCTTCCGGCCCGAGATCAGATCCGGCACGAAGCGGCGCACCTGATCGTCGGTGCCCCAGTTGAAGATGGTCAGCGGGCAGGTCATCCCCTGCAGGTTCATGCAGTAGCCGAAGCCGGGCTCGAGCCGCGACACGGTCTCCGAGATCACGCCGACCGACTGGAACCCCAGCGCCGAGCCGCCGACCGACTCCGGGAAGGCGGTGCCGAACACGCCCTCGGCGCCGAGCTTCGCCACGGCCTCGCGCGGAAACCTCCCCTCGCGCTCGGCGCGCCTCGCCGCCGGCTGCGCGACGTCGCGCATCAGCTTCTCGACGGTGTCGCGCATCTGGATGAGGTCGGGCGAGAGATTAAAGTCCATGAGCATCGTCCTCGTACCCCCTCCCTCGCGTCCTACGCGGGGGAGGGTCGGGGTGGGGGCATGGCGAGGTTATCGTGGCACCCGCCAACGCCTCCACTATGCACCGAGCCAGGCCCCCTCCCTGCCCTCTCCCGGCAAAGCCGGGGGAGGGTTTCGAAATGACGGTGAAGCCGAGTATCCTCAGGTCATGTCTTCGACCTTCTCCCCGATCCCGCTCGACGACCTCGTCTCCGAAGTCAGAGACGGCATGCTGCTCGCCGTGCCGGCTGATTATTCCGGCGCGCCGATGGCGGCGACCAAGGCGCTGATCCGGCGGGGCGTGAAGAACCTGCGTCTCGTGACCGTGCCGCAGTCGACCTTGCAGGCCGACATCCTGATCGGCGCCGGCTGCGTCGCCGAGATCGAGACTGCGGCGGTGACCTTGGGCGAGTTCGGCATCGCGCCGTGCTTCACGCGCGCGGTGCTGGCGAAGAAGATCAGGGTCGTCGATGCGACCTGCCCCGCGATCCATGCAGGATTGCAGGCGTCCGAGAAGGACGTGCCGTTCCTTCCCTTGCGCGGGATTCTCGGCAGCGACCTCCTCAAGCACCGCTCCGACTGGAAGACCGTCGACAACCCGCTCGCGAATGGCGGCGACCCGCTGCTGCTGATACCGGCGATCCGGCCGGATGTCGCGCTGTTCCATGCGCCGATGGCCGACCGCGAAGGCAATGTCTGGATCGGCCGCCGGCGCGAGCTGGCGACGATAGCGCATGCGTCGAAGACGACTTATGTCACGGTCGAGCGCCTCTACGACGGCTCGTTCTTCGACGACGAGAAGATGGCGGCCGGCGCGCTGCCCGCCTTCTACGTGAATGCGGTCGCCGTCGCCGAGCGCGGCGCCGCGCCCGTCGGATTGTTCGGCGAGTACGAGGCCGACATCGATCATCTCCGCGCCTATGGGAAGGAAGCGCGCACCGAAGCCGGCTTCGCCGCCTACCTCGCCCGAGAGATCGGCGCGGCCAAAGAAGCCGCATGAGCGAGGTCAGGCCGGAGGAGCTGCTGGCGGCTACGCTGGCGGACCAGATCCCCGACGTGCGGCATATCGCGGTCGGCGCCGCCTCGCCGATCCCGGCGGCGGCGGCGTTGCTCAAGCAGGCGCGCGCGAAGGACCGCGTGCATGTCACGATCCTGCACAGCCGCCGCTACAACTCGTTCACCGATGGCGGACGCGAGCTGTTCGACGCCGCCGCCCAAGGCCGCATCGATGTGTTCTTCCTGGGCGGCGTGCAGATCGACGGCGAAGCCAACATCAACCTGGTCGGCGTCGGCGCGTATCCAAACCTGACCCAGCGCTTTCCCGGCAGCTTCGGCGCGCCTTACATGGCCTTCGTCGTACCCAACGTCATCCTGTTCCGCGAGGAGCACTCCAAGCGCACGCTGGTGAAGAAGGTCGACTTCGTCACCGCGCCCGGCTGGAGCCCGGAGGGCGTGTGGCGTCGCGGCGGGCCCAAGGCGCTGGTGACCGGCCTCGCGGTGATGCCGTTCGACGCGGCGAAGCGCCGCTTCCGGCTCGCCTCGGTCCATCCTGGCCACACGGCCGACGAGGTGCGGGACGCCACCGGCTTCGACTTCGACATGCCGGCCCAGGTGCCGACGACCAAGGTTCCGGACGCGGGCACGCTCGGCTTGCTCCGGGGGCCGATCGCGGACAAGCTTCGCGAGTTCTATCCGGACTTCGCCGACCGCGTCTTTCCCGTTCCCGCCTGAGGTTCCAGCCGTCATGTCGAACTCATCCGGCGCGCTCGCCGGCCTCAAGGTCATCGACCTCTCGCGCGTGCTGGGCGGCCCCTACGGCACGATGACGCTCGGCGACCACGGCGCCGAGGTGATCAAGATCGAGCCGCCGCAGGGCGACGAGACGCGCGGCTGGGGCCCGCCGTTCAAGGACGGCACCGCCAGCTACTTCATCGGCGTGAACCGCAACAAGCGCGCGCTGGCGCTCGACTTGACCAAGCCGGACGGCCGCGAGGTCCTGCTGCGCCTGCTGAAGGACGCCGACGTCCTGGTCGAGAACTTCAAGACCGGCACGATGGAGAAGTGGGGTCTCGGCTTCGAGGACGTTCTCTCGAAGCAGTACCCACGCCTGATCCATTGCCGCGTCTCGGGCTTCGGCGCCGACGGGCCTCTCGGCGGCTTCCCCGGCTACGACGCCGTCGTGCAGGCGATGAGCGGCATGATGAGCATCAACGGCACGCCGGAGTCGGGCTCGACGCGCCTCGGCATCCCGATGGTCGATCTCGCCACGGGCCTGAACGCGGTGATCGCGATCCTGATGGCGGTGATCGAGCGGCAGAGGTCCGGCAAAGGCCAGTTCTGCGACGTGACGCTCTACGACACCGCGGTCGGGCTCCTGCATCCGCAGGCCGCCAACTACTTCCTCTCGGGCAAGACGCCGGGCCGCGTCGGCAACGCGCATCCGAACATCTCGCCTTACGACAAGTTCAAGACCGCGACCGGCGAGGTCTTCCTCGGCATCGGCAACGACCGCCAGTTCCAGCGGCTCTGCCAGCTGATCGGCCGCACCGAGCTGCCGGAGGACGCGCGCTTCCGGACCATGGCGGACCGCAACACCAACCGCGCGGCGCTGACGGTCGAGCTCGAAAGGGCGCTTTCGAGCCGCGACGGCAAGGCGCTCTGCGACGCGCTGCTGGCCGAGGGCGTGCCGGCGGGCCAGGTGCTCGATATCCCGGCCGTGATGGCGCATCCGCACACGATCCACCGTAAGATGGCGGTCGAGGGCGAGGGCGGCTACCGGGCCTTCGGGGCGCCCATCAAGATGTCGCGGTCCAAGTCGGGCGTGCGCTCGGTGCCGAAGAAGTTCGGCGCCGACAACCGGGCGATCCTCGCCGAGGCCGGATATTCAACCGCCGAGATCGACAAGCTCGTTTCGTCGGGCATCGTCCTCGACGCCCCGAAGGCCGCGCCCAAGGCATAGTCGGGCGTTCTCTTCCGCTCGTTCCTCCCTGGAGTCTCCCATGGCCGCGTCGAAGATCTGGACCCGCGTCGACTACGAAAAGGACGGCAAGCAGGTCGGCTGGCTCAACCTGCCGCACTCGGTGAACCGCTCCGCCTACGGCAACATCGCGATCCCGATCACCTGCATCAAGAACGGCAAAGGCCCGACCGTGCTGCTGATGTCGGGCACGCATGGCGACGAGTACGAGGGCCAGATCGGCCTCTGCAAGCTGGTGCAGAAGCTGGAGCCTTCGGACATCCAGGGCCGCGTCATCATCATGACCGCGTGCAACCTGCCTGCCGCGATGGCGAGCGCGCGTGTGTCGCCGATCGACGAGGGCAACCTCAACCGCGCCTTCCCGGGTGACCCCGACGGCACGCCGACCTTCGCGATCGCGCACTACATCGACAGCGTGCTGTTCCCGCTGACCAACTACATCCACGACCTGCACTCGGGCGGCTCGTCGCTGCAGTACATGCCGTTCGCCTCGGTCCGCTACGGCACCGACGAGGCGGTCAACAAGCGCGCGCTCGAAGCGCTCAAGGCCTTCAACCCGCCGACCGGCTTCGTCTGGAAGCACACGGCCGACCAGCGCCTCGGCATCGCGCGCGCGGTCAGCCAGGGCATCGTCGCGCTCGGCGGCGAGTTCGGCGGCGGCGGCGCGGTCGACATCAAGGGCGTGAAGATCGTCGAGCGCGGTCTCGACAACCTGCTCGCCCATATCGGCATCACCGACAAGTCGAAGGCGCATCCGGTCACGACGCCGACCCGCTTCGTCGAGCTCAAGGGCCGCGACTACTACGTCTATACCGAGGAGGCCGGCCTGTTCGAGCCGGCGGCCGAGCTCGGCGACTGGATCAAGAAGGACCAGCTCGCCGGCTGGACCCATTTCGTCGACAACCCCGGCCGCAAGCCGGTGCCGAGCTACTTCCTGATGGACGGACAGGTCATCTGCCGCCGCCACTACGGCCGCGTCGAGCGCGGCGACTGCGTCGCCCACCTGGCGACGAATTTCGAAGGCTGATCCTCTTCGAATCCCCTCTCCCGGCTGCGCCGCAGGCGGGAGAGGTACGCGCGACGCCGAAGGCGTCGTCGCGCTAGGGTGGGGGTACGCATGAGCGCCACCACCTCCACGCCCCGCCAGCTCCTCCTCGCCAACCTCGCCCTCATGGTGACGGCGACGTTCTGGGGCACGCATATCCCGGCGTCGTGGTTCGTGCTGCAGCGCTACACGCCGTTCGAGGTGATCGTCGGGCGCTACGTGCTGGCGGTCCCCTTGCTCGTCATGCTGCTCGCGATCGAGACGCGCGCCACCCACGCGAGGCCGGAGCGCAAGCCGCTCTGGCAGGTCTGGATGCTGGGCGGCGTCGGCATCCTGGGCTTCGCCACCTCCTACACGATCGGCATCTCGATCGCCGGTCAGCTCCAGGGCTCGCTGATCTCCGCCGCCTCGCCCGTGGTCGGCGTCCTCGTCGCCTGGGCGCTTCGCGGCGCGCGTCCCGATGCAGCGATGCAGCTGGCGCTGGTGATGGCGCTGGCTGGTGCCGTCATCGGCATCGCCGGCAGCCAGGATCTCTCGCGCGTGGCGGTACCGGGCCTCGGCGAGGCGCTGATGGTCTTCGGCAACGTGATGTGGAGCTGGTACTCGCTCGCCGCCCTCGACTGGCTCAGGGGCTGGTCGCAGATCCGGGTCGCCACCTGGTCGATCGCGATGGCGGCGGCGACCGCCTTCGTCCTCGTCGGTGGCGCGATCCTTTTCGGCTACGCCCGCGTGCCGCCGCTGCCTGGTCTCGTCGACTTTCTGATCCTGCTCCATCTCGTCATCCCGGTGACGATCCTGGGCTTGCTCGGATGGAACTACGGCGTCCGCCACCTTGGGCTCTCGGTGTCGTCGCTGTACCTGAATCTGGTGCCGGTGACGGCGGTGCTGACCGCAGTCCTGCTAGGAGACACGCCCAACATGTGGCAGCTGGTCGGCGGCCTCGTGATCATCGCCGGCATCGGCCAGGCGCAGGTCCGCCGCCTCAAAAAAAATTAAGCCGGAATCTCCGGCTCGTCGATCGGCACGCCCGGCGCGTACTTCGAGAGGCGTACCGTCGGCAGGGACTTCACATGGCTGACGTTCTTCGCCGCGGTCAGCTTGGTGGTGAGGAAGCGCTGATAGGCGTCCCAGTCCTCGGCGACGACCTTCAGGAGGAAGTCCGCCTCGCCCGCGAGCATGTGGCACTCGCGCACCTGCGGCCAGCTCTTCACCAGCGCCTCGAAGGCGCTCAGGTCCGGCTCCGCCTGGCTCGAGAGCCCGACCAGCGCGAAGCCGGTGAAGCCGAATCCCAGCTTCTCGGGCGCGAGATCGGCATGGTATCCCCGAATGAAGCCGGCTTCCTCGAGCGCACGGACGCGGCGGAGGCAAGGCGGCGCCGAGATGCCGGCGCGCTTGGCCAGGTCCACATTGGTCATGCGGCCATTTGACTGGAGATCGCGAAGGATTCGCCGATCGATCCGGTCTACCTTGACCCGTCGCATGAGACGTCCTTCCCCGCCGGAATTCCGAGCAATTTTATAACAACACCGCCGAAGTCGAGCAAGAATGTTGCAGCAAACCGCGTCGGCGGGTCCGAAACCGGCTGAAATCACGGCCTGGGTGATCAGCGACGGCACGATCGGGATGGAGATCCAGAGCGTCGGCCTGGCGCGCACCATCGGCGTCGAGCCGGTGGTGAAGCGGGTCGCCCCCAGGCTTCCCTGGCGGGCGCTGCCGGCGAGCCTCTGGGCCTTCCCGTTCCTCTCGCTCGGGTCGGACAGCGATCCCTTGGAGCCGCCCTGGCCGGACCTCGTGATCGGCACCGGACGGATCGCGGCCGCGCTCTCCTCGGCCGTCCGGAAGGCGAGCGGCGGCAGGACCTTCACCGTGCAGATGCAGGCCCCGCACCTGGCTCCCGATCGCTTCGACCTGATCGTGGTGCCCGAGCACGACGGCTACACCGCGCCGAATGCGGTGACGACGCTCGGCTCGATGCACCGCATCACCGAGGAGCGGCTGGACGAGGCACGCATGACCTGGGCGCCGCGCTTCGCTCATCTGCGCCGGCCCCTGGTGGTCGCCGTCATCGGCGGCTCGAACCGCCGCTATCGCCTTGAGGTCGAGGACGCCGCGGCACTCGGAAAGCAGCTGGCGTCGCTCACCGACGCGTACGGATTGGCGGTGACGCCGTCTCGCCGCACCGGCAAGCCGCAGGAGCAGGCGATCGCCCGCGCGCTCGCCGGCACCGACGCCTATGTCTGGGACGGCACCGGCGACAACCCCTACACCGGGCTTCTGTCGCTGGCAGACGCCCTCGTCGTCACGTCGGATTCGACCAACATGGCGACCGAGGCACTGGCGACCGGCAAGCCCGTGCACATCGCGCACCTGCCCGGCACGCCCGGCAAGTTCGGCGTGTTCCACAAGCTGCTCGAAAGCCGCGGCTACACGCGGCCGTTCCAGGGCCGCATCGAGTCCTGGTCCTACACGCCCCCGAACGACACCGAGCGCGTGGCCGAGATCGTCCGCGAGCGGTTGCCCCAGCGTGCCCCGGGCCGTATGTAGGCGACCCATGGCGCTCAAGATCGAGACCTTCTCCAACGTCACCGGCAGCTCGGCCCTGTTCAAGGCGCTGGGCCATCCGCTCGCCCAGCCGGGCCTCGCCCGGATGATCGCGAAGCTGGCCGCCAAGCCCTCGGTCGCGCTCTACGATCCGCTCGGCTTCGCGCAGACGCTTGCCGAGCTCGCCGATCTCTCGTCCGTCCGGTTCTCGAACGCCTATGTGCAGGACGTGACGCATATCGGCCGCGACATCGTCGGCTGCAAGACGGAGCCGGTCTCCTCGGTGATCGGCTCGGACGCCAAGGCCGTGCTGATCTGCGCCTTCGACGCCGAGCGTATCGTCGGACAGGTCCGCCACCTGGTCCTGCCGGGCTGCGAGGTCGTAACGCTGGATGCGGCACGCCTGCCGTCATCGATGCTGACCAACGAGCGCTTCTATCTCGACCCGCTGAACTTCGCGACCAACCTCGTCTTCTTCCGCGACGACGAGGAAGAGGGCGGCCATCACACGCGCCTCGTCACCGCCAACTACTGGTCGGGCTACGGCGCGAAGAAGACCACGCTCTGGCTCCGCCTCTACGACGCGGCCGGCAAGGCGCTCGCCGAATGGAGCGAGGATCTGGTTCCCGGCACCACCTCGGTCGTCATCGACTCCAAGGAGGTGCGGCGGCGTTTCGGGCTCAAGCCGTTCCTCGGCCAGATCTTCCTGCACGCGGTCGGCGTCGCCGGCCATGACGTGATCAAGTACGCGCTCGACACCTATGGAGACAGCGCCTCGGTGCTGTCTTGTACCCACGACTCCAATTCCTTCCCGGCCGACTTCTACGCAGGATTGCCGGCTCCCGACAAAGGCGAGCGCGTCGTGCTCTGGGTGCAGAACGCGCATCCGATCCCGATTCCGGCGAAGGCCGTCGGCATCAACGCGATGGGCCGGCCCGAGATCGCCTGGCTCGACGAAGAGGTGCCGCCGTTCGGCACCGCCTCGATCGACGTGGCACACCTGCTGCCGGCGCTGGCCTGGCCGGACCAGATCGAGATCCGCTCCGGCCGCCACATCGTGCGGCCGCGATACGAGGTGACGCGCGAGCACCGCACGCGCATCGCGCATGTGAACGTCGAGCGCACCGACCTCAAGCCGGATCCGAAGATCGCCGAGCTCGGCAACCTGTTCGGCAAGGGCTTCATCCTGCCGGCGCCGATCCTGTCGCGCGCGCGCTACCGCTCGATCGTGCTGCCGACGCCGATGGCGACGACTCAAGGCGAGCTGCCCTCGCAGCTGATCGCCTACGATCCCGACGGCAAGGAAGTCGCGCGCCGCGCGCTCGGCCGCGTCCGCCGCGCCGAGTCGATCGCGATCGAGGTCGACGAGCTGCTGGCCGACGCCGAACGCGAGATCGACACCGGCCACTTGGAATTCACCTACGACCTCGCCCGCGGCGGCGAGGCCGACGGATGGCTGCATGCTCTGTTCCGCTACGTCGACCGCACCACCGGCCACGCCGCAGACACCAGCTTCGGCGCGCATGTCTTCAACACCGCGCTCACCTACAAGGGCGAGCCGCAGAGCTACACCGGCAAGCCGCCGGGCCTTTCGACGCGCCTCTTCCTCAGGATCGGCTCCGATCCGCTCGACACCTACTGCCACCTGATCTACCCGGCCTCGACGCCGTGGCACGCGCAGTCCTCGACCGAGCTGGCACTCCATCGCGGCGACGGCGAGCGGATCGCCTCGCGTCATCTGGCGATCCCCTGCGGCGGCAGCCGCGCCTTCCGCAGCCGCGAGACCTTCTCGGCCGAGGAGCGCCACCGCGCCGGCGCCAACGCCTACATCGTCGTGCGCGACCTCACCTGCCGCCTCTTCGGCTATCACGGCCTGATCTCGGCGGAAGCCTTCTCGCTCGACCACATGTTCGGGTTCTGAGTTGCCGGAGACCGGCGTCGTCGTTCTCGTTCTCGCCGGCGCGTTCTCGGCCGGGTTCGTCTCGGGCCTCTCCGGCTTCGCCTTCGCGATGGTGTCGCTGGGCTTCTGGGCGCACACGCTGGCGCCGACGGTGGCGGCACCGCTGATCGTCGCCTGCGCCGCCGTGGCGCAGATCTATGCGATGCGCCAGCTACGCCACGGGCTCCGGCTCGACCTGGCACTTCCCTTCATCGTCGGCGGCTTCGTTGGGATCCCGATCGGCGCCTGGCTGCTCACCTGGATCGATCGCGAGTCCTTCCGGCTCGCCGTCGGGATCTTTCTCGTGAGCTACGCCGTCCTCATGCTGGTGCTCGGCAAGACGCCGCCCTTCCACTGGGGCGGCAAGCTCGCCGACACCTTCATCGGCTGGACCGGCGGCGTCATGGGCGGCATCGCCGGACTGACCGGCGCCACGCCGACCCTCTGGTGCGCGCTTCGCGGCTGGAGCCGCGAGGACCAGCGCGGCGCCATGCAGCCCTTCAATTTCGCGCTCCAGATCGCCGCGATCGCGGCCTATGGCTGGCAGGGCCTGCTGACCGAAGAGGTCGGGCTGCTTTTCGCCATCGCGCTGCCGATCATGGTGATCGGCGTCGCGATCGGCGTCGCGCTCTACAAGCGCATCGACGATGCGTGGTTCCGGCGCATCGTGCTCTGGCTGCTGCTCGCCTCCGGGGTGACACTGGCGCTCTAAGCGCGCAAGAGCGCGCTGCTGCTCACCTCCGGCGTGACGCTCGTCCTCTAGAACGCGCTAGAGATCGATGCGAAACCGCATTCCTTCGGTGCCGCCATAGGCGACCTTCCGGAAGCGCTCGAGCATCCGGCCGCCGCAGGCGAGGATGACCTTCTGCGAGATCGTGTTGTCTGTGTCGGTGGTGAGCTCGACATAGTCGAGGCCCAGCGCCTTCGCTTCCGGCAGCAGAAGCTTCAGCGCCTGGGTCGCGTAGCCGCGCTTTCGCTTCCACGGCACCACCGTGTAGCCGATATGGCCCAGCACGTAGGGCGGCAAGGCCGAGGTGCCCTTCTGCCAGCGGAAGCCAATTGAGCCGCAGAACGCGCCATCCCACATCCAGCGCCGGAAGCCCGGCAGCCGCTTCACCGTGGAGCCGTCCGGCAGCCGGATCGGGTCGCCCTTGGCGTCCGGATCGTCGAGGCTGGCAAGGAAGGCGTCCGCATCGGCGGCGATCTTCTCCAGCTCCTCCTTGGCGGCCGCGCCGAGGCGGATGTTGTCGGGCGACCAGCCGCGCTCCAGCGCGGCGACGTAGTCCGGCAGCTCGGCTCTGGATGGCTTGACGAGGCGAAGGTCGGTCATGGCGGCGGACATTAGGCCAAAACCCCAGCGGCCGGACGGTCTCTCTCAGCCGTTACTTGTTCCAAGGCGATTCCAACCCAGGCTTACGTTGCGCCAGGGAGGGGGGACACCTATGTTTAGTCCCCTTTCTTTTCGTCTTTTCGAGCCAATGGCCCAGCATCACACCAAGGTCCTGATCATCGGCGCCGGCGCCGCCGGCTACACCGCCGCGATCTACGCCGCCCGCGCCAACCTGCATCCGATCGTGGTCCAGGGCCTGCAGCCCGGCGGGCAGATGACGATCACGACCGACGTCGAGAACTATCCGGGCTTCGCCGACGTGATCCAGGGCCCCTGGCTGATGGAGCAGATGGGCAAGCAGGCCGAGCATGTCGGCGCCAAGCTCATCTTCGACACCATCGTCTCGTGCGATCTGTCCAAGCGGCCGTTCAAGGCGATCGGTGATTCGGGCGACGTTTACACCGGCGACACGGTGATCGTCGCGACGGGCGCCCAGGCGCGCTGGCTGGGCATTCCGTCGGAAGAGAAGTATCGGGGATTCGGGGTCTCGGCCTGCGCCACCTGCGACGGCTTCTTCTTCCGCGGCAAGGAGGTTGCGATCGTCGGCGGCGGCAACACCGCGGTCGAGGAGGCGATCTACCTCACCAACCACGCGACCAAGGTGACCGTGATCCATCGGCGCGACCGTTTCCGCGCCGAGAAGATCATGCAGGACCGGCTGTTCGCCAATCCGAAGATCAAGGTGATCTGGAACTCGGCCGTCGACGAGGTCCTGGGCCCGACCGATCCGCCGGGCGTGACGGGCGTGAAGCTCCGCAACGTCCAGACCGGTGCCGTGAGCGAGCTCAAGGTCGACGGCCTTTTCGTCGCGATCGGCCACGATCCGGCGACGTCGCTGTTCAAGGGCCAGCTCAAGATCGACGACGGCGGCTACGTCGTGACCAAGCCGGACTCGACCGCGACGGACGTTCCCGGCGTCTTCGCCGCCGGCGACGTCAAGGACAAGGTCTTCCGCCAGGCGATCACCGCCGCCGGCATGGGCTGCATGGCCGCGCTCGAGGCCGAACGCTTCATCGCCGCCGAAGAATTCGCGCACGTCCAGACCGCCGCGCAGTAGATCCCAGCCGGAGTCGTTCCAACTCATGATGGATTGGGACAAGCTCCGGGTCTTCCACGCGGTCGCCGAGGCCGGCAGCCTGACCCATGCCGGCGAGAGCCTGAACCTCTCGCAATCGGCGGTCAGCCGCCAGATCAGCGCGCTCGAGGAAAGCCTCGGCGTGCCGCTGTTCCACCGCCATGCGCGCGGGCTCATGCTGACCGAGCAGGGCGAGCAGCTCTACCAGACCGCCAAGGAGATCTTCGCCAAGCTGGCGATGGCGGAGGCGATGCTGGTCGAGGGGCGCGAGACGCCGAAGGGACCGCTCAAGGTGACGACCACCGTCGCCTTCGGCAGCCAGTGGCTCACGCCCCGGCTCAAGAATTTCCTCGATCTCTATCCAGAGATCACGCTGACGCTGATCCTCGACGACGACGACCTCGACCTCTCGATGCGCGAGGCCGACGTCGCGATCCGCATGTCGCCCGAGCGCCAGCCGGACCTGATTCAGCGCCACCTGACCACGATCTCGACCTCGCTCTATGCGGCACCCTCGTACCTCAAGGAACACGGGTTGCCCTCATCGATCGAGGATCTCGCCAACCACCGCCTCGTCGTCTACGGCGAGGAAAGCCATCCGCCCTTTCCGGACGTCAACTGGCTGCTGCGCCTCGCCAATGCCGCAGGCGTCACGCGCCAGACGCTGACGATCAACAATACCAACGGCATCTTCCGCGCGATCGGAGACGGGCTCGGCATCGGCTCGCTGCCCGACTACATCGTGCCACGCGACGGCTCGCTGCTGCGCGTACTCGGCGACATCGAAGGACCGAAGGTGCCGGCCTACTTCCTCTATCCGGAAGAGCTCAGGCACTCGAAACGCATCGCGGTGCTGCGCGATTTCCTCCTGAAGCAGGTCGAGCCCTGATTTCTTCCCGCGCTGGTGTGCGGTACTTCCCGCGCATTCCAGAATGCGAGTCGCATCGGGCCGGCACTGTGACGGTTGTCACGAGACGACACGCGAGCGATTGGTAGCCTTCCCCCGAATTGGGGGACGAGATGCTCAGCGCCACGCCGTCGCCGGAACGCGTCGCCCTCAACCGGATGGCATTCGGCGCGCGGCCGGGCGACGAGGATCTCGTCCGGCAGATGGGCTACGCTGCCTATGCCGAAGCGCAGCTCCGCCCACCATCGACCATCGACGATCCGATGACGCAGGCGCGCCTCGCCCAGGCGACGCTCCGCATCAACTACGGCGCCGGCGCCAACTATCCCGCGGTCGACGAGGAACGTGGCTTGGGTTTGCTCTACAAGCCGACGCCGGATCTCTGGGACATCCAGCTGAAGGTCGCCGCCGGCTCGCTGCCCTTCGCCGAGGTGAATCGCGCCGTGGAAGAGCTGCGCGCCGCGACCTGGATCCGCGCCGTGCATTCGAGCTGGCAGCTCCGCGAAGTGATGACCGGCTTCTGGCACGACCACTTCAATGTCAACGCCGCCGCCGACAACCGCATCCTCGTCTCGATGCCGGCGTATGACCGCATCATCCGCAGCCAGGCACTCGGCAATTTCCGGAAGCTGCTGGAAGGTATCGCGAGCTCGACGGCGATGCTGCTCTACCTCGACAACGCCAAGAGCCAGGCCGCGCGTCCGAACGAAAACTACGCGCGCGAGTCGATGGAGCTGCACAGCCTCGGGCGAGCGGCCTATCTCGGCCACAGCTACGACACCTGGAGCCAGGTGCCGGGCGCGGCGCAGGGACAGTCGGTCGGCTTCCTCGACGACGACGTCTTCGGCGCGGCCAAGGCCTTCAGCGGCTGGACGGTGGCGATGGGCCAGCGCCTCAACAGCCGCACGACGCTCGCCAACGACGGCACCTTCGTCTACGCGCCGCTCCTCCATTCGAGCGCGGCGGCGCGCGTGCTCGCGGTCGATCTGGCGCCCTACGCCGAGCCGATGGCGGCGGGACGCAAGGTGCTCGACCTGCTCGCCGCGCACCCGGCAACAGCGCGCTTCGTCGCGACCAAGATCGCCCGCCGTTTGATCGGGCCCCGGGCAAGCGACGGTCTCATCGATGCCGCCGCGCAGACCTTCGCCGCGCATGTGGGCGCCCCCGACCAGATCGCGCGCACGCTGCGCGTCATCCTGTTCAACCCCGAGTTCACCGCCGCGCCCGGGCAGAAGCTCCGCCGTCCCTTCGAGCGCATCGTGGCCCTCCTGCGCGCGACCTATGCCGAGGTGAAGCCGACCGCGACATTGTTCCGAACGCTGGAGCAGACCGGGCAGAAGCCCTTCATCTGGCCCAGCCCCGATGGGCATCCCGACGACGACGAGAGCTGGCTCGGCAGCAACCAGGAGCTCAAGACCTGGAACATGCAGCTCGGCCTCTTCGCCGCAAGCACGGGAACCAACGCCGCGCTGATGCCGCAGACGGAGGGCGCCACGAGCGTCGATGCCGCGCTCGATCTGTGGAGCGGGCGCCTGGTCGGCCACCAGCTCTCGGCAGGGAGCTATTCGGCGCTGCTCGACGACGCGCTCGTGCCGGGGGGCCTGCGCGACGGGCTGATCGCCAAGGGCACGCGTGGCGAAGCCGCGCTGCAACGGATGGTCGCCCTGATGGCCGCCTCCGACGAATTCGCCTATCGCTGAACGGAGGTCGCCGATGCTGACCCGACGCGCCCTCCTCAACGCCACCGCCGGCTCGCTCGCCGTCGCCGGCCTTCCCGCCGGAACCCGGCTTGCCTTCGGCGCGACCGGCGCGCCGCTGCTGGTCGTCGTCTTTCTCCGCGGCGCCGCCGACCTGCTGAGCCTTGTCGCCCCGTCGGGGAATGCCGAGTACCAGGCGGCGCGGCCGACGCTGGCGATCCCGGCGAGCGGCACCGGCGCCGGCATCCCGCTCTCGGGCGCTCTCGGCGGCCAGGCTTTCACTCTGCATCCCTCGGCGACAGGGCTGGCCGGGCTCTACGGCGCGGGCCAGCTCGCGATCGTGCATGCGACCGGCCTCGTCTCGACCAACCGCAGCCATTTCCAGAGCCAGGAAATGATGGAGCGGGGATACGCCGATGCGGAGACGCCGCCGTCGACGGGCTGGCTCGCGCGCCATCTGGCGGCGGTCGCGGTCGCCGGCCAGCTGCCGATCCTGGCCGCGGCAAACGAAGCGCCGATGGCGCTTCAGGGCGAGATGCGGGCGGTGTCGATGACCACGCCGGCGAGCTTCCGCGTCAGCGGCGGGCAAAGGAACACGCAGGTCCTGGGCCGGCTCGCCGCCCGCGGCGGGCCACGTGCGCTGGTCATGCGCAACACGCTGGATGCCGTCGCCAAGGTCACCGCCGCGGCGGCCGCCGCCTCCGTGGCGAAGGCCGCCGCCGAGGATGACGACGCGGCACCCGAGGGCGGCATGATGATGACCCCTTCCATGGCGATGGGCGTGATGGCCGCGCCGGCGCCGGCACCAGTCGCCGCAACAGCCGAGACGGTCGCCTACGGCTCGGGCGAGCTCGCCACCGCGCTCAAGACCATCGCCGACCTGGCCAAGGCCGAGATCGGCCTCACCGTCGCGACCGCCGACTTCGGCGGATGGGACACCCACGATGCCCAGGCGGGCCGCTTCCAGACCCAGGTGACGCGGATGTCCCAGGCGCTGTCGGCGCTGCATGCCGATCTGGCCGCGATGGGCGACCGGCTGACCGTCGTGGTGATGAGCGAGTTCGGCCGCCGCCTGATCGAGAACCAGAACCGAGGCACCGACCACGGCCATGGCAGCGTGGTGCTGGTCTCCGGCGTCGGCATCAAGGGTGGGCTCTATGGAACCTGGCCCGGCCTCAAGGGCCCGGTGCTGGACCAGGGACTCGACCTCGCGATCACCACCGACCACCGGCGCGTGCTCGCCGAGGTGCTGGTCAAGCGCGCCGGCCAGTCCCGTATCGGCGAGGTCTTCCCGACGCTCGGAAGCGCGGCGCCGCTGGGCTTAGCTTAGTTCTCGCTCACCAGCGTTTCGCCTGGTGATTCGTCCGTTTCAGGGCGACGCCCCATGTCGTTTTCGGATCCGAAAGTCCATGGACCGGCCAGGGAGCTCCGCGTGCGGTTGCAGAGCCCCTGCGGCGGAG
>JBGALV010000011.1:21559-64516 GCA_044223515.1 Alphaproteobacteria bacterium
GCGGAGGTTGTAAATCGCGGAAACTACAGAGAATTTTGGGGGAACGATGAAATATCCAGAGCCATGCAAATTTTGCATAGCGGCTTTGAGAAGGTATTCATTGTTTCTTAAGCGTCAGCGCTTACGTTTATCTATGTTGGATGTTCGAGTTTTCGATCATCTCAGCCCCTGGGCACCCTGCCCAGGGAAGGGTCCTTCGGGATCCTACGTCTCCCAGACGTGAAGCCTCCCTGTTCAACTGGCCGGGTCCTCGGACCCGGCCATTTTTTTGCTTGTGAGAAAACCGTGACGGCAGCCGCGGAGGCCCCGCGGTTCAGGCCCAGAGCCGTTCCTTCTCGAGCCCCTTGTAGAGGTCGGCGACCTGCTCGCCGTAGCCGTTGAACAGCTTGGTCGGCACCCGGTCGTTGGTCCCCAGCACCCGCTCGAACTCCTGACTCCAGCGCGGATGGGGCACGTTCGGGTTCACGTTGGCCCAGAACCCGTACTCGCTGTCCTGCAGCGACTCCCAGTAGGTCTTCGGCTGCTTGTCCGAGAATTCGAGCTTCACGATCGACTTCACCGACTTGAACCCGTACTTCCACGGCACCGCCAGCCGGAGCGGCGCACCGTTCTGCTTCGGCATCGGCTTGCCGTAGATGCCGGTCGCGACGAAGGCGAGGTCGTTGGTCGCCTCCGCCATGGTCAGGCCTTCGGTGTAGGGCCAGGGATAGAAGAACTGCTTCTGCCCCGGCGCCATGCCCGGATCCATGAAGGTCGTCATCACCACGTACTTGGCGGATGCGAGCGGCTTGGCGAGGTCGACCAGCGCCTTCAGCGCGAAGCCCGACCACGGCACCGCCATCGACCACGCCTCGACGCAGCGATGGCGATACAGCCGTTCCTCGAGCGGCATCTTCGCGAGCAGGTCGTCGATCCCGATCTCGAACGGCTTCTCGACCATGCCGGCGATCTTCAGCGTCCAGGGGCGGATCTTCAGCTGCTCGGCCGCCTTCCAGATCGTCTTCGACGTCCCGTACTCATAGAAGTTGTTGTAGGTCGTCGCTTCCTTCTCGTCGGTCAGCGCGCGATCGAGAACGAAGGCCTCGTTCTTCTTGAACGGATAGAGCTTCATCGACGGATCGTCGCTGACGCGCTGCGCCGAGGCGGCACCCGACCCCAGAAGGATCGAGCCCGCGGCGATGCCGGCCACCAGCTCGCGGCGGTTGAGATAGGCCGCCTCGTCGGTCGCGGCGCTTTCCTTGAGATGCCAGCTCGGCTTGCGATGAACCCACATGAAAGACGCTCCTGGATGGACGGTCGCCCCCGTCTGTTCGGACGCTAGGCCCGCCGGGTTACAGGGTCAATGTCACGTCAGCGAGAGCTTCATGCCCACATGACTCGCGACGAATCCCAGGCGTTCGTAGAAGCGATGCGCGTCGGGGCGCGACGCATCGGTGGTCAGCTGCACCAGGCCGCAGCCGGCCTTTCGTGCCCGCTCGATCGCGTCCTGGAACAGCTTCTCGCCGATCCCCTCGCCGCGCCGGCTTTCGTCGACCCGGACGCCCTCGATCTGCGCGCGCAGCATGCCGAGGCGCGAGAGGCCGGGGATCATCGTCAGCTGCAGGCAGCCGGCGACCCGGCCGCCGATCTCGGCGACCAGGATCTCGTTGCCCTTCTGCGCCTCCACGTCGGCGAAGGCCTTCAGATACGCCGCCGGCAGCGGCTCGGCATAGCGCTCGCGGGCCTTGCCCAGGGGATCGTTCGCCAGCATGCGCACGATCGCCGGCAGGTCGTCCGCGCTCGCCCGCCGGATGATCAGCTCGTCGGTCATCGGCCTCTCGTCGTTCGTGTCCACCTCAAAGCAGAACGGCGCCGGATCCCATCTCGCCCTGGCGGTCGACCAGCAGCAGCACCGACTTGCGTCCGGCCTGCCTCGCCTTCTCGACCTTCGCCCGGATATCGGCCGGAGTCTTCACCTCCTCCTGGCCGACCTCGACGATGATGTCGCCAGCCCGCACGCCCTTCTCGGCCGCGGGTCCGTTCTGGTCGACCTCGGTGACCACAACGCCCTGGTTCGTATTCTGATCAATGTCGAACTTCTGCCGGAGTTCCGGCGAGATCGGCGCCAGCACGACGCCGAGCGCGTCGACCTTGGCCTGGCTGCCGCGCTGGTTGGTATTGGGATCCGCCTTGGCGGGAACCGCGGCGACCTGCTCGTTCTCGTCGAGCTCGCCGACCCGGACGGTGACCGACAGCGGCTTGCCGTCGCGCCAGATCTGGACGGGGACGTCCTTGTTGACGCCGGTCTCCATGACGAGGCGCGGCAGGCGCCGCATCTCGTTCACGTCCTTGCCGTCGAAGGTCAGGATCACGTCGCCGGCGCGGAGCTTCGCCTTCTCGGCGGGGCCGTTCTCGGAGACCGAGGCGATCATCGCGCCGCGCGCCTTGCCGAGGCCGAGCGATTCCGCGATCTCCTCGGTGACGCCCTGGATCTTGACGCCGAGCCAGCCGCGCTTGGTGCGGCCGAACTCGCGCAGCTGCTCGACCACCGGCTTCGCCAGGTTGGACGGCACCGAGAAGCCGATGCCGATCGAGCCACCGGTCGGCGAGTAGATCGCCGTGTTCACGCCGATGACCTCGCCCGCCATGTTGAACAGCGGTCCGCCGGAGTTGCCCTTGTTGATCGAGGCGTCGGTCTGGATGAAGTCGTCGTAGGGCCCGGAGTTGATGTCGCGGGCGCGGGCCGAGACGATGCCGGCCGTGACCGAGCCGCCGAGGCCGAACGGGTTGCCGATCGCCAGCACCCAGTCGCCGACGCGCGACTTGCCGGAATCGCCGAATTTCACGACCGAGAGCTTCTTGTTGCCGGGCTCGATCTTCAGCAGCGCGAGATCGGTCTTGGAGTCCTTGCCGATCAGCTTCGCCTTGAACTCGGTGTCGTCCTGCAGCTTGACGGTGATGCCGTCGGCATCGGCGCCGTCGATGACGTGGTTGTTGGTGACGACGTAGCCAGCGGCATCGATGACGAAGCCGGATCCCAGCGAGGTCGCGCGGCGCGGCGCCTGGTCAGGCCGCTGGCCGCGGTCGAAGAAGTCCTTGAAGAACTCCTCGAACGGCGAGCCCGGCGGGAACTGCGGCACGTCGGGACCGCGGCGCTGTCCTTCGCGCTGCTGGCCGTCGCCGCCGCCCCGGCGCTCCTGCTGGCGCACGGTCTGGGTGGTCGAGATGTTGACCACCGCCGGCAGCAGCTGCTCGGCGAGATCGGCGAAGCTTTCGGGGGGCGTCCGCGCCTCGGCTATGCCGGCGACGGGCGCCGCCAGCAGCGCCACGCCCAGCGCCGCCGCCACGCGCCAAGTCGACCTGAAGCGCCTGGAAGACGGGGCGCGACGGGTTTCGGATGTGCCGCGAACGAGAAGGGCTCGAACCACGAGTGAACTCCTTTGACCGACCGATTTCGTGTCGCCGGGCGACGCTAGAGCCGCCTTCCGCCCGGATATGCCGAGAAAGCCCCGCCCACCCGGACGGGACCTTTCTGGATCGTCACTCAACAACCACCATGTGGTCGAATTATGGCATGCCCGGAGGGGACCCGGGGAGCGGCTTCACAGGCTCGTGAGAGGAGTCTAGCCCCGGATCAGCCAGACGATCCCGACGCCGAGCACGGCTGCGACCAGGCCGGCGATTCGGAGCTGGTCCGGCGGCAGTGCCACCGCCATGGCGAGGGCACGGCGCATGCCGTCGGGGAAGAGCGCGTAGAGGGCGCCCTCCAGCGCCAGCACGAGGCCGACGGCGAGAAGGGCGTCCTCCACGGAGACTCTAGGGCTTCTTGCCCGTGACGTCGTTGAAGAAGCGGAAGAACTCGCTGTCCGGCGACAGGATCAGCGTGGTCGAGCCGTCACCCAGCGACTGCTTGTAGGCTTCCATCGAGCGGTAGAAGGCGAAGAACTGCGGATCCTGGCCGAAGGCATCGGCGTAGATCTGGATCGCCTGGGCGTCGCCTTGACCACGAAGAGTCTGGGCCTGCTGCTGGGCGGTCGCCACGGTCACCACGCGCTGGCGGTCGGCGTCCGCCCGGATCTGCTGGGCGACCTCCGAGCCTTCGCCGCGGAACTCTCTCGCCTCGCGATCGCGCTCGGACTTCATCCGCGCATAGATCGCCTGGCTGGTCTGGTCGGGATAGTCGACCCGCTTCATGCGGACGTCGATCATCTCGATGCCGAGCGAGGTCGCGGCCTGGTTGACCTCCTGGAAGATCGCCTGGGTGATCTGGCTGCGGCGGACCGACAGCAGGTTCGCGAGCGACTCGTTGCCGAGCACGCGGCGCATCGCCGAGTTGATGATCGCGCCGAGACGGGCGCGGGCGCCGGCCTCGTTGTTGACCGTCTGGTAGAAGCGCAGCGGGTCGGTGATGCGGTAGCGGCCATAGGCGTCGACGTCGAGACGCTTCTGGTCGATCAGGATCACCTGCTGCTTCGGCGGGTCGATGTCGAGGATCCTCTTCTCGAAGTACTGCACGTCCTGGATGAACGGCAGCTTGATCTTGAGGCCCGGCTCCTGGATCGCGCGCTTCGGATCGCCGAACTGCAGCACCAGCGCCTGCTGCTGCTGCGGGACCGTGAACAGCGCCCCCCAGGCGACGACGATGAGGGCGACGACGGCGGCGCCGAGAGCGCCCATGAACTGGCGGCTCATGGCTTCTTCTCCTCGGCCTTCTTCCTTAGCTCGGGCAGCGGCAGGTACGGCAGCACGCCGCCGGCACCGCCGGCCTGCTTGTCGATCACTACCTTCTGCGCGCCGCGCAGGATCTCTTCCAGCGTCTCGAGGTAGATGCGCTGGGTCGTCACGTCCTTGTTGACCTTGTAGGCCTCGTAGATCGACTTGAAGCGCTGCGCGTCACCGTTGGCCCGCGCCACCACCTCTTCGCGATAGGCGCGCGCTTCCTGGATCAGCTTCTCGGCCTCGCCTCGGGCACGCGGCACCACGTCGTTGCGGTAGGCGTCGGCCTCGTTGCGCAGACGCTCCTTGTCGGCGCGGGCACGCTGCACCTCGTTGAAGGCGTCGACCACCTGCGTCGGCGGGTCGACTTCGAGCAGCTGCACCTGGCGGATCTCGATGCCGGCCTTGTACTCGTCCAGCAGGCGCTGCAGCAGCTCGACCGTCGCTTGCTCGATCTGCGCGCGGCCTTCGGTGAAGACCGTCTGAATCGGCTTCTGGCCGACGGATTCGCGCAGCGCCGACTCGGCGGCGGCCTTCACCGTCGCTTCCGGCTGGCGCACGTTGAACACGTACTGGCCGGCGTCCTTCACGCGCCAGAACACGACGAACTTGATGTCGACGATGTTCTCGTCGCCGGTCAGCATCAGCGCCTCGTCCTGGACGTCGCGGCGCTGGCCGGAGCGGCTGGCGCTGGTGCCGTCGGACGAACGGAAGCCGACCTCGATCCGGTTCTCGCGCGTGACGTTAGGCGTCAGCACGGATTCGATCGGCTTCGGCAGGTGATAGTTGAGGCCTGGGGTCGCGGTGCGCACCCACTCGCCGAAACGGAGAACCACGCCCTGCTCGTCCGGCGCCACGCGATAGAAGCCGCTGGCGAGCCACAGGACGAGACCGATCAGGACCGCGAAGCCGACGCCGCGGGCGCCGCCGACGCCGCCGGGGAAGATCCGGCGCATGCGGTCCTGGCCCTTGCGAAGGATGTCCTCGAGGTCAGGCGGCTGGATGCCGCCCGGGCCACGGCCGCCCCACGGGCTCTTCGGCCCGCCGCTGCCGCCACCGCCCGAACCCCAGGGGCCACCGCCGCCGCTGTTACCGCCGCCGCCGCCCCAGGGCCCGCCGCCCCCCTGATTCTGCCAAGGCATTGCCCCTGCTCCTCTTCCACCCGGCTTTTTGGAAGTGTGTGGTATTGCCGGGGGCCACACGCATATTGTGATAACCCCCTTCTATTCAAGCGCAAACGGCCGGACCGACCGATGACCCAAGTGACCGAAGCCACCGTTCTCGAAGCTTTGAAGCGCGTCCAGGACCCGGATCGCGGGCAGGACGTCGTCTCGCTCGGCATGGTCCAGGGCATCGCGGTGAAGGGCGGTCACGTACATTTCACCTTGCAGGTCGAGCCCGAGCGGGGCCCGAAGCTGGAGCCGCTGAGGAAAGCCGCCGAGAAGGCGGTCGAGGCGATGGCGGGCGTGCTCTCGGTGACCGCCGTGCTGACCGCGGACAAGCCGGGCGGCCGCCCCCCGGCGCAGGGCGGGCATTCGCACGCTCACGGGCACGGGCATGCGCACGGCCACACTCCAGCACAGGGAGGCCAGCAGCAGCCGAACAAGCCGCTGATCCCGGGCGTGAAGACCATCGTCGCGGTCGCCTCGGGGAAAGGCGGCGTCGGCAAGTCGACGACCGCGGTCAACCTGGCGCTCGCCCTCAAGCAGAAGGGCCTCAAGGTCGGCATCCTCGACGCCGACATCTACGGACCCTCGCTGCCGCGCATGATGGCGATCACGGGCAAGCCCGACACCAAGGACGGCAAGGTGCTGGAGCCGAAGGAAGGCTACGGCGTCAAGACCATGTCGATCGGCTACCTGATCGCCGAGGACACGCCGATGATCTGGCGCGGGCCGATGGTGATGAGTGCGATCGAGCAGATGCTGCGCGACGTCAACTGGGGCGAGCTCGACATGCTCGTCGTCGACCTTCCTCCCGGAACCGGAGACGCGCAGCTGACCATGGCGCAGCGCGTGCCGCTTTCGGGCGCCGTCATCGTCTCGACGCCGCAGGACATCGCCCTCCTCGATGCGCGCAAGGGCCTCGGCATGTTCCGCAAGGTCGACGTGCCGGTGCTCGGCATCGTCGAGAACATGAGCTACTTCCTCTGCCCGCATTGCGGCGAGCGCAGCGACATCTTCGCCCATGGCGGCGCGCGGCGCGAAGCCGACCGCCTCGGCTGCGAGTTCCTCGGCGAGATCCCGCTCGACATCGCGATCCGCGAGACCTCCGACCAGGGCTACCCGATCGTGATCTCGAAGCCCGATCACCCGCAGGCGAAGATCTACCGCCAGATCGCCGACCGCGTCTGGGCCAAGCTCACCGGCGAGGCCCCGACCAACCGCCCGGCACCCAGGATCGTGGTGAGCTGACGTATGGACTCGACGGCCGACATCGACTGGCGGCAGAAGATCCACCCGCTCCTTCGGGCGGCGAACATCCGTCAGGTTGCTTATGTACCGGACGCGGGCCACACCAAGCTGATCGAGGCGTGCCACGCCGATCCGTCGATGAAGGCGATCGTGCTGACCAACGAGGCCGAGGGCATGGGCGTGCTGGCCGGGGCCTGGCTCGGCGGCGAGCGCGGCGTGATGCTGATGCAGTCCTCGGGCGTCGGCAACTGCATCAACGCGCTGAGCCTCACCACGCTCTGCCGCTTCCCGTTCCTGGCGCTGATCACGATGCGCGGCGAGTGGGGCGAGTTCAACGGCTGGCAGGTGCCGATGGGCCAGAACACCGAGGCGTCGCTCAAGGGCGCCGGCGTGATCGTGCAGCGCTGCGAGGATCCCGACGACGTGGCGCCGACGGTCGAGGCCGCGGCCCATCTCGCCTTCGACAGCGAGGTCGCGGTCGCCGTCCTCCTCTCGCAGCGCCTCATCGGCCGGAAGAAATTCTGATGAGCCTCGATCGCAGGGAAGCGGTGAAGCGTCTGCTTGCCGACCGCGGCGAGATGCTGGTGGTCTCGGGCCTCGGATCGCCGACCTACGACGTGGCGGCGGCCGGCGAGGACGACCGCAACTTCTACCTCTGGGGCGCGATGGGATCGGCGGCGCCGATCGGCCTCGGCCTGGCGCTGGCGCAGCCGGACCGGCGCGTGCTGGTCGTCACCGGCGACGGCGAGCTGCTGATGGGGTTGGGCGCGCTCGCCTCGATCGCGGCGCAGCGGCCGGCCAATCTCGCGATCGTCGTGCTCGACAACGAGCGCTACGGCGAGACCGGCATGCAGAAGAGCCACACCGCGCACGGCACCGACCTCGCCGCGATCGCCCAGGGCGCAGGATTTCCCATCGCCGCCACGATCACCGACGAGTCCGACCTCGAGCGGATCGGGCGCGAGATCCGCACCGGCCAGGGGCCGATGCTGGCCGTCATCAAGATCACCGCCGGCGAGGCGCCGCGCGTGCTGCCGAGCCGCGACGGCGTCGACGTCAAGAACCGCTTCCGCCGCGCGATCGGCGTCTGAGCCCGTTATGAGGCCCTTGCTGGACGAGGTCCGTTCGCTTTCACGCCGCGGCCTGCTGAAGGGCGCCTCCGCGAGCGCGCTGCTCGCCGCCTTGATGCCCGCGGGCTCGCGCCGCGTCTGGGCCGATCCGATCTTCGCCGCGAACCCGTTCAGCCTGGGCGTCGCCTCCGGCGATCCGCTGCCCGACGGCGTCGTGCTGTGGACGCGGATCGCGCCCGACCCGCTCAACGGCGGCGGCATGCCGATGCAGGCGGTGCCCATCTCCTGGGAGATCGCGACCGACGACCGCCTGCGCAACGTCGTGCAGAAGGGCGAGACGCACGCGCGGCCCGAGCTCGGCCACAGCGTCCATGTCGAGGTCGGGGGACTCGAGCCCGGGCGGCCCTACTGGTATCGCTTCCATGTCGGCCGCGAGACGAGCGCCGTCGGGCGCACCAAGACCGCGCCGGCGCCCGACGCGATGCCGGCGGCGCTGCGCTTCGCCAATGCCGGCTGCCAGCGCTACGAGGACGGCTTCTTCACTGCGTATCGCCATCTCGCGCGCGAGCAGCTCGACTTCGTCTTCCACTATGGCGACTACATCTACGAGTACCGGGAGCGGAACTCGCCGGGGCGGCGCGTGCGCGAGACCAAGGGCGACGAGCTCTACACGGTCGTCGACTACCGGAACCGCTATGCGCTCTACAAGCTCGACGCCGACCTGCAGGCCGCGCACGCGGCGCATCCGTTCCTCTCCAGCTTCGACGACCACGAGGTCGACAACAACTGGGCGGGCGAGATCAGCGAGGAAGACGGCTCGGGCACCTCGATCGCCGTACCGCCGGAGTACTTCGCGCTCCGCAAGCAGATGGCCTTCCACGCCTGGTACGAGAACATGCCGGTGCGCCGGGCCCAGCTGCCGCGAGGACCGGCGATCGCCGCCTACCGCACGCTCCGCTACGGCCGGCTCGCCCAGATCAACGTGCTCGACACGCGCCAGTACCGCGACGACCAGCCCTGCGGCGACGGCACCAAGGAGGCCTGCCCGGCGCTCCTGAACCCCAACGCGCAGATGCTGGGGCCCGATCAGGAGCGCTGGCTGTTCGACGGGCTGGCCAGGTCGGACACGACCTGGAACGTGCTGGCACAGCAGGTGATGATGATGCGCCGCGACGTCTCGACCGGCACGGGTCCGGCGCTGTTCTCGATGGACAAGTGGGATGCCTATCCGGCGGCGCGCGACCGGCTGATGCGCCATCTCGAGACGGCGCGCGTGAAGGGGCTGGTCGTGCTGACCGGCGACATCCACAACGCCTGGGCCGGCGACCTGAAGGCGGACTTCCTGGACCCGGCAAGCGCCACGCTCGGCACCGAGTTCATCGCCACCTCGATCTCGACCAACGGCGACGGCTTCGACATCGACGACGTCCGCCGCCGCCAGCTCGACCGCAACCCGCACCTCAAGTTCTTCAACAACCGCCGGGGATACTCGGTGCACGAGGCGACCAAGGACCGGATGGTCGTGCATTTCCGCGCCGTCGACAGCGTCTCGCAGCCGGGGGCGCCGCTCGTCACCAAGGCGAGCTACGCGGTCGAGGCCGCGAAGCCCGGCGTCGTCGACGCCTAGGCCGGCTGCAGCTTCGGTTCGACCGGGAGCCGGTTCTCGCGGATCGTGAAGGCCATCAGCCCGGCGCTGATCGCGACCGCGATCGAAGACGTCCACACCACGTCGTACTGGGCATAGAGGTCGTAGAGGATACCGGCCATGAAGGCGCCGGCGGCGCCGCCGAGCGCGTGTCCCGCGGAGAGCAGGCCCATCGCCAGGCCCATGATGCGCTTGCCGAGATGGGATGCCACCAGGCTCGCGGTCGGCGGCACGGTCGAGTAGTCGAAGATGCCGAAGGCGACGGCGAAGATGAACAGCATCTGGATGTCGCCGGCGATCCGCATCAAGAGCAGGAAGCAGAGGCCGCGGCCGATATAGATCATGCCCAGAAGCAGCGGGCGGTTCATTCGGTCGGTCAGGTAGCCCGAGAGCGCCATCGCCAGCATGTTGACGCCGGCGAGGACGCCATAGGCGGTGGCGCTGGTCAGCGGCGGGAAGCCGCAGGAGATCGCGTAGGGGATCAGGTGCACCTCGACCGTGCCCGAGGTGGTGAAGCCGCAGATCACGAAGCTCCAGAGCAGCGCGTGGAACACCGGGCTGGTGAACAGGAACTTCAGGCGCTGGCCGAGCGGAGCGTCCGGCTCCTGGTTGGCCCGGGCCTCGCCCTGGATCGAATCGCGGCTGGGGATCATGAAGTAGAGGATCGGCGCGACCACGAGCGCGGCGAGCGCGAGATACATGTAGCCGACGCGCCAGCCCGACGACTGCAGCAGCAGCGCCAGCAGCGGCACGATCACGAGCTGGCCGGCGGTGAGGCCCGCGGTCGCGATGCCGGTGGCGAGCCCGCGGTTCTTCTCGAAGAACCAGGCCAGCGTCGGCGCGATCGTGTGGTTGCCGAAGAAGCCGAAGCCGAGCGCCGTGACGATGCCGAAGGTGACGAAGAACGCCGCCTGCGATTCGATCATCGCGGTGAGCGCGGTGCCGACCGCAATCAGCAGCATGCCGGTGACGAGCAGCGGGCGCGGCCCGAAGCGATCCTGGAAGTTGCCGGCGAGCGGCGCCACGGTCGCGACCGAGATCAGCATCATCGCGCCGACGAAGGAAACGAATCCCCGCGTCCAGCCGAGCTCCGCTTCCCAGGTCGGCATCACCAGGCCGATGGTGCCGCGGGCCGACGCGGTCAGCGCCAGTCCGAGGAAGCAGAGGACGACGATGGTCCAGCCGCGGCGGTCGCGGTCGGTCATGGGAGGCACTTTCGGTCGCCAGGAAGCCAGACGGGCTCGGGGGAGCGGGATGGGACACCCTGCGCCCCCTCGCCCGCAAGCGAGTTTTCGGCATGGGGCGCATGAGCGGGGGTAATGGGTCTCACCCCGGAGCTCCTTCGTGTCCCCTCCCTCGGCGGCGCAGCCGACGGGGGAGGGCTAGGGTGGGGGCGCGGACTCGCTCTTCAATCAGGCTCCACGTTTCGAAGCCCAGTCTCTCTCGATTCACCTCGCCGGGCCCCCACCCCATCCCTCCCCCGCGCTTCGCGCGAGGGAGGGGGTATGAGGTGCGAGCGGCGGCGCCTACGCTGCCGGGCCGAAAGGCCTGATCGGCGGGCCGAGCTCCTGGAAGTCGGTGTTCCCCTCGTCGCCATGGATCACGTAGCTCTTGCCGAGCTCCGGGTAGTCGATGATGTCCATGTCCGGGCGGCTACCGCCGACGAGGTAGGTCACGGTCCTCTCGAACGGATTCGTCATCAGGTGCGCGACCGACGGCACCGGGAATCCGACGAAGTCGCCCGCATCGAGGCGCGTATCGGCGCCGTCGATCCTGCATACGGCCGAGCCGTCGAGGATGTAGACCCACTCCTCCTCGACGCGGTGCGCGTGATAGGCGAAGGACTGCTTGCCGGGTTCCAGCTTCACGATGCTGACGCCCGCCTGCTTCAATCCCGAGCGAAGTCCGAGGCGGAAGATGCTGAAGGCCGACCCGGGATTGAGACGCTGGGTGAAGGCCTGCGCCTTCTCCTGCATCTCGGCCGGGCGGAAGATCACCGCCGGCTTCCGTTCCGCCGTCATTGATAGAGCGTCGGCGACAGCACGCGGTCGGAGGCGATCAGGTCGTCGGCGACCTTCTTCACCGCCGGGCGCGACCCCACCCGCGCGTACCACGCCGCCAGCTTCGGATGGTCGTCGAGGCGGGGACCTTTCAGGCGCTGCGCGAAGATCAGCGCCATGAACATGCCGATGTCGGCATAGGAGAAATCGCCAATCAGGTAGTCGCCGGCGCCGATGCGGTTCTCGAGCGTCTGGTAGTGCTCGAGCAGCACCAGCTCGCCGCGCCTGCCGCCCTCCTCTTCCTTGGCGCGCGCCTCGGCCGAGGTCGGCGGCACGCTCCGGTGCATGATGGGACGCACCGCCGGCAGCAGGATCTCGTCGGCGAACAGCTCCAGCATCCGTCCCCGCGCCCGCTCTTTCGGACTCACCGGCCACAGCGCCGGCTCGGGGTATGCCTCCTCGAGGTATTCGAAGATCAGCGTCGAATCGAAAAGCGTGAGGTCCCCATCTACAAGGACCGGCACCTGCGCCTTCGGGTTGGCGGCGAGGACGTTCGGGTGCTTCGGCGAATAACCCGCCGACTGCGTGAACGGCACCATGATGCGCTCGAACTCAAGACCCTTCTCGCCGAGGGCGATCTCGGCCTTGCGCGCGAACATGCTGATCGGACCGGAGTAGAGCGTGATCACTTAGGGAGTCCTTCGTTTCCAGCCTGGGGGATAGTCCTCGACGATGCCGTTGGCATCGAAGGAGACCTCGGCGGTGAAGCCGGGGTTCGCGTAGCGGTAGCACCGGGCCGGCTCGGCCGGGTCGATGCGCGTGTAGTCCTGGCTCATCGGCGAGACGGTGAGCGTCGGCACCTTCACATAGACGACGCGGAACGGCTTGGTCCCGCCGGACTCGAGCGCAAGCTGCCTGATCGCCTGCGTGTTGGTCAGCGGTGTCGCGGAGATGTCGATGTCGTCGGCGCCGGCAAGATCCGCGCGCATCGCGCCGTCGATCCTCCAGTTGCCGCCGTCACGCACGATCTCCAGCGTGCGGTGCGTCGTGCCCTGCGCGAGATCGAAGGATGCCGCCCGTGTGCGCCAGTCCTTCGTCATCTCCAGGCGATAGCGGAGCGTGATCAGCCCGGCCTCGTCGTCGAGCAGCACGAGGCTCTCGGCCCGGACGCTGGCGGCGCCGGTATCGAGCACGAGATGCTCGAGGCCGGGCCGGTCGAGGCGTTCCCAGACGATGTCGCGTCTCATCGCCTCAACTCCATCCAGAACGGCCGCACCGTCTCGACGCCGAGTCCTCGGGCGTGAGGCCGATATCGCGGGCGAAGCGCGGGTCGGCGGCGAGGCCGTCACGCGGCAGCCGCCGGGCGGCGCTTCTCTCGCGCCACCCGGCGAGCCATGCCCGCCAGCCACGCGGAGGCTTAACCCGCGGCTCCCGGGCAAAGCTGCCGTCGAAGGCCATTGCTGATTCGGCGCCTATTCGGAGGCGCTGCAATGCGCCTCGATGCGGTAGCCGTCCGGATCGATGACGAAGGCGGCGTAGTAGGTCGGCCCGTAGTTCGGGCGCAGGCCCGGCTTGCCGTTGTCCCGGCCGCCGGCCTTGAGCGCTGCGGCATGGAAGGCGTCCACCGACTTCCGCGTCGGCGCGACGAAGCAGAAGTGCAGGCCGGACGCCATGTGCTCCTTCACCGGCTTGTCGGTCTGGCCGAGCCAGAGCTGGATCGCCTCTTTGCCGTAGCCCGCATCGGTGCCCTTGGCGTATTTCGAGACGTATCCCAGCGGCTTCAGCGTCGCGTCGTAGAAGCGCTTGGACGCCTCGATGTCCTTCACGCCGATCGAAACATGGTCGAGCATTCTCTTCTTCTCCTCTTGGGTTGAATTCAGACGCGCCAGAAAGGCTTTGAGGATTCGCGCACGGCATTGCCACGGCTGATGCCGAGATCCTTCAGCATGTGGGTCGACATCTCGGCCAGCATCCGGCGCTCGCGGGCGCGGCGTTCCCAGGCGGCGAGCAGGTCGGACAGGTACACCAGCACCTGCATGGGGCTGGCGAGCGACAGCCGTGCGGTCGAGCGGAAGCGTCGGCCGAGGCCGATCGAAAGACGATCTGGCATGGGTATCTCCGTTTCTTCGAAAGATCAGATGTCAGCGTCGAACCGGCGGCCGAGATAGAGATCGAGATCGGGGCCGGCGGGATTCGCGAGCACGTCGTCGAGCCAGGCGCGGCGCTCGAAGTCGACGATGCCGAGCTCGTAGACGCAGCCGGCGCCAGGCTCGGCGACCTTCTTCATCTGCTTGGGATCGTGCTTCGGCCCGACGAACATGCGCTGGTGCAGTTCGTTCACCGAGGCCCACCAGTAGACGATGCCGATCGACGCAGTGAGCGCGTCATGCACGACGACGAAGCCGATGCCGGTCCGCTCCTCGCCGGTCGCGTCCTTCGGCAGCACGTCCCGGGCGATGCCGACGGTCGCCTCGACCAGCTCGGGCCGCGCGGTCTGGCCGAGCAGCGAGATCCCGTAGACCTTCATCTTCCAGTCGCCGATGTCCTGGCGGCGGATGAAGCGCAGATGGCGCGGCCGGTAGGGGCGCTGCGCCAGCATCTCCATCCCCTGGACGGGCGGTGAGGAGGCTCGGCAGGTCGTTGCGGTCATCGTCACGTCTCCTTCGATGACGTGCACTCTACGCCCCGTCTCCTGACAACATCATGTCAGGTATCTGCAAAATATTTTCATATTGCTGGGGATTTCTGAGGATATCTCTGTCATCATTCTGGAATGACGAGGATCGAGAGAGGCTTCGCCATCCTGCTGATCCTGAGCGACGGCCGCCTGGTCACGGCGCCGGAGCTGGCGGAGCGTTTCGAGGTCTCGGTCCGGACCATCTATCGCGACATGGAGATGCTGAGCGCGACCGGCGTGCCGGTCTACGCGGAGCGCGGCGTCGAGGGCGGCTTCCGTCTGATGGAGGGGTTCTTCCTGCCGCCGGTGTCGTTCGCGCGCGACGAGGCGGTCGCGGTGCTGATGGGCCTGGCGCTGGCGCGCGGGCTCCGCGTGCCGCCGTTTCCCGAGAAGCTCGAAAGCGCCGAGCAGAAACTGGTCGCCGTCCTGCCCGAGCGGATGCGGGCGCTCCTGACCGAGACGCGCCGCCTGATCGGATTCGAAGGACGGCCGCTCGATGCCTTCCATCCGGAGGAGCCGGCGAAGGGCGCCACGCCCGAAGCCGCGCACGCGACCGAGACGCGCGCAGTCGAAACCTTCCTCAAATCCGTGCTCGACGGAACCCAAGTGCGCTTCACCTATCGCTCGACCTATCGACGCGGCGACAACGAGCCGCCGGTCGAGGCCGAACCCCAGGGCCTGCTGTGGGACCGCGACCGCTGGTACCTGATCGGCAACAAGATCGGCAATACGCGCTCCGGCGGCCAGCGCTTCTGGCGCGCCGATCGCGTGGTCGACATGGAATCGACGACCTTGAAGGCGAAGCCGACGCCTAATTTCGACGTCCGCCGGCACCTTGGACGGCGCTGGCTCGCGGACGCGATGAAGGCCTGGGCCAAATCCTCGCCGGTGAAGATCCGCATGACGCCGAAGCAAGCCGAGCGCCTCAGCCTCGACTGGTTCTTCAGCTTCGGCCATTTCGAGAAGACCGGGCCCGACGAGGTGGTGATGACCTATGGCGAGGTCGAGGCGGCCTATGTCCTGGAACTGGTCCGCTGGCTCGGCCCCGGCGCCGAGATCATCGACCCGCCCGAATGGCGCGACCGGATGAAGAACGAGCTGAAGACGATGCTGGCGGCGTATGGGTGAGACCGGCCGCGGTCGCCCCCCATCCCAGCCCTCCCCCACGCTCCGCGGGGGGAAGGGGCACGACGAAGCGCTCTTCTATCCCCTCCCCCCTTTGTGGGGGAGGGTTAGGGTGGGGGGCTGCCCCGCCTACTCGCTGCGCCCCAGCAGCGCCATCAGCTCGCGCCATTCGCGCTTGGATAGGCCGGAGGCTTCCTGGGTGGTCTCGCGGCCCTCGATCAGGCCCTTCACGATGTCCCAGCCCTTCGCCGACAGGCTCACGCCCTTCAAGCGATACTGCTCGAACGCCTCGTAGGTCCAGGGGACCCAGCGCTTCACGATGTCGAGCATCGCTTCCGCATAGACGCGGATCTCGTACTGCGCGTGCGGGTCGGCACGGAGCGAGAGGAAGTTCAGCAGGTTCAGGAGATCGGTCTTCCAGTACCACTGGGTGTAGTAGTTGAGCGTCAGGTTCATGCGGGCGAGTTCGCGCGCGAGGCCCTGGCGCTTGTCGTCGATGACGGCGCCGATCTCGTCGACGTTCATCATCTTCTGGTAATGCGCGTAGACCTGCTCGGCATCGTCCTTGAGCAGCTTCATCACCTCGGCGGCTTCCGAGCCTTCGAGCACGTCGCCACGGCCCTGGCGGTTGATCTCGGACTGCACGCCGAGCTGTGCCGGTGCCGGCATGTAGAACTCGCGGTCGAGGATCGAATAGCGCGCCGAATACTCGTTCACGTTCGCGGTGCGGTGGCGGATCCACTGGCGCGCCACGAAGATCGGCAGCTTCACGTGCAGCTTGATCTCGCACATCTCGAACGGCGTCGAGTGGCGGTGGCGCATCAGATACTGAATCAGGCCGCGATCCTCGCTGACCTTCTTGGTGCCGCGGCCGTAGGAGACGCGCGCCGCCTGCACCACCGCCGCATCGTCGCCCATGTAGTCGATGACGCGGAGCAGGCCGTGGTCGAGCACCTCGATCGACGTATAGAGGATCTCTTCCAGCGCCGGCACGGTGGGCCTGAGGGTCGGCTGGGTCTGGGAACGGAGCGCCTCGATCTCGCGCGCCTGCTCAGGCGAAAGGGGCATCAGCCCATCCTTAGGGAAAATGCGGAGGGCCGGAGATTAGCGGGCCGCCTACCCAGGCGGTAGGCCGGCGGGAAACATCCATCTTCCAAGGGCTTCCGAAGCCCCGGAGTACCCGAGGCGCTGCGGACGGCCGCCCGATTCGGCTCTAGTCGCCGATCTTGCAGACGATCCCGTGGCGATACTTCGCGGTGCCGACCTTCACCGGCGGGCCGGGCACGAAGGTCTCGTCGAGCAGGCGCAGCTCGAGAATGCGCGGCAGCTCGAAGTTCCGGGGGCTGGGCTCGCGGCGGTTCGCCAATTCCTGCCGGCCGGTGACTTCCAGCGTGCCGTCGTCCTTCGGATAGAGTGCATGCGGATGGAAGACGCGCCACGTCTCCGGATGGCCGTAGCCTTCGGTGGAGTCGTAGCGAAGCTCGACCTTTCGGCGGCCCTTGATCGCCTGGGCGAGGAGCTTCCGGTTGCGCGTCATCGGAAACGGAACGGCACCAGCCCAGCCCGGTTCCTGAAAAGGAAACGGCGCCCGAAGGCGCCGTTTCCAGAGACTGGAGGTCTCGCGCCGTCAGGCGACGCCGCGATCCTTGAAATAGGCCATCGCCCGGTCCCAGCCTTCCTTCGCCTTGTCGGCGCGGTAGGTCGGGCGGTAGTCGGCATGGAAGCCGTGCGGCGTGTCCGGATAGGTGATGATGTTCGACGGATTGCCGGCCGTCCTGAGCGCGGCCCGCATCTTGTCGACGGTGTCGTTGGGGATGCCCTGGTCGGCGCCGCCGTAGAGGCCGAGCACCGGGATCTTCAGCTGCTCGACGATGTCGATCGGGTTCTTCGGCTGCAGTTCCGTGCCGGGCCGCACCAGCGGGCCGTACCAGGCGACGGCGCCACGCACGCGCGGGTTATGCGCGGCGTACATCCAGGTCATGCGGCCGCCCCAGCAGAAGCCGGTGACGCCGAGACGGCTGGCGTCGCCCTTGCCGGTCGCCGCGGCCCAGGCGGCGGCGGAGTCGAGGTCAGCATAGACCTGCGCGTCCGGCACCTTCGAGACGATCGCGAGAACTGCCTGGATGTCCGGGGCCTTGGTGGTGTCGCCCTGGCGGCCGTGCAGGTCCGGCGCGACCGCAAGGTAGCCGGCCTTGGCGAAGCGGCGGGCGACGTCCTTGATGTGCTCGTGCACGCCGAAGATTTCCTGGATCACCAGGATCACCGGGAACGGACCGCCCGATGCCGGCATCGCGTAGTAGCCGTAGATCGGGCCGTTCGGCGTCGGGATCGAGGCGTCGCCGGCCATCAGGCCGTTGGCGTCGGTGGTGATGACGGACTGCGCCTGGATCGGCTGGGCCGCGAGCGCGAAGCCGGCGCCGACCGTGGTGGCGGCGACGAAGCCGCGGCGCGACACGTGGGTCTTGGGAAAAAGGCTCTTGATGTCGTCCATGACTTCGATCCTCCTCGGATTTCTTGGATAGGACGCCCCCTGGGAGCCGCGATTGTGTACGCGCGTTCTACTGCCCGCAAGCGCGATCCCGTCCGCTCACGCGAATGCTAGCAACGATATGAAGAGGTTACGCGGCCGGCGGCGGGGCCGGGACTTGCGGCTTTCCGGGAGGACATGGCCTGCGGCCAAGGCGCTGATAGATCTGGCGCAGCGCCGCCTCTTCCGTGCCGATGACCTGCCGGAGACGATCGGCCAGGTCGGCGCGGAGAGCGAGAACCGAGTTCACGGGCGCCTGCAGACCCGACGCATGCGCATCGAGCCACGCCGGATCCACCATATCGGCAAGGACCGCAGCGGCGAGGCGGCGCGCCTCGCCCTCGCCGGAGAACCCGCCGATGCCGAGCTGCAGCTTGATCGTACGGACGTAGGTCTTCAGGAAACGAAGCGAAAGACCCAGCGGCTCGACGAACGGCCCGACCGTCGCCTCGACGATGGCGCTCGCCGACGGCGCATCGGCCGCGTCCCGGCTCTGCCGGCGGAACAGGAGCGCGCAGGCCTGCTCGCGGTCGAGCGCGGGAAGACGGAGGGGCAGCTGAACCGCCTCCGCCAGAAGATCGCCGCCGTCCGGCCGGTTCGCGATACGGCTCCGGCAGGCCGCGGCGAGCGTCGCCGCGACGCGGCGGTCGTCGCAGGCGACGAAGACGATGCAGCCGGCGCCCGCCAGGCAACGGACCGCCTCGACCAGCTCGGCGGTCCGCTCGGGCGTGCAGCGGTCGAGGTCGTCGATGAGGAAGACGAGCTTGCGGCGTACCGAGGTCGACATCGCCGCGAGATCGCGGCTGAGCGCCCGCGGATCTGAGGCTGAGGCCTTCGCGATCGCCGCGCGGGAACTGGCGAGCCTGAGGAGCAGCGGCGCCAGCCTGACCGCCAGCGGCAGACCGGCCGCGATCCAGGGCGCGACGTGCAGGATCAGGCCGACCGGATACCACTCCATGATGTAGCGGACCGCGCGCACTTCCTCGCCGGCCTTGGCGGTCCGCCAGGCGTGGTAGACGTCGTCCACCATCTGCCAGCTGAGGCTCGGATCGACGACGAGGGCGAGCACGGTCAGCACGAGGAGCGCCGCCAGGCCGTAGAGCCACGGGTGGTCGGAGATCCAGAGCAGCCCCCGGAGCATGCGACGCGATCGGATGCCGAGGAAGCGCGCCGTCAGGCGTTCCATCGCGCGGTCGCGAAGATGCACATAGACATTGTCGGTCGCCGGGATCGCCGCCGGATCGATCGAGACACGGGCGTAGCGGTCGACCGGCAACGCATTCCGGATCGCCTGCAGCAGGGTCGACCTTCCCGACCCCGATTGTCCGTAGAGGCCCACCGCGATCGAGCCCGCCTCGACCGCGGCCGCCGTCGCCGCGGCGATGCGATCGAATCCGAGATCGGGCGTGGCCGGCGGGACATCCGGCAGCACGACGAGATCATCCCACACGAAGGCCGTGCCGGCGCTGCCTGCCCGACCGGGCTCTGCGGCACGCGCGGGTGCCGAAATGGTGCCGGAATCCGAATTCACCGCTCTGCCCCCGATCAGGCGATCCGATCTCCGATGGCGGAGGAGCACGCCCGACGAGGTATCAGAACACAGCTCGGACCGGCCATGCCAGGGGCTGACGTCTCTCCCCGAAGGGACGGCGGGCTAGGGCTTCAGCGTCAGCGCTTGCCGCCGCGGCGGCTGGCGCGCTTGGCGGCCATCGGCGTGCGCTGGTCCTGCTCGTCGAAGAGCTCGGCCAGCTTCTCCATCATCGTGCCGCCAAGCTGCTCGGCGTCCACGATGGTGACTGCACGGCGGTAGTAGCGCGTGACGTCGTGGCCGATGCCGATCGCGACCAGCTCGACCGGCGAGCGGTTCTCGATGTCCTGGATCACCTCGCGGAGGTGGCGCTCTAGGTAGTTGCCGGGATTGACAGACAGCGTCGAATCGTCGACCGGCGCGCCGTCGGAAATCACCATCAGGATGCGCCGCTGCTCGGTCCGCGCCATCAGGCGGTTATGCGCCCATCTGAGCGCCTCGCCGTCGATGTTCTCTTTCAGGATGCCTTCGCGCAGCATGAGGCCGAGGCTCTTGCGCGCGCGACGCCAGGGCGCGTCGGCAGGCTTGTAGATGATGTGGCGGAGATCGTTGAGGCGGCCCGGGTTCGCCGGCTTGCCGGACGCGATCCAGCGCTCGCGCGACTGGCCGCCCTTCCACGCCCGCGTGGTGAAGCCCAGGATCTCGACCTTCACGCCGCAGCGCTCCAGCGTGCGCGCCAGGATGTCGGCGCTCATCGCGGCGATGGTGATCGGCCGGCCGCGCATCGAGCCCGAATTGTCGATCAGCAGCGTGACGACGGTGTCGCGGAATTCGGTGTCGAGCTCGACCTTGTAGGAGAGCGCATGCGTCGGATTGACGACGACGCGCGCCAGGCGGCCGGCATCGAGGATGCCTTCCTCCAGGTCGAACTGCCACGAGCGGTTCTGCTTCGCCATCAGGCGGCGCTGCAGGCGGTTGGCGAGCTTGCCGATCACGCCCTGCAGGTGAGAGAGCTGCTGGTCGAGGAGCTGGCGAAGGCGCGAGAGCTCGTCCGGGTCGCAGAGCCCGTCGGCGACCACGACCTCGTCGAACTCGGCGGTGAACGGCTTGTAGAGATCGAGGTCGCTCGGCGCGTTGCGGCCGTGCATCTGCGGCATGCCGGGATTGCCCGGCTGCTCGTCGCCCATGCCGGGCTGCATCTCGCCGTCGGCCTCTTCGGCCCCGTCCTCGCCGTCCTCGGCCGGCTGCATGTCCGGCGCCATGGTCTGCGAGGCGTCGGATTCGGACGCGCCGCGCTGGCCGGCTTCCGAGTTCGGGTCCTGGCTCTCGGAGTCCTCGCCGCCCTCTTCCTCGTTCGGATCGTCCTCGAGCTCCGCCTCCTCGGCGGATTCGAGGTCGAGATCCTGGATCAGCTGGCGAACCCAGTGCTGGAACTTCTCCTGGTCCTCGACCGAGCGGTTCATCTCGCGGAAGTCGGCGCCGCACTTGGATTCGATGAACGGCCGCCACAGGTCGACGATGTGGCGCGCCGACGCCGGCGGCTTCACGCCGGTCAGCGCCTCTCTGGTCATCAGGCGGACGACCTCGACCAGCGTCGCATCCGATCGCTCGGTGATCCGCTCGAAGCCCTTCTTGCGATAGCGCAGCTCGAGAGCGGCGGTCAGGTTCTCCTGCACGCCGGCCATGCGGTTCGAGCCGATCGACTCGCAGCGGGTCTGCTCGACCGCTTCGTAGATCGACCGCGCCATCTGGCCCTGCGGCATGCGCTTGGCGTGGAGGGCGCGGTTGTGGTGACGGACCTTGAGCGCGATCGAATCCGCTTCGCCGCGGACATGCGCCACCTCGCCGGAGGTGAGGTTGCGCGTCGGCTGCGGCACGCGCGCGCGATTGCCCGAGAGCCCCGGCGGCTCGGCGCCGAAGGCCACCTCGATGTCGTCGCGATGCGACATCGCGCGGAGAGTCGCGGCGGTCGACTGCTTGAAGGTCTCGACCGCCGCCTCGTCGGCGTTGCGGTTCGGCGCGTTCATGGACGTCTCTTAGACGAGGTTCGCCTTCACGCCGGACTCCGGCAGCTCGGTGCCGAAGCAGCGCTGATAGTACTCCGCGACCGTCGCCCGCTCCATCTCGTCGCACTTGTTGAGGAACGTGAGACGGAAGGCGAAGCCGATGTCACCGAAGATGCGGGCGTTCTCGGCCCAGGTCATCACCGTGCGCGGGCTCATGACGGTCGAGATGTCGCCGGCGACGAAGCCCGAGCGGGTGAGGTCGGCCAGCGCCACCATGGCGGAGACCGTCTTCTTGCCCTCGTCGTTGTTCCACACCGGCACTTTCGCCAGCACGATGTTCACTTCCGCGTCGTGCGGCAGGTAGTTCAGCGTGGCGACGATCGACCAGCGGTCCATCTGGCCCTGGTTGATCTGCTGGGTGCCGTGATAGAGGCCCGTGGTGTCGCCGAGGCCGACGGTGTTGGCCGTGGCGAACAGGCGGAACGCCGGGTGAGGGCGGATGACGCGGTTCTGGTCGAGCAAGGTCAGCTTGCCCTCGACCTCGAGCACGCGCTGGATCACGAACATCACGTCGGCGCGGCCGGCGTCGTACTCGTCGAAGACGAGCGCGGTCGGGTTCTGCAGCGCCCAGGGAAGGATGCCTTCCTTGAACGCGGTCACCTGCTTGCCGTCCTTCACGACGATCGCATCCTTGCCGATCAGGTCGATACGGCTGATGTGGCTGTCGAGGTTGACGCGGATGCAGGGCCAGTTGAGGCGGGACGCGACCTGCTCGATGTGGGTCGACTTGCCGGTGCCGTGATAGCCCTGGATCATGACGCGGCGGTTATGGGCGAAGCCGGCCAGGATCGCGAGCGTGGTGTCGCGGTCGAAACGGTAGGCCTCGTCCAGGGACGGCACGTGCTCGGTCGGCGCCGAGAACGCCGGGACCTGCATGTCGGTATCGATGCCGAAGACCTGGCGCACCGACACCTTGATGTCAGGCATGTTGGGCGCGTGTGGAGCGGCGGCGGCAGCGGCGTTCGGCATGGGTCCTCTAGGGGTGGCGGGGCCGGTCGTCTGGGGAGGGCCGGGTAGAAAACGCTCCGGACGTGCGGCCGTCAAGCCGTAAGGCGTTTCCGTAGCGTGGAATAAGCCCGGTTTATCGCCTTAAGCCGTTCCTCGGCCTGCTTATCCCCGCCATTGGCGTCGGGATGGTGGCGTTTCACCAGGACCTTGTACCGGGCCTTGAGCTCTTCAAGCGTCACTTCCGGGGGCAAATCGAGAATCGCCAGGGCCTCGCGCTCCTCGGGCGGAATGTCGCGCATGCGGGCGTCGGCCCCCGGCCTCGAGCCAGGGGCCGGGCCCTCGCCGAAGATCTCGAACGGATCCTCGATCTCGATGTCGTCCGAGGTGCGCTGGCGCTTGCCGCCGAGCGGCCAGGTCGGGCGCTGCCAGACCGTGTCGTTGCGGACAGCGCGCTCGATCTCGTCCGGGGTCATGCCGGCGTAGTAGTCCCAAGCGGCGTTGTAGGCCCGCACATGCTCCAGGCAGAACCAGTAGTACTCGTTCAGGCGGTCGCGCGCCCTGGGCGCCCGGAACACGCCCTCGCCCATGCAGCCCGGCTGGTCGCAGGCGCGCAGCCGGGGGTCGATCGGCTCGGCTATCGCATGGGCGTGGCGGCGGGCGCGGGTCATGGCGATCTGGAATTATGGGAGCGCCGGATGACAGGCGCAACCGATTGACAGATGCGGCGGAGCGGCGCATCCGTCCGATCGATGAAAGTTGCCCAGTCGATCCGATCCAAGCTCGAAGCGGCGTTCCAGCCGCAGCACCTCGTGGTCGAGGACGAGTCGCATCGCCATGCAGGCCATGCCGGCGCCAGACCGGAAGGCGAGACGCATTTCCGCGTCACCATGGTTTCGCCGACCTTCGCCGGCGTGAGCCGCGTCGACCGCTCGCGCCGCGTCCACGAGGCGCTGGCGGACGAGCTCAAGGGCCCGGTCCATGCGCTGGCGCTCAGCCTGAAAGCCCCCGGCGAAGGCCTCTGACGGCCGCCTGATACCGCGCCTGCGGGACAGCCTCGAAAACCTCGCCTCCCGCGGATCTTTCCGACGCGGCCGGTTTTCCTTGGGTCAGGAAACCCAGGGGGCCGGGCGCTGCCTCATTCGAGCCTGCTTCGCCGGATCGGCGCCGTCTTCGCGGCGGCGCTCCTGCACGTCTCGCCCGCGGCCGCCTGGGAGGCGATCGAGGGCCCGCCGGTCACGCCCGAAAGCGGCCTTTGGTGGGCGCCCGAGGAACCGGATCGCGCCCTGGTCATCGAGGTCCTTCGCCCCGGCCGGCTCTTCGCCGGCCTCCTGCTCCACGACGCCGACGGCACGCCGACCTGGACCATCGTCGAGGCGACGGGAACCGGGGCCACGCAGAGCGGCACGCTTCAGGCCTTCGCGGGCGGCCAGACCCTGGACGGGCCTTGGCGGCCCAATAGGCTCGCGGGATCTCTAGGCACCACGACCTTCTCCTTCGAGACCCCGACCTCGGGCTGGCTCGATTCCCCTGCCGGCCGCACCCGCATCGAGCGGACCGACATCACCGCAGGCTTCGGCATCTCCGCGCCGCGCCAGCGCGGCGCCTGGTGGTTCAACAGCTCCGAAAGCGGCCGCGGCTTCTTCGTCGAGGCGCGCGGCGGCATCCTGTTCGTCCTCGGCACCATGTACGACGAGCGCGGCCGCGCCGTCTGGTACACGGCGCGGGGCCCGATGACGACGTCGCAGCTGTTCCAGGGATCCCTGACCAGGAGCGACATCGGCGACGGTCAGCCGGCGCATGCCGCCACGCTCGGCACGCTGACCATGCAGTTCAACGACGGCAGCACCGGCGTGATCACGACGCCGGGCGGACGCCAGATCCCGTTGGTCCGCTACGGGCTCTGCCTCGAGGTGCAGCGGCTGGCCCGCCTCGGCATGGCCGCCTCGCACGTGCTGCCCGGATTCCCGTGGCCCGGCTGCGGCCCGGCCCCGCAGGAATAGCTCAGCGTCCGGTGTAGAACTCCGGCCATTCGGCCTTGGTCACCGGGCTGTCGGACGCCAGCGCGTGACAGGAGTCGAGGAGCCGCGGCTTCTTCTTCGGCTTCGACTCGTCCTTGGCCTCGACCGCGCGGCGGTCGCGCTCACGGCGCGAATACATGGTCTGGAACGCCGTCGTCGCGACGGGGCCGAGCAGCTCGACGATATGCGTGCAGCCCTGCGTGCCACCGAGCAGCTCCTTCACCTTCTTCTTCCAGCCGGGGCCGATCGAGAGCCCCTTCAGCTTCTGGAAGGCCGGCGCGATGTCGCCGCAGATCCGGAACGGCCCGTACTCGGTCACCGCCTCGACCGCGTGCACCGTCATCTGGTCGTCGAGGGTGAGGCGGATCCACATCTCGTGCAGCGGCGTGCCGGGCGTGATCTCGCCGCGGTCGCGGTTGGAGAACGTATAGGTCTTGGTATCGACCAGATGGCCCTCGATGTCCCAGAGGCCGTCGTCGCGCTTGAAGCCGCGGCACTCGACGCGGCGCACGTGGAGCGGCTCGCGCGGAGCCGGGGCGGACAACGGCATGGACGGCCTCGGGGGAGGATTTCGCAACTGCGAAGGAACATAGCCCCTCCCCCGGGGCCGTCAACCGGCCGACGGCGGATCCGCCGCCTTTAAGCGGCGGTGGCGCCGAAGATGAAGGCCTCGCGCTCCTGGATGTCCTCTTCGAGCTCGCGCTTCACCGCGGCGAAGAGGTCGCGGACCGAGACGATGCCGACCAGGTCGCCGTCCTCGACCACGGGCAGGTGGCGATAGCCCTTGGTCTGCATCCGGATCAGCGTGTCGAGCGCGGTCGCGTCCGGCGAGACCGTGTCGGGGTTGCGGGTCATGACCTCGCCGATCCTGACCGTCTCCGGGTCCTTGCCGGGCGCGACGACGCGGTTCAGCACGTCGCGCTCGGTGAAGATGCCTTCGAGCTTGCCGTTCGCCGTCACCAGGACCGCGCCGATATGCCGCTCGGCCATCGCCTTCGCGGCGTGGCGCACGGTGATGTCGGCGCTGAACGTGGTCAGCGTCTGCTTTTCCGAGATGATGTCAGGGACGATGCTTTTATGCATGAGCCGTTCCTCCCATGGAAGGTACGGGACTCTGGCGCCAAGGCTGGGTTGAACGCCCGAATTCCTTGAGCGCAGCCCGAGGCGCGATCATGCACCCGGGCGAGCCCGGGTTCAACGGCGGGGGCACCGAAAGGCCGCAGCAATTCTGTGACACGGGGCCGAGGCGGCTCCCACGCTCTTGATTTCGCCACTTTTTCAGCGATCTATCGGGCCATGACCGTGAAGTCCCTGCTCGCACGGGCCGGGCTGGCGCTGGCTTTGGCGCTCGCCCTCGCCCCCACCCTTGCCCCCTCCGACGCGGCCGCCAGACCGGCCGTCGCCGCCAAGCTCACCGACCAGGATCGCGCCGACCTGCAGCGGATAGAGAAGTACCTGAACGACATCCGCACCCTCTCCTCGCCCTTCCTGCAGGTCGCGGCCGACGGCGCCCAGTCCAAGGGCACGGTCTCGATCGTCCGGCCCGGGAAGATCCGCATCGACTACGAGCCGCCGACCAGCCTGCTCGTCGTCGGCAGCGGCGGCTCGATGGCGGTCTACGACCGCGACCTCAAGCAGGTGAACTACGTCAACATCAACCAGTCGCCGATCGGCGTTCTGGTGCGCGAGCAGATCCGCCTCGCGGGCGACGTCACCGTCACGCGCTTCGAGCGCGGCTCGAACGTGCTCCGCGTCACGCTCGCGAGCTCGGTGGATGCGGATGCCGGCCGCGTGACGCTGACCTTCGACGACAAGCCGCTGCAGCTCCGCCAGTGGGTCGTGTTCGATCCTCAAGGGACCGAGACGCGCGTGTCGCTGCTCGATCCCAAGCTCGGCGTGCCGATCGACAACAAGATCTTCGACTTCAAGGCGCCCGACCGCGGCACCGTGACCGGCGGCAGCAACTAGGCTTCAGGGCCGCACGTAGCCGCCGGCGAAGGTCTCGGGCGAGCCGAAGCCGCCGGTCAGCATCAGGTTGAAGGCGATGCTGATCCGCGGCACCTGGGACCGGTTGGTCTCGGTGAAGTGCTCGAGCCAGGAGGGGAACAGGATCATCTGCCCCTCGACCGAGGGCAGCCGGATCGCCGTCGAGTTGATGTCGGTGATCTCGGCGATGGCCGGCACCAGCACCTTGTTCTGCAGCCTCGGGTCCTGGAAGACGATGCCGCCGGCATTCTCGGGCGCGGTCACGTAGTAGACGCCCGAGATGAAGTTGTTCGAGTGGGCGTGCGCCATGTGCTGGTAGCCCGGCCGGTTCACGTTGCCCCAGAGGCCGGTGATCGCCAGGGTCGCCGGCCGGTAGCGGAGCGCCTCGAAGCGTGCGGCGACCGCTCCCTGGACGAAGTCAGCGAGCTCCTTGAAGACCGGGTCCTCGTGCAGCTCGTGGCCGCTCTGCCACTGTCCGTCCTTGAGCGACCCGGTGCCTTGCCTCTCGAGGTCCTCGAGCCGGGCACGTGCCCGCGGATTGAACTCCGCCGCCCGCTCGTAGGCGACGAGCGAGACGAGGGTCGGAAACAACGCGACGATTTGATGGGACATCGCACCTTCACGGAAGCCGGGAGAGCCGCTTTAGCAGATCGCCGACTTGCCGCGAAGCCCGGTGCGTGCGACTTTTGCGAGGCCTTCCTCCCCAGCGTCGAGGATCCTCGATGACGCCGTTGATCGGCATCCCCGCCGGCGTGAAGCTCGATGGCAGCTTCCCCCAGCATGTCGTGTCCGAGAAGTACGTGACCGCCGCCGTCGACGCGGTCGGCGCGCTGCCGGTCCTGATCCCGGCGCTCGGCGTCGAGAAGATCGACATGGCCGACCTCGCCCGCCGCCTCGACGGCCTGCTGCTCACCGGCGGCGTCTCCAACGTCGAGCCGCACCGCTATGGCGGCGGCCCGAGCCGCGCCGACACGCCGCACGACCGCCAGCGCGACTCGACCGTGCTGCCGCTGATCCGCGCCTGCATCGACGAGGGCACGCCGGTCTTCGGCATCTGCCGCGGCATCCAGGAGATCAACGTGGCGCTTGGCGGCACGCTGCACCAGCATGTGCACGAGGTCGACGGCAAGCACGACCACCGCTCCGACAAGAACAAGCCGTGGCCCGAGCGCTACGGCCACGCGCATGCGGTGAAGCTGACGCCCGGCGGCTATCTTCATCGGACGCTCGGCACCGCCGAGGTGCTGGTGAACTCGCTGCACGGCCAGGGCATCGACCGCCTCGCGCCCGGCCTCGCGATCGAGGCGACGGCGCCCGACGGGCTGATCGAGGCGGTACGGATCGAGGACGCGGCCTTCGCGATGGGCGTGCAGTGGCACGCCGAGTACCCGAGCCTCAGCGACCCGGTCTCGAAGGCGCTCTTTGATGGATTCTCGAAGGCCTGCCACGCCCGCGCCGAAGCGCGTGTGCGCGCGATCCTGAGGGCCCGCGCCGCCTGAAGCGGCTCGTCAGCCGCTAGCCGCCATAGGCAATCCGCCAGATCGTCTTCCCGGTGTCGTCGGTGACGAGAAGGCTGCCGTCCGGCATCTCGGCAACACCAGCGGGCCGTCCCCAGACCTCGGCACGCTCGGCGCCGCCGACGCGGAAGCCGTCGAGGAAGACCTCGTAGCCGCCCTCGGGCTTGCCGTCCTTGAACCTCACGCGGACGAGCTGGTAGCCGACCGGCTTTCCCGAGTTCCAAGATCCCCGCAGCGTCACGAAGGCATCGCCGCGATACTCGGCCGGGAACTGGCGGCCCCGATAGAAGATCAGCCCGATCGGCGCCGAGTGCGACTTGAACAGCAGGTCCGGCACCACCGCCTGACGCACGAGGTCGGGCCGGCGCTCGGCGTAGTTCGGCTGCGGGTTCGGACCGATATAGGCGTAGGGCCAGCCGTAGAAGGCGCCCTGCTTCACCTCGGTCAGGTAGTCGGGCACGAGATCGTCGCCGAGGCCGTCACGCTCGTTGACGACGGCGAAGAGGCGGCCCGATCCAGGCAGGAGCGCGATGCCGACGGCGTTGCGCAGGCCCGAGGCGTAGGTCGCCTGGCCGCGCGCGGCGCCGCTCGGTCCGTCGATCCGGAAGGACTGGATCGTGGCGCGCGGTGCGGATTCCTCGCCGATGTTGCTGGCCGACCCGATCGAGACGAAGAGCTGGGTCCCGTCCGGCGAGATCGCGACGTTGCGTGTCCAGTGGCCGCCTGACGCTCCGATCGCGCCGTCCGCAGTCACCTTCTCCAGCGGGCCGCGCGGCTTCAGGTCGCCCGGCTGGTAGGGCACGCGCCACACGCGCTCGGTGTCGCCGATGTAAAGATACCCACCATGGATCGCGAGACCGTGCGGCCGGTCGAGATTTTCGATGAAGGGCTGAACCAGGTCGGCCTTGCCGTCGCCGTCGGTGTCGCGAAGGATCGTGACCTGATCCTCGGACGGCTCGGACAGAAGCACGTCGCCGTTGGATGCGGCGATCAGATGGCGCGGATGATCGAGCCCAGCGCGGAACAGCGTCACCTTGAAGCCCGGCGGCGCCTTCGGCATCGCGTCGAGCGGACGCGAGACGATGCGCGGCGCATTACTGGCCGAGCGCGTGGCATACGGCTTCGGCATGTCGGCGGGCGTCAGCCGGATGCGCTCGCCGACATCCGCCTCGGCGGCGGAGGCGACGGCGGCGAGCAGCAATCCGGCGAGCGCCGACTTCATGGGATCAAGCCTGCATCAGCGCGGCGACGCCGGGCAGGGTCTTGCCTTCGAGCCATTCGAGGAAGGCGCCGCCGGCGGTCGAGACGTAGCTGAACTTCTCCTCGACGCCGGCCGCCGCGAGCGCCGCGACCGTATCGCCGCCGCCGCCGACCGAGTTGAGCTTGGCGGCGCCGGTGAGGTCGGCAGCCGCCTTCGCGACATGCACCGTCGCGGCGTCGAAGGGCTTGGTCTCGAAGGCGCCCAGCGGGCCGTTCCACACCAGCGTCTTGCACTCGGCAAGAAGCGCCGATAGCGCAGCGGCACTCTTCGGGCCCACGTCGAGGATCATCTGGTCGTCCGGCACCGCATCGATCGCGACGGTGGCGGAGGCGATGCCCGGCTCGAGCTTCGCCGCGACCACGGCGTCGACCGGCAGCACGATGCGGCACTTCCTGGCTTCGGCCTTCTTCATGATCTCGCGCGCGGTGTCGGCCATGTCGCGCTCGGCCAGCGACTTGCCGATCTTGACGCCCTTGGCGACGAGGAAGGTGTTCGCCATGCCGCCGCCGATGGCGAGGATGTCGACCTTGCCGACGAGGTTGCCGAGCAGGTCGAGCTTGGTCGAGACCTTGGCGCCGCCGACGATCGCCATCAGCGGACGCTGCGGGTTCTCGAGACCCTTGGTCAGCGCCTCCAGCTCCGCCTGCATCAGGCGTCCGGCCGCGGCCGGACGGCGCTTCGCCAGCGCGTCGATCGAGGCATGCGCGCGGTGGGCAGCCGAGAACGCGTCGTCGACATAGAGGTCGCCCAGCTTCGCCAGCGCGTCGGCGAAGGCGGCGTCGTTCGCTTCCTCTTCCTTGTGGAAGCGGAGGTTCTCCAGCAGCGCGATGTCGCCGTCCTTGAGGGCGGCGACCGTCTCCTCGGCCTTGGGTCCGATGCAGTCGGCACCGAAGGCGACGGGCTTGCCGACCGCCTTCGAGAGATCGCCGACGACGTGCTTCAAGGAGTTCGCCTCGTCCGGTCCGCCCTTCGGCCGGCCGAAATGCGAGAGCACGACGACGCGCGCGCCCTTCTTCATGAGCTCGGTCAGCGTCGGCGCCAGGCGATCGATGCGGGTCGTGTCGGTGACCTTCCCGTCCTTCATCGGCACGTTGAGATCGGCGCGCACGAGCACGCGCTTCGACTTAACCTGGAGATCGTCAAGGGTCTTGAAGCGAGGCATTGGGTCCTTCGGAGCGGTGACACGAGAGAGTTTTTTCGGCGCGACCCATCCTGGAGGTCGAACCGGGATTGCGTCCATAGAGTAGCGTCACCCGATCGGCGTTGCGACGCTTCGAGGATGGGGCCGATCGAGCGGCTTCAGCGCCTCGCGCTAGAACCTCGGCCGCTTCGACATCCACGGGCGCGCCTTGGCGAAAGCCTGCGAGGCCTGCATCACGCCGAGGTCGTCGAAGCGCCGCCCGACGATCTGCAGGCCGACCGGAAGGCCATCCTTGGTGAAGCCGCACGGCACGGTCGCCGCCGGCATGCCGGAGAAGTTGAACGGGTAGGAGAACTCCGCCCACTGGATCCAGTCCCACGGATGCTGCGGCCAGTGCTTGGGCGCGATGAGCTCGGCCGGGAAGGCCGCCACCGACACCGTCGGGGTCACCAGGAAGTCCCAGTCTTCCATGAAGCGGGCCATGGCGGTGACGTAGGCCGACTTGCGGTCGCGGATCACCTGGTACTGCTGCGTGGTGACCTCGAGCCCGTCGCGGATCATCGCCACCAGCGCGGGGTCCATGCGGCTCTCGTACTCCGCCAGGTACTTGGCGTTTCCGGTGGCATGGACCGGGTACATCACGCGGATGATCTCCGGCCCGTCCTTGCCCCAGGCAGGCGTCACCTGTTCGACCGAGGCGCCGCAGTCGGAGGCCAGAACCTTGACCGCGGCAGCCACCAGATCGGCCACCTCGGGGTCGACCCGGGCATGGCCGAGATCGGGGCTGTAGGCGATCTTCCTGCCGCGGATGCCTTCGTCGAGACGTCCGACGTAGTCGGCCGGACAGGCCTCGAGGCTGGTGAAGTCCCAGGGGTGCGGCCCCGAGATCACGCTCATCATCATCGCGCTGTCACGGACGTCGCGCGTCATCGGCCCGAGATGCGAGGTGTTGTCGTTGCTGCCGACGGGCCAGTTGGGAATCCGTCCGAAGGTCGGCTTGAGGCCGAAGATGCCGGAGAAATGCGCCGGCATGCGCACCGACCCGGCGCCGTCGGAGCCCTGGTGAAGCGGGCCGTAGCCCCCCGCCGAAGCCGCGCCGGCGCCGGCCGACGAGGCGCCGGTATTGTACCCGAGCTTCCACGGGTTCGAGGTGATGCCGGTGAGCGGGCTCTGGCTCACGCCCTTCCAGGCAAACTCGCAGACCGTGGTCTTGCCGATGACGATGGCGCCGGCATTCTTGAGCCGCGAGACGAAGGGCGCGTCGGTATCGGGCACGAAGCCCTTCTGCGTGACCGAGCCGCGCTCGTTGGTCACGCCCTTGACGTAGTGCAGATCCTTGATGGTGACCGGAATCCCGTGAAGCGGGCCGATGGACTGGTCCTTCATCAGCGCGGTCTCGGCGGCCTTGGCGCCGGCCATCGCGGCTTCCGGAATGAAGCGCGCCATCGCGTTGAGCTTCGGCTCGCACGCCTCGACGCGCGCCAGCACGGCGCGCATCAGTTCCACCGGCGAAAGTTCCTTGCGCCGGATCATCGGTGCCAGCTCGGCCGCCGGCGTGAAGCAGAGATCTTCGTCGTTCAATGGACTTCCCCCCATGGCAACGATGACGCCATTGCGGCGCGCCGCCGGCCTCGGGGCAAGCGAATTGGCCAAGCCGCGGGACGTTCAGTTGAGCGCCAGGATCGCCCCGTTGAGCGCCGTCGCGAACCCGACCCAGGCCGCATAGGGCGCGAACATCCATGCGGCGAGCGGATCTGACCGCCTCGACGCGACCATGAAGACGATGATCGCGGCCTCCAGGGCGACTATGACGGCAAGCGCCGCTGAGATCGCGTGCGCCGCGAAGAAGGCGACCGGCCAGGCAAAGTTCAGCGCCAGCTGCACCCACCAGGCCTTCATCGCAACTCCCCGCGGATCGCGTCGGAAGGTTCGCGACCCGGCGATCGCGATGAGGACGTAGAGACAGGTCCAGACCGGACCGAAGAGCCAGTTCGGAGGATTGAAAGAGGGCTTTGCCAGACCCGCATACCAGTCGCCCGGGACGGTCAGCGCCCCGATCCCGAGGCCGCCACCGAGGACGAGGATCAGGAACGGCACGAGGACCCGAAGGCCATTCCCGCTTCCCGAATCGTTCACGCGCGTCTCCCGTCGTCAGGCGCCCGGCATACACGTCGTTGCCATGCCTAAGATGGAGGCGTGCCGACGGGATTTCACCCCTTGCGACTGCCGCTACTTTTCCCGCCGCATGGTGAATTGTGCGCTGGCGAAGATCACCAGCGCGCCCACGCACGTGAAAAGGTCCGGCACCTGACCGAAAGCCGCATAGGCGGCAAGGGCGGTCGCCGGCAGCTGCAGGAAGGCGAACGGCATCACCAGGGATGACTCGGCGACGGCGTAGGCGCGCACCATGGCCACCTGCCCGACCGCCGCGGCGAGCCCGATGGCGAGCAGGTAGACCGCCTCCTCCGGTGCGGGCAGGCGCCAGGACCACAGGGCAGCCGCGCCGAGGATCGGGAGCGAGCCCCCGAGCGCGATCAGCACAAGCGTGTCCGGATGGTGGTCCCTGCCGAGGTTGCGCACCGTCAGGCTGAAGAAGGCAGTGACGGTGGCCGAGGCCAGGACCAGCAGCGTCTCCGGCGGCATCTGCTGAAAGCCGGGCCGGACGATCAGCAGCATGCCGGCGAAGCCGGCCAGCGTCGCGGCCCATCGTCCTGCGCCGACCCGCTCGATGCCGAGCGCGGCGGCCAGTGCCACGACGATGAGCGGCGTCAGGAAGCTGATCGAGACCGCATCGGCGAGCTGCATCGCCGCGAAAGCAATCACGACGCAGAAGTTCGAGATCGCCTGCCACAACGCCAGCGTGGCCGCCGTCCAGGGTCTCGGAACCCGGACGACCGCCCCGCCCCGGCGCATGAGCAACGGCGCCAGCAACACCAGCGCGATGAAGTTCCGGAAGAACGTGACCTCGCCGGCCGGCAACGTGGCCGTGGCGAAGCGGACGGCCACGGCCATCGCCGAGAAGGCGATGGCGCAGATGCTCATCCAGAACGCCGCGGCCGCGACGGGCGGCAGTCGCGTCCACTTCGAGGGAAGGCGTCGGAGGGGGCCGAGCATCGTCACGGGCCAGGATTGGCTCGGATCGCGGCGCCCATGGCTACTGGATTCGAAAACTGACGCGATACCTGACGCCATGGTGTCAGGATCGGGCGCTATGCTCGGGGCCGTGGCCAGCCCCTACGCCGACCTGTTCCGCAACAAGCCGTTCCGCCGCTTCTGGCTGGGCCTCATGGCCTCCGCCACCGGCGACGAGCTGACCCGGGTCGCCTTCGTCTGGTTCGTCTACGAGAGGACCGGATCGGCCGAGGCGCTGGGCCTGCTGATGCTCTGCTTCACCGGGCCGATCGTGGTCGGCGGCTTCCTTGCCGGCTGGCTGCTCGACCGCTTCGACCGGCGCCTGGTCATGACCTTCGACAACCTCGCCCGCGGGCTCGCGATCGCTCTGGTGCCGGCGCTGCATTTCCTCGGATGGCTCGAGGTCTGGCACGTCTATGTCGCCGCCGGCGTCCATGGCCTGCTGATGATGGTCTCGCTCGCCGGCACCCCGTCGATGATCCTGGCGCTGGTGCCCAAGGAACGGCTGGCGACCGCGAACGCGCTGGAGAGCCTGGGCTACTCGACCGCCGGGGTCGCGGGCCCGGTGATCGCCGGATTCCTGATCGCCTGGATCGGCGCACCGGCAACGGTCCTTCTCGACGTCGCGTCTTACGTTCTCTACGCGCTGGTCCTCTTCCGGCTCAAGCTCGCGCTGCCCGCGCCGGTGAAGCGCGCGGCGGTGCCGATCTCCGCCGCCTTCCAGCTGCTCTTCGGCAATCCGATCCTGATCGCGACCACCTTCATGTTCCTGGTCTTCAACATCGGCACCGGCAGCATCCCGGTCTGGCTGCCGATCCTGGTGGAGACGACGCTCAAAGGCGGGCCGGAGCTCTACGGCATCCTGGTCGGCGTCATCTTCGCGGGCCAGGTCGCCTCCACGCTCGTCGTCGGCCAGCTCGGCAACCGCGTCTGGCTCGGCATCGGCATCGGTCTCGCCGAAGTCGCTGCCGGTCTCCTGATGATCCTGGTGATCGCGACCGACACGGCGATGACGGTCGGCATCGTGCTTTTCTTCTGGGGCATCGCCAACGCGCCGCTGACGCCCTGGGCGCAGACGCTGCGCATGGCGATCATTCCAGAAGAGATGCGCGGCCGCGCCTTCGCGCTGCTGCGCATGCTGATGCAGTCCGGCCGCCCGATCGGCGGCGCGCTCTCAGGATTCCTGGTGCCGGTCGCCGGCATCGCCGCGACGATCGCCTTGGTCGGCGGCGCGACCGTCGTGGCCGGTATCGCGGGGCTGCTGACCAAGCCGCTCCGGGAGGCGGGGCGGCCGAGCTAGCTACTTGTAGGGATCCGCCGCGTCCCGGAGGCCGTCGCCGAGGAAGTTGAAGGCGAGCACGGTGACGATCACCGGCAGCACCGGGATCATCAGCCAGGGATAGAGCGCCACCACGTTGATGTTCTGCGCCTCGTTCAGCAGCACGCCCCAGCTGGTGATCGGCGGGCGCAGGCCCAGCCCCAGGAACGACAGTGCCGTCTCGCCGAGGATCATGCCGGGGATCGAGAGCGTGGCCGAGGCGATCAGGTGGCTGGTGAAGCTCGGCATCAGGTGGCGGAAGATCACGCGGGACGGCTTGGCGCCCATCAGCACGGCCGCGGTGCAGAAATCCTCCTCGCGGAGCGCCAGCAGCTTCGAGCGCACCGAGCGCGCGAGGCCCGTCCAGTCGAGCAGCCCTAAGATGATCGTGATGCCGAAATAGATGACGATCGGGCTCCAGTCGACCGGCAGCGCCGCCGATAGCGCCATCCACAGCGGCAGCTCCGGGAACGACCTGATGCACTCGATCGTCCGTTGCACGATCGCGTCCGTCCAGCCGCCGTAGTATCCGGCGAGCCCGCCGACGACGATGCCGAGCACGAAGGAGATCGTGATGCCGATGAGCCCGACCGTGAGCGATATCCGCGTGCCGTAGAGGATGCGCGAGAACATGTCGCGCCCGAGGCGATCGGTGCCGAGCCAGAAGAACTCGGTGTTCCTCGCCGGGCAGACGAGATGGAAATCCATCTCGACCATGCCCCAGAAACGGTAGGAGTCGCCGTCGCAGAGGAAGCGGAGCTTGTTCACCTTGCGCGGGTCCGGCGTGTACTCGCGCTTCAGGTTGTCCATGTTGAGGCGGTACGTGTAGCCGTAGACGAAAGGACCGACGAACTCGCCCTCGTGGAAGAAGTGGATCGCCTGCGGCGGCGCGAACAGGTGGTCAGTGTGCCGTGTCGCCAGCGCATAGGGCGCCAGGAACTCGGTGATGAAGATCGAGAGATAGAGAAGCAGCAGGATCACGCCGGAAACGACGGCGAGATGGTGACGGCGGAGCTTCCGCCACACCATCTTCCACTGGGACGCCATGTAGTAGCGTTCCTGCTCCGGCGTCAGCTTCTCGTCGGTCGCCGGATTGAACGGCGCCTTGCTGACGAAGTGATCAAGCGGCTGCTGGGCGGTCATCGGCTGGTCCCGCCCTGGAGACGGATGCGCGGGTCGAGCGCCGCCAGCGCGAGATCGGACAGGAACACGCCGATCACCGTCAGCACGGCAAGGAACATCAGGAACGAGCCGGCGAGATAGGTGTCCTGCGCCTGCAGCGCGCGCAGCAGCATCGGCCCGGTGGTCGGCAGGTTCATCACGATCGAGACCACCGCGGCGCCGGAGATGATGTGCGGCAGGATGCCGCCGATGTCGCTGATGAAGGGGTTCAGCGACATGCGGAGCGGATACTTGAGCAGCGCCCGGAACGGCGGCATGCCCTTGGCGCGCGCGGTCACGTAGTACTGCTTCTGCAGCTCGTCCAGCAGGTTGGCCCTGAGGCGCCGGATCATGCCGGCGGTGCCCGACGCGCCGATCACCAGCGTCGGCACCCAGAGATGCGCCAGGACCGAGCGGAACTTCTCCCAGCTCCACGGCGCGTTGAGGAAGCGGTCGTCCATCAGCCCGCCGATCGAGGTGCCGAAGACGACGTTGGCGAAGTAGAGCAGCACGAGCGCCAGCAGGAAGTTCGGCGTCGCGAGGCCGAGGAAGCCGACGAAGGTGAGGCCGTGGTCCGCCCAGGAATACTGGTGCGTGGCCGAGTAGATCGCGATCGGGAAGCTGACGATCCAGGTGAAGAGGATGGTCGCGACCGAGATGATCACCGTCAGCCACATCTTGTCGCCGACCACCTTGGTCACCGGCAGCTGGAACTCGAAGGAGTAGCCGAAGTCGCCCTGCAGCATGCCGATGATCCAGTGGAAGTACTGCTCCACCGGCGAGCGGTCGAGGCCGTACTGCTGGCGCAGGAACTCGATCTTCGCCATGTCGACCGACTCGCCCTGGCTCTGCAGCTCGGCGATGTGGGTCGAGAGGAAGTCGCCCGGCGGCAGCTGCATGATCAGGAAGGTGATCGCGCTGATCGCGAGCAGGGTCGGGATCATCACCAGCAGGCGATGGATGACGTAGCCGAACATCGCTTAAGCCTGCCTCATCGCTGCGCCACGTCGGCATTGCCGAAATAGAAGGTGTCGGGCCGGTACATGCCGAACTGCGCGCCGGGCTCCCAGTTGAAGATGCCCTGCTCGGGCAGGTTCTTGAGCGCGGTCGAGATCACCACCGGCTGCATGGCGCCGGCGACGATGCCAATGGTGAACTGCTGGTCGGCGTTGATCTCGAGGATTCGGCGCCAGATCCCGCGCCGGACGTCCGGATCGGCGGTCTCGCCCCAGGCTTGGTCGAGGGTCTGCAGCTCCTTCGCCTCGGCCAGGTCCGCCGGCTCGCCCGACTTGCCCTTGGTCTCGCGATACTGGCCCCATTTGGGCCATTGCAGCTGCTGCTGCTCGGAGACGACGAAGTCGCGCGGGTTGGAGTCGGCGTCGGCCAGGGCGAACTCCGCGCCGAACCAGACGCACATCACCGTCTCGCCGGCGAAGACGCGGTTGCGCAGCACGTCGCGCTGGAGCGCCTTCGGATAGATCTTGATGCCGAGGTCGAGCCAGGTGTCGTGGACGAGCTCGAGGATGTCCATCTGCTCGGTCGACTCGCCGGCGGTCTCGACCACGATCTTCATCGGCCGGCCGTCGGGCAGCAGGCGGATGCCGTGATGATCGCGCTTGGTCAGCCCCATCTCGTCGAGCAGCGCGTTCGCCGCCCTGATGTCGTAGCGGGCCCAGCGCGTGCGGAGATCGTCGTTGTAGAGCGGCGACCCCGGCAGCACCGTGTTGTTCCCCTCGATGCCGAGCCCGTAATAGATCACCTGGTTGATCTCGTGCCGGTTGGTGGCGAGCGAGAGCGCGCGGCGGAAACGGACGTCGCGCAGCACGCCGCGCCATACCGGATCGTTGACGTTGAGGTTCGGCACCAGCGCCTGGTCGGCGCCGCGCACGGTGCGCCACAGCCTGACCTTGAAGCCGCTCCGCTGCTCGGCCTCCTTGAGGAAGGTGTAGTTGTCGAAGCGGAGATACCGCGCCTGCAGGTCGGCTTCGCCGGCACCGGTCTTCAGCGGCACGATCTTCCCGTCGGCGACCGACATGACCAGCTCGTCGAGATAAGGGAGCTGCCGCCCCTCGCCGTCGACGCGGTGATAGTAGGGATTGCGCTTGAAGACGAAGCGGTCAGCCGGCGGCGCCGTCACCAGCATCCAGGGCTGCAGCGTCGGCATCTCCGGATTGTCGAGCCGGTACTGGTTGTCGCGGCGATTGTGCAGCACCGCCCAGTTGCGCACGCGCTCGTCGCGGACCTTCTTCTCGAGTTCCTCGTGCTTCGCGTACTTCTCGTGGAACTGCTTGAGGTAGTGCGCCGGCGCGAAGATCTCGAGCGGGCGTGGGCCGGCGAGCGAGGCGAGGAACGTCGGGTTCGGATGCGACCAGGTGTATCGGACCACCGTCGGCGACAGGATCTCGAAGAGCGGCCGCTCGCCATGCACCAGCATATCGATCGGTACGCCCGACGGACGCAGCCGCGCGTTGCCGAACACGTCCTCCCAGGTGTAGCGGAAATCCTCGGTGGTGAAAGGCTGGCCGTCGGACCAGCGATGGCCCGGGCGCAGGTGGAAGGTGAAGCGCCGGTCGCCCTCGACCTCGACCTTCTCGGCGATGTCGGCCTGCAGCTTGAAGCTCATGTCGTGCCCGACGAGCCGGGCATAGCCGTAGACGACGGCGAAGCGCGTGTCGCCCGCACCGCCCGAGATCATCCGGAGCGTGCCGCCGTGGCGGCCGATCGTCTGGAAGGGATAGAGCTTGGCGACGTCGGGCCGCTCGGGCAGGCGCTGGGCGATCGGCGGAAGCTGACCCGCATGCACCGCGTCGAGCAGGCTCGGCGGGTCGCGATAGGTCATCTGCGCGGACGCATCGAAGGTCGCGAGCGCGAGGACCGCGGCGATCAGCAGGCGCATCACGCCACCTCCTTGAGATCCGGCACCGAGCTGGCGCGGACGTAGTGGCCGCCGCCGACGTCGATCAGGCGCGGGCGAAGCTCGCCGTCGATCGTGAACGGCGCGGGCCAGGCCGACGGCACCGAGGCCTTGCTGTCGAGGACGTGCGCGAAGTCGAGCTTCCGCTCAAGATCGGGCTCGGGCACCGCCGAGAGCAGGGCCCGCGTGTAGGGATGGATCGGGTTCCCGAACAGGACCTCGCGCGGCGCGATCTCGACCAGGCGGCCGGCGCACATCACCGCGATGCGGTGCGCGACGTAGTCGACGACCGCGAGGTTGTGGCTGATGAAGAGGTAGGTGAGGCCGAGCTGCTGCTGCAGGTCCTTCAGCAGGTTCAGGATCTGCGCCTGGATCGAGACGTCGAGCGCGGAGACCGGCTCGTCGCAGATCAGCAGGTCGGGCCGGAGCGCCAGCGCGCGCGCGATGCAGATGCGCTGGCGCTGGCCGCCGGAGAAGCTGTGGGGGTAACGCTTGAGGGAGCGCGGGTCGAGTCCGACCAGCCGCATCAACTCCATGACCCGCTGCTGGCGCTCCGCTTCGTTGCCGATCTCGTGGATCACCAGCGGCTCGGCGATGATGTCGTACACCGTCATGCGCGGGTTCAAGGATCCGAACGGGTCCTGGAACACGTACTGCATCTTGGTGCGGAACCGGGTGAGGTCGCGGCCTTCGAGCGCCAGCATGTCGACCGCCGTGCCGCGGTCGTTGAAGACGACGGAGCCGGCGTCGGGCTTCAGCGCGCGCAGCAGGATCTTCGAGAGCGTGGTCTTGCCGCAGCCCGACTCGCCGACGAGGCCGAGGCATTCGCCGCGCTTCACCTCGAAGGAGACGTCGTCGACCGCGATCACCTCGCCCGCCTGCTTGTCGCCGAACCACGCGGTCTTGCGGATGCGGAAGCGCTTGGCGACGCCGTCGACCTTGAGCAGCGGGCCCGCCGCATCCGCGCCGTCGGGCCATTCGGCCTTGGCATCCATGAGCCGCATCTGCTCGCTCTTGATCTCGCGGAGCGGGATCAGGCGCTCGCCCGGCTTCATGCCGAAGCGCGGCACCGCGCGCATCAGGGCCTTGAGGTAGGGATGCTCGGGCGCGCGGAAGATGTCCTCGACCGTGCCCGCTTCCATCACCCGGCCGCGATACATCACCACGACTTCCTGGGCGACGTTGGCGACGACGCCGAGGTCGTGGGTGATGACCAGCACCGCCATGCCGAGCTCCTGCTGGAGATCGGCGATCAGTTTGAGGATCTGCGCCTGGATGGTGACGTCGAGCGCGGTCGTCGGCTCGTCGGCGATCAGCAGTGCCGGCCGGCAGATCAACGCCATCGCGATCATCGCGCGCTGGCGTAGCCCGCCGGAGAGCTCGAACGGATACGTATCGATGGCCTTCTTCGGATCCGGGAATCCCACGAGCCGCAGCATGTCGCGGGTCGCCTCCAGGGCCTGGGCGCGGCTCACCGGCTTGTGCAGCTCCATCGTCTCGGCGATCTGGTCGCCGATCGTGTGGAGCGCCGAGAGCGAGGTCATCGGCTCCTGGAAGATGATCGAGATCCGCCCGCCGCGGATCGCGCGCATGCCGCGGCTTTCCGGCGGCATGTGGGCGATGTCGTTGACCGTCCCGGCCTTGGCCGGATCGGCGAACAGGATCTGGCCCGAGGCGACGCGCGCCGCCTTCGGCAGGATGTTGAGGATCGCCTGCGAGACGACGGTCTTGCCGGAGCCTGACTCGCCGACCAGCGCGGTGGTCTGGCCGTAGCGGACGCGGAAGTTGACGCCGTCGACCGCGACGAGCTGCCCCTCCGGCAGGTCGAAGACGACCTTGAGGTCGCTGACGCGGAGAAGCGGGCTCGTGCTCATGGGCGGATCAGAGCGACTTCGGCGGTTCGAAGCCGAGCGCGGCGAAGTTCGAGATCGAGGCTTCCGTCAGCTCCATCCCCTTGGCGCGCGCGGTCTGGTAGGCGCGGCGCGCGACCTCGGGGAAGCCGTCGAGCGTCGAGTCGAAGCGCAGCCGCCCGCTCGGGCCCCGCAGCGCGAGCTGCATCCAGCCCTGGCTGCGGTCGCGCTTGGTCGAATAGTAGTTGAGCTTCACCTCCTGGAGGTCCGACCAGGCGAGCTCGCTCTTCCAGAGCCCGCGCACGACGACCTTGAGGTCGTCGGTCTCGACCTTGGTGCGGTGGCGAAGCCAGGTGCGGGCGCCGAAGATCGCGAACAGCAGGGCGAGCGGTCCGAGGATGTACATCGCCGCCGATCCCGGCGGCGACAGCAGGATGGGCGTGCCGGTGAGTGTCAGGCCGAAGGCGGCGCGGAGATAGTCGCCCATCATCGCCTTGGTCGGGTAGGTATGCACGGTCATGCGGGCGCGAGTCCGAAAGCTTGGGCCGGCGTCAGCCAGCGGATGGCGGGATGAGCGCGCGTGAAGGTCAGCAGGCGCTCGAGGAAGCGCCAGGCCGGCGCGTCGTGGACGAGATGATGGGTGAGCACGCCGGTCGGCTCAGCCGGATCGGCGCGGCCGAGACGGCGGTCCATCAGGTGGCGCAGCACCGCGCCGCAGGCGAGCTCGTCGCCGATGAAGCGCCGCTCGCGCCAGTCGATGATGTCGGCATGCGTGTTGACCTGCGTCAGCCCCGGCACCGCCTCGGCCTGTGCGCGCGGCTGGTACGTCGAGAGCCCGCGGAAGCCCAGGCCCGGCAGCAGCGCCACGACCTCGGGCGCGATGCGGTTCCAGGGCGGGGCCAGCACCGGCAACACGCGCTCGGCGAAGAGGTCGAGAAGGCGCGTGCGGCCGGCCTTCAGCTCGTCGGCGACCGCCGCCGGGGGCCGGTCGGGGCCGAGTTCGGCCTTCTTGGCGACGCCGTGATTTGTGTGCGCGTAGCCGTGCTGGAGGAGGACCGCGCCCGGCAAGGCCGCCTCGGCGGTCTTCGGCACCACCGCCAGCGCCGGAACCACGTCGTGGGCCCGGCCGAGGTCGTTCAGGCGCGTCAGCGCCGGGCTCGGCGCCACGGCGTCGTCGTCCCGCCACCACAGCGTCGCCCGCCGCTCGGCCTTCCCCCAGGCGTCGAGTTCCCGCGCCAGATCCTCCCAGACGCCCACTCGATCTCCAGCGTTTAGGTCCAAGGCCAGACTATAGCCCGGCATATGTCGGTTACCAGCCGCAAATCCCCACCCGATGGGGTGCAAATCCTTGACCCGGAAGGCACTCCGCACCTAAACAGGGTCATTCCTCAAGGCTCGTTCCGGACCGGCATGCTGCGTCGTCTCGCCGTCCTCCTGATCCTCCTCGTCACGGGACCCGCGCTATTTCTAGGGGGGCCCGTGGAGGCCGCCAACGAGAGCGGCCTGCCGGTGCCGCGCTTCGTCTCGCTGCGCTCGGGCGAGATCAACCTCAGGACCGGTCCCGGCACCCGCTATCCGATCGAATGGGTGCTGACCAAGCGCGCGATGCCGGTCGAGGTGATCCAGGAATTCGACACCTGGCGGCGCATCCGCGACTTCCAGGGCTCGGTCGGCTGGGTGCAGTCGAGCTTCCTCACCGGCCGGCGCACGCTGCTGATCACGGGCGAGACTCGCCGGCTCCGCAGCGACCGCAAGGAAGACGCCGACGCCGTCGCGATGGTCGAGCCGGGCCTGGTCGGGCGCCTGATGGAATGCCGCGAAGCTTGGTGCCGCGCCGAGATCGGCGGCTACAAGGGCTGGCTCAAGCGCACCGAGTTCTTCGGCGCGTACCCGGACGAAGTGGTGAAGTAAGGGGGGCGTAAGAGACGACGGCATCTCTTATCCCCTCCCCCCGCGGACCGTGG
>JBGALV010000012.1:0-64466 GCA_044223515.1 Alphaproteobacteria bacterium
GGGACGGGGTGGGGGCCTGGCGAGGTGAATCGATCAGTCACCTTCGCCAGCTACGTTCCCGCATTGTCCTTTACGCGCACCTCGCTCGCGCCCCCACCCTAACCCTCCCCCGTCGCTCCGCGCCAAGGGAGGGAACACGAGGATCGCGACGCGGGAGAGGCAACGCACTTCGTGGGAACGGCGATCCGCTTGCCAACCTAAGGTCGCCCAAGCGACAGTCCCCTTACCGCGTTACCCCATTCAAGAGTCCCCCATGACCGAACTCTGCGATCTCTCCGCCGTCGAGCTGCGCCGCATGATCGGCACCAAGGAGATCTCGCCGGTCGAACTCCTGAAGAGCTGCAAGAAGCGGATCCGGGCGGTGAACCCGACCCTGAACGCGGTGACCTCGACCGTCTGGCCGCGCGCCGAGAAGGAGGCGAAGGCGGCCGAGCGCATGGTCATGAGCGGCGACTACCTGGGCCCGCTCCACGGGCTGCCGCTCGGCGTGAAGGACCTCGACGATGCCGAGGGCATGCCCACCACGTCCGGCTCGCCAATCTTCGCCAAGAACTACCCGAAGCAGGACGGCATCATGGTCGCCTCCTGCCGGCGGGCGGGCGCCATCGTCGTCGGCAAGACCAACGTCCCCGAGTTCGGCGCCGGCGCCAACACCAACAACCCGGTCTGGGGCCCGACCGGCAACCCGTTCGATCCGAAGCGGATCTGCGGCGGCTCCTCCGGCGGCTCGGCGGTCGCGCTTGCGACCTCGATGCTGCCGCTCTGCACGGGCTCAGACACCGGCGGCAGCTTGCGCATCCCGGCCGCGTTCTGCGGCGTCGTCGGCGTGCGCGGGTCGCCCGGCCTGGTGCCGTCGGAACGCCGCGGCCTCGGCTGGACGCCGCTCTCGGTGCTGGGGCCGATGGGCCGCACCACGGCCGACGCCTCCCTGATGCTGTCGGCGATCGCGGTCTACGACAGCATGGACCCGTTCTCGACGCCGAACGATTCCCACTTCGCCGAGCTCAGGCCCGTCGACCTTGCGCAGCTGCGCGTCGCGGTCACCGAGGATTTCGGCTTCTGCCCCGTCGACACGCGCATCCGGAAGACGTTCCGCGACCGCGTGAAGCGCTTCCGCTCGGTCTTCGCCAAGTGCGACGTGGCGACGCCCGACATGGGCGAGGCCGACCGCGCCTTCGAGATCCTGCGCGCCGTCAGCTTCCTCGCCGGGTTCAAGGACCACTACGAGAAGCGCCGCCACCATCTCGGTCCCAACCTGATCGCCAACTACGAGGAAGGGCTCCGCTACTCCGCATCCGACGTCGCCTGGGCGCATGCCGAGCAGACCCGCATCTTCCGCCGCGTGCAGGACTTCCATAAGGACTACGACCTGATCCTGTCGCCGACGGTCTCGGTGCCGCCGTTCCCCTGGACCCAGCTCTATGCCGACAAGATCAACGGCAAGCCGACGCGCACCTATTTCCACTGGCTCGCGCTGACCTACGCGATGACCTTGACCGGCCATCCCTCGACCTCGATCCCCTGCGGCAAGGAGCCGACCGGCACGCCGTTCGGGCTCATGGTCACCGGTCCGCACCGCTCCGACCGCTTCACGCTCGAATGCGCGCATGCGCTCGAGCAGGTGTTCGCCGGCGATCCCGAGCTTCGCCGGCCGATCCCCGACATCAAGAAGCTGAGCCGCAGGTAGCGCGATGGCGGCGCCGCATCCTTACGAGAACGTCAGCGTCCTCGTGATCGAGGACATGACGAGCGTGCGCAAGCTGATCAAGAACATGCTGCTGCAGCTCGGCATCCGCGGGATCCACGAAGCCGCCGACGGCAAGTCGGGCCTCGACGAGACGGTCCGCACCTGCCCGACCGTGGTGCTCTGCGACGTGCACATGGAGCCGGTCGACGGGCTTCAGTACCTGAAGCTGCTGCGCGGCCACCCGACGCGCATGGTCGCGATGACGCCCGTCATCATGCTGACCAGCGACGGCAACAAGGAAACCGTCATGATGGCGAAGGAGCACCACGCCAACGGCTACCTGGTGAAGCCGGTGTCGCTGAATCACCTGAAATCCAGGATCGACGCCGTGCTGAAGGGGTCCGCCCCCGGTTAACCATATAAAGCAATCATTTAGAAGCGTTCCGCGCAGTTTTAGGAAAATACCTATTATCGTCCCTGCGGCGTAATATCGCGCCATGGGGTTGCGTCGCTGGATCACCGCCGAGCCGACCAGGATCGTGGTCGGGGCCTTCGCCGTCGTGCTGCTCGCCTCTGCCGGGGTGATCGGCCTGGTGGTCGAGCGCGACTATCGCGAGGCGCTGGCGCTGCGCCAGGAATCGGTCGAGAACGCCAAGAGCCAGCTCGAGATCAAGGTCCGCCGGGTAGAGGACCTGGTGACCCTGCTCCGGAGCCACGCCGAGGGCTTCCTTCGCGACCGCGCCTCGACCTCGGCGATCGCCACCGACGCCCGCGTGCTCCGTTGGCTCGCCGATCCCGTCGACGGCCTCCACAGCTTCGACCGCATCCCCGTCGAGGAACGCGGCCGCGAGTCCGGCAACCTGCTCGCCTTCGAGGACGACCGCGCCAAGGCCGGCGGGTTCCAGCGCACGGGCTCCTCCGACATCGCCACGGACGCCGAGATCGCGATCGACCTGATGCGTCCGATCCGCACCGTGCACGAGCGCAACAACTACGTCGGCTCGATCTACTTCATCACGCCGCGCGGCGTCGCCTACGCCTATCCATGGCGATCCTCGGCAATGTTCGACGAGGGCTTCTTCCTCAACGATTTCTTCCAGTACGGCGTACCGACGATGAATCCGTCGCGCGCGGCGTTCTGGACGCCCGCCTACAAGAGCGACACCAGCCTTTCCCACGTCGTCGTCCGCGGCGCGCCGGTCTACGACGGCGCCCGCTTCGCCGGCGTGGTCGCGATGGAGGTGGCCGTCGCCGACCTCCAGTCCTTCCTGCGCACGAACGAGAGCGAAGGGCGGATGATGCTGGTCGACGGCCGCCGGCGGGTGCTGGCGGAGTCGGACACCACCGGCGTCGAGATGCCCGGCCTGACCCAGCGCCTGCCCGAGAACCTGCACGGGGCGGTTCTCGGCGCGATCTCGCTGCGCCGCTTCGGGCAGATCGTCGATGATGCCTTCGTCGTCACCTACCGCACCTTCGACGGCGCGCCGTGGATGCTGGTCGAGCTCATGCCGGTCCAGGCGATCCGCGCCGAAGTCGCCCGTTTCTACACGCTGCCGGCGGCCGTCTATTTCAGCGTGCTGGTCGGGCTCTTCGTCCTCACCTATGTCGTCGTCGGCCGCACCTTCCGGCAGGTGCAGAAGGCGAACGAGGACCTGAGCGTCGCCTACTTCACGCTCGAGAACGCCACCGACGGCATCGTCTGGATCGACCGCGACGGCATCATCATCGAGGCCAACCGCATGGCCGCCGCGATCGCCGGGTACGCGCCCGGCGCGCTCCACGGCCGCCATGCCGCGGAGCTGATACCGGCGCTGTCGCGCGAGCATTACGCCCGGCTCTGGCAGGCGGTCGTCGACGGCAAGCGCGAGACGCCGCTGGAACGCGAGCTGCTTCGCTGCGACGGCACGACGGTCCCGATCGAATCCACCGCCAAGTACATCAAGACCGGCGAGCATGAGTTCGCCTGCAACTTCATCCGCGACATCACGCGCCGCAAGCAGCACGACGACGAGCTGCGCGCCGCCAAGGAAGCCGCCGAGGACGCGACCAAGGCGAAGTCGTCCTTCCTTGCGATGATGAGCCACGAGATCCGCACGCCGATGAACGGCGTCATGAGCATGGCCGAGATGCTCGAGCAGACGAAGCTCTCATCCGACCAGCGCTCGATGAGCCAGGTGATCCGCGGATCGGCGCGGGCGCTGCTGACCATCATCAACGACATCCTCGACTTCTCGAAGATCGAGGCCGGCAAGCTCGACATCGAGACGGTCGAGTTCTCGCTGCTCGACGTGGTCGAGGTCGCGGGCGAGCTGGTCGCCGGACGCGCCGACGAGAAGGGCCTCGCCTTCGTCGTCGACCTCGACCCGCGCATCCCCGACCGCCTCATCGGCGATCCGACGCGGCTCCGCCAGATCCTGCTCAACCTGACGGGCAACGCGGTCAAGTTCACCGAGGCCGGCGGCGTGACGCTGAAGGTCGAGCGTCTTAACTCGATCGAGGGCGCCGAGCGGCTCCGCTTCGAGGTCGTCGACACCGGCATCGGCCTCACCAGCGAGCAATGCGGCCGGCTGTTCCAGGCCTTCGCCCAGGCCGACACCTCGACCTCGCGCAAATATGGCGGCACCGGGCTCGGCCTTTCGATCTGCAAGCGACTCGTCGACATGATGGGCGGCCGGATCGGCGTCGACTCCGTGCCGGGCGAAGGCTCGACCTTCTGGCTCGAGCTGCCGTTCCCGGTGGTGACGCCGGCCCTGGACCGGCCGGACCCGCCGATCGACGACGCGCGCGTGGCCGCGCTCGGCTTCGAGGGATCGCAGCGGCGCGCGCTCGGACGGCTTCTCGCCGCGGCCGGGATCGAGGCAACCTTCGCCGGGCTCGACGAAGTGCCGGACGAGAGCGATCTCGTCCTGCTCGCCGCAACGTCGGATCGCGAGGCGGCGCTGGCGATCGGCCGCGCGCTCTCCGGCCAGGGCCGCAAGGCGGTGCTCGCGGCACCCCGCGCGATGGCCTCCACGCTCGCCGAGGCGGATCGGGCCGGCCTGTTCTCGACGATGACATTGCCGATCCGCCGGAAGCGGCTCTGGCTCACGATCGCGGCCGCGCTCGGCCGCGCCGACCTCGACGACGCCGGCGCCGAGGCCGGATCGGAAGAGACCGGGTTCGCGCCGCCTTCGGTCGAGGAGGCGCGGGCCGCCGGCGTGCTGGTCCTCGTCGCCGAGGACAACGCCACCAACCGCATCGTGGTCTCGCGCCTGCTCGGCCAGCGCGGATACGCGCACGAGCTGGCGGAGGACGGCCGCGAGGCGCTGGCGCGCTACGAGGCCGCCCCGGGCTACGGGTTGCTGCTGACCGACTTCCACATGCCGGAGATGGACGGCTTCGAGCTGACCGCGGCGATCCGCCGGCACGAGTCCGACGGGCGCATGCGACTGCCGATCGTGGCGCTGACGGCCGATGCGCTGCCCGGCACGGAACAGCGTTGCCTCGATTCCGGCATGGACGGATACCTCACCAAGCCGATCGATTCCGCGCGTCTCACCGCGACGCTGGCGAAGTTCCTTCCCGGAGCGAAGGCGCTCCGCCGCCGCGCGGACGACGAGGCGACGCCCGATGCGCCATCCACGCCCGCGGTGCCGGCGATCGATCCGCAGATACTCGACCTCGCCCGCATCGCCGAGACCTTCGGCGCGATCGACGCCGACGCCCGTGCCTTTCTCGGCAACTTCACCGGCGAGGCGCAGCGCATGGTCGCCGACGCGACGGCGGCGCTCGATGCGGGCGATGCGAAGAAGGCACGCCACCATGTCCATGCGCTGAAGGGAGCCGCGCGCTCGACCGGCGCCACGCGCCTCGGCCAGCTCGCCTCCGACATCCAGGACTGCCTCGACGGCGACGACCTCGACTCCGCCCGTCTCTTCGCTGGCGGCCTCAAGAAGACCGCCGACGAGCTTGCCGATGCCGTCGCCTCCCTCCTCGAACCAGCATGAATGGCTTGTCTCCATGAACGACAGGAACAACCCCTATGCCGGCGTCACCGTCCTCGTGATCGAGGATGAAGGCAACACGCGGCTCCTGATCAAGCGCCTGCTGCTTCAGATCGGCATCATCTCGGTGGTCGAGGCCGCGGACGGCAAGGCCGGCCTCGACGAGGCGATGCGGACTCGGCCCACGATCATCCTCTGCGACGTGCACATGGAGCCGGTCGACGGCCGCGCCTTCCTGAAGACGCTTCGCGGTCTCAAGGTGCGGGACCTCGCGAATACGCCCGTCATCTTCCTCACCGCCGACGCCCAGACGGACACCGTGCTGTTCGCCAAGGAGCACAACGTCAACGGCTACCTGGTGAAACCGGTCTCGCTGACCCAGCTGAAGACCAGGGTGGACGCTATTCTGAAGCGCTGAAGCCCTCCCTCGCGCGCGCAAAAAATGGTATCAGCGCGCCCATGAACACCGCCGATTTCATCATCATCGGTGCCGGCATCGCCGGCGCCTCCGCCGCCTACGAGCTCGCCAGCGACTCCAAGGTGATCGTCCTCGAACGCGAGTCCCAGCCGGGCTACCACACCACCGGCCGCTCGGCCGCGCTCTATACCGAGGTCTACGGCAACCGCGCGATCCGCGCGATCACCAGCGCGAGCCGCGCCTTCTTCGAGGCGCCGCCCGCGGGCTTCACCGAGCATCCGCTGCTAACGCCGCGCGGCACGCTGCTGATCGGGCGCGACGACCAAGAAGCCTCGCTCGCGATGGCGCTCGAGGAAGGCACGCGCACCGTCGACTCCGTCTCGATGATCAGCGCCAGCGACGTCGCGATGAAGGTGCCGTTCCTCAAGCCCGGATATGCCAAGGGCGCGGTCTGGGAGCCGGACGCCCGCGACATGGACGTGCATGCGATCCACCAGGGCTTCCTGAAGGGCCTTCGCGCACGCGGCGGCAAGGTGATCACCGATGCCGAGGTTCTGGGCCTCTCGTCCTCGGGCGGCGACTGGACGATCGAGACTCGCGCCGGCTCGTTCCGCGCCCCGGTCGTGATCAACGCCGCCGGCGCCTGGGCCGACGTGGTCGCGAAGATGGCCGGCGCCAGGATCGTCGGCCTGGTGCCCAAGCGGCGCACCGCCTTTACCTTCGACGTGCCCCAGGGCACGCATGTGGAGAAGGTGCCGGCGGTCATCGACGTCGACGAGACCTGGTACATCAAGCCCGAGTCCGGCCGACTTCTCGGCAGCCCCGCGGACGAGACGCCGTCGGAGCCCTGCGACGCGCAGCCGGAAGAGCTGGATCTCGCGATCGCGATCGACCGCATCGAGCAGGCGATCGCCTTCGGCATCGGCCGGCTTCATTCGAAATGGGCGGGCCTCCGCTCCTTCGTCGCCGACAAGACGATGGTCGCGGGCTTCGCGAAGAAGACACCGGGCTTCTTCTGGCTCGCGGGCCAGGGCGGCTACGGCATCCAGACCTGCCCCGGCATGGCGCGGATCGCGGCCGAGCTCGCGCGCGGACGGCCGTTCCCGCAGGAGGTCGCCGATCGCGGCGTCGATGCGTCCGACCTCTCGCCGGATCGGCTGAGCCTCGAGGTCGCCTAGATGTCGGCCGGGATGGACAACCGCGACATCGACAATCCCACGCTCGATCCCGAGCTCCGGAAGATCGACGACCTGTTCGTCCGCAGCTACTACGGCAAGGACCTCGAGACGCTGTGGTCGAAGATCTTCGACCCGGGCTTCGTGTTCATGGACGGATCGGATGGTCGCAAGGTCGAGCGCGCGGAGTTCGACCGCGGCTGCCTGAGCCAGCCGCCGTACCGCAACCTCGTGCACGACCAGGTCTCGACGCGCATCGAAGGCGACACCGCGGTCGTCACCGCGCGCAATCGCTACGAACGCCAGATCGACGGCAAGTGGGTCGCGTTCAATACGCGGTATGTCGACGTGTTCAGGCGCGTCGGCGGCGAGTGGCGGTGCTTCTTCGCGACGGTCTACAAGGTCGCCTGACGGCGACGCGGCGCGTCGACGAGATCAGCCCCCGGTGGACACCGGGGTCGCTGTCGTCGTCTGCGACTGCACGTCAACGCCGGGTAGGACGCGGCGGATGGCGTCGGGAAGGTTGGTAACCGCGGGCGGGGCCGTCAGCTCCGGCGGCGGCGGCATGTCGCCGGCCTTGGGGGCCAGCAGGAACCCGACCGCGACCGGACTCGCCAGGATCGCCACCAGAAGGACGCGAAGGGCCAGGCGGCCGAAGCGGCCGCCGATATCGTCGGATCGTTGCGCCAAGTCCGTCATTCTCGGCCTTGCCCTCCCCATTGGGCGCCGGTCCCGGAATGTGTCTCGCTCCCGCCGTTCTTCATACTCGGGCCGCGCTTCCGGTCAAGATGCTCGCCGACGCTTTTCGCTTAGCTCAAAAGCATCAATATTTCTATGAGGTTATAGCCCCATTGTCATCTATTGCGTGAGAATAAGGAAAAATAGTGAATAAACACAAATGGTTAATAAGCACAACTAGGGCGATGCATTCACTGCTGCAGGCTGACGGCGCAGGATTCCGATTCGCTGCAACCGCGAAGATCCGCGACCCGGCGCGGCGATTTTCCGAAACAGCGGAGCGCGGCGTGCCGTTCCGCTGCGCCGGCGAAGGTCTGGCGCAGTGCAGCATCGGCTTGTAGGGTGCCCGGCGCCTCTCGCCTGGGGCCCATTCACCCGGACAGATCATGGACCTGAAAGCCCATATCCGCGGCATCCCCGACTTCCCGAAGCCGGGCATTCTCTTCTACGACATCTCGACCCTGCTGAAGCATCCGGAGGCCTGGCGCGAGACCGTCGACCGCATGGCGGAGATCATCGGGCCGCATAAGCCGGATCTTCTGGCCGGCATCGAATCCCGCGGCTTCCTTCTGACCGCGCCGCTCGCCCTCAAGCTCGGCTGCGGCTTCGTCATGGTGCGGAAGAAAGGCAAGCTTCCGGGCAAGACGCGGAGCTTCGACTACAAGCTCGAATACGGCACCGACACGGTCGAGGTCCAGGCCGACGCGGTGAGTCCCGGCCAGCGCGTGGTCGTTCTCGACGACCTGCTGGCGACCGGCGGCACACTCGGCGCCGCGATCGGGCTGATCCGCGACATGGGCGGCGTCGTTCCGGCCGCGGCCTGCATCATCGAGCTCACCTTCCTCAACGGCAGGAAGCGTCTCGACGTGCCGTTCTCCGCGCTCGTCGCCTACGACAGCTGATCGATCGGAACATTTGATTGGCCAGGTGATACGGCGATAACCTTGTCGGTAATCCCGCGACGGCGGCCCACCCGCGCCGCGCGGTCATCACCCGACCCATGATCCCCCATGGAGGCACTATGACCCGCTCGTTGATCGTCGCAGCAGCGCTCGCCGCTCTTGCCGCCGCCTCGCCCGCGTCCGCACAGGACAAGGTGACCAAGGCCACGAACTGGAAAGCCCAGGCCGAGCACGGCGGCTACTACCAGGCCGTCGCCAACGGCACCTATGCGAAGTACGGCCTCGACGTGACCATCCGTCAGGGCGGGCCGAACATCGACAACAACCTTCTGATGCTCGCCGGCCGCATCGACTTCAACATGGGCGGCAACTCCGACAGCGTCTTCGCTTTCGCGGAGAAGAACATCCCGTTCCGCGCCGTCGCCGCGATCTTCCAGAAGGATCCGCAGATCCTGATGTCGCATCCCGGCGTCGGCAACGACAGCCTGGCCGCGCTCAAGGGCAAGAAGGTCCTGATCTCGAAGGCGGGCCTGGTCAGCTTCTATCCGCATCTGAAGAAGATGTTCGGCTTCACCGACGACATGGTGGTGCCCTACACCTTCAACATGGCGCCGTTCCTCGCCGACAAGCAGATCAGCCAGCAGGGCTACGCGACGTCCGAGCCCTTCGCCGCGATCAAGGCCGGCGTGACCCCGGTCGTGCACCTGCTCGCCGACAACGGCTATCGCGCCTACTCGACGACGATCGAGGTCAGCCAGAAGCTGATCGACGAGAAGCCGGACCTGGTCCAGCGCTTCGTCGACGCCTCGATCCTCGGATGGAAGGACTATCTCTACGGCAATCCGGCGCCGGGCAATGCCCTCATCAAGAAGGACAACCCGGACATGACCGACGAGCAGATCGCGTTCTCGATCGAGGCGATGAAGAAGTACGGCATCGTCGATTCCGGCGACGCGAAGGAGCTCGGCATCGGCGCGATGACCGACAAGCGCTGGAAGGAAGCCTTCGACGACGCCCAGGCTCTCGGCGTCTACGCGCCCGGCACGGACTACACCAAGGCCTACACGACCAGGTTCGTGAACAAGAAGGTGGGGATGTAGTCGCCTCGGCGACTCCTCCCCGCTCGTCCCGATGAACCCGCTCGTCCGGCTGACGGGCGTCGCCAAGCGTTTCCCCAACGGCACGCTGGCGCTCGACCGCGTCGATCTCGCGATCGAGCAAGGCAGCTTCGTCTCGCTGCTGGGCCCGTCGGGCTGCGGCAAATCGACGATCCTCCGCATGATCGCGGGCTTGGTGCAGCCGACGTCGGGCCGCATCGACTGGCCCGGGCTGCCAGAGGCCGCGCGCAATAGCGCGCATCCCGAGCTGGGATTCGTGTTCCAGGAGCCGACGCTGATGCCCTGGGCATCCGTCGCCGATAACATCCGCCTGCCACTGAAAGTGACCGGCGTGGCGAAGGCCGACGCGGACGCACGCATCAGCGAGGCGATCGGCATGGTCGGGCTCGACGGCTTCGCGCATGCCTTCCCGCGCGAGCTTTCCGGCGGCATGAAGATGCGGGTCTCGATCGCCCGCGCGCTGGTGACGCGCCCGAAGCTGCTGCTGATGGACGAGCCGTTCGCCGCGCTCGACGAGATCACGCGCTTCAAGCTCAACAACGACCTGCTCGAACTCTGGCAGCGCTTCGGCTGGACGGTGATCTTCGTCACGCACAGCGTCTTCGAGTCGGTCTATCTCTCGAACCGCATCCTGGTGATGTCGGCGCGTCCCGGGCGCATCGTCGAGGATGTGGCGATATCCGCGCCCTACCCGCGCGACGACCGCTTCCGCGTCTCCGACACGTATGGCGAGCTCTGCCGCGAGGTCTCGCGCAGCCTGCACCAGGCGATCGCCGCATGAGCGACGAGACGCCGGCCCCCCGCGCGCGCCGCGACTCCTACTGGCTCAAGCTCGGCGCGCCGCTCGCGATCGGGATCCTGGTGCTGATCGGCTGGGAGGCGATGGTCCGGGTCAACGAGATCCCCTGGTACATCCTGCCGGGGCCGGTCGCGATCGGGCAGACCCTGGTGCGCGACTGGCACATGCTGTGGCCCTCGCTGGTCAACACGCTGCAGGTCACCGCGCTCGCGCTGGCGGTCGCCATCGTCGGCGGCTTCTCGCTGGCGATCCTGTTCGCCTCCGCACGCTGGATCGAGCTCAGCCTGTTTCCCTATGCGGTGATCCTGCAGGTGACGCCGATCGTCGCCATCGCGCCTTTGATCATCGTCTATGTCGACAACCTGACGATCGCGCTGCTGATCTGCGCCTGGATCGTCGCGTTCTTCCCGATCCTTTCCAACACGACGATCGGGCTCAACTCGGCCGACCACAACCTGCTCGACCTGATGCGCCTCTACGGTGCCAAGCGTTGGCAGGTGCTGTGGTTCATCCGCATCCCCGGCGCGCTGCCGTTCTTCCTCGGCGGCCTTCGCATCTCGGGCGGACTCGCGCTCATCGGCGCGATCGTCGCCGAGTTCGTCGCCGGCGGCGCCGGCTCCGGCTCGGGACTCGCCTTCCGCATCCTGGAGGCGAGCTACCGCCTCGAGATCCCCCGCATGTATGCGGCCCTCTTCCTGATCTCCGCCGCCGGCATCCTGATCTTCCTGTTCTTCACCGGCCTCTCGCACCTGCTGCTCAGGCGCTGGCACGAAAGCGCGATCAAGCGCGAGGGCTAGGCTTCAGGAACCACCGGGCGACGGCGAACGCCGCGAGAGCGCCCACGATCTGGGCCGCGATGAAGGCCGGCGCGTCGATCGGGCGGATGCCGGCGAAGCTGTCGGTGAGGCTCCGCGCCAAAGTCACCGACGGATTGGCGAACGACGTCGACGCGGTGAACCAGTACGCCGCGGTGATGTAGAGCGCCACCGCCGTCGGCACTGCCTCGCTTCGCGCGCGGAGCGTCATCAGGATCGTGACGACCAGGCCGAAGGTCGCCACCGCCTCGGCAAACCATTGGGATGGGCCGCTGCGAAACTTGACGCCGAGCTCGAGCAGCGGCCGGTCGAACATGAGATGCGCGATCATCACGCCGGCGACCGCCCCTGCAACCTGCGCCAGGACGTAGACGATGCCGTCGCGGCCGCCGATCTCGCGCCGCATCAGGAAGACCAGCGTCACCGCCGGATTGAAATGCGCGCCGGAGAGCGGGCCGAGCTGCGTGATCAGAACGTAGAGGATGGCACCGGTCGCAAGCGTGTTGCCGAGCAGCGCCAGCGCGACGTTCCCACCTGAAAGGGTCTCAGCCATGATGCCGGAGCCGATCACCGTCGCCAGAAGGAAGGCGCTGCCGAGCGCTTCCGCCGCGATGCGACGCGCGAGATCAGGCATCGGCGGACTGGGCCTTGCCGATCGTGTCGAGTTCGCGCTTGAGCCTCATGCGGTCGAGCTTCGCGATCGGTAGGCTCGTGAACAGGCGGAGCCGGGACTGCAGCGCGATCAGCGTGTCGCGGAATGCCTTGCGTCGAACCTCGATCGGCCCTTCGGCCGCGGCCGGATCGGGCAGGCCCCAATGCGCCGTCATCGGGTGGCCGGGCCACACCGGGCAGGTCTCGGCGGCGGCGTTGTCGCAGACGGTGAAGATGAAATCCATCTTCGGCGCGCCCGGCCGCTCGAACTCGTCCCAGCTCTTGCTGCGAAGGCCATCGGTCGGGAAACCCTGAACGTTCAGCAGCTCCAGCGCCAACGGATGGACCTCGCCCTTCGGCTGGCTGCCGGCGCTATGCGCGACGAAGCGCCCTTCGCCCATGCGGTTGAGCGCGCTCTCGGCGAGGATCGAGCGCGCGGAGTTGCCGGTGCAGAGGAAGAGGACGTGGTGGAGAGTGCTCATAATCCAATTGTGTCACATTGACATATTCAAATCTATTGATATATTTCTGCCATGGATCTCAGTTCCCAGCTCAAAGCCCTCGCCGATCCGGCACGGCTCCGCATCGTCGAGTTCCTGAAGCGCCCTGATGCGAGTTGTTGCGCTTTGCCCGACAAGGTCTGCGCCTGCGACATCGAGCGGCTGGTCGGGCTCTCGCAGCCCGCGATCAGCCACCACATGAAGATCCTGACCCAGGCGGGCCTGGTCAGCGGCGAGAAGCAGGGCCGCTGGATGTACTACCGCCTGGAGCCCTCGGCCTTCGCCGAGGTCGTCGCCTTCCTCAATCCCCTCGCGACCCCGCCGGCCGCCACCCCGCCGCGCGCTCGCGCCGCCTGACGGAGCCTCACATGACTGCCCTCCCTGTTGCCGTGATCGGCGCCGGTCCGGTCGGCCTTGCCGCCGCAGCACACCTCAAGGAGCGCGGCCTCACGCCGCTCGTGCTCGAAGCCGGCCCGAATGTCGGCCACACCGTCCGCCAGTGGGCGCATGTGTCGATGTTCTCGCCGTGGGAGTTCACCACCGACAAGGCCGCGCGCCGACTGCTCGAAGCCTCCGGCTGGACCGCGCCCGCCGGCAAAGAGGTGCCGACCGGCGGCGAGCTGGTCTCGCGCTACCTGGAGCCTCTGGCGAAGCTGCCGGCGATTGCGCCGCATCTTCGCTTCGACACGCGCGTCGTCGCCGTCGGCCGCAAGGGCTACGACAAGGTGAAGACGGCGGGCCGCGACGCGACGCCTTTCGTGGTCGAGATCGAGTCCGCCGACGGCACGCGCTCGACGGTCGAGGCCTCGGCCGTGATCGACGCATCCGGCACCTGGAACGCGCCGAACCCGGTCGGATCCGGCGGCTTGCCGGTGCCGGGCGAAGCCGCCTGCGCCGACCGCATCGCGTATGGCATTCCCGACGTGCTCGGCAACGCGCGGGATATCTATCGCGACAAGGCGATCCTGATCGTCGGCAGCGGCCACTCCGCGCTGAACGCGCTGCTGGAGCTGACCGAGCTTCAGGAAACAGCGCCGGCGACCCGCATCCTCTGGGCGATGCGGCGCGAGCAGGTCGAAAGCGTCTATGGAGGGGGCGAGGCCGATGCGCTACCCGAGCGCGGCGCGCTCGGTACCCGCGCGCGACGGGCGGTCGCCGACGGCCGCATCGAGGTGCTGTCACCGTTCCGCATCTCCGCGCTGGCGATGAAGCCGAACGGCCGCGTCGCGGTCACGGGCGCGCTGCGCGACCACGAGACCACGATCGAGGCCGATCGCATCATCGTTGCGACCGGTTTCCGGCCCGACTTCGATTTCCTCCGCGAGATCCGCCTCGACCTCGACCCGTGGCTGGAATCCACGCGCGCTCTGGGCCCGCTGATCGATCCGAACCTGCACAGCTGCGGCACCGTGCGCCCGCACGGCGCCAAGGAGCTCGCGCATCCCGAGAAGGACTTCTACATCGCCGGCATGAAGAGCTACGGCCGCGCGCCGACCTTCCTGCTCGCGACCGGCCACGAGCAAGTGCGCTCGATCGCGGCGGCACTCGCCGGCGATCACGAAGCCGCGGCCCGCGTCGAGCTCGAGCTGCCGGAGACCGGCGTATGCAACGTGGCGCCGAAGGTCGGCAAGGTCGCGGCCGAGGAAGCCGGGTGCTGCGGCGGCCCCGCGCCAGCCGAGGCCGAGGCCTGCTGCGTCGCCGACGTCGAGGCGAAGGCGGCGGGCGAGGCCGGATGTGGCTGCGGCCCGGCATCGACGAAGGTCGTCGAGAAGGTGCGTGTCAAGGTACCGGCCGGCAGTTCATCCTGCTGCGGCGACTAGGAAGGCCGACCCGCTTGTCCCTGCTCCGCTTCGTCAACCTGGTGGTCATCATCGGCGTCGCCGTCGCCGTCGTCGCGACCCTGCTCGGTATCCGGCTCTAGCGCGTCGTCGTCCCCAGCAGCGGCGGCGAGTCCGGCAGGCCCAGAAGCGTGTCGATCCGCATCACCGCCGCGGGCGTCAGCTGGCGGTTGGCGTGGAGCGCCAGGTTCGTGCGGGCGACGCCGATCGCGGTATTGCGCTTGTTCGGATCGGAGATCTTGAGCGCAATCCGCATCTCGCTTTCGTAAGCGTCGAGATGCTGCTGGATGCGGGCCTGCGGCTGGTTCTGGTCGGCCGCGGCCCGGGCTGGGCTCAGGATGCCGAGGACGCTCGCCGCGCGCGCGGTATCGCCGGCAGCGAGGGCCGTGTCGGCGACCACGAGCATCAGCGCGACGGCAAGGACGACGCGGATCATCCCGGATGAACGCTCTCGCGCCCGCCTCGTTGCGCTACCGGAGCGCCTCGCGCCTTTCCTGCAGGAAGCGTCGGACGGCAGGATCGGCTTCGAGCCCGATCGCGCGCGCATAGGCTTCGTCCGCCTCGGCGATGTTCTTCGCCCGCGCCAGCAGCCCGGCGCGCGCCGCCCAATAGGGCTGATAGTCGTGAAGGCGCGCGTCCTCGGTCAGCAGATCGAGCGCGGCGAGACCCGCCTCCGCTCCCTCGACCTCGGAAAGCGCGACCGCGCGGTTGATCGCGACGACGGGCGAGTCCGTCATCGCCATCAGCGCGTCGTAGAGGGAGACGATCGCCGCCCAGTCGGCATCACCGCCGCGCCGCCGGATGCTGTGCGCGGACTGCACCGCGGCCTCGAGCTGATAGCGGCCGGGAATCCTGAGTCGGCTCGCCTGGTGCAGAAGCCTCTCGGCCTCGTCGATCATCGCGTGGTTCCAGAGCGCGATGTCCTGCTCGGCAAGCGGCACGTAAGCGCCTTGGGCCGTTCGGCGCGCGGCGCGGCGCGCCTCCGCATGCAACATCAGCGCGAGCAGCCCGAGCGCCTCCGGCTCGTCGGGCAGCAGCGACGCGACGAGACGGCCGAGCCAGATCGCTTCCTCCGCGAGGTCGCGGCGACGCGCTTCGGTGCCGGCAGGATCGCTCCAGCCTTCAGCGAAGGCGGCATAGATCGCATCCAGCACCGCTTCGAGACGCTCCGGCAGGTCAGCGGCATCGGGCACGCGGAACGGAATGCCGGCATCCTTGATCCGCGTCTTCGCACGCACGAGGCGCTGGCCCATCGCCGCCGGCGAGACCAGGAACGCGGAGCCGATCGCCGCCGCATCGAATCCCAAGATCGTCTGCAGAATCAGCGGCGCGCGCACCGCGGGATCGATCGCGGGATGGGCGCAGGCGAACATCAGGCCCAGACGCTCGTCGGGAAAGCGGGTGTCCATCGCGCTCGCTTCCAGCTCTTCGGCGATCAGCCGGACATGGGGCTCGGCCTCGTCCGCCGTCTTCCGCCGCCGTGTCGCGTCGATCAGCTTTCGCCGTGCCGACTGCAGCAGCCAGGCGTCGGGATTGTCGGGAACGCCCGCCGCCGGCCACGACGCGAGCGCCGAGGCGAAGGCCTCGGCGAGCGCGTCCTCGGACGCGGCGACGTCGCGCGAACGGGCGGCGAGGAAGGCGACGAGCTTGCCGTAGCTGCGGCGGGCGACCGCTTCCGCGGTCGCGCGCGCCGTCTCGTCGCCGCCCCTCATCACATTTCCCAGAGCGGCCGCACCTCGATCGCGCCATGCGAGGCGCCGGGGCACTTCGCCGCCCAGGACAGCGCCTGGTCGAGGTCAGGCACCTCGATCGTGAAATAGCCGCCGAGCTGCTCCTTGGTCTCGGCGTAGGGGCCGTCGAGCACCTTCGTCTTGCCGTCGGCAACGCGGACGGTGGACGCGGTCGAGACGGGCTTGAGGCGCTCGCCACCGCGCAGGATGCCGGCCTTCTGCATCGCCTGGGCATAAGCCATGTAGGCGCCGGTGCGCTGCTCGGCCTCGGCCTTGCTCATCTCGGCGTAGTCGGATTCGCGCGTGTGGATCAGGAGCATGTACTTCATGTCGGTTCCCTCAAGCTTCGAGGCGGGCTCGATTGCGCCGCCGACACGGTGACGCGCGAGGGCGGGCGGTTTCGACAGCGGTCGAAAAATTCTTACCCCCTCCCCTGGCGCGAAGCGACGGATCGTACCCCCTCCCTCGTGCGAAGCTCGGGGGAGGGTTTTGATGACGTTACTCCGCCTGCTCCTCCGGCAGGTCGTAGCGGAACTCGAACTTCACGGGGTCAAGGACGACCATAGTCCGGAACTTGGCGACGTCGGGGTTCGAGTAGAGGAAGCGGCGGGTGAAGTTCTCGTAGGCGGCAACGTCGGGCACCTGGACCACGAGCGCGAAGTCGGGATCGCCGGTGACGAAGTAGCATTGCCGGACCACCGGCTCGGCGAGCGCGGCGCGCTTGAAGTTGTCGATCATGTCGATCCGGTCGCGCTCCATCGTCACCTCGACCAGGGCGGTCATGTACCTGCCGGCATAGGCCGGGTTGAGGACCGACACGTCGCCCAGGATCACCCCGCCGTCGCGGAGGCGCCTGACCCGCCGGAGGCAGGCCGGCGGCGAGATCCCGACCGCCTCGGCCAGGTCCTGGTTGGTCTGCAGGTTGTTCTTCTGGAGCTGCTCCAGAATCCGCCGGTCGGTGGCGTCCAAGTCGATCATGGATTTCATGGATCGGGAGTTTCCGGAATTTCCGGAACGAAATCCACGCGAATGAGAAATCCGTCGAGCCCCGCCCCCTTCTAGCATCCACGCATGACAGGGGATGTGGCCGCAGGCGTGAAGACGGTGACGGGGGCGGATGTCGAGGCCGCCGCCAGGCGGCTGGCGCCGCACATGTCCCAGACCCCGCTGATCTTCTCCGCCGCGCTTTCCGACCTTCTCGGCGCCGAGGTCTGGCTCAAGCTCGAGACCGCCTCCGAGATCGCGAGCTTCAAGCTGCGCGGCGCGCTCAACGCCCTCCTTCTGGCGGGTGCCAAGGACAGCGCGCTCACTTCCTCCACCGGCAACCACGGCCAGGGCGTCACGCTCGCGGCCAAGCGCCTCGGCATCGGCGCCGACATCTTCGTGCCCGACGATCCGAACCCGGTGAAGGTCAGGATGATCGAGCTCCTGGGCGGGCGCGTGCATGTCGGCGGCCACGACATCGACGCCGCCAAGGAGCGCGCCTACGCCTACCAGGCGAAGCACGGCGGCACCTTCGTCGACGACGGCGAGAACCCCGACCTGATCGCCGGCGCTGGCACCGTCGGCCTGGAGATCGGTCAACAGCTCAAGGACATCGACGTCCTTTACGTGCCGATGGGATCGGGCTCGCTCGCCAGCGGCACCGCGACCGGCGTGAAGCACGTGCAGCCCAGGATCAAGGTCGTCGCGGTGCAGGCCACCGGCGCGCCGGCGATGGTCGAGAGCTTCCATGCGAAGCGCGCGATCGAGCGGCCGATCGACACCCGCGCCGACTGCCTGGTCTGCCGGATCCCGGCGGCGCAGGCGCTCTCGACCCTGATCGCCAACGTCGACGACGCGATGACGGTCTCCGACAAGGAGATGCTGTCGGCGGTGCATACGTATCTGGCGCGCGCCCATGTGCTGATCGAGCTGGGCTCGGCCGCACCGCTCGCCGCTGCCTACAACCGGCGCGCCGAGACCAGGGGCAAGCGCGTGGTGCTCGTGGTCTCCGGCGCCAACGCGATCCCCGAGATCATGATCGAGGCGCTGAAGTCCCCGATGCTCGGCGGAGAATTTGCGTGAACAGCCGACACGGCGCCCCCCACCCTAACCCTCCCCCACAGAGGGGGGAGGGGATACGAGGTGCGGGCGTCGGGCGTCGTGCTCCTTCCCCCCGCGGAGCGTGGGGGAAGGTTGGGATGGGGGGTCTTCGCCGCCTAGCTCCTTCGCCGCGTCTTCATGTCCTCGCAGGCCTGGGTGAGCGCCGCCATCAGCTCGGGCTCGCTCGCGTCGTGTCCTGCCGCATGGATGTAGCGGAGATCGGCTTCGGGCCAGCGCTGCTTGACCTCCCAGGCGTTCATCGGTCGCGTCACCACGTCGTAGCGGCCCTGCACGATGATGCAGGGAACGTTGCGGATCCTGGCGATGCCGTCGAGCAGCTGGCCGGGCTTCACGAAGAACTTGTTGGCGACGTAGTGGAAGAAGGTCAGCGTGCCTTGGCGCTTCTGCTCGGGCGTGGCGTCCGGCGCCTTCGCCGGCGTCTTGAAGCTGGAGATGCGGGTCGAGTACTCCCAGAACGCGTCCGCCGCGGGCTGCCAGATCTTCGGGTCGGGGTCGGTGATGCGCTTGCGATAGGCCTCGGCCATGTCGCCGCGCTCGGCCTCCGGAATGAAATTGAAGAACGGCGTCCACAGATCGGGAAAGAGATTGCCGACCTCGTGCGACCACCAGCGGATCGCGGCGTCCGCGCCGGTGGTGACGCCGCGCAGGATCAAGCCCGCGACGCTGTCCGGATGCGCCTCGGTGTAGGCGAGGCCGAGAAGCGCGCCCCAGGAGCCGCCGCTCACCACCCAGCGCTCGAATCCCAGATGCTTCCTCAACGCCTCGAGGTCGGCGATCAGCGACGGCGTGTCGTTGCCCTTCAGCTCGCCGAAGGGGAGCGATCGTCCGCCGCCGCGCTGATCGAACAGCACGAGATCGTAGTAGGCGGGATCGAAGGTGCGCCGGTTCGCCGGCGTGCAGCCGCGGCCCGGCCCGCCATGCAGGTGGACGGCAGGCACGCCGCCCTTCTTCCCGACGCGCTCCCAGTACAGCCGATGCGGCGGATCCACGTCGAGGAAGCCGGTCGCATAGGGCTCGGTGTCGGGATAGGGGATCACGCCGCTCTCCGTTTCAATGAAGCGGAGCGACGATACTTTTCGTTTCAAGTCGACGTCAAGGATCAACCTCGGCGAATACAATAAAACTCGACGATGACGTTGTAAAACACAGGAGGGACGATTGATGATCTCGTCTTCACGTCTGGTATTCGGCGCCGCCGCGATCACCGCCGCCGCGCTCTCGTTCTCGCCGGCCTTCGCCCAGGAGAAGGTGCTGAAGGTCGTGCCGCACGCCGACCTCAAGGTGCTCGACCCGGTTAACGTCACCGCGGCGATCACCTACATCCACGGGCTGATGATCTACGACAGCCTGATGGCGCTCGACGCCAACCTGGTGCCGCAGCCGCAGATGGCCCAGGGCGTCGAGATCTCTCCCGACAAGCTGACCTACACCTTCACGCTGCGTCCCGGCCTCAAGTGGCATGACGGCACGCCCGTGACCTCGGCGGACCTGGTGCCGTCCTTGAAGCGCTGGATGGCCCGCGCGCCGGTCGGGCAGAAGCTCTCGCCGTCGATCGCGTCTCTCGAGGCGCCGAACCCGAACACCTTCGTGATCAAGCTCAAGGAGCCCTACGCGCTCACCCTCTACTCACTCGGCCTCGCGGGCCCGGTGTTCATGCCGCAGAAGGTGGCGGAGACCGATCCCAACACCTCGATCACAAGCTCGGTCGGCTCCGGGCCCTACAAGTTCGTGGCCTCCGAGTGGAAACCCGGTGCCAAGGTCCTCTACGAGAAGAACAAGGACTACGTGCCGCGCAGCGAGGCGCCCAGCTTCTTCTCCGGCGGCAAGGTGGTGAAGCTCGACAAGGTCGAGTGGACCATCCTCCCCGATGCCAACACCACCGCGGCGGCGCTCGGCCGCGGCGAGGTCGACTACTGGAACAACCCGCCGGCGGACTTCGTGAAGATCCTCTCGGCCAACCCCGAGATCACGCTGCAGATCCTGCATCCGCTGGGCTGGATCAACATCGGGCGTGTGAATGCGCTGCTGCCGCCGTTCAATAACGTCAAGGCGCGCCAGGCGCTGGCCTATGCCTTCGCCGACCAGACCGAGTTCATGCAGGCGGCTTACGGCGATCAACGCTGGTGGCGGACCTGCGGCTCCTACTTCGTCTGCGGCACCGCCTACGGTACCGAAGCGGGATCCGAGCCCTATGCCAAGCGCGACATCGCCAAGGCGAAGCAGCTGCTGGCCGAGTCAGGCTACAAGGGCGAGAAGATCGTCGTCGTCAACACCAAGGAAATCCCGGTCATCTTCGCGCTGACCTCGGTCGCGATTCCGAGGATGCGCGAGATCGGGCTCAACGTCGAAGAGCAGGTGGTCGACTGGAGCGGCTTCATCGGCCGCATCCAGAAGAAGGACCCGATCGACCAGGGCGGCTGGAACTTCTTCACCACCAACGGCACCGGCATGACCTTCCACCATCCGCTGACCAACCTCGGCACGCCGATGCAGTGCGACGGCAAGAACTGGTTCGGCTGGCCCTGCGACGAGGCGACGGAGGCGCTCCGGACCAAGTTCCTGAACGCTCCCGACGATGCGTCCCGGAAGGCGGCGATCGAGGTCTATCACCGGGCATTGATGGAACAGCAGCCGGCGGTGAACCTGGGTCAGGCGGCATCGCCGGAGGCGTGGAGGAAGAACGTGACCGGCATGGTGTCGACGCATCTTCCGGTGTTCTGGAACGTGACGAAGAACTGAAGATAAGGGCCACGGTCCCTCGCTTGTGTGGTCGCTACGCTAGCGCTCTCGGTGCGCAAGCGCGCACCTGCCGCGTTAGCTAGGCGCCCACGCTCGGGGCCCCCACCCTGCCCTCCCCCGCTGACGCGGGGGAGGGTTTTCTTTTTTGGGTTCGAGAGCGCGGAACGCGAAAGCTTTTCGGTCGTCCGGAAAGCGGCAGCGTTACGCCATAAGCGAGCGTCCGTACTCTTACTTGCCCGCGCGCCGCTTCTTCGCCCTTCGCGCCATCATGTTCAGGCCCTCCACCAAAGCGGAGAAACTCATCGCGGCGTAGATATACCCCTTCGGCACATGCACGCCGAAGCCGTCGGCGATCAGCACCATGCCGATCATCAAGAGGAATCCCAGGGCCAGCATGACGATGGTGGGATTCGCCTGGATGAAGGCGGAGAGCGGGTTGACAGCGAGCATCATCACCGCGACCGCGACCAGCACCGCGATCACCATCACCGGCACGTCGTCGGTCATGCCGACCGCGGTGATGATGGAGTCCACGGAGAACACGAGGTCGAGCATCAGGATCTGCACGATCGCGGCGGAGAAGCCGAGCGACGCCGCCGACTTCGCGAACATGGAGTCGCCGTCGGGCTCGGGCTCGACCGTGTGATGGATCTCGCGCGTCGCCTTCCACACCAGGAAGAGGCCGCCCGCGATCAGGATCAGGTCGCGCCAGGAGAAGCCGTGGTTGAACAGCGTGAAAAGCGGGTTCGTCAGCTGCACGATCCACGCGATCGTGCCCAGCAGCCCGATCCGCATGACCAAGGCGAGGCCGATGCCGATCCGCCGCGCCTGGGCCCGGTGCTCCTCCGGCAGCCGGTTGGTCAGGATCGAGATGAAGATCAGGTTGTCGATCCCGAGCACCACCTCCATGACGATCAACGTCGCGAGGGCCGCCCAGGCGGTGGGGTCTGAGGCGAGCAGGATCAGGTCAGCCAAGGTCGGCTCCGGCAGGGAGATCGGGTCGACCGGACATGGCCCCGCGGAGCCAAAGAAGCAAGGGGGATCAAGGATTTCGCCCTAATTTGGGGCGCCGCGACCCGCCGAGGTCGCGGAAGCGTTAACCGCCGTATAGATGGGATTTAAGGCAACAGATTGACGCAGTGGATCTAAATTCATATTAATACTTTGTTCACTCGTCGGGCCCTAGAAAGGGAGCCATGACCCTCGCCGCACCCTTCTCCAGTCCTATGAATGCGGGCCGCCAGGCTGCCTTCGGGCCGGTTCTGGCGAGCTCGCGTCTGCGTGTGCGCCAGATGGGCCGCGACGACGTGGCGAGGATCTACGAGGTCAACCGCAGCCTCAACCGCCGCTACCTCTCCGCGCCGCCGCTCGACCTCGAGGGGCTGGAGGAGCTGCGCCAAGTGTTCGAAGGCGAGTGGCGGAAATACGGTCTCGGTTACCTCATGGTCTGCCATGGCGACGAGAGCGTGGGTCACGTCCGCCTCAAATGCATCCCGGACTGCACCTCGGGCCGTGCCGCGGAACTCACCTACGCGATCGCGCCGGCACATCAGGACCAGGGCTACGCGACCGAGGCGGTCGGGCTGGTGCTGCAGTTCGCGTTCGACGAAGCTGAGGTCGACTACGTCGTCGCCTGCGTCGAGCCCGACAACGCCGCCTCGCTCCGCGTGGTGGAGAAGAACGGCCTCGCATGGGTCGCCACGGGCAAGATGCATGGCCGGTTGATGCGGCGGTACATCCTGCCGGAGACGATGTGGCGTGCGCAGCGCCGGGCGATCAACGCGCAGCACCCTTCCATTTCGACCTCGCTCCGCTCGGAACTTTCGACGCGAGCTTAGGGGCGTAAACGCCTCGTAAGTCGACCGCGCTCCAGCGCGGCGCGCCTTACTGTGCGTTTCCGCCGCTCGCGAAAACCGCGAGCGCGGAACGCGGCAGCTTTTCGGTCGTCCGAAAAGCGGGAGCGTTCTGCATCAAGCGAGCGTCCGCATTCTTTCTTTGACTCGCGCCAAGAACGCCGCCCGTTCCTCCGCGCTCACCGAATCCATCTTGTACAGCCGCAGCAACACCGGCCGCGCCTGCCTCGCCACCGCGATCCTCATCGCCCGCATGTGGACCCTCACGGGATCCAGCAAAGCCAGGGTCTGCAGCGGCGACGTGCCCGAGGTGGTGATGGTGACCCACGCGCGAAGCCTGGTGAGCTTGCCCCAGACCGGCCCTTGGTCGGTGAGCTCGAACGCGACGCCGGGGAGGAACACGCGGTCGAGCCAGCCTTTCAAGATCGCCGGCATGCCCGACCACCAGGTCGGGAACACGAAGACCAAGGCCTCCGCCCATTCCAGGTCCTGGACCATGGCTTCGACCGGCTTCCGGTTCTCCGGCACGTCGGCGTTGGTGCGCCACTCCGGTTCCGACAGCCTCGCCTCGAACCCCTCGCCATAGAGATCGAGCACCCGGACCTCGTGGCCACCTTCGCGCAAGCCCGCGAGGGCCTCGGTGAGGACCTGGGCGTTGAAGCTCTTGGGGCCGGGATGGGCGATTACCGCGAGGACGTGCATGGGTGAGGAAATGCGGGACCGGAGGATGAGGTTCCTGGCACGGGACGGCCGGCGGGCTCAGGGGCGTGCGCTCCCGCGCCTCTTATTCCCTCCCCCCACGCGCAGCGTGTGGGGGAGGGGACACGAGATGCGCGTCGTGAAGATCGCGAGCGCGGAACGCGGCGGCTTTTCGGTCGTCCGAAAAGCGGGAGCGTTCCGCCGTCAGCTCGCGTCGTGAGGTCGTCTTCGCGCAGCGAAGACGTCAGGACTTCAGCGGCTCCAGGATGCTCACGTAGTTCGCCACCGCCGCGCCGCCCATGTTGAAGATCCCCGCGAGCTTGGCATTCGGCACCTGGATCGCGCCCGCGGTTCCCGTCACCTGCATCGCGCCCATGACGTGCATGGAAACGCCGGTGGCGCCGACCGGATGGCCCTTCGACTTGAGCCCGCCCGACGGATTGACCGGGAGCTTGCCGGTCTTCTCCGTCCAGCCTTCCTGGATCGCGCGGAAGCCTTGCCCGCGCGGCGTGAGGCCCATGGCCTCGTACTCGATCAGCTCCGCGACCGTGAAGCAGTCATGAGTCTCCACCAGCGAGAGATCGGAGAGGCCGAGCTTCGCGTTCGAGAGCGCACGCTTCCACGCGACCTCGCAGCCTTCGAAGAGCGTGATGTCGCGGCGCGACATCGGCAGGAAGTCGTTGACGTGCTCGGCCGCGCGGAACGCGACGGCCTTCTTGGACGCGAGCGCGGTGTCGAGATCGGCCAGCACCACGGCCGCCGCGCCGTCGGAGACCAGCGAGCAGTCCGAGCGCTTGAGCGGCCCCGCGACGAACGGGTTCTTCTCCGAGGCGTTGCGGCAGAACTCGTAGCCGAGATCCTTCTTCATGTGCGCCAGCGGATTGACGGCGCCGTTCTTGTGGTTCTTCGCCGCGATGCGGGCGAGCGCGTCCGACTGGTCGCCGTGCTTCTGGAAGTAGCGCTGCGTGATGCCGCCGAAGATTCCGGCGAAGCCGCCTTGGGTGTCACCCTCTTCCTTGAGATAGGACGCGCGGATCAAACACTCGCCGACCTGCTGCCCGGTGACCTCGGTCATCTTCTCCACGCCGACCACGAGCACGCGCTTCGCCTTGCCGGCGCCGATCGCGTTCAGCCCCTGGTGGATCGCGGCCGACCCCGTCGCGCACGCGTTCTCCACGCGCGTCGCCGGCTTGAAGCGCCACTCGTCGAACGCCTGCAGCGTGAGCGACGACGGAAACTCCTGGCGCACGAAGCCCGCGTTGAGGTGGCCCAAGTAGATCGCGTCGATGTCCTTGGGCTCCAGCCCCGCATCCGCGACGGCTTCGCGCGCGACCTTGACGATCAACGTCTCGAGATCGAGCGCGTCATGCTTCCCGAACGGGGTATGCGACCAGCCGATGATGCAGGCGGACATGGGGGAGTGCTCCGAGTAGCGATTTGTTCGGACAATCTAGCATGACCTTTCTCGGCAAAGGTGGGGAGGTCGACAAAGCACCACTACTTTGAGCTGCATTAAGTCAGCGTGCTCCGCTAGGATTGAGCTACTTTCGAGAGGAGCGCACGTGCTTTCGATTCGACTCAAGTCCCTCGTGCAAAATCCGCCATGGAAAGCATGGGGAAGAGAGGCTCTCGTTTCTTTAGGTACACTGTGGCTTGTTCTTGAATTATCGAGCTGGGCTCTTCCTAATATTTACGATGACATACTTAAAATATACGCCTTAACTGGGGCATCTATTATTTCTTTTATTTGGGCCACTTATCGGTCTATTCCTCCGGTTCAATATAAAAAGAGATTCAAATCGCGAAGCACGACTATTGAATTGCGCGTCGACGATCTAATTGAAAATGCGAAATCTCGCCACATTGGCATCTTAAGCAGCAACTACTTCGATTCGTGCACTAATACGGCAATCTCGGCCCACAGCCTTAAGGGAAAACTCATCACATCTTACTATTCCGGCCTTATGGCTTCCTTTGATAGCGCTGTGGACCAGTCGTTAAACAAGAACGGAATTGTAGGCGTGGAAAATCCAGGCAAGCAGCGAGGCGTAAACAGACTGCGTAGGTATGAGATTGGAACTGTTGCTGCCGTCCCGGTTGGATCGTTCAAAGCCATTCTGGTTGTCGGTGCTGAGTTCGAAGATTCATCCTCATTCACCAGCACGAATGCGATGGGCTTTTGGGCCTCGCTCCTAGCGCTTTGGAGAGGCGCCCAGCTAGAGGGACACCGACAGCCGATAGCTGTTCCAATTTGGGGTGCAAATTTGGGGAATGCGCCCGGGAGTCGCTTGGTGAAATTTCAGACGCTCTTGTGCTCGTTTGCTGTCGCATCGGCGGCAGCCAATCAACCTCCCACGACCGACCTCCACATCGTGGTCTGGAAAGGGGACTATGATCCCGAGGAATTTAGAACAATGGCAGAAGTGCTATCCGAGTTCGAAATGTAGACTCTCCTCGTCCAATGCTCGCCTTCTACTTCGCCCCCGGTTCATCCTCGATGGCGGCGCATATCGCGCTGCACGAGGTCGGCTGTCCGTTCGAAAGCCGGCCGGTGTCTCTGGCGAAGAGCGAGACCAGGACGCCGGAGTTCCTGAAGGTCAATCCCAGGGGCAAGGTGCCGACGCTGGTGGTCGACGGCCGCGTGCTGACCGAGGTCGCAGGCATCCTGTTCTATCTCGCGCGGCGCTATCCGGAGGCGAAGCTGCTGCCCGAAGATGATCCGTTCCTCGAGGCCGACGTCGTGTCCTGGATGTCGTTCCTGGCGTCGGGCGTGCACCCCGCGCGGAGCGAGGGGCCGGAGGCGGCGCGCGCGATCTGGGAGATCGCGGAGCAGCGGCTGGGCACGAGGGACTGGGCAGTCGGCGACAGGTACTCGATCGCGGACATCCACCTGTTCCGCTTGTTCTGGCGCTTCGGCACCCCTTTGATCGCGAAGCCCGGCGACCTCGCGAACTTGAAGCGGCATCACGACAGGATGCTGGAGAGGGTGGCGGTGAAGCGGACGATCGAGGTGGAGAAGCAGGTGGGATATCAGCTGCCTGCATGAGAGAAGATTTGCGGACGCGAGCTGAGTGCGGCTCGCTACGCTAAGGCTGTCGTGCGCAAGCGCGCACTTGCGCCTTAGCTAGGCGCCCGCGCTCGCGGGCGGAATGCGAAAGTAAGATCGGCGGAGCGAAGCGGAGACGGCTTACGGCAGCATTGCGCCCTTAAGCGAGCCTCGGGAGTTCCGAGCGTAGCGAGGTCAATGCTCGACAGCGTCCCGTTCCTCGACCCTGACCACGCGAAGGTGCTCCACGGTCTCCGCCAGGTGTTCATAAGCCGTGGCCAAGCTGGCGAAGCTCGACCGCGCGAGCGCGCTGGTGTGCGCGGCGTCGGCCTGGGCGCGGAGGGAGGCCGCCATCCGGCGGTATTGGGCGACGCGTTCCCTTGGCTGCGCGAGGTCGACCATCGTGGGTTAAACGCCGGTGCGACGAAGTGGCCGCGTCCGCGCACAACAAGGACACAGGGCGGTTCGCGAGCCTGAGCCGGAAGACGGCGCGCGCGGCGGGCGCTAGGCTTCCGCGGTCTCTGAGGGAGGCCCACATGACCGCACGCATTGACAACAAGCTCGCCGAGCTCGGCCTCGTGCTGCCGCCGGCGAACGCGCCGTTCGCCTCGTTCCAGCCCGCGGTGATCGCCAACGGGCTCGCCTTCGTCGCCGGCCAGCCGCCGGTCGACGGCGACAAGCGGCCCTATCTCGGCCGCCTCGGCATCGAGCTCACGCTGGAGCAGGGTCAGGCCGCGGCCAGGCTCTCCGCGCTCAACGTGATCGCGCAGCTCCGCGCGGCGCTCGACGGCGATCTCGACCGCGTGGTGCGCTGCGTGAAGCTCGGCGTGTTCGTGAACTCCGGCCCCGACTTCAAGAGCCAGCCGCAGGTCGCCAACGGCGCCTCCGACCTCGTGGTGCAGGTCTGGGGCGAGGCCGGTCGCCATGCACGCTTCGCCGTCGGCACCATCGGCCCGATGGACTTCGCGTGCTCGGTCGAGGCGATCTTCCAGGTGAGCTAGGAGAGCGTCACCGCCGCGGCGCGTTCACGCCGGGCGATGGAAGCGCAGCCCCGGGTCCTCGTGGGCCTCGATGCGCGGCGAGCCGGCCTTCTCCGTCCGCAGGCGTTCGAGGAAGCGCACGGCCTCCTCTTCCGTCATCGGCGCCGAGCGCCGTTCCTGGCAGCCCGTGCTCCACAGCACCGCGAAGCGCCGGCGGGCGACCAGGACGGACTTCTTGGTGCCGGCCGGATTGGGATTCTTCATCGTCATGGGTCAGCTCTCTCCGATGATCCGCCGGATCACCTTGGTCTCGATGGTGGTGGGCGAAAGCTCGACGCCGGTCGGCGCGACCTCGAACACGCCGCGGAACTCGACCAGGTTGCGGCCGGTCTCCCCCTTCTCGCGCTGACGCGCGACCGCGACGACGAAGGGCTGCGGCGTGGCAATCAGCTTCGCCCTCTCCTCGGAATCCTTCACCGCGATCGCGAGGTATGCATCGCGCGGCGCCGCCTTCTTCCGGCTGGCCTTCGCCGGCAGCGCATCGGGCTCCTTCGGAGGCGGCACGCTGCGCCAGGTGTCCGCCCAGGCGACGCGCACGCTGTCGATGAGGCGGCCATTCAGGCGCCGTTCCGCCGACTGCGTGCGGCTCACGAACTTCAGGCCGTATCCATCGACAAGGCTCGACATCGGCTACCTCACGGGCGAAAGCCGCGGGCCGGCGGGCGGCCGCGGACGGAAAGGCTGGGACGGGGATGGCCGCGACGCGGGCGCCCCGGCCGGGTTCGTCAGACCGAGAGCTTGCTCGAGCAGAGCCCCACGATCTCGTAGTCGACGTCGCCGTTGGCGCGGGTCGCGGCGAACTTGGCCGCGAGGTCGCGCCGCGCGTTGCTGTCGAGCTTCGCGGACTCCGGGTTCTCCGCCCTCGCCTTCACCTCGCAGAGCTGGGCCTGCACGGCGACGATGCCGTCGCGCATCTCCCCGGCGGCGGTCCGGGTGGTCACCGTCACGCCGAAATAGCTGAGGGCGATCGGGCCGATGACGAGGCCGGCGATGAACGCGGGGATCATCCCCTTCCGCGGCTTCCATTTCGGCTGGGTGCTGGCGGCTTCCATCGGGGTCTCCTTGCGGCAGCGTGGGGTAAGGCTCTGATGGAATGACGCTTACCGGCGTGCCCTCGGAGGCAGCCGGACGATTTCGTCGTCCCAGATTCTCTAAATATTTTTGGCTGAGTCGCCGGACTCCCGCTGTATTCGCGGGAGTGTCCGGTTTATTTAAGAAGGTAATTATACTTTGCCGCCTGCATCTAAACCATCGGCAAATCATGAGACGCCCAGGCTAGACGAAAATAAAAATACCGAATTAATTGAATATTTCCTGACCGAAGGCGGCGGACATGCTAGAAGAGATCCGCCGGTCGGCGCCGCGCGGGCGTAGACAGGATTCCATTCCCGAGGTTGCGGCGGAGGGGGAGCGATAGCCGAAAGGCTGGCGCCCGTTATCTCCGCTGCGGCACCGGCGGCGGGCGAAAGCCCACGCCGGCGTGTGGAGCCCGGAGCGGCCGAAAGGCCCTTCGGGCTCCACCCATTTCCGGGATGGGCGCCGATCGGCGAAGGCGGACGCCGCGTCCCTAGAAACGAAGCGTGGCGCCGAGCGTGATGCGGTTGGAGCGCGCCTGGGTCACGTTGCGTCCCAGGATGAGGTCGAGATCGAGGCGGCCGTCGAGCAGGGTCGGGCGGATGCCGACCTGCATGCCGGGGCGGGCACCGCGGTCGCGCCCGAAGACCTCGGCGATCGCGGTGAGATCCTCCCGGATCTGCACGTCGGTGCCGGCGCCGAAGGTCGTTGTGTCGCGCGGCACCGTGCGGTCGCGTTCCCAGCCGAGGTTGAGATTGATGCGGGCCTCCGACACCGGCTGCCAGCTCACCGGGATCTGCGCCGCCAGCGTGTCCGCCTTGCGGGTGCGGGTCGCAATGCCGGCGCCGGCGGCGATGCCGACACCGATGCCGTGGCGTTCCACCGGCAGCAGGGTCGCCTTGGCCTTCGGGCTGACGGACGTCGCCCAGGCGCCATCGGCACGGGAGCGATCGAGCGCGGCCCCAACCTCGACGAAGGAGACCACGCAGGCCGGTGCGGCGACGAAGCTCCACTCGCGATCCCGGGCCGCCGCGGCCCAGGTCTCGAGCTTGCATTCGCCGGCCGCGCCGATCTCGGAATCATCGACGACATAGGCACCGCCGGCGGCGAAGGCCGGAGGTGCCGAGAGCAGCGCGCCAATCAGAAGAGAGAAGAACCGGAGAGCCACCAACCCCGTCTAGCATGCGGGGCGAGGCGGCGCGACACACGGACGCGCTAGCGTCCGGTGCCGCGAAGGACGGGGCCTTCCTCGATCTCGATCCGGACGTTCTGGGCCTTCTCCACGCGAAGCCGCGCGGCGAAGTTCTCGGATTCCTGATCGGTCATCGGCGCGGAGCGCCGGTCCTGGTGGTTCGCCGTCCACATCACCACGAAGCGGCGGCGGCTCGCCGGCGTCGCCGCCCTGACCACGCCGCCGCTCTTGTCGGCCTTCGTCGCTGTCATGCTCAGGCCTCGCTCGCGGTGACGCGGCGGAGCACCCGCGTTTCCAGGCTCGTCGGCGACGGGTCGACGCCGGTCGGGCTCACCTCGAACACGCCGCGGAAATCGGCGAGGCTGCCGCGCTTGCCTTCCGAGCGCGTCTCGGCGAGCGCGACGACGAACGGCGCCGGCTTCGCCTTCTGCGCGGCCATCGCCGCCGCATCGGGGAACGAGATCTCGACGAACACCTCGCGCGCCGTCTTGCGGGCCGCCTTGCCCGCGGCCATGGCGTCGTCGGGCACCGGTGCGCTCCGCCAGCTCGCGACCCACGCGACCGGGATCGTGTCGATCAATCGACCATGCAGACGACGCTCCGCGCTCTGCGTGCGGCTCAGGAATTTCAGATCGAAACCGTCGACGAGACTCACGCGACCACCTCCGGAACAAAAGCGAAGGCACGCCCACCCGGGAACGGCGTGCGGCAGCGACAACAGAACGCAAGCACGCACCCCGTTCCGGGCCCGGCTCGCTCTGCACTCGATTTCTCGCTGATACGTCGGCCGCGGCTATTGCGGCGGCCGAACTCGACCAGGAATCCCACCCTACGTGGGCGCGGTGCGAAAGACCATTCCTAAATGGGTATGGAGGCAGCGTCTTTCCAGGCCGCGCGCCTACAGCAGCGTCATCACCGCCGCGTAGTGGGTCGCCGCGCCGACAAGCACGAACACGTGCCACACCGCGGTCGAGAACTTGAGCCTCTCCCACAGGTGGAACACCACGCCGGTCGTGTACACGACGCCGCCGGCCGCGATCAGCATCAGCGTCTCCTCGGGCACCACCTTCGACAGCGGATCCACGGCGACGACGAAGAGCCAGCTGATCGCGAGGTAGAGCGGGATCCACAGGCGCTCTGGCCACGACCAGTTGCAGAGCTTGGCGACGATGCCGAGCGACGCCAGCGACCACACCAGCGCGGTCAGCCCCCAGCTCCAGTATCCGGTGAGTCCCAGCGCCGTGAACGGCGTGTAGGTGCCGGCGATCATCGCGAAGATCGCGGCCTGGTCGATGCGGCGGAGCAGCGGCCGGTGCCGGCAGCGCGGACGCATGTTGTAGACGGCGGAGCAGGTCAGCATCACGACCGCGCAGGCGACGTAGATCGCGATCGGCCAGAAAGCGTTCAGCTCTCCTCGCGATGACGCGTCGAGAAGGAGAAGCGCGGCCGCGATCGGCGCAAGTACCAGGCCAAGCACATGAACAGCAGCATCGGTGAGTAGCTCGGCTCGTGTCGGTTCTCGGGAACAGAACTGAATGGTGCTCGTGGTCACGGTTAGGCGGTCCCGGTGCAGGTACTGATGGACCAACACCAGAGGCGATGGCTGACGTTCCTGAGTTCGCAGTGACCGATGCGTGCGGTGTGACCGATGCGTGTCTTCGTTGTCGCGGAAGGAACTTGCGCTCGTATCCCCTCCCTCGCGTCGTACGCGGGGGAGGGCTAGGGTGGGGGCTCTAAATGGCGAGAATTCCGGAACGCATCACCCGTCGCGCCCGCGCGCTCCGCTCGGACATGACCGAGGCCGAGACTCGCCTCTGGCATCGCTTGCGGAATCGTCAGTTTGATGGCTGGCGCTTCCGTCGCCAGCATCCGATCGACCCTTATGTGGCGGACTTCGCTTGTCCCGACGCGATGCTCGTGGTCGAAGTCGACGGTGGGCAGCATGCGGACTCCGCGCGCGACGCGGAGCGCGATGCGAGTCTCGTGACGCGCGGATGGAAAGTGCTGAGATTCTGGAACAACGACGTGCTCGCGAATATCGACGGCGTGCTCGCGACGATCGCGGCGACGCTGGCGCCGTTACGGAAGGCCGAAGAGCCCCCACCCTGACCCTCCCCCGCGTACGACGCGAGGGAGGGAACTCGAGGCGCTCGCGCGAGCGCGAAACGCGGCAGCTTTTCGGCGCCGCGAGGCGGGCGCACCGGAAAGCGGGAGCGTTTCGCCGCAAGGCGAGCATCGTGAGTTCCTTCGCGAAGCGAAGTCCGTATAGTCTCATGCGATGACACGCAGCCTCACCCTCGCCGCCCTCCAGATGGGCCCCACGCAGCGCGCGGACTCCCGCGCGCGCACCCTCGACCGCATGATCGCCTTGCTCGAACGCGCGGCCTCTTCCGGCGCGCGCTTCGTCGTGTTCCCCGAGCTCGCGTTCACCACGTTCTTCCCGCGTTGGGCGATGGACGACGCGGAGCTTCTGGGCTTCTTCGAGCGCGAGATTCCTTCCCCGCAGACCGAGGCGCTGTTCGCCCGGGCGCGCGAGCTCGGGATCGGATTCCATGTCGGCTACGGCGAGCTGACGCCGGCGGGCAAGCGCTTCAACGCCGCGGTCATCGTCGGTCGCGACGGCCGCATCCTCGCGAAGTACCGCAAGGTGCATCTGCCGGGCACGACCGAGCCCAAGCCGGGCCTCGCCTACCAGCAGCTGGAGAAGCGCTACTTCGAGTATGGCGATCTCGGCTTCTCGACCTTCCGCGCCCCGTCCGATCTCGGCGATGCGGTCATGGGCATGCTGATCTGCAACGACCGCCGCTGGCCCGAGGCGTGGCGCGTGCTGGGACTCAAGGGCGTCGAGCTCGTGTGCTGCGGCTACAACTCCGCCGCCTACGATCCTTTCGGGCGGAAGAACGAGGACCAGGCGCTCCGCACCTTCCACTCGACGCTGGTGGCGCAGGCGAACGCCTACATGAACTCGACCTTCGCGGTCTGCGTCGCCAAGGCCGGCGTCGAGGACGGCGCAGGGCTGATCGGCGGCTCGGTGATCGTCGATCCCAACGGCCGCGTCGTCGCGGACGCGAAGACGCTCGAAGACGAGGCGATCGTCGCCGAGATCGATCTCGATCTCTGCCGCCACGGCAAAGAGAAGATGTTCGACTTCGCCGCGCATCGTCGCATCGGCGCCTACGATCTCATCACCACGCAGACCGGCGTGACGTCGCCGGATTGAATTCCCGTTCGGGTCGACCCGGCAGCAGGTTCAAATCTGTTGCCGAAAAATCACACCCGTCCTCGACGTCGCGCGCCTAGTCTTGCGAGCCGGAACTCTCGCGCGCCCGAGGGTTCCTTCGTGCAGGGTTTCCAAGGCCCTGAGCCGCCTTGCACCGAGCTCGGCACCGTCCACGTGACGGCGCCCGAGGTCGCCAGCTCCAAGTTGCGACCTAGAGAACCCCCGCGCGGAGAGATCCACGCGGGGGTTCTTTATGTCCGGCGCCAGCGGGCTCCCACCTCGCGGTAACTCGTTCCCGCACCGCGCAAATCCGCCGCGTATTTCCCTCGCGAGCGGCAACGCGCGCCGGCCGCTCGCGTTCTTCTCACGCGATCTCACTCATGAAAGGACTGCGCCATGCGCAAGATTCTCGGCGCCGCGGCGGTGCTCGCCATCGCTCTTCCGGCGCTCGCCCAGACCACGCCGCCCGGACCGCCCTCCCCGACCGTGCCGGCTCCCGCCGGACAGGCCCAGAACGGCACCGCGCCGACGCTGCCGAGCGCCGCGACGCCCGGCGGCACCGCGCCCAGCACCGCGACCGTTCCCGGCACCGTGCTGAAGCCGGGCACGCCGGACTCGACGGCGACCGCGCCGATGCCATCGAAGGCCGTTCCCGGCGCGCCGGTCGCCGGCGCCAACAGCTTCACCGAATCCCAGGCCAAGGCGCGCATCGAAGCCAACGGCTTCGCCAACGTGACCGGCCTCAAGAAGGACGACCAGTCGATCTGGCGCGGCACCGCGACCAAGGACGGCAAGCAGGTGTCCGTCGCGCTCGACTACCAGGGCAACGTCGTCGGCCAGTAGCGGCTGGCGAACAAGAAGGAGCTTTTCATGCCTCGCATCTATCCCGGTCTCTACGACCGCTATGACGACGCGAACCGCGCCGTCGCCGATCTCCATGCCGCCGGCGTGCCGGTGGACGACATCAGCCTGATCCGCTCGAACGCGGATGCGGCCTACGTGCCCACCACGACCGAGCCGACCCCGGCCGGCACCGGCGCCAAGATCGGCACCGTGCTCGGCGGCGGCGTCGGGCTGCTCACCGGCCTCGGCCTGATGGCGATCCCGGGCGTCGGCCCGGTGGTCGCCGCCGGCTGGCTCGCCTCGACCATCGCGGGCGCCGCGGTCGGCGCGGTCGCGGGCGCCGCGACCGGCGGCATCGTCGGCGCGCTGACCGAGCACGGCGTCTCCGAAGAGCACGCGCATGTCTATGCCGAAGGCGTGCGTCGCGGCGGCACGCTGGTGACCGCGCGCGGCGACGAGACCCTCGGCTCGACGCTGGATCCGATCTACCGCCGCACCGGCGCCGTCGACCTCGACGCGCGCGCCCGCGCCTACAAGGGCGAGGGCTGGAGCCGCTTCGATCCCGACGCGCCGCCCTACACCCCCGAAGAGGTCAAGCGCGAACGCGACCGCTACCTCCCGCCGAAGGCGGCGGAGTAGCGCTTAACAGTTCGTTCGGCGAAATCGATACGCTGCCCACCTTGCCCTCCCTCGCGCACCGCGCGGGGGAGGGCTTTGTTTTGTGGACGGTCATACGAGTCCTCTTCGGCTCTGCTTCGCCGGGGAGGGTCAGGTGGGGCCGAGCGTGGTCGCGATCACGCTCACGACTCCATCCGTGTTCGACAAAACGTCGCTGTTCCAAAACCGCAACACACGCCACCCCGCTTCCTGCATGCTTCGATCGCGCCGCGCATCAGTTCGAGACCCGCGTGCTGTCCCCCATCCACCTCGACGACGAGCTTGGCTTCGATACAGGCGAAGTCGACAACGTATTCGTCGATCGGATGCTGACGCCGGAATCTCCATCCGCCGATCTGCTTTCGATTGAGCCGATTCCACAGCCGACGTTCCGAGTCCGTCGACTCCATCCGCAGTCGCCGCGCCCGACGTGTCGTGGTCAGAGGTGTCTTCGCCATCGGGCCAAGCCCCCACCCTGCCCTCCCCCGCGTACGACGCGAGGGAGGGTTCTGAACAGCTAAGCGCCGAGCGTGATCGTCGCCTTCAATCCTGGATGATTGTCTTCCAGCGCCAAGGTGCCGCCGTGGAGGCGGGCGACCGCGGCGACGACGCTCAGTCCCAGGCCGACGCCCGACGTCGCGCGGGCCGCGTCGCCGCGGAAGAAGCGTTCGGTGACCCGGGGCTTTTCGTCGTCCGGAATGCCGGGGCCGCGATCGGCGACCTGGATGCGCGCGCGCCCGGCGTCATCGGCGACGGTGAGCGTGACGACGCTGCCTCGGGGCGCCACCTTGGCCGCGTTGTCGAGCAGGTTGGCAACGGCCTGCGCGATCAGGAACGGGTCGCCGTCGATCGCAAGGTTGGTCGGCGCCTCGACCGCCAGCGCGGCGCCGCGCTCCTCGACGATCGGCCGGTAGAGCTCGGCGGCCTCGGCCGCGACCTTCGCCAGATCGACGGTGCGGAAGCCCGAGCGCCGCGTGCCTGAATCGATCTCGGCGAGGCGCAGCAGCGCGTTGAAGATCTCGATCACGCGGTCGACGTCGACGACCGCCTCCTGCACCTCGTCGATCATCGCCTCCTGCGAGGGCCGCGTGCGCAGCAGCGCCTCGAGGCGCCCGCGCAGCTCGGCGAGCGGCGTCCTCAGATCATGCGCGACCGCGTGCGTCGTCGCCTGCAGGCCTTCGATCAGCTGCTGGATCTGGTCCAGCATGCCGTTGATGGTGAGCGCCAGCTGGTCGAACTCGTCGCCGGAATCGCGCGACGGCAGGCGGCGCTTGAGATCGCCCCGCACGATGTCGGAGGCGGTGCGGTTGATCGCCTCGATGCGGCCGAGCGCGGCGCGGCGCACCAGGAACCCGCCGCCGATGGCGAGCGCGAGCGCCGCCGCCGCCGTCCATCCCAGCGCATTGAAGATCAGCTCGCGCAGCGCCTCGCGATCCTGCACGTCGCGGCCGACGAGAAGACGATAGCCGTTCGGCAGTCGCGCGAAATAGACGCGGATCGCATGGCGGCGCTCGTCGCGTACCAGGCTCGCCATGTACCAGCCGATCTCCTCGCCGACATCGGGCGGCCAGGCTGTCAGGTTGCCGGTGACCGGGCGCTTCTGCGCGTCGGCCAGCAGGTAGATGGCGCGCTCGTCGCCGGCGCGGCGGATCCGCGTGTTGATTGTCTCGACCGCACCAGCGAGGCCGAAGTCGCGGAGCCGGTCGCCGATCGCGCGCGTGTCCGAGGCGATCACCGCCTCGGTCTCCTGGTCCAGCGTCAGCGTTGCGCGCCACCAGAGGAGCCCGCCCAGCACCACCGACGAGAGAATGAAGAGGAGCGCGTAGCCGAGCGCCAGGCGCACCGACGTCGAGCGGAGGAGACGGGTCATCCGGCCGTCAGCTTGTAGCCGACGCCGCGCAACGTCTGCAGGAGCGGCCTCTCGAACGGCGCGTCGATCTTCTGGCGGAGCTTCGAGATGTGCGCGTCGATCACGTTGGTCTGCGGGTCGAAGTGGTAGTCCCAGACGTTCTCGAGCAGCATGGTGCGCGTCACCGCCTGCTCGGCATGCCGCATCAGGTATTCGAGCAGCTTGAACTCGCGCGGCTGCAGGTCGATCGGCTTGCCGGCGCGCAACACCTCGCGGGCCAGGAGGTCCATCCTCAGGTCGCCGACGGCGAGCGAGGTCGCAGCCGCAACCGGTTGCGCGCGGCGGACCAGCGCATCGAGGCGGGCGACGAGCTCGCCGAAGGCGAAGGGCTTGGTGAGATAATCATCGCCGCCGGCGCGAAGCCCGCGGATGCGGTCGTCGACCTCGGCCAGAGCCGAGAGGATCAGGATCGGCGTCTTGTTCCCGGTCTTGCGCAGCGCCTCGATGATGCCGAGGCCGTCGATGCCGCCGGGCAGCATGCGGTCGAGGACCATCGCGTCGTAGGCCTCGGTCGTCGCCATGAACAGCCCGTCGCGGCCGTTGCCGGCATGATCGACGACATGGCCCGACTCCTTCAGGCCCTTGACGACGAAGTCGGCGACGCGGTCGTTGTCCTCGACCAGCAGGATCTTCATGACGCCTCGAGCATAAGAAAGCGGCCGGACGTTATCGCCCGGCCGCTTCCGTCCACCTGAAGTCGGAGGTCAGCCCTGGGCGAGCTGGAGCGCCACATAGTAGGTGGCGCCCTCGCGCATGACCAGCAGCGGCACCGCCTCGCGCTTCTCGTCCTGGGCCTTGCGGATCTTGGCGATCGCGTCCTGCGGGGACGCCACCGCGTCGTCGCCGACGCGGACGATCACGTCGCCGCGCTCGATGCCGCTTTCGGCCGCCTGGCTGTCCGGCGTCACGCGCTGGACGACGACGCCCTTGGCAGTCGACGGCAGGGAGAGCTCCTTCCGCTTCTCGTTGGAGAGCGGGGCGAGCGCCAGGCCGACGGCAGCGCGGCCGGTGGCCGACTGGTCGTCGTTGTCGTTGCTCGACGCCGACACCTGCTTCTCCGCCTTGGGCGTACCGACGGTCACGCTGAGCGTCTGCTCCTTGCCGTCGCGCCACACCGTCATGCGGGCGCTCTGGCCGGCCTTGGAGTCGCCGACCGCGACCGCGAGGTCGCGCGGGCTCTTGATGGAGCGGTTGCCGAATTGGGTGATTACGTCACCCTGCTGCAGCTTGGCGCGCGCCGCCGGCGAGTCGTCCTCGACCCGGTTGATCAGCACGCCGTCCGAGTTCGGCCGGCCCATCGCACGGGCGAGCTGGTCGGTCAGGGGCTGCATCTGCACGCCGAGCCAGCCGCGGTTGACCGAGCCGTGCTCGCGAAGCTCGCCCACGACCTTCGAGACCAGGTTCGAGGGGATCGCGAAGCCGATGCCGACGCTGCCGCCCGACGGCGAGTAGATCGCGGTCGAGATGCCGATCACCTGGCCCTGCTGGTTGAACAGCGGGCCGCCGGAGTTGCCGGGGTTGATCGGCGCGTCAATCTGAAGGAAGTCGTCGTACGGACCCGCATGCAGGTTGCGATTGTGCGCCGAGATGATGCCGGCGGTGACCGAGCCGCCGAGGCCGAACGGGTTGCCGACCGCGATCACCCAGTCGCCGACGCGCGCGGCGTCGGAGTTGCCGAAGGGCAGGTACGGCAGCGGCCGCGGGGCCTCGATCTTGAGCAGCGCCAGGTCGACCTTGTCGTCGCGGCCCTTCACCGTCGCCTGATAGCTCGACCCGTCGTCCATGGTGACGGTGATCTTGGTGGCACCCTCGACCACGTGGTTGTTGGTCACGATCCATCCGGCCGGATCGACGATGAAGCCGGAGCCCGCCGAGCGCTTGGTGCGGCCGCGGCCCTCCTCGTCGTCGCCGCCCTGCCCGCGCTGCTGCTGGTCGAAGTAGCGCTTGAACATCTCTTCCATCTGCTTCGGCATCTTCGGCAGGTTGCGCATGTCAGCGCTGGTGCCGCCGCCGACCCGCTCCTGGGTCGAGATGTTGACGACCGCCGGCTTCACCTTGTCGGCGAGGTCGGCGAATCCCAGCTGCGGAATGCCGTAGGGGGCCGGCACAGTGGACGGCGCCGCTACCGGCGGCGCAACGGTCGCCTGCGACCAGGCGTGGGTGGCGACGCCGCCGCCCAGGATGGTGGTGATCAGGAGGGCGGCCGCCAGGGCCTTGGCCTTCGGCGAACGCGCCCGATCGGTGGACTGAGTCATCTTGTTCCTCTCCTCGAAGGGGCGCTCCTGCGCCCGGAAGTCTCGGAGGAGAGAATGGGGTCGAGCCCCTCGCCGTTGCCTTGCCGCCGGATTAAGAAAAATTGAGAAAGGGAAAGAGGTGCCTAGTTACCGGCGACGCGGTTCCTGAACCGGATCAGCTTGATGTAGCCGCCGATGCCGGCATCCTCGATGCCGGCGACGTCGATTCCCGCGGTCTCGACGACCGTCGCCAGCCTGAGATCCGAGCGGATCGCCATCGCGCGGGTCGCCGGTGCCACCATTCGGTCGAACGCGCCGAGCAGACCGGTCTCCGCCGCGACGTGGTTGACCACGATGATGTGACCACCGGGAACGCAGACCCGTCGCAGCTCTTGAAACAATTTCGTCATATTCGGCACGACCGCCGCGACGTACATCGCGACGACCGCTTCGAAGCTCGCGTCCGCGAATCTCATCGCCTGCGCGTCCATCTCATGCAGGCCCTGGACGTTGGGCAGGCTTTCGGCGCGATGCCGCGCGCGCTCGAGCATCTCGGGTGAAAGGTCGATGCCGGTCACCTCGATGTCGGGCCGATAGAGCGGCAGCGAGAGCCCGGTGCCGACCCCGACCTCGAGCACGGACTTCGCGCCGGTCGCGTTCGCCGCCTCGACCGCCATCCGCCGGCCGCGATCGAGCAGCGGGCCGAAGACGGCATCGTAGACCTTCGCGCCCTTGCCGTAGACGCGACGGATCAGGTCGAGATCCATGGGAGCCCTAGGCGTGCGCCGGCTCGGCCGGTGCGTTGCGGAAATGGACCAGGCGCCAGTAGCCGCCGAGATTGACCCGCCGCACCTGGACGATCTGCAGGCGCGCGCCATCGGCGAGGTGCATCAGTCGCACGTCGGGGCGGAAGCCGATCACCTCGGCAAAAGGCCCGCACGCCTTCTCGATCATGCGCAAAGGCCCGCCGGACGAGGCAAAATGATTGACCACGACGATGTCGCCGCCGGGCACGCAGACCCGCTTCATCTCGGCGATCAGCTTCATCGGATCGGGCACGACCGAGGCGACGTGCATGGCGACGACCGCATCGAAGCTACGGTCGGCGAAGGCCATGTTCATCGCGTCCATCTCGAGCAGGCCGGCGACGTTCGAGAGCCGCTTGCGGCGCACGCGCGCCTTGGCCCGCTTCAGCATCTCGGGCGAGGCGTCGATGCCCACGACCCAGGCGTCGCTGCGGTAGAGCGGCAATGCCAGGCCGGTGCCCACGCCGACGTCGAGGATGCGCTGGCTGGCCCGCTTGTTGGCGAGCGCCACCGCGTCCTTGCGGCCGGAATGGAAGATCGCGCCTTCCAGCACATCGTAGAGTGGCGAAAGGCGTCGATAGCTGGCGCGGATGACGGAAAGGCTGTCCATTTTCTCGGGGTGCGGTCTGTCGGCGATGGGGAGGTCCGGACGGACGGCGCGGCTCAGCGAGCCGAAAATAAGTGCATCACAGATTCGGGGGCTTAGGAAGCGCGAAACGGGTTTTCACGGGATATAGTCGGCATCGATGGACCCCCTCCGTGACCTCTACGCGGCCAAGCCGGCCGGGTACTTTGCCAATGCCCGTGACGCCGAGGTGGTTCCGTTGCTGAACCGTCCGGCCGACCGCGCGCTGGAGCTCGGATGCGGCGATGGCGCGACGCTCGGGCGCCTGCAGGAACGCGGCCTCGTGCGCTGGGCCGCGGGCATCGAGATCGATGCCGAGGCCGCCGAGCGCGCCCGTTCCCGCCTCGACCGGGTCCTGGTCGGCAACGTCGAGGCGATCGCGGACGAAGTTCTTCCGGTGGATCTCGACCTGATCCTCTGCCTCGACGTGCTCGAGCATCTGGTCGATCCGTGGGCCGTCGTGCGTCGGCTCTCGCCGTGCCTTCGGCCCGGCGGCGTCCTGATCGCCTGCATTCCGAATATCCGTCATGTCGGGACGCTGATGCCGCTCTTGCTGAAGGGACGTTTCGATTACGCCGACGCCGGCACGCTCGATCGCGGCCATCTCCGCTTCTTCACGCGATCCACGATCCGCGCGCTGTTCGAGCAGGCGGGCCTGCGCGTCGCGCGCATCGATGCGCCGGTGATGGGAAAGTCGGCGCTGCTGAACACGCTGACCCTCGGCCTCGCCCGCGACCTCTGCGCCTATCGCTATCTCGTGCGGGCGGAAGCGCGATGAGCTTGCCGGCGACATGATCTTCGGCGCGCTTCTCGGCACGGCGGCGACGCAGGCCGCGAACCTGGCGACGGCGATGATCGTCGCGCGGGCGCTGCTGCCGGAAGGACGCGGCGATCTGCAGCTCGTCGTGCTGTGGCCGATGCTGGCCGCGCAGGTCGCGTCGCTGTCGCTCAACGAGGCGCTGCTGGTCATGACCGCCTCGGGCGACGGCGACAAGCGGCGGCTGTTCGGAGCGGGACTTTGGATCACGCTCGCGCTCGCCGCGATCGCCACCGCGGTCGCGGGATTCTGGCTGGTCCCAAGCGCGCTGGGACTTCGGCCCGACGAGGTGAAGGAGGCGGGACGCCTCTGTCTCTGGCTCGTGCCGGCGACGATGCTCTCGACATTCTTTCTCGATGCGCTCCGCGGCCGGCTCGACCACCAGGGATGGATCGTGCTGCGCACCGTGCAGGCGCTGTCCTATCTCGCCGGCACCGTGATCGCCTGGCGTCTCGGCAGCGGCGTTTTCGGATTCGCGCTCGCCTTCGTCGTCTCGCATGTCTGCGCCATGGCGGCATCGGGCCTGCGCCTGGCGCGGCTCGGCGGACTCTCGGCGCAAGCGCCCGACAAGGAGACGGTCCAGCCGCTGGTGTCGCTCGGCCTCCGTCTCCACACCGGCTTCGTCATCCAGGTGCTCGGCGGACGCATCGACCAGATCGCGATCGCGATCCTGCTCGATCCCGCCTCGCTCGGCCTCTATGCCGCGGCGATGACGCTGGTCTTGGGATTGCTGCAGCTCGCGCAGTCGGTCTCGCAGGCGATGTTCCCGCGCGTGCTGGCGCTGCCCGAGCGGCCGGCGAAAGCGCGTCAGGTGCGGCATACGCTGGCGCTCGTCCTCGGCGGTGTCGCGATCGCCGCGATCGCCCTGTTCGCGGTGGCCGACGTCGTGATCCGGATCCTGTTCGGCGCCGCCTTCGCGCCGGCGGCCGATCTCGTGCGCGTGCTGCTGATCGGCATCGTGCCGCATGCGAGCCGCGAGGTGTTCATGCTGGCGCTCAAGGTCGAGGGACGCCCGCTCGCGATCGGCCGCGCCGAGGCGATGAGCCTCGGCTTCTTTGCAGCGTTGCTGTTCCTGCTGGTGCCGCGCCATGGCGCCGCCGGCACCGCGGCCGCCTATGCCGCGACCCAGTGGCTGGTCGCCGGCGTCATGGCCTGGCAGTGCCGCGGCCTGCTCACGCTTCGCGGCGGCTGAACAGCACCTTGTCGACCCGCCGGCCACCGAGGTCGGTGTCCAGCACCTCGACCTTCCAGTGGTCGCTGACGTCGGCCGCGTCGCCTTCCTTCGGCATGCGCTGCAGCCGGTCGAGCACGAGGCCCGCCACGGTGTGGAAGCGCCCGCCGGTCTCGAGCTTGAGGCCGAGCGCGGCGTCGATCTCGTCGATCGTGGTAGTGCCGTCGACGAGATAGGACCCGTCGGCACGCGGCGTGATGCTGGGTGCCAGCTGCCCGCCTTCCTCGGCGAGGTCGCCCGCGATCGACTCGACGATGTCGGTCAGCGTCAGCAGCCCTTCGAAGCCGCCGAACTCGTTGACGATGAAGGCGATGTGCACCGGGCTCTTCTTCATCGCCTTCAGCGCGTCGAGGATCGAGCTGCCCTCGGGCAGGAACAGCGGCTGGCGCATGTCGCGGGTGATGTCGATCGGCTCGCCGGCGATCATGCGGTCGAGCAGGTCCTTCTTCTGGACGATGCCGAGCGGTTCGTCGAGGTTGCCGGCACGCGCGACGACGACGCGCGAGTACGGAATCTGGCGAAGCTCGGCGGTCACCGACTTCGGATCGTCGGCGACGTCGATCCAGGCGACCGCGCGCCTCGGCGTCATGATCCCGGCGACGGGCCGGTCGTCGAGACGCAGCAGGCGGGTCATCATGTCCTTGCCGGCCGGATCGATGACGCCGGCCTCGGCCCCCTCGGCGATCACGGTCGAGACTTCCTCGGCGGTCACGACCGACGCATCCACCTCGCGGACGCGCAGCAGCGTCAGGATGAGCGAGGTCGACGCGCTCAGGACCACGACGAAAGGCCGGCCGAGCGCCGCCATCTTCGAGAGCGGCCGGGCGATCCGCGCTGCGACCGTATCGGCATGGACCAGCGCGATCCGCTTAGGCGCCAGTTCGCCGATCACCAGCGAGGCATAGGTGATGGCGACGACGGTTATGCCGAAGGCGACTTTGTCCCCGTAAGGCGCGATCAGAGGAAAGGTGTCGAGCCAGGCGCCGAGCTTGGTCGCCAGCGTGGCGCCCGAGAAGGCGCCGGCCAGGATGCCGATCAGCGTGATGCCGATCTGGACGGCCGAGAGGAAACGGCTGGGATCGTCCTTGAGGAGGATCGCCGCCTCGGCTCCCTTGTCGCCGGCCTGGGCCATCGCCGACAGGCGCGGGCGGCGGGAGGAGACGATCGCCAGCTCCGACATCGCGAATACGCCGTTGAGAACGATCAGAAAGAAGACGACCGCGAGCTCGAATCCGATCATGGGTCCTTATGTGCCGGCCGACCATGCGGCCCGGGACCCGGAAGACTAACAGGACGGGGAGGCCAATGGAGCCGCGTCCGGGCAATATCCGGAAAGAAAATCGCCCGGACGAGCCATTTTAATAAACAAACAGACGAAATCGGCGGCCGGCAACCGGCCTCGACGGACCCCCGCCCGGTCCCTATCCTCCGGCCGGATGGCCTCCCTGCCCCACCTCGACATCGTCATCGTCAACTGGAACTCCGGGCCGCAACTTCGCCGCTGCCTCGAATCGATCCTCCCGGTCGACCGGACCGGCTTCGAGCTTTCGCGGGTCGTCGTGGTCGACAACGGCTCGGTCGACGCCTCGCTCGACGGGGTCCAGGGTCTCGGCCTGCCGCTGAGCGTCATCGAGCTCGGGCTCAATGCCGGCTTCGCCGCCGCCTGCAACGCCGGCGCGGCCGGGTCGACCGCCGACTACGTCCTGTTCCTCAACCCGGACGCCGCGCTCTACCGGGACTCGCTGTCGCGGCCGCTCGTCTTCCTCGAGGCGCCCGAAAACGCCCAGATCGGCATCCTCGGCGTCCAGCTCGTCGACGACGACGGCGAGATCAGCCGGAGCTGCGCGAACTTCCTCAGGCCGCGCCACATCATCGCGCACACCACCGGCCTCAATCACCTGGCGCCCAAGGTCTTCCCCAATCACTTCATGGTCGAGTTCGACCATCGCACCAGCCGGGTCGTCGACCAAGTGATGGGCGCCTTCTTCCTGATGCGCCGGCGCGTGCTCGACGAGCTCGGCGGCTGGGACGAGCGCTTCTTCGTCTATCTGGAAGACGTCGATCTCGCCTATCGCGCGCGGCTGCACGGATGGCTCTCGTACTTCTACGCCGAGGTCCGCGCCTTCCATCGCGGCGGCGGTGTCTCGCGCCAGGTCAAGGCGGCACGCCTCTTCTATTCGCTGCGCAGCCGCATCCTCTACGCCTTCAAGCACTTCCACCCGGCGGTCGCCGTGCTCGTGCTCTGCGGCACGCTGTTCCTGGAGCCGGTGACGCGCATCGTCTATGCCGCGCTCGGCAACTCGCCGACCACCGGCAGCGAGACGCTGAAGGCGTATTGGCTGCTGCTCAGAGACCTTCCCTTCGTCCTCTCGCTTGCCTGGACCTTGAGACACCATGCGGATACTTCTGCTCGCGCGCTACGGCCGGCTGGGCGCTAGCAGCCGCGTCCGGTTCGAGCAGTTCCTGCCGCATCTGCAGGCGGCGGGGCACGAGGTCGTGTCGGCGCCGCTGTTCGACGACGACTACCTGACCTCGCTCTACGACGAGGGCAAGCGCAAGACCACGGCGGTGCTGGCGGCCTATGCCAACCGTCTCGGCGTGATCCGCACGCGCGGCCACTACGACCTCGTGTGGATGGAGAAGGAGGCGCTGCCCTGGATGCCCGCCTCCTTCGAGGCGTGGCTTCTCCGCGGCGGCCCGCCGATGATCGTCGACTACGACGACGCGGTGTTCCATCGCTACGACCAGCATCCGAGCCCGCTGGTGCGCGGATTGCTGCACAACAAGATCGACCGCGTGATGGAGGCGGCCGCGGTCGTGGTCGCCGGCAACGACTATCTCGCCGACCGCGCGCGCGAGGCCGGCGCCAAGCGCGTGATGGTGCTGCCGACCGTGGTAGATCTCGACCGCTACCGCGCGCCGCCGCCGGCCAACGAGGGACCGCCGGTGATCGGCTGGATCGGCACGCCGCTGACCGGCGCCTATCTCGAGAACGTGCGCGATTCCCTCGCGCGCTTCGCCGAGACGGGTGCTGCGAAGGTGACGCTGATCGGCGCCGGCAACGACGTGCTGCCGGGCGTTCCGGTCGAGCGCGTCGAATGGCGCGAGGCCTCGGAAGCGACCGACATCGCCAAGCTCGACATCGGCATCATGCCGATCCCCGACGAGCCGTTCGAGCGCGGCAAGTGCGGCTACAAGCTGATCCAGTACATGGCGCAGGCGCGCCCGTTCGTGGCGTCCCCGGTCGGCGTCAACGTGAAGCTGGTCAAGGAGACCCATGCCGGCTTCCTCGCGACGAGCCCGCAGGAGTGGTGGGACGCGCTGCTCAAGCTCGTCTCCGACGGCCTGCTTCGGCGCAAGATGGGCATGGACGGGCGGCGCGAGGTCGAGCGCAGGTACTGCGTTCAGGTGATCGCCCCCCAGCTGATCACGCTGTTCCGCGAGGTCGCGGGTCAGGCCGAGAAGGCGCGCCGATAGACGTCCAGCGTCGCGGCCGCGACCGCGACGTCGGTGTGATGCGTCTCGACATTGGCGCGTGCCGCACGCCCGAGCCGCGCGCGGAGAGCCGGATCCTCGGCGAGCTTGCGCAGCGCCTCGGCGAGCGCCGCCGGCGACTTCGGCGGCACCACGAATCCGTCGACGCCGTCGGACACCAGCTCGCGGCAGCCCGGCACGTCGGTCGTCACCAGCGGACGGCCGCAGGCGCCGGCTTCGAGCAGGCTCTTCGGGATGCCTTCGCCACCGCGCGAGGGCTGCACCGCGATATGCGCCTCGGCCCACACCTTCGGGATGTCGTTGCGCTGACCCCACCATTCGACGGCGCCTTCGGCGACCCAGGACTCGATCTGCGCCTGGCCGATCGCGGTCGGATTGTAGGGATCGAGCGCGCCCACCAGCGCCACGCGGATCGGCGTTCCCTCGCGCTTGAGATGGCGCGCGGCCTCGACGAGATCGGGCACGCCCTTCAAGCCGACCAGGCGCGAGACCATCGCCGCGACCGGCACGCCGTCCGCTTCCGGCCGCGGCGAGAATTTGGAGATGTCGACGCCCGATCCGCGGATCAGCACCGTGCGCTCGGGCACGCCGATGCCGGCATCGCGGATCGTGTTCAGATCGTCTGAATTCTGCACCAGCGTCCAGCGGCCCGGCGCCTTCATGAGGCGTCGCAGCATCGCCGTCACCGGCCCGCGCACCAATCGCGCGATCCCGCCGCCCTCGCCGGTATAGAGGATGCCGAGCCCGGTCAGCGCGTTGACGACCAGAGGCAGGCGGACGACGCGTGCCGCGATCGATCCCAGCAGCACCGCCTTCAGCGACAGGTGATGGACGATGTCCGGCGCCTCGTCGCGATAGATCCGCACGAGCTCGGCGATAGTGCGGAGATCGGCGACGGGGTTGCGCAGCCCGCGCTTGAGCGCGATCGGCACGACGCGGAAGCCTTCCTTCTCGATCGTCTCGCGATGCGTCGAGACCGGCGTCGCGACGACGACGCGATACCCGGCCTCGCGCGCCATCCGCGCCAAGGTCATGCGGTGGGAGACAAAGAAATAGTCCTCGGCGACGGTGAAGAGGAGCGTTTTGTCCGTCACGCGACGCTGCCTCGTACTCCCTCCCTCGGCGAAGCCGGGGGAGGGACGGGGTGGGGGCATGGCCGTGAAGGTGCAATGTACTCGATAGAGCTCGCCTGCCTCGAACAGCGGAGTAGCGCCCCCACCCTGCCCTCCCCCGCGTAAGACGCGAGGGAGGGTTCCGAAGATTCGTTCCAGCTCCCCGCGCGGCGAAAGGCGGCAGTTTGATCGCGCAGCGATCCAACGAGAGCCTTTCGCCCCCAAGCGCGGGGTCCGTGGCCTTCTTTCATCCCCATCGCTTGACCCAAGCCTGGAACATGAGAACGCACCACAGCCGGTGCTGATGGTTGCGCGTGCCGGCGAGATGCTCGTCCCACGCCGCACGGATGGGATCGGGCGACAGCGCCGCATGCAGAGCTGTCGGCGCCAGCAGCGACTCCGCCCAGTCACGCAGAGGGCCGCGCAGCCAGTCCGCGAGCGGCAGCGCAAAGCCGGTCTTGGGCCGCTCGACGAGATTACGCGGCACGTAGCGGTCGAGCACGCGGCGCAGCGCCCATTTTCCGGTCGATCCACGCACACGCATCGAGCGCGGCAGCGACCACGCGAACTCGATCACGCGGTGGTCGAGCAGCGGCGCGCGCGCTTCGAGACCGACCGCCATGCTGGCGCGGTCGACCTTGGCGAGGATATCGTCGGGGAGGTAGTCGAGGCTGTCGCGGAGCTGCATGCGCTCGACCGGATCGGCGAGCGCGGCGCCGGGCACCGGCGGCGGCGGATAGGCCGACACCATCGGCGGCGGATCCCACTGGGTCAGCAGCTGCTCGTGCATCTGCTCGGCACTCTCGGCGCCGAGCACTGATGTCAGCTTCTGCACCTTGTCACTCAGCTCGCGCGGGCGCACCGACTCCGGCAGGAACGACGCGGCCTCGTCCCAGAAGCGGCCGGGCACCGAGGCCGCGAGTCCGGCGGCGAAGCCGCGCAGGCCTTTCGGAATGTCGAGCACGGGGGCGAGCTGCGCCATCGCGACATGGCGATTGTATCCGGCGAACACCTCGTCGCCGCCGTCGCCCGAGAGCACGACGATGACATGCTCGCGGGCGAGTTTGCTCACCATGTGCGTCGGGATCTGGGAGGAATCCGCGAAGGGCTCGTCGTAGATCTCGGCCATCGCCGGCACGAGATCGAGCGCATCCTTGGACGAGGCGGTCAGCGTCACATGGTCGGTGCCGAGATGGCGCGCGACGGCTTCCGCATGCTGAGACTCGTCGTGGCTCGCCTCGCCGAAGCCGATGGTGAAGCTCTTCGCCTTGGCGGTCGAGGTCGCCTGCATCAGCGCCGCGACCGCCGAGGAGTCGATGCCGCCGGAGAGCAGCACGCCGAGCGGGCGGTCGGCGATCGAGCAGCGCTTGACCGCGTCTCTGAGCAGCGCGTCGAGACGCTCGATCGCCTCGTCCTCGCCGATATGGGCGCGCGGGCGCGCGGCGATCTCGGCGAGGCTCCAATAGGGCTCGATCACCGGTTCCGCATCCGGCGCCAGCGTCATCATGTGCGCGGGTGGCAGCTTCCTCACGCCGGCATGGATCGTCAGCGGCGCCGGCACATAGGCGCGGCGGAAGAAATGCGAGAGTGCGACGGGATCGATCGCGGTCGGGCAATCGGGATGCGCGCGCAGTCCCTTCAGCTCCGAGCCGAAGAGCAGCAGGCCGTTGTTCCACGCATAATAGAGTGGCTTCTCGCCCATGCGGTCGCGCGCGAGCATGAGCGTCCTGGTCTCGCGGTCCCAGAGCGCGATCGCGAACATGCCGACGAGCTTCTGCAGCGCCGCCTTCGCGCCCCACTGCCCGACAGCGGCGAGCATGACCTCGGTGTCGGACTGGCTCTGGAAGCGATGGCCGAGCGCCGAGAGCTCCGCCTTCAGCTCACGGTAGTTGTAGACCTCACCGTTGAAGATTGCGACGAAGCGCCCGTTCGCCGAGACCATCGGCTGGTGCCCGCCCGGCGAGAGGTCGATGATCGCGAGCCTGCGGAACCCGAGCGCGACACCGGACGGCCCATCGACCCAGTCGCCGTCGTCGTCTGGCCCGCGATGGCGGATCGCGTCCATCATCGCGCGCACGGTGCCGCTCAACGCGTCCTGCGACGCGCCCCGCCGATCGAGAATGCCGACCACCCCGCACATGCGGCCGGACCTTAAGGGTTCAAGGCCGTGTCGGCGAGACCCGATAGGAGAGCACCGGCCCGTTCCACGCCGGCGAGTTCAGGTCGTGCTCCACGAGATCGCGCACGCGCGGATGCGCCGAGATCGCCTTCCGCCAGAAAGCGAGCGCGCTCACGTTCTTGCGGGCGACCGCGGTCTCCCACTCTCCCGGATACCGATCGAAGATCGCGTTCACCGCCGCCGAGCCGATTCCGCCACGCCGGTATTTCCTGAGCACGAAGAACTCGGCCATGTTGCGCTCGACCTGCGCCTTAGCGTGGCCGTGGCGGTTCAGCAGGGCGAATCCGGCGATCGCGCCTCCGACGCGGAGCAGCAGCGGCACGCGGCCTTCCTCCTGCCAGTAGGCGTCGAGATGGGGATACGCCGGGAAGCGCCCCTCCTCGTCGACGTCGCCGCGCGGCAGCCCGGCCCAGAACTCCGAGAAGTCGTGGGTGTAGAGCTGGAGCAGGTTGTCGAAGACGGGGCGCTGGGCGAGGCGCGCGACCTCGAGGGTGACCGGATTGGAGCCAAGCATGGGCCGCGGACCTTGGCGGTCGCGCGTCACGCGGTCAACGAGGACGACGGGAGGCCTAGCCGGTGGCGCCGCTGGCGCCGATGCCGAGCGAAGGCTCGGCGAGCCTGGCGGCGAACCAGCTTTCGGTGCGGTCGAGCTCGGTCACCGCGTCGGCCAGCATCTCGTAGGAGATGGCGAGCCGGAGATAGCCGTCGCGAAGCTCGGGATCGCCGGTCAGCGTCGCCTGGTGGCGATTGGCTGCCGCCTTTTCGCGGCATCGCTCGGCATCGTGCGTGGTGACCGGCATTGGGCGAAAAACCCCGCATACGGCGGACAGTTCCGCCTTCTTTGAAGGAAATTATCGGCACACCCGATCACCGCATTGAGCTGTGTCAAAAGCGCATTTCGATATATCTTGAAATACGATATATCGAAACCTATCTTAGACATGTCGGACCCATGTTGGATCCGACCAACTGATTGGAAAGACTATGTTTCATCGACATCATGACCATGACCACCCTCGCTCTCACGGGTCCCGCGACGAGCGTCACGGGAGCCGGGGCGAGCGCGGGATGCGCGGATTCGGCGGGCGCGGCTTCGGCCGGCATCGCCACGGCCGCGGCGGACGCGGACGGCCCTTCGAGCACGGGGAGCTCCGATTCGTGCTGCTCAAGCTGCTGGCCGAGACCCCGCGCCACGGCTACGAGCTGATCAAGGCGATCGAGGAAGGGATGGGCGGCGCCTATTCGCCGAGCCCGGGCGTCATCTACCCGACGCTGACCATGCTGGAGGAGCTGGGCTTCGCCACCGTCCGGGAGAGCGACGGCAAGAAGCTCTATGCGGTGACGGCGGAAGGCCAGGCCTTCCTTGAGGCCAACCGCGCGACCGTCGACGCGATCTTCGAGCGCATGCAGGGAGCCCGCGGCAGCTTCGCCGCGCCGCCGATCCTGCGCGCAGTCGAGAACCTGAAGATGGCGCTGAGCCTCAAGCTCGCCGAGCCGAACCTCGACGAGGCGCGCATCCGCAAGATCGCCGCGGCGATCGACGCGACCGCGGTCGAGATCGAGCGCAGCTAGCGCTCAGCCGTGGCGTCCCCGGCTGTCGGGTGGCGCCTCGGCGCGATCGATCATGCCGTAGTTGCGGATCACGCCAGCGATCCTGAGCCGGTAGTCCCGGAAGATGCCGCCGCGCCCGGCTTCCTGCGCGAGCCGATGCTGCTCGACGTTGCGCCAGGCCTGCACGGCCGCCTCGTCGCGCCAGAACGACAGCGAGAGAAGCTTGCGCGGCTCCGCCAGGCTCTCGAAGCGCTCGACCGAGATGAAGCCGTCGATCTCGGCCAGGCGCGGCTTCAGCGACGCCGCGATGTCGAGATAGGCCGCGCGCTTCCCCTCGGCCAGCCAGACTTCGAAGATGACGGCGATCATGGGCGCTCCTGCGCTCGTACTTCCTCCCCCCGATCCTTTCGGCCCCCTCTCCCGCGAAGCGGGGGAGGGTTGGGGCGGGGGCCGAGCGTAAGCGAGGTCGGATCGGAATCGCCACTGCGCTGCTCCTCGCTGTGCTCGGCCCCCACCCTGCCCTCCCCCGCGGGGGACGCGGGAGAGGGTTCCAAAGGTGCGCGCGCGGGGGGGAGGGAATCAGACGACCTTCTGCAGGAACGTCCGCTCCTCCGACAGGATGAACCTCTCCTTCTTCGCGAACTCGAAGTTCGCCTTGCCCCGGGCATCCGCCTTGATGCGGGCGCGGTAGGCCTCGTAGGCGGCGAGGCTCTCGAAGCCGATCAGCGCCCAGCCGATGTTGTTGGTGCCCTCGTGCGGCAGGAAGTAGCCCAGGAGATCCCCGCCGCAGCGGGGGATGATCTCGAGCCAGGCCCGGCTATAGGCCTCGAAGGCATCCCGCTGGAACGGGTCGATCACGTAGCGGATGAGCACGGTCACGGTCATCGGCGTCCCCTCAGATGGAGCGCGGACCCTAGGGGTACGGCCGGCGCCGATGCTTCGGTTCCGGCCGAAGGGAAGCCTTCCCGGAGCCTACAGCTCCTGATATCGTTGCTATCAACGCTATCGGAGACTGCCCCCGTGCCCAGGAGCATGGTGATCCGCAACATCGAGGACGAGGTCATGTTCAAGCTGCGCCTGCGCGCGGCCCGGCATGGCCGCTCGATGGAGGCGGAAGTCCGGGAAATTCTGAGGGTTACGGCCGCCGGCGAGCCCGGGACGGACTTCTGGGAGCGGGCGGCGAAGCTGCGCGAGGCGACCAAGGGCCGGCCCCAGACTGCGGCGGAAGCCCTGCTGCGCGTGGCGAGGGATACCCCCGAGGACCGGCGATGAGGACGACGCCGATGAGGCAGGGCCTGGCCGGCACCATCGCCAAGGGGTGCGTCGTCGACGCCAGCGTCGTCATCAAGTGGTTCGCCGACGATCCCTTGAGCCGCGCCGCGCTGGCGCTCCGCAACGTGCCGCTGCATGCGCCCGACGTGCTGGCCGCCGACTGCGCCGAGATCCTGTGGCGCAAGGAACTCCTCAATGAAATGAGCGAGGCCGAGGTCGACGAAGCGTCCGAGCTGCTGCAGCAGGCCCAGATCGGGCTGCACCCGACTCGCGCGCTGACCGACCAGATCTTAGGGTTCGCCCGGTCGCTCAGGCACCCGACCCGCGACTGCGCCTACCTCGCCACCGCCTGGCTGCTCGAGATCCCTCTGGTCACCGCCGACGAGCGCCTGGCGGCTTTCGTCCGCGCCGGGTCCGCCGAGCAGACCAACCTGCCCCAGGTGCTGCCGCTCCGGATCTTCCAGGCCTAGGTTTCGGGCCGGGATCGGGCGTCCCCGCCTTGCCCGTTGTTGCAGCTGCGTGATATAGCCCGCCGGCTTCAAATTCCTCAGAAATCCGGCCGGTTCATGGACATCCAGGCGACCTCGATCCCCGAGGTCAAGATCATCGCGCCCAAGAAGTTCGGCGACGCCCGCGGGTTCTTCTCCGAGACCTATAACCAGCGCGCGTTCCACGACGCCGGCATCACCGATGTCTGGATCCAGGACAATCATTCGATGTCCGGTCCGCGCGGCACCGTGCGCGGTCTCCACTACCAGATTGCGCCGACGGAGCAGGCGAAGCTGGTGCGCGTGGTGAAGGGCGCGATCCTCGACGTCGCGGTCGACATCCGCAAAGGCTCGCCGACCTATGGCCGCCACGTGGCGTGCGAGATCTCGGCCGAGAAGTGGAACCAGATCTACGTGCCGTCGGGATTCGCGCACGGCTTCTGCACGCTGACCCCCGACACCGAGGTCCTCTACAAGGTGACGGCGCTCTATTCGAAGAACGACGAGTTCGGGGTCCTCTGGAACGATCCGGCGCTCGGCATCGACTGGCCGGTGAAGCCGGCCGAGGCACTCCTCTCCGACAAGGACAAGGTGCAGCCGACCTTCGCCAACGCGCCGGTCCACTTCACCTACGCAAAGCCATGAGCACCATTCTCGTCACCGGCGGCGCCGGCTTCATCGGCTCGGCGGTCGTCCGCCAGCTCCTCAAGGAAGGCGCGTCCAAGGTCGTGAACCTGGACAAGCTGACCTATGCGGCGAACCTCGCCTCGATCCCCGGCACGGAAGGCAATCCTCGCTACGTGCTCGAGCGCGTCGACATCTGCGACGCGGCCGAGGTGCAGCGCGTGTTCAGCATCCACAAGCCCGACGCGGTGATGCACCTCGCGGCCGAGAGCCATGTCGACCGCTCGATCGACGGGCCCGGCGCCTTCATCCACACCAACGTCATCGGCACCTTCAACCTGCTGCAGTCGGCGCTCGGCCATTGGCGCGCGCTCGAAGGCCAGGCGAAGGACGCGTTCCGCTTCCTTCACGTGTCGACAGACGAAGTCTACGGTTCGCTCGGTCCGACCGGCGCCTTCACCGAGTCCACGCGCTACGACCCGCATTCGCCGTACTCGGCCTCCAAGGCGTCGTCGGACCACCTGGCGCGCGCGTGGGGCGACACCTATGGCCTCCCGGTGATCGTCACCAACTGCTCGAACAATTACGGGCCGTACCAATTCCCGGAGAAGCTGATCCCGCTGATGGTGCTGAAGGCCATGCGCGGCGAGAAGCTGCCGGTCTACGGCAAGGGCGACAACATCCGCGACTGGCTCTACGTCGAGGATCACGCCGCCGCGCTGCGCCTCGTCGTGAAGCGCGGCAAGCCCGGCGAGACCTACAACATCGGCGGCCGCGCCGAGATGCAGAACATCCAGGTGGTGAAGACCATCTGCAAGCTGGTCGACGAGCTTCGCCCGGGCAACGCGCCGCGCGAGGAGCTCATCACCTACGTAAAGGACCGCCCGGGCCACGACCAGCGCTACGCGATCGACGCGTCCAAGATCGAGCGCGAGCTCGGATGGAAGCCGTCGCTCGGATTCGACCAGGGCATCCGCCAGACGGTCGAGTGGTATGTCGGCCGCGAGGACTGGTGGCGTCCGATCCTCGACGGCCGCTATCAAGGCGACCGCCTCGGCCTGAAGTCATGAAGCTGCTGGTCACCGGCGGCACGGGCCAGGTCGGCGAGGCGCTGAAGCGCCTGGCGCCGAGGCTCGGCGTCACGGTGATCGCGCCCGGACGCGCCGATCTCGATCTCTCGAACCCAGGTGCGATCAAGCTGCCGGATGGCATCGACGGCGTGATCAACGCCGGCGCCTACACCGCGGTCGACAAGGCGGAGTCGGAGCCGGCGCTGGCCGAGACCGTCAACGGCACCGCTCCCGGCGTGATCGCGCGTCTGGCGGCGAAGCGCGACCTGCCGATCGTGCAGATCTCGACCGACTACGTCTTCGACGGCACCAAGACCGCGCCTTACGTCGAGACCGATCCGGTCGCCCCGGTCTCCGTCTATGGCCGCACCAAGGAGGCCGGCGAGCGTGCCGTGCGCGAGGCCAACCCGGTCCACGCGATCATGCGGACGAGCTGGGTCTACGCCGTCCACGGCAACAACTTCGTCAAGACGATGCTGCGCCTCGGCAAGGAGCGCGACCAGCTCAAGGTCGTCGCCGACCAGACCGGCGCCCCGACATTGGCCGACGACATCGCCGCAGCCGCGGTGCTGATCGCCAAGTCGCTGACGACGGCTAATGCTGGGACCTACCACTACACGGCCGAGGGTGCCGTCACCTGGCACGGCTTCGCGAGCGCGATCTGGGCCAAGGCCGGGCCGAAGCTGGGCCGGGCGCCGAAGATCGATCCGATCCCCACCTCGGGCTATCCGACGCCGGCAAAACGGCCGCAGAATTCCCGTCTCGACTGCTCGAAGATCGTCCGGACCTTCGGGGTCGTCCGCCGTCCCTGGGAACGGGCGCTGGACGAGACGCTCATCCGCCTCCTAGAAGAAAAGCCATGAAGGGCATCATCCTCGCCGGCGGCAGCGGCACCAGGCTCCATCCGCTGACCTTGGCCACGTCCAAGCAGCTCCTGCCGGTCAACGACAAGCCGATGATCTACTATCCCCTGACCACGCTGATGCTGGCGGGGATCAAGGACATCCTGATCATCACCACGCCCGAGGACCAGGCCGCCTTCCAGCGCCTGCTCGGCGACGGCAACCAGTGGGGCATCCGAATCTCGTACGCCGTGCAGCCGGTGCCGAACGGCCTCGCCCAGGCCTTCGTGATCGGCAAGGACTTCGTCGGCGGCGAGAAGGCCGCGCTCGTGCTTGGCGACAACATCTTCTTCGGCCACGGCCTGACGGACTCCCTCAAGCGCGCGGCGGCCGAGGACAGCGGCGCCACCGTGTTCGGCTACTGGGTCAAGGATCCGGAGCGCTACGGCGTCGTCGCCTTCGACGAAGCCGGCAAGCCGTCCTCGATCGAGGAGAAGCCGAAGCAGCCGAAGAGCCATTGGGCGGTGACCGGCCTCTACTTCTACGACGCGCGCATCTGCGACATCGCGGCCAGGATCGAGCCTTCGGCTCGGGGCGAATACGAGATCACCGACGTCAACCGCGCCTATCTCGAGATGGGCCAGCTCCATGTCGAGAAGCTCGGCCGCGGCTTCGCCTGGCTCGACACCGGCACCTTCGACTCCCTCCTCCAGGCGGGCGAGTTCGTCCGCGCGGTCGAGGAACGCCAGGGCCTCAAGATCGCCTGCCCGGAAGAGATCGCCTATCTGCAGGGCTGGATCGACGCCAGGCAGATGAAGGCGCTCGCCGAGAAGCTGCTCAAGTCCGGCTACGGCACCTACCTCCTCGGCGTTCTCGCCGATCACCCGTGAGATGACGATGCATTCCTACCGCACGCATACCTGCAACGCGCTTCGCTCGGCGGAAGTCGGCCAGACCGTCCGGATCTCCGGCTGGGTCCATCGCAAGCGCGACCATGGCCAGCTGCTGTTCATCGATCTCCGCGACCACTACGGCATCACGCAATGCGTGACCGATGCCTCGAAGCCGATGTTCAAGGCCGTCGAGGACACGCGCGTCGAAAGCGTGGTCACGATCACCGGCCGCGTCGTCAAGCGCACGCCCGAGACCGTCAACGCGCAGATCCCGACCGGCGAGATCGAGGTCGTGATCGACGAGTATTCGATCCAGTCGGCCGCCGAGCTGGTGCCGCTGCAGGTCAACGCGGTCGAGGACTCGGGCGAGGAGACGCGGCTCCGCTACCGCTTCCTCGATCTCCGCCGCGATCGCATCCACAAGAACATCATCCTGCGCTCCAAGGTGATCGCGTCGATCCGGCGCCGCATGATCGATCAGGGCTTCACCGAGTTCCAGACGCCGATCCTGACCGCGTCGTCGCCGGAGGGTGCGCGCGACTTCCTGGTGCCGAGCCGCCTGCATGCCGGCAAGTTCTACGCGCTGCCGCAGGCCCCCCAGCAGTTCAAGCAGCTGCTGATGGTCGCGGGCTTCGACCGCTACTTCCAGATCGCGCCCTGCTTCCGCGACGAGGACTCCCGCGCCGACCGCTCGCCGGGCGAATTCTACCAGCTCGACTTCGAGATGAGCTTCGTCACGCAGGAAGACGTGTTCGCCGCGATCGAGCCCGTCATCGCCGGCGTGTTCGAGGAGTTCGCCGACGGCCGCGGCGTCACCAAGCCGCCGTTCCCGCGCATCCCCTTCGCCGAGTCGATGCTGAAATACGGCAACGACAAGCCGGACCTCCGCAACCCGCTGGTCATCGCCGACGTGACCAAGGTGTTCGAGGGCTCGGGCTTCGGCATCTTCGCCAAGGCGATCGAGAAGGGCGGCGTGGTGCGAGGGATTCCCGCGCCGAAGACCGCCGACAAGCCGCGCAGCTTCTTCGACAAGATGAACGACTGGGCACGCGAACAGGGCTTCCCGGGGCTCGGATACATCGTCTTCGAGAAGGGCGAGGCCAAGGGCCCCATCGCCAAGTTCCTCGATGCCGATCGGTTGGCAACGCTGAAGGCCGCGACCGGTGCGGGCGACGGCGATGCCGTGTTCTTCTCCGCCGGCAAGGCCGCCGACGCGGCGAAGCTCGCCGGCCTCGCGCGCACGCGCATCGGCACCGAGCTGGAACTCATCGAGCAGAAGGCATTCAAGTTCTGCTGGATCGTCGACTTCCCGATGTACGAGCAGAACGAGGACACGGGCGCGATCGAGTTCAGCCACAACCCGTTCTCGATGCCGCAGGGCGGCCTCGAAGCGCTGACCACGAAGAACCCGCTCGACATCCTGGCCTACCAGTACGACATCGTCTGCAACGGCGTGGAGCTCTCCTCGGGTGCGATCCGGAACCACAAGCCGGACATCATGCTGAAGGCCTTCGAGATCGCGGGCTACGGCCCCGAGGTGGTCGAGAAGAAGTTCGGCGGCATGCTGAACGCCTTCCGCTACGGCGCCCCGCCGCATGGCGGCTCGGCGCCCGGCATCGACCGCATCGTCATGCTGATCGCCGACGAGCCCAACATCCGCGAGGTCATCCTCTTCCCGATGAACCAGCGCGCCGAGGACCTGATGATGGGCGCGCCCTCGGAAGTCACCGAGAAGCAGCTCCGCGAGCTCTCGATCCGCATCGCGGCGCCGGCGCCGAAAGCATGACGTGACCCGGCCGAAGGCGATCCTCTTCGATCTGGACGACACGCTGATCTCCTCGTCCGGAGATCGGCACCAGGTGTGGACGGATACCTTCGCGCCGCACCTCCATCGCCTGAACGGCCGCAGCTCCGACGAGGCGGTGAAGGCGCTGGAGGCTGAGCTCCGCTGGTTCTGGTCGGATCCGGTGCGCCATCGCGAGGGCCGCCTCGACATGGAGCGCACCCGGCTTCGCATCGTCGGCGGCGTGCTGGGCAAGCTCGGCGTCGAGGACGCGTCCCTGGCACCTGACATCGCCGAGAACTTCCGCCGCATCCGCGACGAGCGCACGCGGCTGTTCGACGATGCGCACCACGTCATCGACACGCTGAAGGCCGACGGGTTCAAGCTCTGCCTGATCACCAACGGCGAAGGCCCGGTGCAGCGCGCCAAGGTCGAGCGCTTCGATCTCGGCCATCGCTTCCATCACATCCAGATCGAAGGCGAGCATCCCTTCGGCAAGCCCGAGCCGGCCGCCTATGCCCATGCGCTCGAGAAGCTCGGCGCCCGCCACGAAGAGGCCTGGATCGTCGGCGACAATCTCGAATGGGAAGTCGCGGTCCCCCAGCAGCTCGGCTTCGGCCGCGCGATCTGGTACGACGCCTTCGGCCACGGCCTGCCGAAGAGGACGACGGTGACGCCGACGCACAGCCTGACGCGCCTGAAGGATATCCTCGCCATGCTGGCGCCGGCGTGAGCGACGACGCGCCTCCGGGCCTGGGGCCGCGCGGCGAGATCGCGCTTGCCTACTGGCAGGGGCTGCGCCGGGGCCGGCATCTGCCGGCGCGGACCGACATCGACCCGGCCGAGATCCCGAAGCTGCTGCCGGGAACCATCCTGGTCGACGTGCTGCGCGAGCCGCTCGATTTCCGCTACCGGCTCGTCGGGTCCGAGATCGACCAGATCTCGCATCGCAACTTCCGCGGCATCCGCTTCTCCGAGATCCTGCACATGCGCCGTGGCAACCGGCTCTGGGCGCAGTTCCAGGAAGTGGCCGAGACGCGGAAGCCGCTGTGGTCGGAGGTGCCCTATGTCGGCGCCGACCCGTTCATCCGCCGCATCCGCCATTGCCTGATGCCGCTGGGGGCCGACGGCGAGACCGTCGACATGATCTTCGTCGTGACCGACATCGACCGCATCGCCTCGGCGGTCGCCTAAGGAAAATCGCGGGGCGCGTTAACCCCGCCGCAAGGATTGGCGCCGATACTGGCGTCATGTCGCTGCCCGCCACCTTCCCCGACTATCTCCGCGTCCTCTACGCCCTCTGGGACACCAAGCGCGGGATCCGGGCCATGCCGTCCCGGCGCGATTTCGCCACCGTCGAGCTGCAGCCGTGGCTGAACGAACTCCACCTGGTCGCGGTCTGCCCCGAGGGGCTCCGCTTCGTCGTCTTCGCGTCCGGCCCGGCCAGCCGCTACGGCGCCGAGATGACCGGACGCTACGTCGCCGACCTGCAGCCGGCCACCATGGCCGACGAGGTCGAGCGCGCCTACCTGACCGCCGTCGAGACCCGCGCCCCGGTGTTCGGCACCCACGCCAACCGCGGCTTCGGGACCGACTCCCAGACGTGGTCGCGCCTGATCCTGCCCCTCTCCGACGACGGGGTCATGGTCGACCGGCTGTTCGTTGCGGTCTGGGAAGGCTCGACCGGCTTCGGCCCGCGCAGCCGCGCTCACCAGGCCCTCCTCACCTCCAAATGGGCGCTCGCCGAGACTTTCGAGGCGCCGGCGCCCCACGCTTCCACCCCGGATCTCGCCGCCGACTAGCGGCACCGGCTCGTCGTCGTCTCCAAGTCTCCAGCTGCGTTTCCTCCCGTCCTTCCTGGGCCCGCGGCCAGCGACCGCGGGCCTTTTTCTTGGCCGCCGATCAGTCGGGCTCAAGGGCTCCCCGATCAGCAGTCCGGCTGCCGAAGAAGATCCGGGACAACTCAAGATAACGGGCAGTCCAGGCCGACAGCATTGGCGGCAAAGTCCGACTCATTACCAGGGTCGTCGGTTTCAGGCCTTTGCAGGATGCTTGACCTCGCATAACATCCCGGCCGCGGTGTCTTTCAGGTTACAAAAGACATACGCGCGAAGGTTGTGGAGCCGGAGGTGGTGCCGCAGCCGACGTCCGTGCTGGGGGGGTGATGGCTTCGCAATTCGGCGATGGGCGCCTCGCGCGCCTCTATCGCTACTGGTGGGACAAGAGGGGAAGCCGGCCGGCGCCGAACCGCGCCGATCTCAATCCCACCGAGATCCCCGACCTGTTGCCGATCGTCCATCTGATCGACGTCAGCTGGAATCCGGTCTCGTTCCGCCATCGTCTCGTCGGGACCGAGCTCGTCGAGCGGCTCGAGCGCGACGTCACCGGCAAGGCCGTGGACGGCTCGCTCTATGGCGAGGCGACCGAGAAGATCGTCGCGGCGCTGACCCGCATCGCGACCGAGGTCAGGCCCTATCGCCGCCAGGCGCGGCTCGCCTGGCACGCGCGCGACTGGCTGATGATCGAATCGATCGAGATGCCGCTGATCGACGACGACGGCCGGGTCGCGATGATCCTCGCCGGCCGCGCCGTGTCGATCCCCAACAGGTCGGCGGCGGATACGACCGAGTTCGAGCCCCTGGGTCCGCCGACAGGTTGAAGGGACGACGGCCTCGCGGCCGACGCCCCTCCTTGCCGTCAATCGGCAGCGTCCTGGAGACGCCGCGCCGCATCGAGATTGGCCAGGGTCCGCCAGCAGGCATTCGCCGCCTCCGCGCCCTTCACCAGGAAGTGCTCGCGGAAGAATTTGCGGTGCTCGTGGTGCTCGTGGAAGGCCTGCGGGGTCAGCACCGCCGAGATCACGGGAACCTCGGTCTGGAGCTGGACCTGCATCAATCCGGAGATGACCGTCTCCGAGACGAACTCGTGGCGATAGATGCCGCCGTTGACGACGAAGCCGGCCGCGACGATCGCCGCATAGCGGCCGGACTGCGCAAGCAGCTTCGCCTCCAGCGGAATCTCGAAGACGCCGGGCACCTCGTAGACGTCGATGCGATCCTCCGGGTGACCGAGGCGGACGATCTCGGCGAGGAAGGCCTTCCGGCATTCGTCGACGATGTCCCTGTGCCAGCAGGACTGGACGAAGGCGATGCGGTTGCTGGTGGTGGTGGTTGGGTGGCGCTGATTCATCGGGCTTCCTTTCATGAAGCGTTTGAATCAGGGCGCACGGGCTTGAACCCGACAGAGCATGGCTCCGCCGGGCGACCCGTTCTCTTTCATCCGGACTGTGACCGTCGGCTCCGGAATCGCACCGGATCTGCTGTCCTAAGTGGTCCGCAAGGACCGCGAAGCGCTCGCGGGCTTAAGGCCGAAGCCTCTCACCGCCGGTGGGGACTTTCACCCCGCCCCGAGAACGTGCCACCCGCGGGATGCGGACGGCGAGAGGATCATAGTCCGACGCGTGCGAAGAACAGAAGACCTCGCTTCGCTCGCCCCCTCCCTAACCCTCCCCCGCTTTGCGGGAGAGGGGACTCGACCTCGTGCCCCCTCTCCCGGCGCGTAGCGACGGGGGAGGGACGGGGTGGGGGCGAGCGCAGCGAGAATTGCTCAATTCAGAAGCAACAGAAATTCAGATCACTCACCCTCGAACACCGATACACTTGGAGCACACCATGACCATCACGATGTACGACCTTGCCGGCGCCGATCCGATGCGGCGTTTCAGTCCGTTCTGCTGGCGCACGCGTCTCGCGCTCGCGCACAAGGGCCTCGACGTCGAGACGGTGCCGCTGCGCTTCGGCGAGAAGGACAAGATCGCCTTCTCCGGCCAGCAGCTGGTGCCGGTCATCGTCGACGGCGCGAACGTCGTCTCCGACTCCTGGAAGATCGCGCAGTACCTCGAAGCGACCTATCCCGATCGTCCCTCGCTGTTCGGCGACAACGCGCTGCCGCAGATCCGCTTCATCCAGGGCTGGACCGACACCATCCTGCACGTCGGCATCGGGCGCGCGCTGATGGCCGACATCCCCGCGGTGCTCCACCCGGCGGACGTTCCCTATTTCCGCGAGAGCCGCGAGAAGCGCTTCGGCATGACGCTGGAGGCGATCGCCGCCGACCGCGAGCAGCGCCTGCCGGACTTCCGCCGGAGCCTGCAGCCGATCCGCGTTCCGCTCGCCGACTATCCCTTCCTCGGCGGCGCGGCGCCGACCTATGCCGACTACATCGTCTTCGGCGCCTTCCAGTGGGCGCGCTGCGCAAGCCCGTTCCGGTATCTCGCCGACGACGATCCCGTGCTCGCCTGGTGCAAGCGCATCGAGGGCCTGTTCGGCGGACTCGCCCGCGACGTGCCCGCCTTCTACTGATGGCGACCGACGCCGGCGGACATCCCGGAGAGACCGAAGCCGAAGCGAAGAAGCGCGTCCGCCTCGGCATCGCGCTCGGCATCGCGATGGCGCTGATGGCGGCCTCGTCGTTCTCGGTCGCGCGCGGCGGCATCCTTCGCGGTGTCCGGCCCGAGGACATCACGTTGCTGCGCTTCGGCGTCGCCGGGCTGATCTTCCTGCCGGTCCTGATCAGGCACGGCATCGGCAATCTCGGCGGCATCGGCTGGGGACGCGGACTGGCACTGGTGCTGACCGCGGGCCCGCTGGCGGCGTTCAGCCAGGCCGCGGGGTACATGTTCGCGCCCCTCGCCCACGGCGCGGTGCTGGTACCGATGTCGGTCACCGTCTTCTGCTCGGTGCTCGCGGTGATGCTGCTGAAGGAGCATCACGGGCTCGCGCATGCGCTCGGCACCGGCGGCATCATCCTGGGCCTCGGCCTCATCGGCATCGAAGGCCTGCTGGCCTCCTCGGGCGGCGCCAATGTCTGGATCGGCGACCTGATCTTCCTGTTCGCAGGTTTGCTGTGGGCCGCCTACACGATCCTGTTCCGCATCTGGCGGCTCGAGTCGGTGGTCGCGATGGCCGCCGTCTGCGTGCTCTCGCTCGTCATCATGGCCGTCGTCTATCCGCTCGCCTTCTCGATCGAGCACCTGCTCACGCTTCCCTGGCAGGAGCTCGCCTTGCAGGGCCTGGTCCAGGGCCTCTTGAGCGGCACGCTCGCGACGCTCGCCTACAACCGCATCGTCGTGCTGCTCGGCGCCGGCCGTGCCGTCCTGTTCCCGGCGATGGTGCCGGGGCTGGCGATCGTCTTCGGCATCCCGATCCTCGGCGAGTACCCGACCTGGACCCAACTCCTCGGCCTCGCCTCGGCGATGATCGGCCTGCTGGTGGCGCTGGGCATCTTCCGCCTGCCGGGCGTGCGCCGGCACTAGGACCGCGCCAGGGGACCGCGCTAGGATCGGCCTCCCCGTTCTGCCGGAGGCCCCATGGAGATCGTGCCGATTGCCAACGCCGCGCTCGGCGTCGAGGTGCGCGGGATCGATGCTGCGAAAGGCGTCGGCGACGCCGACTTCGCGCGCATCCGGAAGGCCTGGGCCGAGAACGGCCTGCTCCTGATCCGCGGCCAGAAGATGGACGAGCCGAGCCTGGTCAGGTTCAGCCAAGGCTTCGGCGTGCTGGAGATGCCGCCGGCCTCGGCCGAGCGCAGCTACGGCGACGGCGGTGCGCGCCGGCCGGAGATCTGGATCATCTCGAACGTCGTCGTCGACGGGAAGGCGATCGGCGGCCTCGGATACGGCGAGGCCGAGTGGCACACCGACATGTCCTATATCCCGGCCCCGCCGATGGCGAGCGTGCTCTATTCGGTCGAGGTGCCGCCATCGGGCGGCGACACGTCGTTCGCCAGCATGATCAAGGCCTATGCGACGCTGCCCGACGATCTCAAGTGCGCGATCGCGGGCAAGACCGCGAAGCACGACTCCTCCTACACCAGCGTCGGCGAGCTCCGCCGCGGCTCGAAGGAGATCGTCGATCCCAGAGAGGCACCGGGCGCCTCGCATCCGATCGTGCGCCTGCATCCGGACACCGGCGTCCCGGCGATCTATCTCGGCCGCCGCCGCAACGGCTACATCGACGGCCTCTCGCTGGAAGAGAGCGAGAAGCTTCTCGACCGGCTCTGGGCGCATTGCACCGACCCGAAGCTCGCCTATGCGCACAAGTGGAAGCAGGGCGACATCCTGGTCTGGGACAACCGCTCGGTGATCCACCGCCGCGAGGCCTTCGATCCCAACGCGCGCCGCATCATGCTGCGCACGCAGATCCAGGGCGAGACGCCGGTCGCCGCGAGGGCGGCATGAGCGATCCGAAGCCGATGGACCGCGCCGAGGTCGAGGCGCGTCTTGCCCGCGCCGGGCTCAAGCTCAGCAAGGCGCAGATCGACGAGCTGCACGGCGTCTCGGGCTACCTGCAGCAATGGGTCGACATCGTGAACGCGCCGCGCGAGATGGCGGCGGAGCCGGCGACCATCTTCACGCGCGAGCCGACCTGATGTCCGAGATCCTTTCCATCGCCGACGCCGCGCGGCTGATCCAGTCGAAGGCGCTCTCGCCCGTGGCGCTCGCCGAGCAGTGCCTCGAACGCATCAGGACCTACGATGCGAAGCTCAACGCCTTCCTGCTGGTGACCGAGAAGGAAGCGCTCGCGCAGGCCGAGCGGGCCGCGAAAGACATCGCGGCGGGCCGTTCGAGAGGGCCGCTCCACGGCATCCCGATCGCGCACAAGGACATCTACTCGACCAAGGGCATCCGCACGACCGCGCATTCCAAGGTGCT
>JBGALV010000135.1:0-10956 GCA_044223515.1 Alphaproteobacteria bacterium
GCAGCGTGTGCATCCCTGCATGGTTCCGCTCGAGACGCCGATCGCCCATGTCGAGGGCGTGTTCAACGCTGTGGTCGCCGAAGGCGACTTCGTCGGCCAGACGGTCTTCGAAGGCCGCGGCGCCGGCGCCGGGCCGACGGCGTCGGCGGTCGTCTCCGATCTCGTCGACATCGCGCGCGGCCGCGTGACGCCGACCTTCGGCGTTCCCGCGGCCGAGCTCAAGGTCGAGCCGACCGCGGCGATGGAGCGCCATGTCGGGCCCTACTATGTCCGCTTCATGGTGGTCGACCAGCCGGGCGTCGTCGCCGACATCGCCGCGGCGTTGCGCGACGAGCGCGTATCGCTCGAGGCGGTGCTGCAGCGCTCCCGCTCGCCGGACGGCGCCGTGCCGCTGGTGCTGACCACCCATGATGCCGAGGAGGCGGCGATGCGCCGCGCCCTCACCCGGATCGAGACGCTGAAGAGCGTCATCGAGCCGCCACGCATGATCCGTATCGAGTCCCTGTAAGAAAATTCGAAAGTCGGAGGAAATCCATGGCCAAGGCCCAAGCTGCTGAATCCGCGATGGACCGCAATCTTGCGCTCGAAGCCGTGCGCGTCACCGAGGCGGCGGCGCTGGCTGCGTCGGCGTGGATGGGGCGCGGCAACGAGAAGGCGGCCGACCAGGCCGCGGTCGATGCGATGCGCACCGCGCTCAACAGCCTCTCGATCGACGGCACCGTCGTCATCGGCGAGGGCGAGCGCGACGAGGCGCCGATGCTCTATATCGGTGAGAAGGTCGGTCGCGGCGGCCCGAAGATCGACATTGCGCTCGATCCGCTCGAGGGCACGACCATCACCGCGAAGGGCGCGCCGAACGCGCTGGCGGTGATCGCGATGGCCGATCATGGCCACTTCCTCAACGCGCCCGACGTCTACATGGACAAGCTCGCCGTCGGCGGCGGGCTGCCGGACAACCTGGTCGATCTCGACGAGGGCCCGGTGAAGAACCTGAAGGCGCTCGCCAAGGCGAAGAAGGTCGACGTCTCCGATCTCGTCGCCTGCATCCTCGACCGGCCGCGCCATGCCGAGCTGATCGCCAAGACGCGCGAGGCGGGGGCCCGCATCATGCTGATCTCCGACGGCGACGTGTCGGGCGTGATCGCGACGGCGAAGCCGGAAGCGGGCGTCGATATCTACATGGGCTCAGGTGGCGCGCCGGAAGGCGTGCTCGCCGCCGCGGCGCTTCGTTGCATCGGCGGCCAGATGCAGGGCCGCCTGCTGTTCCGCAACGACGACGAGAAGGGCCGCGCCGCCAAGCTCGGCATCAAGGATCTCAACCGCAAGTACAGCATGCTCGACCTCGCCAAGGGCGACGTGATGTTCGCGGCAACCGGCGTCACCGACGGCTCGATGGTCCGTGGCGTCCGCCGGGTCGGCAACTCGATCCTGACCAGCTCGCTGGTGATGCGCTCCAAGACCGGCACGGTCCGCACGATCGAGGCCGAGCACGACCTCGTCCGCAAGCCGAGCGCCGATCCCAAAGGCTGAACGGGTGACCGGCCCCTTCCTCGGGGTCGAACGCTCGGTCACCGGGCGGCGCTGGCGCACACGCAATACAGGCGACGACCGTCTCTCGCTCCAGCTGGCGCAACGCCTCGGCGTGCCCGAGCTGATCGCGCGCCTGCTTGCCGTACGCGAGGTCGCCGCCGACGATGCCGATCGTTTCCTGAAGCCGACATTGCGCGACTGGCTTCCCGACCCGAGCCATCTCCTCGACAGGGAGAAGGCGGTCGACCGGCTGGTCGCCGCCGTGAAGAACGGCGAGCTGATCGCGATCTTCGGAGACTACGACGTCGATGGCGCCACGTCCTCGGCGTTGCTGCACCGATACCTAGCGAGCGTCGGCGGCAAGGTGCGGGTCTATATCCCCGACCGCATGACCGAAGGCTACGGGCCGAACGCACCGGCGCTCCGGAAGCTGAAGGCTGAAGGCGCTTCGGTCGCGATCACCGTCGACTGCGGCACCACGGCGTTCGATGCGCTGGGAGAGGCGAAGGCGGCCGGGCTCGATGTCGTCGTGATCGACCACCACACCGCCGAGCCGTCGCTTCCCGAGGCCTTCGCCGTCGTGAACCCCAATCGTCTCGACGAGTCGAGCCCGCACCGGACGCTGGCGGCCGTGGGGGTCACCTTCCTGCTGGTCGTCGGCCTCAACCGGGCGCTGAGAAAGGACGGCTGGTTCGCGACGCGGCCCGAGCCCGATCCGCTCGCCTGGCTCGACCTCGTCGCGCTCGGCACGGTCTGCGACGTGGTGCCTCTCGTGGGCGTCAATCGTGCGCTGGTGGCACAAGGTCTCAAGGTGCTCAAGCGTCGCGCCAATGCCGGGCTTGCGGCACTTGCCGACGTCTCGCGCATGCAGACGGAGCCCGAGGCCTATCACTTGGGATTCCTCCTGGGGCCGCGCGTCAACGCGGGCGGGCGTGTCGGACGATCCGATCTCGGCGCGCGCCTTCTCGCTGCCGACGACATGAGCGAAGCAAAGGCGATCGCCGCCGAGCTTGATCGCTTCAATGCCGAACGTCAGGCGATCGAAGCGCAGGTGCTGGAGCAGGCGATGGCACGCGCGGCCGAGGCCGGTGACGCCCCCGTGCTGGTGATCGGCTCCGAGGGATGGCATGCCGGCGTCATCGGCATCGTCGCGAGCCGGATCAAGGACCAGTTCAACCGCCCGGTCTGCGTCGTCTCGATCGAAAACGGGATCGGGAAGGGGTCCGGCCGATCGATCGCCGGGGCCGCGCTCGGACCTGCGGTGATTGCCGCGCGCCAGGCGGGGCTGCTGATCAACGGCGGCGGCCATGCGATGGCCGCCGGATTCACGGTCGAGGCCGGGCGCATCGCCGATCTGGCGAGATTCCTCGGCGAGCACATGAAGGCACAGCTGAGCGCCATCGATCCGGTGCAGACACTGGGTTTCGACGGCGCGCTGGCGCCGGGGGCGGCGACGCCGGAGCTGGTCGAGATGGTGCAGGCGGTCGGGCCATTCGGGGCAGGCAATTCCGAGCCGCGGTTCGCGATGACCGGCGTCAAGATCGTGAAGGCCGATGTCGTCGGCGAGAAGCACGTGTCCTGCGTGATGACCGGGTCTGACGGCGCGCGGCTCCGCGGCATCGCGTTCCGCTCGCTCGATAACGGCCTGGGCTCGGCATTGCTGCAGGCGCGTGGCTCTGCGCTGCATATCGCCGGCAAGCTGAGGCTCGATACCTGGAACGGCCGCCGTCAGGTGCAGTTCCACATCGAGGACGCGGCACCGGCGACTTAAAGGCCGCGGCGGCTAGGAAGGTGAAGTATTGCTTGCTGTAGCTGGAGGAGGATCCTTCTTCTTTCCAAACCGATCACCGAAGGCATTCAGAATTTCGGCGAGCTTTTCGTACCAACCAGGCTTGTCCGAGTCTCCATCGATAGCCTCTGCAGGATTTCGGCCCAGTTGATAAAAGGCGACGGCCGCAATGTCCTCGCCGTGCGACGGCGATTGCGTTTTGAATCCCTCAACTGCTCCAGCAAGGGATGCTCGAAATCCGTATTCGTGTTTGAGTCTAAATAGGCGCCGATATCGGAACGTTGTAAATCCCACAAACAAAAGGGCAGGGAGCAGGAGAATCCCACGCAGTAGGACGTTGGCTGCGTATTCAAGAAGTCCGCCAGTTAAGTGAATCGTCTTGTCCCAATTGCTCAGGACGTAAGCCGCAAGCGGAGAGAGGGCCAAAAATAGAATTCCAAATGAAATGTATACGGCCCATCCACCGCTTTTTATTTCCTTGTCGAGATCGGCGTAGCGCCTCTCTTGTGCGGCGGTAAGACCGGCGTTTGTCGCAGTCGCTAACATCGACTTCGCTCGGTCAATCGTCTGGGCGACGCTCGCAATATGCGCTGTGTGCTCTTGTACTAGCTTCGTTAGATTGGTGTTCCCGGTGGCCAACGACGCTGTACGCTCGTCAAGCGCGTTCTGAAAAATTTGAAAGTTCGCAGCGTAGTCTTCGACCTGCTTTTTTAAGGCGCTTGCCGCACTAAGTGTTGAATCAGCTTCCGCCTTTTTGGCACGTGTATCGCCATCCAAGGCAATAATTTCGTCTCTCGTCTTTTTGATGAATTTCTCATCATCTTGAGTGCTCAGAGCCGTTTTCTCGGTAGCGAGCCGGAAGCTGTTTGCTGTCTTGGCGTCCTCCACTGCCGCATCAGCTGCGATATCGGCTTTCGATCGCGCTGTATCGGCGGCCTGCTGGGCTTGAATTATGCGCGTGACCGCTTGGGTGAAGTCGGCTGCGCGCGACGCGAAGATCTGAAAGAGTTGATTGTAGATCGAGAGGATTTCATCTGTGTCGCCCAGCAATTGCGTGCAGAAGCGACCCACAAAATCGGCATTCATGCCGCCGTCTGGAGTTCCGATCTCGATCTGTGTCCAGCTTGTAGACTTGAATCCGCCACGTGCAAGAGCCTCGCTAAGAACTCCTTCTAGTTCCTCCACTTTCTGACGAACATCGCTCGCTAATTTTCGAAGCCGTGTCAGTTGAGTGAGCGGCGTAGCGATGAGAGTGATCGCGCTTTGACCCGGTGACAGAATGTTGGGTAGGCCTCTTATTCGGTCTTCTAATAGCGAATAAGGAACCCCAATGTTGCTTAGCGGCTTTTGGGTATCGAACCCAACTGCGCCGTCGATAGGCAGTTGTTTCAGTAGTGTCTGGATAGGGTCAAGCCTTGACGACGCCTTGGAAAGATCCGCAACAGCATCACTAAGTAGGTTTTTGCCTATGTCCATTTCCGTCCCCCCGCGTACGAGCATGGCGCAGTGGTTGCGTTTTCGCCAGGATCTTCTCCTGGAGGAGATGGATCGAGCCCGAGCCGTTCTCGCTGACTACCGGCCGCGCTTCATTTCCTGGCGCGAGGCGTAGAGGGCTGCGGCGAAGATGATCGCCGATCCGACCATCGCGAAAGCGTCAGGCACCTCGCCGAACATCAGGAAGGCGGGGATGATGGTGAAGGGCAGGCGGGCGAAATCGTAGGGCGCGATCGAGGAGGCGTCGGCGATCGCCAGCGCTCGGGTCAGCGTGGTCCAGCCGACGGTCGCGAGCGTGCCGACGAGCGCGCCGTAGATCCAGACCTCCAGGCTCGGCCAGCGCCAGACGGTCAGCGCCGGGATGAACGAGACGACGGTCATCATCACCGAGAGCTGCAGCACGATCACCAGCGCCGGCTGGTGCCGGCTCGCTGCCTTCACCGTCAGGCTCGAGAGGGCGTAGGCGACGGTTCCGAACAGCACCAGGAGTGCCGGGGGCGAGATCACGCCGAGGCCGGGCCGGAGCATGACCAGCACGCCGACGATGCCGCCGAGCGTGGCGATCCAGCGGCTGCGGGTGACCGTCTCGCGGAACAGGAATGCGCCCCCGATCGTCCACCAGATCGGCGAGGCGAAGGAGATCGCCGTCAGGTCGCCCAGCGCCATCATCGCGACCGCGGTGAAGAAGCAGAACATCGAGGTGAGGTTGAGGGCGGCGGCGACCAGCATCCGCCAGGAAAGCGTGAAGGCGCCGGCGAGGACCGACTGGCCAGGCGCCGCCATGAACGGCAGCAGCATCGCCGCACTGACGAAGCCGAACAGGTTGCGCAGGAAGGCCGTCTCGAGCGCGTCGAGCTCGACGCTCATCAGGCGGACCAGCACGTTGCCGAAGGCCCCGGCCGCGGCCGTGCAGAGGCAGAGAAGCGCGACGCGGGCCGGCGTCGACATGGGCTTCCGGGAAGGGGCGGGGGAGGGGCTGGACACCGCCGCCGGAGGATGCCCTCCGGCCCCCGGCCCGGCCCAGCCGGTTCCGGCCTGAGCGAAACGCCCGCCGCGCTTGCAATTGGCGCCCGGCAAGGGTATTTCGGCCCCGCCGTCCCCATCGTCTAGAGGCCTAGGACACCAGCCTTTCACGTTGGTAACACGGGTTCGAATCCCGTTGGGGACGCCAGCACTTAGCTATTTCATTCTGACTGCATTCCGACCCGTCATTCCGGCTTCCGGCCACATAGCCGGCTCGGTCCGCCGGATCACCTCGGACATGGGGCCACCGGAAGTCGCTACAACTCGTCGCTCGATTGATGGCAATGGTGACGCAGCGTCGTCACGTCGCTGATCCGGATCAGGGGCCCATCGACCGAGACGCCTAGATCCTGCATGCGGACGAAGACGCGGGACAGGCTTTCCGGCGCGATCCCAATTCGGTTGGCGAGGGCCGACTTGCTGACCGGCAACGGCACGTCGGCCGGCCCGCTGACGCGGTCCGTCAGCGACAGCAGAACCGCGGCGAAGCGTTGGCTGGGGGAGCGGGTCTTCAATTCGGCAACGACATCGACGAGCCGGGACCGCCAGCGAGCCAGGGCGGCCATCATCTTGAAAGGAAGGTTCGGATCGGCGCGCAGCTCGGCGATGAACGGCGCGCTCGGGAGCTGCATCAGCCGGACGCCGGCCGACGCCTCGGCGTTCACCGGAAAGACACGCATGCCGAATATGGCAGCCTCCGCGAAGCTGAAGCCCGCTTCGATGAAGGAGATCGTCGTCTGACGCCCTTGCGGCGTCAACGCATAGAGCCGGACACGGCCATCGAGAACGATGAAGAAGCGATCGGCGGGATCGCCGGCAGAGAACAGGTGTCTCTCTCCCTCGAAGGTTTCGACCGCAGCGTGCCCGATCAGCCGGTCTACGGTGACAGCGTCCAGGCCGTCAAACATGTGGATCGAGCGCACGATATCGAGATCATGCGCCGAGAGACGATGCGAGCTGCTCGCAATTGGCATCGTCCGGCGTTCCATGCGTCCCCGTCGCCTCGTACCCTACTGTGCAGACTCAGCTTCGATGAATTGCCGGAGCCGTTCAACATCGTCGATCGAAATGGAGCCGGCGCGATTGGTGCCGACCCCGAGCGGCTTGAGCCGATGAAAGGCGCGGGACAGGCTCTCGGGCGTCATTCCGAGCAACGCGGCCAGGGTCTTCTTTTCGAAGGGAAGGTCTATGCCGTCCTTGCGCCCCGAGTGGTCGACGAGGGAGATCAGGAACTGGGCTAGGCGTCGCGGACCGGTCATGAGCTTGAGCATCGTGATCTGGATCACGAGCCGTTTCAGCGACGCGGACATGTAGCCCAGCATCCGCAGCTGTGCGGCGGGGCTGTTGGTAAGGCATCGACGGACCGTCGAGGCCCGAAGCTCCACGATCAGTGCCTGGCGCAGCACCTCGGCTTCGATCGGGACCGCCTGGTCGTCGAACAAGGCCGCCTCTCCGAACAGGCAGGGCGCATCGGATATCTCGACCAGACACCGATGCTCATGCCCCGGCAGGCGCCGCAGCAGGCAGACCGCCCCTTCGAGAATGGCATACAACGAATTCTTGCTGGCTTGCAGCGTCGTGCCGGGAGCGGCGATTGCTTGGCGCGCCCCGGAGATCAGCTCGGGAAGATCCTCGGGGCGAAAGGCCGCGAACGGCATGATCCGCTTCAGTTGCACCAGCAACTCGGCTTTCGGCGCTGCGAAAGTTAACGACCCCATGGCGATGCGGTCCGTCGGATGCAGCTTACATACTTGCACGGATGGGGACCCGGCGAATTGACGTTCGTCAAGGCGGGGCCACTTCGTCCCGCCTAGCCTGACGGATCTGTCGGCGCAGTTTCCGAGGCAGGGGTGGGCCGTAACGACCTCCTGATCCAATCCGATGTGCGACGAGCGGCTGCCGGCGACCTGCCGCCGGCCGTCGTGCTGGTGGCCCATGGCTCGGCCTCGGAGGGCGCGAACGGCACCTCCCTCGGCATCCTTGCGGACCGGCTCCGTACCCGGCCGGGCATGGGGGCCGTCGAGGTCGCGTTCCTCCACGGATCGCCCAACCTTCCGGACGCGCTGGAACGGCTCGCCGTAGAGCGCGAGATCCGCATCGCCCCCATGTTCGCTGCCGAGGGCTACTACACCACGACCGTCATTCCGGCGCTGATCGCAGCGGCCGTCACCCGCCGGCCTCGGCAATCCTTCCGGCAACTCCTCCCGATCGGAACCCATCCCGGTTACGTGTCGTCGCTCGCGCGCCGATTGAAGCGGCTGGCCCTGAGCGCCGACATCGACCTTGCAAGCACGGCGCTTCTCGCGATCGGGCATGGGAGCCGGCACCCGAAAGCTTCCGGCCGGGAGGCGACAGCGGGGCTGGCGCAGTCTCTACGGGATGAATTCCGGTCAAGCGACGCGCTCTATCTCGACCGTGAACCGAGGGCCGCGTCTTGGCCGAGCCGGATCGAGGCGCAGTCGGTGCTCGTCGCTCCGGTCTTCTTCAGCGATGCCCGCCACCTGCACCACGATGTGCCGGCGTTGTTCGGCCTCGGCTGCCGGGTCCCCGGCACCTACGACTCGATTTCAGGCCCGAGCGCCAGCCATGGAAAGACGATCTGGTACGCGGAGATGCCGGCGGTGACGGCGTGCATCGCCGATGTCGTCGTCGATCTTGCCTGCGCCGATCTCGATCCCCCGGCGGACCGGTCCCTGAAGGTGGGGGACGCGTGATGGAAGAACATCCGTTTGCAGCCTATATCCGGATTCTCGGCAAGGGACCGAACCTGTCGCGGGACCTGACCGAAGACGAAGCCTTCGCCGCGATGCGGATGGTCCTGTCCGACGAGGTCGAGCCCATCCAGCTCGGCGCGTTCCTGTGTCTGTTGCGGGTCAAGACCGAGACCGAGGCGGAGGTCGCCGGCCTCGTGCGGGCGGCGCGAACGGCATTGATCCGTCCCGGCGGAACGATGCCGATCGATCTCGACTGGCCGACCTATGCAGGCAAGGCGCGCCGCCCGCCATGGTACCTGGTCGCAGCGCGCTTGCTGGCCGATCACGGCGTTCGGGTGCTTCTCCATGGCAGTGCGGGCCAGTCGCCCGACCGGCTCCACGCCGAGGCGATCCTGGATGTTATGTCCATCCCGCGCGTGACGGGTCTCGCAGAGGCGGGCGACCGGATGGCGCAGACCTCGATCGCGTACATCCCGCTGGCGTCGATGGCACCGCGCCTTGAGTCCATGCTCAACCTGCGATCGGTTCTGGGGGTGCGTTCTCCGCTCAATACGGCCCTGCGCCAGCTCAACCCGCTCGGCGCGCCGTACCAGATGATCGGCGTCGCGCATCCGTCCTATCGGCAGGTGCATCGCGCTGCCGCAGCCTTGCTTCGGCAACCCCACATGGCCGTCTTCAAGGGCGAGGGCGGCGAAGCCGAACGGCGTCCGGAAAAGCCTTGCGATGTCTTTCACCTTCACGACGGAACTATGACGGAGGAGTCGTTCGAGGTGATGGTCCCCGGGCAGGTCGAGGCGGGATCTCAGGCCCTCGACCCGCGATACATCGCCGCGGTGTGGCGAGGCGAGACCTCGGATCCGCTCGCCGAGGCCAGCGTCGTCGGAACGGCAGCGATCGCGATCCGTCTTCTGGGGCGAGCGTCCACGCAGGAATCCGCGGTCAGCATGGCTCGGGAGTGGTGGCGGGCTCGCTCGTCCGTGCGCCCTCGAGCTGCTTGACCATCGTCAAGGCACGGTGGCGTCGCACGATGCTACGGAAAGTCGGATCAGAGAACTGAGGAGAAGGTCGATGGACCCGCGTGCTTGGCTATCGCGTAAGCTTCTTGCCAGTGTAGCTTTGACGGCCGTTCTGGCTTTGGCCACGACCGCTGCGGTGGCGCAGCAGAAACCCCAACCCGGCCACCAGACGAGTCCGGGCGGCCAGTACCAGCCGACCCTCGACGTGCTGAAGCAGGTGCCCACGGATCAGCCGGGGGCTCAGCCAGGCATCCCGACCCTGACCGAAGCTGAATTCAACGACGCCAAGCAGATCTATTTCGAGCGTTGTGCCGGCTGCCACGGCGTGTTGCGCAAAGGCGCGACGGGCAAGCCGCTGACGACGAAGATCACGCGCGAGCTCGGCGCCGAGCACCTGAAGAACTTCATTACCTACGGCTCGCCGGCCGGCATGCCCAACTGGGGTACGTCCGGTGACCTGTCCGAGCAGCAGATCAACGTCATGGTCAAGTATCTGCTGAACGAGCCGCCGACGCCGCCGGAATACGGCATGGCCGAGATCAAGCAGAGCTGGAAGATCATCGTCCCTCCGGAAAAGCGGCCGAAGTCCAAGCAGAACAAGCTCGACGTCAGCAACCTGTTCTCCGTCACCCTGCGCGACACCGGTGAGATCGCTCTCATCGACGGGGCCAGCAAGAAGATCGTGAGCATCATCAAGACTGGATATGCGGTCCACATCTCCCGTCTCTCGGCGTCCGGACGATACCTCTTCGTCATCGGGCGAGACGCCAAGATCAACCTGATCGATCTATGGATGCAGTCGCCCGAGACTGTGGCCGAGATCAAGATCGGTCTCGAAGCCCGCTCGGTCGATACCTCGAAGATGAAGGGATTCGAGGACAAGTTCGCCATCGCCGGATCCTACTGGCCGCCGCAATACGTCGTCATGAAGGGCGACACGCTCGAGCCGATCAAGGTCGTTTCGACGCGTGGCATGACCGTCGACACGCAGGAGTACCATCCCGAACCGCGCGTCGCCGCGATCGTCGCGTCGCACTACCACCCGGAGTTCGTCGTCAACGTCAAGGAGACGGGGAAGATCCAGCTCGTCAACTACCGCGACCTCAAGAACCTCCAGGTGACGGAGATCGACTCCGAGCGCTTTCTTCATGACGGTGGCTTCGACTCGACCAAGCGCTACTTCCTGGTCGCGGCCAACGCGCGCGACACCATCGCCGTGACCGATCTCAAGGAACGCAAGCTGTCGGCTCTGATCAAGGTCGGTAAGACCCCGCATCCGGGTCGTGGCGCGAACTTCATTCACCCGGAATTCGGCCCCGTATGGGCGACGGGTCATCTTGGAGACGACTCGATCTCGCTCATCGGCACGGACCCCGACAAGCATAAGGAG
>JBGALV010000136.1:0-10853 GCA_044223515.1 Alphaproteobacteria bacterium
ATCGGCGGGCACATCTCGACCAGGCGCCGGGCATCCGCATTGGAGAGGCGCAGGCGCATCGCCGCATCATCCGCGCCGCCCGAGAGCAGTGCGCCGAGGCGCCTGAGCGGATCGGCGGCAGTCTCGATCGCGACCAGACGCGAGAGATGATCGAGCCGGGTGGCCTGCGGCAAGATCACGGCGAGGACGTTCGCCTCCAGCATCAGGCGCATCGCGTAGTCCGGACGAGGGCCGAGCAGAAGCCGGAAGAGTTCTTGCCGGATGCGTTCGCCCGAAAGCGAGGCAGTCAGCGGCGCCAGAGTGCGGCAGGCGGTCAGGGACTCGATGTCCGGCGCGCCCTTGCCGAACCGGGCATGGAAGCGGAAGAACCGGAGAATGCGGAGCGAGTCCTCGCGGATGCGTTCCATCGGGTCGCCGATGAACCGGACGACGCCCGCCGCGAGGTCGGCGATGCCGTCGAAGTAGTCGGTGATCGTTCCGTCAGGGTCGGCGTAGAGCGCGTTGATCGTGAAGTCGCGACGCGAGGCATCTTCCTTCCAGTCGTCGGTGAAGGCGACCTTCGCCTTCCGGCCATAGGTCTCGACGTCGCGTCGGAGCGTCGTCACCTCGAACGCGCGGCCGCCGGCGACGACAGTGACCGTGCCATGATCGATGCCGGTCGGCCGAGTCGTGAGGCCTGCGCCGGCGGCGAGCCGCATGACCGTCTCCGGTGGATCGGGTGTCGCGAGATCGATGTCGGCGATCGTCTCGATGCGGGCCAGTGCGTCGCGGACGGCGCCGCCACAGAAGCGGACAGTCGCCCCCTCTTTCGTCAGCGCGGCGACGACGCGGCGGCTTTCGGGCGCGGTCATCCAGCCGGGGAGCGGGGAAAGGCGGTAGGTCAGGGCGCGCCTACTTCGATTCCCCGGGCACGACGTGATCGCCCTCGACGTGCGGCGGGACATAGGTCTTGCCCGGCTCGTCGCCGGAATAGATCGAACTCGCCACCAGCACCAGAGCGGCGATCACGACGCCGGCGGAGCCCAGCACGAACCACGGCACGTCGCCCAGTCTCGGCACCGATTCAGGTGTGCCGGCGGCGATGGCGCGGCGGCGCTCGTTCGCGAACCACAGGAAGTAGAGCGTCGACGGCAAGGCCAACGGCAGGATCACGGTCAGCAGGATGCGGATCATGGGTTCAGCCGCTCCGCCAGATTCACCAGCATCCCCGCGGTGGCACCCCAGATGTAATAGCCACCGTAAGGCAGGACATAGAAGTGCCGGACGACGCCTTGCCATTCCCGGCTGTGGCGTTCGTGGTTCTTTGGATCTGCGACGAAGGACAGCGGCACCTCGAACACTTCCGCGACCTCGTAGCGGTCGGGAGAGAGATCGAAGGGCGGGCTCACCCAGCCGACCACCGGCGTGATCTCGAAGCCGGTGCGCGTGCGATAGAGGCCGAGCCGGCCCATTACCTCGATCCGGTCGCGCTTGAGCCCGATCTCCTCCTCGGTCTCGCGCAGCGCCGCGTCTTCGGGCGAAGCGTCGCTCTCCTCGACGCGTCCGCCCGGAAAGCTGATCTGCCCGGCATGATGCTGGAGATGCTCGGTCCTGCGCGTCAGCAGGATCGTCGTTCCCTCAGGCCGCGCCACCAAAGGCACGAGCACGGCGGCGGCGCGCATGCGGTCGATCGGTGGCAGCAGACCGGGATTTAGGTCGTGGTCGCCACGGTCGCGCCCCGTGTCTGCGAGCTTCACGCGGATGTCGGCCGGATTCAGCGTCACGTCTCGACCGGCCCCAGCGGAAAGAAATGCCCCTTGCTCCATACGCCGTACATCGCGTCGCCGTCGAGACGCTCCTCGTCACCGAGTTCGACCAGATGATAGTAGACCGGCCTCAGGATTCGCGCTTCGAGCCGCCCGCGCACATGGACATAGGGCGACGGCTCTCCGCTCGCTAGATCGTGATCGACTCGGATCGGATGATCCGGACCCGCCTCGATCTCGTCGTCGAGGTTCGTGCGGAAGCGGAGGATCCGCTCCCGTCCACTCCCTTCCGAGGTGACCTCGACGGCGGTGAAAGGCGCGTCCTCGACCAGGATACGTCCGCGCTCGACCGGTGTTACAAGCCAGTATTCACCGTCTTCTTCACGACGGAGAACAGAGGCGAAAAGCTTGACCAGCGGTTTGCGACCGATCGGCGAGCCGTGGTAGTACCAAATGCCGTCCCGGCCGATCGCGATACCGAAATCGCCGCAGATCGCGGCGCCCGGATCGAAGCTCGGGGCACGATGGGTTCCGCTCGTCGGGGCCGTCATGGCAGGATCTTCTCTCCTGAAAAGAGGATACCGGATTCCGTGAGCGCTGCCGAGCCGATCCACGCCGAAGGAGCCGCGCTGGTCGCGGAGATCGAAACCCTGGGCCAGCGCCTCGCGCAGGTGCGCGAGCGCATCCACCGCATCATCTTCGGCCAGGAGGCCGTGGTCGACCAGTCGCTGGTGACGCTGCTCTCCGGCGGCCATGGTCTGCTGATCGGCGTGCCGGGCCTCGCCAAGACGCGCCTCGTCGAGACGTTGGGCACCGTGCTCGGCCTCGAGGAAAAGCGCGTGCAGTGCACGCCCGACCTGATGCCGGCCGACATCATCGGTTCGGAAGTGCTCGAGGAAGGCGAGGGTGGCCGCCGCGGCTTCCGCTTCATCCAGGGCCCGGTGTTCTCGCAGCTCCTGATGGCCGACGAGATCAACCGTGCGAGCCCGCGCACCCAGTCGGCGCTGCTGCAGGCGATGCAGGAAAAGCGAGTCTCGGTCGGCGGCCGCTATCACCCGCTGCCGCAGCCTTTCCATGTGCTGGCGACGCAGAACCCGCTGGAGCAGGAAGGCACGTATCCGCTGCCGGAAGCCCAGCTCGACCGTTTCTTGCTGCAGATCGACGTGGGATATCCCGACCTCGAGGCGGAGAAGCGCATGCTTCTCGCGACCACCGGCTCGGACGAGGAGAAGGCGGTGCTGGCGATCCGCGCCGACGAACTGATGCATGCCCAGCGCCTGGTGCGCCGGATGCCGGTCGGCGACGCCGTGGTCGAGGCGATCCTGAGCCTGGTCCGGTCGGGACGGCCGGAAACCAGCGAGCTCGAAGAGGTGAGGAAGCACGTGGCCTGGGGTCCGGGCCCGCGCGCCAGCCAGGCACTCATGCTCGCGTGTCGCGCCCGCGCCGTGCTCGACGGGCGACTGGCGCCGTCGCTCGACGACGTCGTGGCGCTGGCCCCGCCGGTGCTGCGCCACCGCATGGCGCTCAACTTCGCCGCGCGGGCCGAGGGCATCACCGTCGACCATATTATTGCCAGATTGGCCCAGCCTTTTGCGTGAGCCGCTGAGTAAGCACGATTCGTGCGGACTCGCGGGTTGTCGTTGACGGGGTGACGGGTCAGACTGGTTCGCAGATGCAGCAACGCGCTGAACAGCTTGCCTCGACGCTGCCGCCGCTTCTGGTGGCGGCTCAGCGCGTCGCCGCAACGGTGGCACAGGGTGTTCACGGACGCCGCCGCGTCGGCCAGGGCGAAACCTTCTGGCAATACCGTCGTTATCTCCCGGGCGACTCCGTGCGGACGGTCGACTGGCGCCGCTCGGCCAAGAGCGATCAGGTTTTCGTGCGCGAAACCGAGTGGGAGGCGGCCCAGACCGTGTGGCTGTGGCAGGACACCTCGGCCTCGATGCGCTGGCGCTCGCGCCGCGACCTGCCCGAGAAAGCCGATCGCGCCGAGGTGTTGCTGCGCGCGCTTGCGCTGCTCCTCGTCGGTGCCGGCGAGCGCATCGCGCTCCTCGGCGAAGGCCTGCCGCCGACCACCGGCCGCACTGCGCTTCTCCGTCTCTCGCACGGCATCGAGCGCCCGACCGCGGCGCCGGCCGGCATCCCGATCTTCGAGCCGCTTCCGCGGCACGCCGAGGTCGTCCTGATCGGCGACCTGCTGGCCCCCCTCGACGAGGTCCGCGCGCTCGTCGGCAAGTTCGTCGCCCGCGGCGTGCGCGGGCACCTGCTGCAGATCCTGGATCCGGCCGAGGAAACGCTGCCTTTCGCCGGGCGCGTCCGTTTCGACGGCATGGAGGGCGAAGCCCCGGCGCTGCTGCCTCGGGTCGAGTCGCTCCGCGAGGAGTATATCGGCCGGATGGACGAGCATCGCGCCGGACTGGCGCACATCGCGCGGACCGCAGGCTGGTTCTTCTCGACCCATCACACCGACGGCTCGCCCGAGAGCGGCCTCCTGACGCTGTACGGCGCGCTGGCGCGCGACCGCATGACGTGAGGCCGGCATGCTGACCTTAGGCTCGCTCGCTTTCGCGTCGCCCTGGCTGCTCGGGGCCCTCGCCGTGCTGCCGGTGATCTGGCTGCTTTTGCGGGTCACGCCGCCGGCGCCGCGACGCCTGAATTTCCCTGCGATCCGCATCCTCCACATGCTGACGCCCAAGGAGGAGACGCCGGCCCGCACCCCCTGGTGGCTGGTCCTGCTGCGCCTCGTGATCGCGGCCCTGGTGATCCTTGCTCTCGCCGAGCCTCTGCTGAACCCGTCGGCGCGTCTCGATGGCGACGGGCCGCTGGTCGTCGCCATCGACGATACCTGGGCGGCCGCGCCGAAATGGGACGATCGCCGCAAGGTGCTGCTGCGCCTGGTCGAGGATGCCGAGCAGCAGGGCCGCACCGTCGTGCTGCTGACCACCTCCGAGGGCAACGACGAGGCGAGGCGTTCGAGCGGCGTCCTGCGACCGACCGACGCTCGTGCCCTGGTGCAGGCGATGGAGCCGCGTCCCTGGGGGCCGGATCACGGCGCGGCCCTGGCGGCGCTCGAGAAGCTTCAGCTTCCGGCCGCCGGCGCTACGGCCTATCTCGCCGACGGCTTGAATCATGGTCCCAGCCAGACGGCGCTAATCGAGCGTCTGCAGCGCCTCGGTCGCTTGACCGCGCACGCGCCGAACGCCCCGCAGCTCGCCCGCGCGCTGATGCCGCCCGAGGGTCTCAGCAGCGATCTCGTCGTAACCATGCGTCGGCCGTCTGCCGGCGGCGAGGCCGATGGCGCGATCCGTGCGGTCGCCGGCGACGGCAGGTTGCTGGCACGCGAGCCGGCGCGCTTCGCTGCCGACGGGCTCAAGACCGAGGTCAAGTTCGTGCTGCCGACCGAGCTTCGCAACCAGGTCCAGCGGCTCGAGATCGAGAACGAGGCATCCGCCGCGGGCGTCGTGCTGCTCGACGAGCGCTGGCGCCGCCGTCCGGTCGGGCTGATCGGTCCGACCCAGTTCGACGCGTCCCAGCCGCTGCTCGACGAGCTGCACTATCTCGACAAGGCGTTGGCGCCCTTTGCCGAGGTCCGCCGCGGGCCGATCCCCGATCTTCTCAAGCGCGAGCTTGCAGTGATCCTGATGCCCGATGCCGGCGCGCTGCCGCCGGCAGAGAAGGCGCAGATCGTGCCGTGGATCGAGGCCGGCGGCGTGCTGATGCGTTTCGCCGGACCGAAGCTCGCCAATGCCGAGGACGATCTCGTGCCGATCAAGCTCCGGCGCGGCGACCGTGCACTCGGCGGCGCTCTGTCCTGGAGCCGGCCGCAGCCGCTCGCGGCCTTCGATGCGACGAGCCCTTTCGCGGGTCTCGGCGTGCCGGAGGACGTCACGGTCCAGCGCCAGGTGCTGTCGCAGCCGGGCCTCGAGCTCAACGAGCGTACCTGGGCGCGTCTCGCCGACGGCACCCCGATCGTCACCGGCGAACGTCGCGGCCAGGGCTGGGTCGTGCTGGTGCACACGACGGCGATCCCGACCTGGTCGAACCTGCCGATGTCCGGACTTTTCGTCGACATGCTTCGGCGCGTCGTCGCGTTGAGCCAGGGCGTCTCGGGGGCCGCATCCACCCAGGCGCTGCCGCCGATCGAAACCTTGGACGGCTTTGGACGCATGACCGCGCCGCCGCCCTCGACCGTTGCGCTCGCGGGTGACTCCCGCGTCAGCTCACGCAATCCGCCCGGCTTCTACGGCACCGACGCCGCCAGGCGTGCGCTCAACCTCGGTCCCTTCGTCGCCGATGCGGCGCCGATGCCGGAGCTCCCTTCCGGCGTCGCCCGCGCCTCCTACGCGATCGGCGAGGAGACGGTGCTGAAGCCGCATCTGCTTGCCGCGGCGTTGCTGCTGCTGCTGATCGACATCGTCATCGGCCTCGTGCTGCGCGGCCTGATGCCGGGCCGCATGGCGGTGAAGAGCGCGATGGTCGCGCTCGCGGTCGCATTGCCGATGGCGGCGGGAGCGCAGACCCAGCCGCGTCAGGTACCGTCGCGCGCCAATGCCGTCGACGCGTTTGCGCTGGAAGCGACCCTCAACGTCAGGCTCGCCTACGTGATCACCGGCGACGCGCGCACCGACGAGACGAGCAGGCTCGGGCTCGAGGGGCTATCCTATGTGCTGTCCAAACGGACGGCGATCGAGCCGGACGGCCCGCTCGGCATCGATGTCGAGGCCGACGAGATCGCCTTCTTTCCGTTGATCTACTGGCCGATGACGCCGAGCCAGGCGATGCCGAGCCCGGCGGCGATGCAGCGACTCAACGCCTACCTCAAGAACGGCGGCACCATCGTCTTCGACACGCGCGATGCCGGCGAGATCGTGATCGATCCGTTCAGCGGCGGCCCCGGCGCGCAGAAGCTGAAGGAAATCGCGCGCGGGCTCTCGATCCCGGCGCTGGTGCCCGCACCGCCCGAGCACGTGCTGACCAAGACTTTCTATCTGCTGAACGACTACCCCGGCCGCTTCGCCAGCGGCCAGCTCTGGGTCGAGCCGACGCGAGCCCGCGGCGAGGACGAGGTTTCCTCGGTGATCCTCGGCTCTAACGACTGGGCCGGCGCCTGGGCGTCCGACAGCGGCGGCCGCGCGCTGTACGCCGTCGTGCCGGGCGGCGAGGTCCAGCGCGAGATGGCGTTCCGCTTCGGCGTGAACCTCGTGATGTACGCGCTGACCGGCAACTACAAGGCCGACCAGGTGCACGTGCCGGCGATCCTCGAAAGAGTCGGGCAATGAACCCGTCCGCTCTCCACATCGCCTGGGCGCCGATGCTGCCGGTCTGGGCGCTGGCGGCACTCGGTGTCGCGACGCTCGTCGTTGTCGGCCTCGGCCTCTTCGCCCGTGCGCGCGGTGCCTGGTGGCGGGCCGGTGCGGCGCTGGCGCTGCTGGCCGCGATCGCCAATCCGACGCTGGTCGCCGAGCGTCGCGAGGCACGGCCCGATGTCGCCGTGCTCGTCGTCGACGAGAGCCCGAGCCAGAAGATCGGCAACCGCCTCACCGACACCCGCCGCGCCGCGGAGCAGCTGTCGGCGAAGCTCGCCCAGCTCCCGGGAACGGAAATCCGCACCGTCACCGTTGGCGGCAACGTGCTGCTCTCCGACGACGGCACACGGCTGATGACCCAACTCGAGAAGGCGCTCGGCGATGTGCCGCGTCATCGCCTCGCTGGCGTCGCCGTCGTCACCGACGGCCAGGTCCATGACCTGCCGGCGGAGGCGAAGGATCTCCTCGGCGCGCCGCTGCACGTTGTGCTGAGCGGGCAGAAGGGCGAGGCCGATCGCCGCCTGGTGGTCGAGAAGGTCCCCACCTACGGCCTGGTGGGCAAGCCGATCTCTGTGTCGATCCGCGTCGAGGACGCGGCGGTCCCGGCGGGCACGCAGGTGCAGCTGACCATCCGCCGCGACGGCGCCGCCGAGCAGCGCCAGATGGTGCCGGTCGGCCGTACCGTCGAGCTGCCGATGACGCTCGACCATGGCGGCCAGACCGTCGTCGAGATGTCGGTCGAGGCCGGGCCGAAGGAGCTGACCCTCGACAACAACCGCGCCGTCGCCGCGCTGAACGGCGTGCGCGACCGGCTTCGCGTGCTGCTGGTGTCGGGTGAGCCTCATGCCGGCGAGCGTACCTGGCGCAGCCTGCTGAAGGCCGATCCGGGCGTCGATCTCGTCCACTTCACCATCCTGCGTCCGCCGGAAAAGCAGGACGGCACGCCTATCCGCGAGCTGTCGCTGATCGCGTTTCCGATCCGCGAGCTCTTCGAGGTCAAGCTCGACGAGTTCAACCTGGTCATCTTCGACCGCTATCGCCGCCAGGGCATCCTGCCGCGCGCCTACATCGCCAACATCGCCGACTACGTCGAGAAGGGCGGGGCGCTGCTGGATGCGACGGGCGCGCCGTTCACCGGATCGCTCAGCCTCTACCGGACTCCGCTCGGGCGCGTGATGCCTGCCGAGCCCACCGGCCGCGTGGTCGAAGAGGGCTTCAAGCCCATGCTGACGCAGGCGGGCCATCGCCATCCGGTCACTGCCGATCTTCCGGGCGGCGCCGGCGACGATCCCACCTGGGGCCGCTGGTTCCGCTACATCGACGCCGAAGTGCAGCGCGGCGACGTGGTGATGCAGGGGCCGAACAACCGGCCGCTGCTGATCCTCGACCGTGTCGGCAAGGGCCGCATCGCTCAGCTGATGAGCGACCACATCTGGCTCTGGACGCGCGGCTTCGAAGGCGGCGGCCCGCAGGCTGAGCTGCTGCGCCGCCTTGCGCACTGGCTGATGAAGGAGCCGGAACTCGAGGAGAACGTGCTCTCCGCCCACCTCCGTGGCGACCGGCTCGAGATCAAGCGCCGCAGCGTGAAGCCGGACGACAAGCCGGTCACGGTGACCTTGCCCGACGGCAAGACCGCCGAGGTGAAGATGACCGAGAACGACAGCGGCGGCGCCACCGGCGAACTCCCTGTCGATCAGGTCGGGCTCTATCGTCTCGCCGACGGCCAGCGCACGGCGATCGCCGCGGTCGGCCCGCTGAACCCGCTCGAATGGGCCGACGTGCGCGCGACGGAATCGAGGCTGCAGCCTTTCACCCAAGCCTCCGGCGGTTCGGTCCATTGGCTGCAGGACGGCACGCCCGAGCCGCGCAAGGTGCGCCCCGGCCGTCCGGCCGCGGGCCGCGACTGGATCGGCTTCCGCACCAATGGCGACTACGCCGTCGTGGGCCTCGACGAGGTGTCGCTGATGCCGTCGCTGATGGTGCTGGCGATGGCGCTCGGCATGGCGATGATCGCCTGGCGCCGCGAGGGCAAGTAGCCCTCAGCGATTTCCGGCGACCAGGCCGGGATACCAGGTCGAGAAGGCGATCCCGCAGATCACGAGCACGATCGAGGCGATGCTTCGCGTCCGCGGCGACGGCATCCAGCGCTCGCGTGGGAAACCCAGTGCAAAGATCACGACGTAGATCGCGCCCCACACCGCGGTGATCGCGGTCACGATGTGGATTGTCGTCGGGTGCGTCCAGAACTGCTCCGGCACGCGTTCGTGCGCCCATTGCTCGGCGAAGGGATGACCGAGCGCGATCGAGCCGAAGGCATAGAGCGCGACGCCGGCCGAGACCAGGAGTCCGCCCCAGCGCTCGGACGATGCCTTGTGGACGAGATTCCAGACGAGGCTGGCGGCGATCAGCCCCGCCAGCACTAAGCTGAACTGCTTCGGCGTACCGGTGCCGAGCATCCACGGCGCCAGGGTCAGCAGCGACGATCCGAGGCTCACCATCAACGCGATGCGTCTCGGCATGAGGCGCATCGCGACCATGAGCACGATCATCGGCAGGAACGAGATGAAGACGGCCATCACACACGCCTTTCCCAGGGTGGCACCGCGCCGAAGCTCTCGACCAGAAAATCGATGAACGCCGCGACCTTGGGCGGCAGGTGCTTGCGGTGCGGATAGACGACATGGAGCGGCGTCTGGTCCTGCACCTCGAACGCGGTCAGCAGGGGCACGAGCTTGCCGTCGCGAAGGCCCGCTTCCGCGACGAAGCGCGAGAGGCGGCCGATGCCGAGCCCGGCTTCCGCGAGCCGGAACACCGTGTCGCCGTCGCCGGCGATGATCGGGCCTGCGACCGGAACCGCGATGCGGCCGTTCGGCGTGTCGAAAGGCCAGTCGTTCAGGTGGACGAGGCCGGGATCGCGGAAGGCGAGGCAATCGTGCTGCGCAAGGTCCGACGGCACCTTCGGCATGCCCTTGCGGGCGATGTAGGCGGGCGAGGCGCAGATGACGCGCGTGGTCCAGGCGATCTTGCGCGCCATCAGCGAGGAGTCGCTGAGCGCGCCCAGCCGGATCGCGACGTCGATGCCTTCGGCGACGAGGTCGATGCGGCGGTCGGAGAAATCCAGGTCGATCTTGAGCGCCGGGTGACGGCGCGTGAACTCGGGCAGCAGGTTCAGGAGCTGATGCGGGCCGAAGGCGGTGAAGGTGCTGATGCGGAGGGTACCAGAGACGTAGCCAGGCTGCCCTTTCGCTTCGGCCTCGGCTTCCTCGAGGTCGCTGAAGAGTTGCAGCAGCCGCTGATGGAAACGCGCGCCTTCCTCGGTCAGCGAGACGTTGCGGGTGGTCCGATAGAGGAGGCGGGTGTGCAGGCGCTCCTCGAGCCGCTGGAGGCTGCGGCTGACTGCCGATGGCGTCAGGCCGAGCGCGTGGGCGGCCCGGGTCAGGCTCCCAAGTTCGGCGGCCCGGGCGAACGTCTGGAGGTCCCCGAGCGTGTTATTCATGATCTAAAATCATAAATGATGTGATTTTAGCATCAATTGTTGTCTTAAAGGAATAAGCTATCTATCTGGGATCACCTGGAGTTTTCCCATGCGGTCCCCAGCCTCTCCCCGTGTCGATTGGAACGAGATTCCGGCCTATGCCGCCCACGCGCACAGGCTCCGGAGCGCCGAGATGCGCCGGATGCTGGTAGCCCTGGGATCTGCCGTAGCCGGCCTCGCCCGGCGCCTCCTGGCACCGGGCGGGTCGCGTCTGAAGTCGGGCGAGCGCCGTCTTACGGGCGGGCCGGCGCCTTCATCTCCTTGATC
>JBGALV010000137.1:0-10985 GCA_044223515.1 Alphaproteobacteria bacterium
ATCCATGGCTTGCCTGCTGGGGGTTCTTCCGGGGGTATGGCGTCGTCGCGTCGCCTGGCGAGGTGGGCGCGGAACGAAGAAGGAAGCCGAGATTGTCTTCGGCGCAGTTCGTGTGCCTGCCCATGATACGCAAGCATATTTATGAGCTTGCTTATGATCTGGCAATGGCCGGATCGTCGCAGAGCTAGGCCTTTGATTACTATGTTAGATCAGTGATCCTTGGGATCGGCCTCGACCTGATAGAGATGCTCGACCGAATAGGCCAGCTGCTCGTAGGAGGTCGCGAGCAGCCGATAGCGCGACTTGACCACGTCGTTCGAGCAGCGCTGGAAGGCCTGGCGGAATTCCGCCGCCATCGTCCGGTACTGCACGGCGCGTTCGAGGGGCTTGTCGTACATCATCAACCCGTCTAACAGCCGATCGACGGGATCGAGCCGTCGGCATCCACAGGTTGCGGTATCGGAGTGGCATTAAAGCCGATATGTCACAAGTACATAGCCGGCAATCTCGGCGCGTCCAAGTCGCAGATACGACCGCCGGCCTGAAGGCCGGCGCGCACCCTCAGGACGTCTGCGACACCCGGAGCTGGCGGGCGCGGGCCAGGATCGCGTTCTCGAGCTCGGTCGCGGTCGTCTTGTCGACCGGCGCCTCGGCCCACTGCCCGGCGGCCAGGCGCTGGCGGAAGACCGCGGCGCGGATGCCGTCGGCGCGGAGCTGGCGGTCGAGGATGTAGACGTTGACCTTGAAGCGTTCTTCCGGGTTTTCCGGCGGCGAATACCAGTCGGTGATGATGACCCCGCCGAACGGGTCGGCCGAGGCCAGCGGCATGAACGAGATCGTGTCGAGCGAGGCGCGCCACAGGAAGCTGTTGACGGCGATGCCGCCGCCCGAGCCGCCCCCCTGCTCGTCGCTCGGCAGCCCGCCCAGGTTGAGCCCGCGATCGCCGAACAATGACGGAAGTTGCTTCTGGGCCGAGTTCGCGTCATGGCGGCTGCCACGCCCGATCGAATCGGTCTGGGAAGGACCGCAGGCCGCAAGGCTCAACGTCAGGGCCATTCCAAAGCCCCCTCGCCAGACCGCCTTCATGCTCGACTCCGTTCCAAAACTGGTGGTGTATTAAGAAGTCTAATGGGCCTCCGTCAAGGCCATAGCCCCTGTGTCTCATGTGCCACAGCGACGCGGCGTCGTCGGACCTGATCCCGGGAAAGTCCTTGACCCGACACGATCCGGCCATAAAGTGGGCGCGCCGGGCAAGGGGTGGACCCCCTGTCACGGGTAACCGCGGAATGCGGGGCGCGGATTGGGGCGAAGCCGATCCGAAAAGCCAGCGGACCGCACGTAGACTGGAGGGACATCGTAATGAAGAAACTGCTTCTCGGCACGTCGGCCATCGTCGCCGTCGGGCTCTGCGCCAGCGAGGCCTCCGCCCAGGGCTATGCCTCTCTCGGCGGCTTTTTCCGTAACTACATCCAGGCGTACGACCACGCGTCGATTCAGTACAACCCGGCCGGCAACCAGGCCGGCGCGTCGGTCACCGGCTCGCGCGACATCAACATCACCTCGAACTCGGAATTCTGGGTCAAGGGTGAGACGAAGCTCAACAACGGCATGATCTTCGGCTTCCGCATCGAAGTTGAAGGCTGGACCCAGAACGGCTCGACCAGCGCTCAGGGCGTCGACCAGATCGACGAGACCTGGGGCTACGTGAAGGGCTCCTTCGGCGAAATCCGCTTCGGTGAAGAAGACGACGCCCGCAAGCTGAAGGCCTACTCGTCCTACATCTCGCCGTACGTCGCCTTCGGTGTGGACTCGCCGGACGGCATCTACTCGCTCGGCACCTCGACCACCTACTTCAACGTCGAGAACGACGCGCAGAAGATCCTGTACTTCTCGCCGTCGTTCGGCGGCTTCTCGTTCGCCGCTTCGTACACCCCGGACGCGGTGCACGGCTCGCGTAACTTCGGTCTCCAGGGCCAGGCCGATTGCGACGGCACCCAGAGCCGCGGCTGCAACGGTGAGGCGTGGTCGATCGCTGCCGACTATCGCGGCAAGTTCGGCGACACCACCATCGGCGTCGATGCCGGCTACACGGGCTCGAACAACGAGACCTCGGGCCGCGCCAACGTCTCGGCGTACCGCGCTGACGCCTTCCTGCAGGTCGCGGGTTGGGAAGCCAGCATCCAGTACGGCAAGGTCAACGACGGCCGTGCGAACGGCCTCGATGACTCGGCCATCGGCGGTGCGCTCATGTACACCACGGGTCCGTGGACCCTCGGTGGCTTCTTCCAGCAGGGCCGTTCGGACATCGCTGGCGGTGGCCGCAACAAGCTGAACCACTTCATGGTGGCAGCCGGCTACGTGCTCGGCGGCGGCGTCGGCCTCGCGGCCGCTCTGTCGCACCAGAAGCGCGACAACACGACTGGTACCGATCCGTCGGCGACCAGCTTCGTGTTCGGCATCGGCGCGAGCTTCTAAGCTCTCGTCATCGTCGATTAGGGGGAGCGGCCTCGGCCGCTCCCCTTTTTCTTTTCGGGGAGTTCTTCCCCGGACCGTCGCCCCTTCCTCGGACACCCCCATGGGCGGAATTCTCTGGCTCGCCTCGTATCCCAAATCAGGGAATACGTGGCTGCGCGCGTTCCTGCACAACTTCATGCGGAACCCGGACCAGCCGTACGACATCAACAAGCTGATGGAGTTCACGGCCGGCGAAAGCCAGACGCTCCTCTATCGCAAGTTCGATCCGCGCCCCTGGACCGAGTACTCGCTCGACGATGTCGCCCGCATGCGCCCGCTCGTGCATCGCGAGCTGACCAAGGCCTTCCCCGACACCGTCTTCGCCAAGACCCACAACGCGCTGCTCGAGGATCGCGGCCATCCGACCGTGAACCTCGAGGTCACCGTCGGCGCGATCTACGTGGTCCGCAACCCGCTCGACGTCGCGATCTCCTATTCCCACCATCTCGGCATCACGATCGACGAGGTGATCAAGGTCATGGCGACCAAGGGCGCGATGACCACGCCGTCGGAGAAGCACGTCTACGAATTCATGAGCTCCTGGTCCCAGCACGTCGAGAGCTGGACCGGCAAGCCCAACCCGCGCCTCCTCGTGCTTCGCTACGAGGACATGCTGGAAAGCCCCTTCAAGAGCTTCGGCGCCGTCGCCAAGTTCCTCGGCATCAACGCGCCGCGCGACCGCCTCGACAAGGCGATCAAGCAGTCGTCGTTCAAGGTCCTGAAGAACCAGGAGAAGGCCAAGGGCTTCATCGAGCGCCCGGCGAAAGCGGAATCCTTCTTCCGCAAGGGCGAGGCCGGCCAGTGGCGCCACGACCTGAGTCCCGAACAGGTGAAGCAGATCGTCACCGACCACCGCGAGCAGATGGACCGCTTCGGCTACGTGCCGGCGGAGTATAAGTAGACCTCGTCGTGCCCCCTCGCCCGCGTAGCGGGGGAGGGACGGGGTGGGGGCGAGCGAAGCGAGGCGGGGTGATAGACTAAGCCCGATGGCCCGCCACGATCGCACAACCCGGAACGCACGCAGTCTTCGAAGGTCGATGACCGAAGCCGAAACCCGATTGTGGGCGAGGCTCCGTGATCGAAGGCTGGAAGGCTGGAACTTTCGTCGTCAGCATCCCGTGCCCCCGTTCATCGCCGACTTCGCCTGCGTCGAAGCGCGCTTGATCGTCGAGGTGGATGGCGGTCAGCATGCGGAATCGATGCGCGACAAGGCGCGCGACAGGCAACTCATCGCCAAGGAATGGCGCGTGCTCCGCTTCTGGAACAACGACGTGCTTGCAAACACCGACGGCGTGCTTCAACAGATACTCGCTGCGCTCGCCCCCACCCCGGCCCTCCCCCGCTGCGCGGGAGAGGGGGTAAGACCATGACCGATATCGCCGCATCGCTCGCTGCCGTCCGCCGCCGCATCGCCGAGGCCGCTTCCGCTGCCGGAAGGAAGGCCGAGGACGTGACGCTGGTCGCGGTCTCGAAGACGGTCGAGGTGCCGGGCCTCGAGGCCGCGCTCGCTGCCGGCCAGCGGATCTTCGGCGAGAACCGCGTGCAGGAGGCGGAGGCCAAGTGGCCCGCGCTCAAGGCGCGTCATCCCGACCTGCAGCTTCGCCTGATCGGTCCCCTCCAGACCAACAAGGCCAAGGAAGCGGTCAGGCTGTTCGACGTGATCGAGACGATCGACCGTCCGCGCCTGATCGAGGCGCTGGCGAAGGCGTCCGCGCAGGTCGGCCGGCGTCCGCGCGTGCTCGTGCAGGTGAATGTCGGCCGCGAGCCGCAGAAGGCCGGGGTCGATCCCGACCAGGCCGATGCGCTGATCGATGCGGCCAGGCTCGCCGGCTTCGTCGTCGACGGCGTCATGTGCATTCCGCCGGCGGAAGGCGATCCCTCGCCGCACTTCGATGCCTTGCGCGAGATCGGTCGCCGCAACGGCCTTGCCCAGCTCAGCATGGGCATGAGCGGCGATTTCGAGACCGCGGTCCGCCACGGCTCGACCCATGTGCGCGTCGGCTCGGCGATCTTCGGGGCGCGCGGGTGACAGGACCGCGGGGTCCGGGTTTCGGCGGGCTCGACCGGAACCGGCTCCTCGCGCAGGCCGCCGACGCGCTCCGCCGCGGCGCGATGCTCGAGGTCGAGGAAGCGAGCCGGCGCGTCCTCGAGCGCGAGCGCGACGATCCGGATGCGCTCAACTTCCTCGGTCTCGCCGCGCTCGGCGGCAATCGCCGCCGCGAGGCGATCGACGCGCTGAAGAAGGCCGCCGGCCGCGCACCGAAGTCGGCGATGATCCGCTGCAATCTCGCTTTCGCGCTTCGGGCCGACGGACAGCACGAGGAGGCGGTACGCGAGGCGCGCAAGGCCTCGCGGCTCGATCCCGATCTCGTCGCCGCCTACAGCGTGATCGGCACCTCGCTCGCCGATCTCGGCCGCGCGGCCGAGGCGCTCGAGCCGCTGACCCAGGCGATCCAGCGCCAGCCAACGCTGGTGCGCGTGCTGGTGGCGCTCGCCGGCGTGCTTCGCGCGCTCGGCCGTGCCGACGAGGCGGCCCAGCGCTATCTCCAGGCGATCGAGGTCAATCCGCAGGCGAGCGAAGCCTGGGTCGGTCTCGGCTGGCTCCACGTCAACGAGCGCCGCTACGACGAGGCCGTCCGCTGCTTCCGCTCGGGGCTGATCGCCAAGCGCGGCAGCCGCTGGTGGCCCGCCGACGGCTCGCCGCTGCCGCCGCCGGGACCGCCGCTCGCGATCAACGCGCCCAAGCTCAGCCACGACATCGAGCAGCTCTCGTATCTCCGCGAGCGAGGCCTGGCGCCGGACGATCTCGCCGCCGAGATCGACGGCTATCGCGCGATGAAGGGCGAGGTCGAGCGCATCCATGGCGAGTCCGCGACGGTGATGCTTTCGCAGGCCGAGCTCGGTCCCATCGCCGACAGCTATGCGCGCATCGTCCATTGGCGCGAGGCGCCGGTGCAGGCCGGCGGCGTGCTCGGCGACGCCTGGGACCGCCGCGAGATCGAGCGGCTCTATGCGGTGCCGCCCGGCATCTGCTTCCTCGACGGTCTGCTGAAGGAAGACGCGCTGGAGGCGCTTCGCCGCTTCTGCCTCGACTCCACGATCTGGAACGAGGTCGGCCACAACTTCCATGAGGAAGGCATGCGCCGCGCCTATCTCGGAACCTACGCGAGCGACGGCTTCTGCTGCCCGTTGCTGTTCCAGATCGCCGAGGACCTCACGCGCGCGATGCCCGCGATCTTCAAGGATCATCGGCTGACCCAGATGTGGGCGTACAAGTACGAGCCCCGCATGGAAGGCATCGGCATCCATGGCGACAACGCCGCGGTCAACGTGAACTTCTGGATCACGCCGGACGAGGCGAACCTCGATCCGGAAACGGGCGGGCTCATGGTGTGGCCGGTCGAGGCGCCGGCCGCGTGGAACTTCGACGACTACAACACGGACCGCAGGAAGATCCGCCGCTTCCTGGACGCGTCCGGAAAGACCGCGGTCAACGTTCCCCATCGCCGCAACCGCGCGGTGATCTTCAACTCGGACCTTTTCCACGCGACGGCGCCGCTGGACTTCAGGCCGGGCTACGAGAACCGCAGGGTCAACGTCACAATGCTGTTCGGGAAACGGTAGCCTCGCTGCGCACGACAGCCTTGGCGTAGCGAACGCACCAGGCGAGCGTCCGTGGCCTTAAACCTGCCGCCGCAGCCAGAGGATCAAGACGACCGACACCACGGTTCCCGCCGCGAGCGTCGCCACGCCCGCCGGGCTCGTTCCGTGATGCGCGATCTCCTCCACGCCGAACCCCACCATCGCGCCCGGCGCCAGGATGCCGATGATCCAGAGGATCGCCGACGCGCCGTTGGCAAATTGGAAGGGTGTCGTCTTCATGCCCATCATGCCGGCGATCAGCGGCACCATGGCGCGGAGCGGGCCGAAGAAGCGGCCGATGAAGACGCTCTTGCCGCCGTGGCGGAGGAAGAAGCGCTGGCCCTGATCGACCAGATCAGGACGCCGGTTCATCGGCCAGAGGCCGAGCACGAGCGGGCCGCAGCGCCGTCCGAGCCAGAACGAGACCGCATCGCCGAGGAAGGCGCCGGGTGCGCCCCACATCGCGAGCGTCCAGAAGTCGAGCACGCCTAAGCCCACGAGCACGCCGGCGCCGGCGAGCACCACGGTCGCCGGCAGGAGCACGCCGAGCACGACCATCGACTCGCCGAAGGCGAGCGCGAAGGTGATCGGTCCGGCCCAGTCCGCGTTGGCCTCGATCAGCTCGAGGACGGACTGGCCCCAGGCGGCGATGTTCATGAACCTCCCATGAGGGCGGCGGTCGATCCGCCGTCAGGCTGCATCCCCGGGATGAGGCTCGCGGCAAACCACGTCCGGCGTCAAGCGGGACGGAACTCGACCGCGCCCTCGGGGTCGATCTCGGCGAGCACGCCGAGAAGATCCTCGCGCGGAAGCGCAAGGCAGCCGGCGGTCGCGCCGAAGTCCGGACGGATCACGTGCAGGAAGATCGCGCTGCCGTGGCCCGCGACCGGCGGGTCGTCGTTGTATCCGAGATCGACGACCAGATCGTAGACGCTGCTCTCCAGCCACATGTCCTCGTGGCTCGCGGCGAACGGCTTGGCGACGAGGCGGTTGTAGTCGGGATGCGTCGGCGCATCGCACCAGCCGTCCTCCGGCCGGATCTCGCGCAGCGGCAGCCGCGACGTCGGCGTCACGCGGTCGGGACGGAAGAACAGGTTCCGAACCGGCCAGATGCCGATCGGGCTCTTGCCGTCGCCCTCGCGCTTGGCGTCGGCGGCGACCAGGCCGTTCCGCCCGATCGAGGCGCGGAAGCGCCGGCCGCGGAACTCGGCGGTGGCAGTCCAGGGATCGGGGCCGGTCGGCGTCGCGACCAGGACGCTGCTCGTCATCATCCGGGTTCTACTCCAGATGAGGGCGCGCTGCAGCACGCTCAGCGGAGGACGCTCACCTGCGTCGGCGTGCCCTGGGCATTCCGGGCGCGCATCATCGTCGCGTACTTGTCGAGGGCGGTCTGCATCGCGCCGGGCACGGCGTCGCGCGTGATCGCGCTTCCGCCCGGCGAGGAGACGAGGTCGCTGCCGCGCGCCTGGGCGCTCGGCTCGACTTCGGGCGACGGGAGGTCGGTGGAGCGGAAGCGGTCGTGCGCGCTCTAGCCCTTCTGCGCGGACTTCGCCGGCGACGGCATGTCCGGAACCGCCGGCGCCTGCGGCTGGATCGTCGGGATCGCCGAGGCGCTCTGGAACGACAGCGGCATGCCGGCCTTGACCGGACCGGGGGCGACCGGAACCGTGGGCACGGCCGGCGGTGCCGGCTCGGCGGCCGCAGCCTGCTGGACCGGCGGTTGTGCGTCCGCCGACGGCTTCTGGCCGGGCAGCCCGCTGGCGCCGCCGGCGTCCTGTGCCCATTTGGGGTGCGGCAGGTCTATGACCACCGGCGGCTTGCCGTCGGCGAAGGGCTGCGGGGCGTGCTCGCCCGGGCGCGGCGCCGGGATGTCGATCGCGAGCTTCGGCTTAGGCGGCTCGGCGGGCGGGGCTGCCACCGCGACGTTCGCCTCGGCCGGCGCGTCGGCGGGCGTGGAGGATCCGAACAACCCCGCGACCACGGTCTCGCCGACGTTCTTGCCGGTCTCGCCCTTGATCGCGTTGTCGGCGAGGCTCAGGACCAGGCCGACGGGGCCGCCGAAGATGGCGCCGCCGATGATGCTCGGCATCGCCGCGATCTCGTCGCCGGTGATGGCGCGGTAGATGGTGCCGACGACGGGGATGTGCTGCAGCGGATTGATGATCGCGAGCAGGTCCTTGAAGCTCGCGGTGTCGCCGTCGGTCCAGGTCTTCTGCTTGCTCTCGTAGACAGAAGTCCCCGACGCCGCGGAAGCGGGCGACGCCGGGGAGAGGCTCTGGAAGGAACGGATTTCGACGTCAGTCATGGGGCCGCTGTGAAACTGGTGCCTTCCCAGAAGCAAGGAGGGTGCCAGGACGGCCTCGTTGGAAAGCCACGCTTATTTCGGTAATGCGCGCTTTTACCTCGGCAATTCGTGCCGGGAGATGCGCCGATGTCATTGCGATGCCGCCTCGTGCCCCCTCCCCCGGCTTCGCCGAGGGAGGGGATCCGAGTCAGAGCAGGTGCCCGCCGCGGTCGCGCTTGGTCTGGAGGTAGGCGGCGTTGTGGCCGTTGGCGGGGAAGGCGTGGCCGACCCGCTCGGCGACTGCGACGCCGGCCTCGATGAGGCCTTCGACCTTCTTCGGATTGTTGGTGAGGAGGCGCACCCGGCCGATGCCGAGCTGGCGCAGCATCTCTGCCGCCGGCAGGAAAACGCGCTCGTCGGCATCGAAGCCCAGCGCCTCGTTGGCGTCGAAGGTGTCGAGGCCGCGGTCCTGGAGCTCGTAGGCGCGGAGCTTGTTCACGAGCCCGATGTCGCGCCCCTCCTGCGCGAGGTAGAGCACGATGCCCGATCCTTCCTTGGCGATCTGGCGGATCGCGCCGCGCAGCTGGTCGCCGCAGTCGCAGCGAAGGCTGCCGATCAGGTCGCCGGTGAAGCACTGCGAGTGGAGGCGGATCAGCACCGGCAAAGCGGGATCGGGCGAGCCGATCACGATCGCCAGATGCTCGCCGCCGCCGTCGAGCGGACGAAGTCTCGCGACGATGCGCAGTTCCTCCGCATCAGCTCAGGCGGCAATGCGCGCCTCGCTGACCTTGGCGAGCCGATCTCCTCCTCGTGCATCAGGCTCCGGATACGCGGCGTCTCCTCGTCGCGCTCGACCAGCAGCAGCGACTGGCTGCGGGCCCAGCGCCGCATCTCGTCGAGCTCGGCCGGCGGCGCCCACGCGATCAGCGCCGCGGGCAGCAGGCGCGCGAACTGGCAGCTGGATCGCCAGCAAGGTCATAGCTAGCACTCTGCTTCGGCGTTCCGCCAGCACCGCGATCGAGGCGTCGATGCCCTCGCTGCCCAAGGTCGGATCGACCAGGCGGCGGATCAGCTCGTCGGTGCCGTGCGGAAGCGCCAGCGTGTGCACGGCACCGGAGGTGCCGTCCGGTGAGCGCGGCGACGCGGCGTCCCGTGACCGCCAGCACCGGCGCCGATCCGGAAAGACGTGCGAGCTCGGCGAGCCCGTCCTCCGTGGCCATCTCGGCGGCGAGGATCAGGGCGACGCCCTTCCGGCCCGCGCAATCCGACGACGCCGCCGCGGCGAAGCTCCGCGAGCGCGCGATCGACGGCGATCAGCGCGCGCGGCCGACGGTCCTGGGTCGTCTTCATCCCGCTGCTGAAGATAGGCGAACGCCGCGCGCGTCAGTAGGGCGTGCCGTCCTTGCGCGTGAAGCGATGCTTGCCGTCGGCGCCGGGACGATGAAGAGGTCGATGTCCGGATAGTGGCACTCGTCCTGCGTCTGGCGATCGCCGACGACGAGCATCAGCGCATCCTTCGCCGAGCGATTGACGGCGATGATCGCCGGCGGCGCCGGCCGGAAAGCCCGCGCACATGCCGGCGTCAGCAGCTCCTATGCGGCGTCGGTCACCAGCACGATCTCGCCTTCGAGCACGTGGACGAACTCGTCCTCCTTCGTGTGCCAGTGGCGCTGCGAGGACATGCCGCCCGGCACGATGCGCACGAGGTTGACGCCGAAGTTCTTGAGGCCCGCATGATCGCCGACCCGCCGATACCAGCGATTGCGGCCGCCGTCGCGGAAGGGCTCGGGATAGCTGGTCGAATTGCTTTCGGGCAGCGACTTCGGATCGAAGCCGGACGGCTTTGTCATGCGGCGCTCCTGGTTTTCAGGTTGTGATCCTACACGCGGTCCCGCCACGAACTGCAAAGCGAAACCTTGCCGGGCTTTGATCCCAGCCCATGACCGCACCTCAGTCCCCGCTCGTCTTCGGCCCCTACGACCAGGCCGCCCTCGACCTCCAGTACAACAATCGCGCGCGTTATCCCGACGCCCCCACCTACATGGCGCGGTTCCAGCAGTCCTCGGCCCGCGTCCGCGCCGAGCTCGGCGCACGACATCGCCTACGGGCCGGGGCCGCGCGACACGCTCGACCTTTTCCGGCCCAAGGCGTCGAAGCCGCCGGTCGTGATCTTCATCCATGGCGGCTACTGGCACCTGCTCGACAAGCAGTTCTTCGGCTGCCTCGCCCGGCCCTGGGTCCGGCAGGGCGCGGCCTTCGTGGCGCTGGGCTATCCGCTCTGCCCGGGGGTCACGATGACCCAGCTCGTCACCTGGTCCGCGCCGGGATCGCCTGGGTCGCGGACCAAGCCGATTCGCTGGGCCTGGACAGGCGGCGGATGCTGGTCACCGGCCACTCCGGCTGGCCATCTGGACTGCGATGCGGCAACGTGTCCGGCCCGTACTTTACTGGCGCGGTCGCGCTCAGCGGCCTCTACGACCTCGCGCCGATCCAGCTCACCTACGGCAGGGAACGCATCCCTCAGGATGAGCCCCGAGGAGGCCCG
>JBGALV010000138.1:0-10816 GCA_044223515.1 Alphaproteobacteria bacterium
GGCGCCACGTCCTTGAGGCCCTGCATCAGCGCCGTCACGCGGCCCTTCTTGCCGAGGGCCGAGACGCGCACGGCATCGAGCGCCGAGAGATCGGCGGCCTCGTCGATGAGCTTCATCAGCTCAAGGCGGGTCGCTTCCAGCTGGGTCGACATCACGCACCTCCAAGAATGCGAAAAGGGGCCGTTTCCGGCCCCTCTCGTCGTCTTACCTTTCGGATCGAACCACCTGGTTAGGCGGCGAGAGCGGCCTGGGCTTGCTTGACCAAGCTCGCAAACGACGCCGGCTCGCTGATCGCGAGATCCGAGAGGACCTTGCGGTCGATCTCGATGCCTGCGTTCTTGAGGCCGGCCATCAGCTTCGAGTAGGTCAGGCCGTGCTCGCGCGCACCGGCGTTGATGCGCTGGATCCAGAGGCCGCGGAACTCGCGCTTGCGGTTCTTGCGGTCGCGGTACGCGTAGCGAAGGCCCTTTTCGACCTTCTCGATCGCGATCCGGTAATTCGTCGAATTGCGTCCACGATAGCCCTTGGCGAGCTTCAGGACCTTCTTGTGGCGGGCATGAGTGGTCGTGCCCCGCTTTACGCGTGCCATGGCTCAGGCCTCCTTAAAGGTCGTACGGCAGGTGGTTGCGCACGATCTTGGCATCGCGCTCGTCGAGGATCTGCGAACCGCGGGCGGTCCGGACCATCTTGTGCGGGCGCTTGCTCATGCCGTGACGCTTGCGGGCAGATCCGAACTTGATCTTGCCGGTGGCCGTGACCCGGAAGCGCTTCTTGGCGCTGCTCTTGGTCTTCATCTTGGGCATTTTCTTTCCTTTCAACAGCTTGAGGGGACCCGGAGGTCCCGATCGCGCCGGCCGGGCATGCCCTTACAGGCCCGGACGCGGACGTCGCCCCTTTCGGGGAAGGCGGGGTTATAGCGATGCGGTCGGGGGTGCGCAAGCGCCGGAACGGGCGGCCTTAAGTCCTTGGCGCGGGCCGCTCCCCGCCGCTAGGGTCGGCCTCTCCAAGCCTCCCGGAGCAGTACATGTCCGCCGCCCTGCCTGTGCTCGACCGCCTCGACCGCGTCAAGCTGGTTCACGGACCAACGCCGCTGGAGGAGCTGGCACGCCTCTCCGATCGCCTGGGCGGCCCCCGGATCTACGTGAAGCGGGACGACTGCACAGGCTTTGCTGCCGGGGGCAACAAGGGCCGGAAGCTCGAATACCTGATGGGGGCGGCGCTCAAGGCAGGTGCCGACACGGTGATCACGGCCGGCGCGCTCCAGACCAACCACGGGCGCCAGACCGCGGCCGCCGCGGCCAGGCTCGGCCTCAAATGCATCCTGGTACTGACCGACTCGGTCGCCAACCGCTCCGCCGCCTATCACGCGAGCGGCAACCTGCTGCTCGACCGTCTCACCGGCGCCGAGATCAGGAAGATTCAGCCCTCGACCAACGGCGACGAGGAAATGGCGCGGATCGCCGATGAATTGAAGAAGCAGGGGCGAACGGCCTACGTCATCCCGGTGGGCGGTTCGTCGCCGGTCGGCGCCTTGGGCTACGCGGTGTCGGGCGAGGAGATCATCGAGCAGTCGAAGACGATCGGCATCCGTCCGGCAGCCGTCGTCCATGCGACGGGAAGCTGCGGTACACAGGTGGGGCTTCTGCTTGGCCTCGCCGCAGCGGACATCCCCGTGCATGGCATCTGCGTCAGCCGGCCCAAGGCCGATCAGGAGGCGCGGCTGAAGGCGCTGCTCGCGCGCACGGTCGACGAGTTCCAGCTGGGGTCGAAGCTCGGCGCTCTCGCGATCGAAGCCGACGACCGCTTCATCGGCCCCGGCTATGGCCAGCCGACGCCCGGCATGGTCGAGGCGGTGCGACTCGCAGCCGAATGTGAGGGGCTTTTCCTCGATCCGGTCTATTCGGGGAAAGGCTTTGCGGGTCTGATCCAACGCATTCGTGAAGGTCGCTACCGGAAGGGCGATTCCGTGGTGTTCGTGCACACCGGAGGGTTGCCGGGCCTCTTCGTCTACGACGAAGCCTTCGCGTAGCCCTGGAGTCGCCGTCCTCCTTCTGCCATTCTCGACGCCAACAAAAACGAATGACGTCGGGTTGGCGTTGGGAGCAGCGGGGCACGTTGGTTTGAGAATGATTTTCAAGGCGGGCGTCGGGCCCGGCTGTCACGGTTTGTTAACCGGGCGCCGGTACGTCTGACCCATGGATATCGCCGAATACATTCGCGGCTATGGCGAGTGGTTCTACGTCGTCACGTTCGTCTGGACCTTCCTCGAGGGCGAGACCTTCGTGCTGTTCGCCGGTCTCGGCGCGCGCCAGGGCATCCTCCGCCTCGATCTCCTGATCCTGACCGCCTGGCTCGGCAGCTTCTGCGGCGATCAGCTCTATTTCTGGATCGGCCGGCGTTGGGGCCATGCGCTGCTTCGCCGCTTCCCGCGCTGGGCGCCCGGCGTGCACGCGGCGCTCGACATGCTTCGCCGCTACGACACGTGGTTCATCCTGTCGTTCCGCTTCATCTACGGCGTCCGCAACTTCTCCTCCTTCGCGATGGGAACCAGCGGCCTCTCCTGGCCGCGCTTCCTGGTGCTGAACTTCATCGCGGCGGGGATCTGGGCGGTGACCTTCGCCGGTGTCGGCTACGCCGTCGGTGCCACGTTCGAGCACCTGCTCGGCGATCTGGCGCTCGGCTTCGGCTTGGTGATGCTGGCGATCTTCGTCACCGTGATCACGCTCATCACCCGGGCCCAGAAGCGGCGGATCGCCCCGGTCGGCGCCGAGCCGATTCCTGTCCGGGTCGAGACCGACATTCGCCGATAGCCATGGCAGCCACTAGCTCTTGTGGATCAGCTGGATAGGCGACTCAATAAAAAGTATATTGTATTTTATATTATTTTGAGAAATATTGAGATCGTTCTGGTCGTTCAGAAAGAATGGCCGGCCCGGTAGAAAGCCGGATCCCAGTTTCAAAACGGCCGGATGCGTGCCTTCTCACGCTCCGGCCGTTTCTCGTTTTGGGAACCCGGGATTCAGGCGGTGATCCGACTAAGCTGCGTCGCGCAGCTAAGCGCTTCGGAGGACCGACATGCCGTCCACAAATCGTCCGGCCAACATCGCGCATTGGGCCGAGATCGAGGAGCCCGACAACAAGACCTACGCGGGCGACGACGAACTCCTGAGGATCGGCGCACCGTTCGCCAGACACTTCGGCCTGAAACGTCTCGGCATCCATCACAACCGCCTTCCGCCCGGACGACGCACGTCGTTCCCGCACGCCGAGAGCGCGGAGGAGGAATTCGTCTACGTGATCGAAGGCACGCCCGATGTTTGGCTCGACGGCCACCTGCATCGGCTCGCGCCCGGCGACGCGGTGGGATTTCCCGCGGGCTCGGGCCTCTCGCACACCTTCCTCAACAACACCGAGAGCGAGGTGCGCCTTCTCGTCGTCGGCGAGGCCGACAAGGACGAGAACCGGATCGTCTATCCCCTGCACCCCGAACGGAGGGCGATGCGGAAGGATTGGTGGGACGACGCGCCCAAGCGGCCAATGGGTCCGCACGACGGCATGCCGGACAAGGTGCGGGCGGAGAAGGCGCGAAAGCGGACGTGAGCGGCGACGGCAGGCCGGGCAAGAAGCGGGCGACGAAAGCGAAGCCGCGAAAAGCGCGGATCGTCCTGCTCTCGGGCGGCAATCCGCAGATCGCGAAGGGCGAGAGCGACGCACCTGTTCGCGCCTATATCGCGGCGATGACCGAATGGAAGCGCGACATCGGCGAGCGCCTCGACGCGCTGATCGAGAAGACAGTTCCCCGCGTGAAGAGGGCGGTAAAATGGAACTCGCCCTTCTACGGCGTCGAGAGCCAGGGCTGGTTCCTGTCGTTCCACGTCTTCACGCGCTACGTGAAGGTGACCTTCTTCAAGGGCGCCTCGCTCAAGCCGCCTCCGCCCGGTGCCAGTAAGCACAAGAACGTGCGCTACCTCGATATCCATGAGGACGGATTCGACGAGAAGCAGGTTGTGGCGTGGATTAAGCAGGCCGCTGCGTTGCCCGGCTGGATGGCTTAGCGCCTAGCTCTTCTTTTTCTTGGACGTGTTGAGGGCGACGGAGGCGCGGATGAGGGCCTTCAGCGCCTTCTCGTTGATCTTCTCGCCTTCGCTGATGTCGATGGCGCGCCGCGTGTTGCCGTCAAGGCTCGAATTGAACAAGCCCGACGGATCGTCGAGCGACGCGCCCTTGGCGAAGGTCATCTTCACGACGCTCTTGTAGGTCTCGCCGGTGCAGAGGATGCCGGCGTGTGACCACACCGGGACGCCGCGCCACTTCCATTCCTCGACGACCTCGGGATCGGTTTTCCTGATGAGCGCGCGGATGCGGGCGAGCGTCTCGCCCCGCCAATCACCGAGCTCCTTGATCCGCGCGTCGATCAGCTTGGACGGCGACTCGATCGTCTTCGTCTTCGCCATTCGAGCGCTCCTAGACGTCGAGGTTGGCGACCTTGAGGGCGTTCTGCTGGATAAAGTCGCGGCGCGGCTCGACTAGGTCGCCCATCAGCTTGGCGAAAAGATCACCTGCCTCGTCGGCGTGGTTGATCTTCACCTGAAGCAGCGAGCGGACGTTCGGATCGAGGGTCGTCTCCCAGAGCTGCTCCGGGTTCATCTCGCCGAGCCCCTTGTAGCGCTGGATGGTGACACCCTTGCGGCCGGTCTCGAGCACGGTCTCGATCAGGGACACGGGCCCATGGATCGTGTGCTCCTTGTCCTTGGTCTTGAGCTTGCCCGCCTTGGCATAGGCGGCCTGGAACTCGGCCGCCTTCTCGTCGAGGCGCCGTGCCTCGGGGCTCTTGACCAGCGACGCCTCCAGCCGGAAGCGCGAGGTTACGCCCCGCAGCGTGCGCTCGAAGCGGAGCCCGCCGGCGCCGTCGGATTCGCCGCGCCAGCCGCGCTCGTGCTGCGGCGAGAGCAGGTCCATGCGCTTGGCAATGTAGGTCGCCGCCTGGCTCGCCTGGGCGGGATCGTTCAGCAGCTCGGGCGAGAGCGCGCCGGCGATCGCGATCTGCTCGGCGAGCGGCATCGATCCCAGGCGCCGCCCGATCGGCTGCAGCCAGGCGCGTGCCTGCCGGGCGCTGTCGACGAGCGAGCGGAGCTCGGCGCCGCCGAGCTGCTGGCCGCTTGCCGGGATCAGAACGGCCTCGTGCAATCCCGCCTCGGTCAGGTGGTTGTCGAGCGCGCGGTCGTCCTTGAGATAGACCTCCGACTGGCCGCGCTTGGCGCGGTAGAGCGGCGGCTGTGCGATGTAGAGATAACCCTTGGTCTCGTCCTCGCCGCCTTCCTTCTCGATCTTGTGCTCGATGACCTGGCGCATCTGCCGATAGAAGAAGGTCAGCAGCAGCGTGCGGATGTGGCTCCCGTCCACATCGGCGTCCGTCATGATGATGATCTTGTGGTAGCGGAGCTTCGAGATGTCGAACTCCTCGCCGATGCCCGTGCCCAGGGCGGCGATGAGCGTTCCGATCTCGGCCGAGCTCAGCATCTTGTCGAAGCGCGCGCGCTCGACGTTCAGGATCTTGCCGCGCAAGGGCAGGATCGCCTGCTTGCCGCGATCGCGACCCTGCTTGGCGGACCCGCCGGCCGAGTCACCCTCGACGATGAAAAGCTCGGAGAGGGCAGGATCGCGTTCCTGACAGTCGGCGAGCTTGCCCGGCAGGCTGGCGACATCGAGTGCGCCCTTGCGGCGGGTGAGCTCGCGCGCCTTGCGTGCCGCTTCGCGGGCGGCCGCGGCTTCGACGACCTTCTGTACGATGCGCTTGGCGTCGACCGGATGCTCTTCCAGCCACTGCGCGAGCTTGTCGCCGACGATGCTCTCGACGACGGGCCTGACCTCGGAGGAGACCAGCTTGTCCTTGGTCTGAGAGGAGAACTTCGGATCCGGCACCTTGACCGACAGCACGCAGGTCAGGCCTTCGCGCGCGTCGTCGCCGGAGAGCGTGACCTTCTCCTTCTTCGCGATGCCTGACTCGTTGGCGTACTGGTTGATGTAGCGGGTCAGCGCACCCCGGAATCCCGCGAGATGGGTGCCGCCGTCACGCTGCGGGATGTTGTTGGTGAAGCACAGCATCGTCTCGTGATAGCTGTCGGTCCACTGCATCGCGACCTCGACGGTGATCCCGTCCTTGGTCTCGGCGAAGGAGACCGGCGGTGCGTGCAGCGGCGTGTGCGAGCGGTCGAGATAGGCCACGAACGCTTCCAGGCCACCCTCGTAGTGCATCTCGACGACGCGCGGCTCGGCCTCGCGTGCGTCGGTCAGCACGAGACGGACGCCGGAGTTGAGGAAGGCCAGCTCGCGGAGCCGGTGCTCGAGCGTATCGAACTCGAAGCGCGTCTTGGTGAAGGTCCTGGCCGAGGGAAGGAAGGTGATCTCGGTGCCGCGCTTGTCGCCCTGTGGGCCGACGATCTTCAGCGGCGAGACGGCGACGCCGTCCTTGAACTGCATGTGGTGCTCGTCGCCGCCGCGCCAGATGCGGAGGTCGAGCGTCTCCGACAGCGCGTTGACGACCGAGACGCCGACACCGTGAAGCCCGCCCGAGACCTTGTAGCTGTTCTGGTCGAACTTACCGCCGGCATGCAGCTGGGTCATGATGACCTCGGCCGCCGAGACGCCTTCTTCCTTGTGGATGTCGACAGGAATGCCGCGGCCGTTGTCGGTGACGGTCGCCGAGCCGTCGGCGTTCAGCGTCACGGTGACGACGTCGCAATAGCCGGCCAGCGCCTCGTCGATCGCGTTGTCGACCACCTCGTAGACCATGTGGTGCAGGCCCGACCCGTCGTCGGTGTCGCCGATGTACATGCCCGGGCGCTTGCGCACGGCATCCAGGCCCTTCAGGACCTTGATCGCATCGGAGGTGTAGTCGTCCGCGCTCGGCGGCTTCGCTGCTGGATCGCTCATCTGACTCAATCGTTCGAAATGCTTGCGTCGGTGACGCGGAGGAACTGGCCGAGGCCGCGGAGTGGCCGGAAAAGCTGGGCGTCGGTGCCGGTGAGCCAGGCCTGGGAACCCAGCACCTGGATCTCCTGGAAAAGTGCTGCCCGCCGGTTCTCGTCGAGATGGGCCGCCACCTCGTCGAGCAGGAGAAGCGGGGCGGCGCCGGTGTTCGCCTTCACCAGCCGCGCGTTGGCGAGCTGGATCGAAAGCAGGAGCGCCTTCTGCTCGCCGGTCGAGCAGAGCCGGGCGGCCTGGCCACGGGCGACATGAGTGACCTCCAGATCGCTCCGGTGCGGACCCTCGGCGGTCATGCCGCTTTCGCCGTCGACCCGGCGGTTCTGGGCCAGGCGCGCCTTCAGGCGATCCTCGGCTTCGAGCGCCGGGATCTCGTCGAGCCAGATCTCGACCGAGCCGGCGAGACGGAGGGCCGCCTGCGGGAAGACGCCGCTGCCGACGGTGGCGCCGTCGAGAGCATGGACGCGTTCGCGCCTGGCGGCTGCGACCGCGACGCCATGGCTGGCCATGGTGTCCTCGAGCGCATCAAGCCATGTGGGATCGGCTCGCCCCTCGCGCAAGAGACGGAGCCGCTCGCGTTGGGCCTGGTCGTAGGCGGCGAGGCGTCCGGCGTGATCGGGATCGGCGCCGGTGACGAGGCGGTCGAGGAAGCGCCGGCGATCGCCGCTGCTGCCGAGGAAGAGACCGTCCATCTGCGGCGTCAGCCACTGGATCGCGCCGATCTCCGCGAGTTGCGCCTGGCCTCGTACCGGTTTCGCATCGATGCGGACGACGCGCTTGTCGCTGCCTTCCGGATCGCGCCCGGTTCCGACCTCGACCGGCTCGTCGGTGCCGCGCTGGAGCCTCGCCGCGATCGCCCAGGATCCCCCACCCTGGCGGTCGAGATCGGCAAGGCGGGCGCGGCGAAGGCCTCGTCCCGGCGCCAGCATCGACAGCGCTTCGAGGACGTTGGTCTTGCCGGCGCCGTTGAGGCCGGTCAGCACGACGGAGCGGCGATCGACCTCGATGCGGGCGTCGGCATAGCCGCGATAGTCACTGAGCTTCAAGCGCAGCACCGCGAGGCCCGAGGCCTCGGGCTCCGGCATCTCAGGAATCCTTAGAGCTGTAACGGTCACGCCCTCACACGCGCATCGGCATGATGACGTAGAGCGCGCTGCGGTCTGACGGGTCACGCACGATCGTCGGCGAGGCGGCGTCCGCCATCACGAACTCGGCGCCGTCGCCCTCGATCTGCTGAGTGATGTCGAGCAGGTAGCGGGAGTTGAAGCCGATCTCGATCGGCGAGGCCGCGAACTTGACCTGCAGGTCTTCGGTCGCGGTGCCGTTCTCGGGGCTGGAGGCCGACAGCGTCAGCATATCGGGGGCCACGGCCAGCTTCACCGCGCGGCTCTTCTCGGTCGAGATCGTGGCGACGCGATCTACCGCCTCGGCGAAGGACTTGCACTCGACCGTCATGATCTTGTCGTTGTTGACCGGGATCACGCGCTCGTAGTCGGGGAAGGTGCCGTCGATCAGCTTCGAGGTGAGGATCGTGCCGTCGAAGGCGAAGCGGATCTTGGCTTCAGAGAGAGACAGCGAGACCGGGCCCGGCGTCTCTTCGACAAGCTTGCGGAGCTCGGCGACCGCCTTCCTGGGGATGATCACGCCCGGCATGCCGGCGGCGCCCTCGGGCAGCGCCATCTCGACGCGGGCCAGCCTGTGGCCGTCGGTGGCGACCGCGCGCAGCACGTCGACGCCGTCCTGCTTGGCGGCATGGAGATAGATGCCGTTCAGGTAGTAGCGCGTCTCCTCGGTCGAGATCGCGAAGCGCGTGCGGTCGATCAGCGTGCGGAGGTCGCCGGCCGGCAGCTCGAAGCGGTGCGGCAGCGTGTCGCCGGACAGCGCCGGGAATTCCTCGGTCGGCAGCGTCTGAAGCGTGAAGGTCGAACGCCCGGCGCGGAGCGTGACGCGGCCGGAGTCGGACGCCGCGAGCTCGACCTGCGAGCCGTCCGGCAGCTTGCGCACGATGTCGTGCAGCGTGTGCGCAGGGCAGGTGATCGAGCCCTTCTTCTTCACTTCCGCCGGCACCGACTCGACGATGTCGATGTCCATGTCCGTGGCGCTGATCGAGACCTTGCCCGAGTCCGCCTGGATCATGACGTTGGAGAGGATCGGGATCGTCGTGCGCCGTTCGACGACGCTCTGGACGTGGGCCAGAGGCTTCAGGAGCGCAGCGCGATCGAGCGTGAAATGCATGGTTCCGAAGGCCCTTCCAGGGGTCTTTCAATATTGAGACGGCCGCCCCCCGGAGGCCGTCGAACGGGAGGCAGCGAGTATACCACAGAGGGCCGTTCGCCAAGGGTTTTTGAGCGGTCGCGACGACCTCCGATTCGCGCGAAAAAGCCTTGCTTTTCCGGTCCGAAATTCGCGCTACGGACGCGCCGCGGCCCGTCTTTGTCCGGGCGATGCCGACGCCTCGTCGTGAAGCCACCTGACGAAGGCCGCGACCTTCGGCTCGGCCAGGCGCCGCGGCTTGCCGACGATGTAGTGGCCCCAGGAGCGCGTCGTGATCTCGGGGAATGGGCGCACCAGCACGCCGCTCGCGATCTCGGGCTCGGCGCAGGCGGTCGCGGTCAGCGCGATGCCCAAGCCCGCCGCACAGGCTTCCAGCGCGAACTGCACGTGATCGTAGCGCGGGCCCGAGGTCGGCGGTCCCGGCACGCCGGCGATCTCGAACCACTCGGCGTAGGCCTCGCCGATCGAGTTCGACTGCAGCAGCGGGTAGGCGAGGATGTCCTTCGGCTCCTTCAGCGGTGGGCCCGAGGCGAGGAGCGCGCTGCTGATGACCGGGCTGTGGTCGTCGGCGAGGAACCACTCTGCGTGGAGTCCTGGGACCGGGCCCTTGAGGCAGCGGATGCCGAGGTCGAGCTCACCGGGAAGTTCGTTCGAGCGTTCGTCCGACGGCGAGGCATTGCCGGTCGAGACGTGAACCTCGATCCCGGGATTGGCCTCGTGGAAACGAGGCAGGCGCGGGATCAGCCATTTCATCGCGAGCGTCGGGCTGAGGCTCACCGTCAGCACCTCGGCCTCGCGGCGTCCGACGAGCTGTCCCATCGCCTGGTCCATGCGGTCGAGCGCATCGGTGAGCGATGGCATCAGGCGACGGCCGGACGGCGTCAGCACGATGCCGTGCGCGGTGCGCCGGAACAGGCGCTGCCCGACCTCGCGCTCGAGCTCGCGCACCTGTCGGCTGATGGCGCCCTGGGTGACCGACAGCTCCTGGGCGGCGCGCGTCAGGCTGCCGTGGCGGCCGGCGGCCTCGAAGGCCCGGAGCTGGGTGAGGGAGCGGAGATGACGGCGCATCTCTAGATATTACCTAATATCATATCTTCTGGGAAGGAAGATCGTTTGTAGATCAATGGTTTCAGGGACAGTCTTGGCGCATGAAGTGGCCCGAAGAGCAAGGCTTTCTCGACTTCCTGACCGTGATGGTCGACCCGAGGTTCGACCGTCCGCCCGAGGCGCGGGTCAGTAGGGCGACTGGTAGCGCCTTTGCCAGAATTCTCGGCTCTGTCTTTCGCCGATATCGCAGCCGGGCGGATAGGCGGCCGAGGCAAGCCGGACCGATGACGGCAGCTCTGCCCATCGCGCCCGGGGCGAGGTGAGGTCGGCGATCTCGATGATCATCTTTTTCCGAATCGCCTCGGCGAAGGACTCGAAGCCCTCGGCGACGACGATGAAGGCGCCGGGGCCGCCGATCACGCAGTGCTGGTAGTAGAGGTCGAGGTCCGCGAGCTGGGGGAAGCCGGTGACGTTCGGGCGGTTGTTGATGATCGGCACCCCGTTGATGGTG
>JBGALV010000139.1:0-10786 GCA_044223515.1 Alphaproteobacteria bacterium
AACGCGAAGTCGCGCGACATCCTCACGCGCTGGACCAAAGAGAAGCAGGCGTCTCCGCGCGCCGCGGAGTAGAGCCCGGGGGCGGCGTCGTGCGTACCATCCGCCGCTTCCCACGCAAGGTCCGCGAGATCGAGCACCAGTGGATCCCGCTTGCCGACGGCACGCGGCTGTCGGCGCGGATCTGGCTGCCGGTCGATGCGCTCGCCGATCCGGTCCCCGCGATCCTCGAATACCTGCCGTATCGTCACCGCGACGGCACCTATTCGCGCGACAACGGCATCCATGCCTATTTTGCCGGTCACGGCTATGCCTCGATCCGCGTGGACATAAGGGGCTCCGGCGAGTCCGAAGGCGTGCTGCTGGACGAGTACCTTCGCCGAGAGCAGGACGACGCGCTCGACGTGATCGCCTGGATCGCGCGCCAGCCGTGGTCGACCGGCAAGGTCGGCATGATGGGAATCTCCTGGGGCGGGTTCAATTCGCTGCAGGTCGCGGCAAGGAGGCCGCCGGCGCTGAAGGCGATCATCACCGTCGACTCGACCGACGACCGCTACACCGACGACGCGCACTACATGGGCGGCGCGCTGCTCGGCGAGAACATGGGCTGGGGCTGCGCCTTCTTCATGCAGCAGGGTCGTGCGCCCGATCCGGCGATCGTCGGGCGCGACTGGCTCAAGATGTGGAAGCGGCGCCTGAAGGCGATCCCGCATCCGGTCGATCGCTGGATGCGCCATCCGACGCGCGATGCGTTCTGGAAGCACGCCTCGGTTGCGGAAAACTACGGTGCAGTCGGCGCCGCCGTCTACGCGATCGGCGGCTGGGAGGATGGCTACACCAACACGATCCTACGTCTGATGCGGAATCTGAAGGCGCCGCGGAAGGCGCTGATCGGTCCGTGGGAGCACACCTACCCACACGTCGCCGACGTCAACCCGATCGGCTTCCTGCAGGAGGCGACGCGCTGGTGGGATCACTGGCTCAAGGATCGCGACACCGGGATCATGGACGAGCCGATGATCCGCGCCTGGATGCAGGAGGGCGCGCCGCCGAAGCCTGCCTACACGCATCGACCCGGTCGATGGATCGCCGAGCGCGGCTGGCCGTCGACGTCGACGAAGCCGCTGCGCCTTCTGTTCGGCGACGGCACGCTGAGCGGAAAGAATCCGGGGCGCGCGACGTTCATGGTGAACTCGCCGCAGACGACCGGCATCGCCGGCGGCACCTGGTGTCCCTTCGGCGCGGCCGGCGACATGCCGGTGGACCAGAACGAGGATGACGGCCGTTCGATCTGCTTCGAGACGAGGCCGCTCGCGCGTCGCATCGAGCTGTTCGGCACGCCCGAGGTGATCCTCGATCTCGCTTCCGATCGGAAGCAGGCGACGATCGTGGTGCGACTCTCCGACGTCGCGCCGGACGGGGCGGCGACGCGGATCACCTATGGCATCCTCAATCTCTCTCATCGCGGCGGGCATGCGCGGCCTGAGCCGATGGTGCCGGGTCGCCGCACGCGCGTGCGACTGCGGCTCAACGACCTCGGCCAGGCGATCCCGAAAGGCCATCGCCTGCGCCTCGCGATCTCCACCGCCTATTGGCCGATCGTCTGGCCGTCGCCGGAGCCGGTGACGCTGACGGTCTTCGCCGGCCTGGGATCGGCGCTCCTCCTGCCGGTGCGGTCGCCGCAGGCGATCGACCGGCGGCTCAAGCCTTTCGCCGAGCCGGCGACCGCGCCGGAGAAGGAGGTGAGGGAGGAGAAGTTCGGCGAGCGCCGGAACGAGGTCACGCGCGACATCGCGACCGGCCGCCAGACCGAGATATCCAGGCGTGGTGGGATTTCGCGCTTCCCGCACGGCGTCACGACCTCGGTCGAGGGCACCCACCGCCTCGAAATCCTGCCGGAAGACCCGACCTCGGCCGTCTGTGAGACCGAGTGGACCACACGCCAGGAGAAGGGGCGCTGGAAGGTCCGGACCGAGACCCGGACCCGGCTGACCTCCGACTCGAATTTCTTTCACCTGGAGGCGAAGATGACCGCCTATAGCGGCGATCGGACGGTGAGCCACCGCCGTTGGCGAAGACGAATCCGCCGAAAATGGCTTTAGATTGAATTTTCACGAGATATAACGACTTAAAGGATTTTGGGCGGTCGTCTCGAGCGACCTCGCGAACGCTGCCCGGAGGCGTCCTTGCCGGACGGCTCCAGCGCGAAGATCCTCAATCCTTTCGAGGGTTAACGGCCTCGCCCCAATCCCGGGAATAAAGCCTTGCTGGGTCGGGCGAAATCGCTATAGTCCGCCCGTTATTCCCGGTAGGCCCGGGCTGTCGTATCAGGTTGCTGGGATCGATGAAGCAGGTGGGCCCCGGGCCCACCTTTTTGTTTGGCCGGGGTTTCCCGGCCCGCGATCGATCCGGTCCTTGAAGGATCAAAGAGGAGTCGTTTTGTCGGAGCGTCACGACGCCGAGGTCGGGACTGGTACCGCCGCCGAGCAGATCGAGCGGCTGGTCGAGCCGTCGCTGAGCGCGATGGGCTACGAGATCGTGCGCATCATGATCATGGGCAAGCACGCGCCGACCCTGCAGATCATGGCCGAGCGCAAGGACGACCAGCCGATGACGGTCGAGGATTGCGCCGACATCAGCCGCCAGATCTCCGCCGTGCTCGACGTCGAGGACCCGATCCGCTCCGCCTACACGCTCGAGGTCAGCTCGCCCGGCCTCGACCGGCCGCTGACCCGGCCCAAGGACTTCCAGCGCTTCGCCGGATACGAGGCGAAGCTCGAGACCCGTTTCCCGATCGACGGCCGCCGGAAGTTCACCGGCAAGCTGATCGGCATCGACGGCGAGGTGGTGAAGCTGAAGGACGACGCCGGCGAGGTGTCGCTGCCCTACGCGCAGATCCACAAGGCGAAGCTCGTGCTCACCGACGAGCTGCTTCGCCAGGCCCAGAAGCACTGACGACGAACACTGACGTAGAACACTAACGGTTGGTCTTTTAGGGACGTGACGATGGAAACCGGACTGGCACTCAATCGGCTGGAGCTTCTGCAGGTCGCCGACGCGGTCGCCCGCGAAAAGGCGATCGAGCGCGACGAGGTTCTGGAGGCCATGGAAATGGCCATCACCAAGGCCGGCCGCTCCAAGTACGGGCACGAGCACGACATCCGCGCGCAGATCGACCGCCAGTCTGGCGACATCAACCTGATGCGCTTCCGCCTCATCGTCGAGACCATCGACAACGAGGCGGTGCAGGTGACGATGGACGAGGCCCGCAAGGTCAATCCGGACGCCAAGGCCGGCGACTACATCGTCGATACGCTGCCGCCGATCGACTTCGGCCGCATCGCCGCCCAGACCGCCAAGCAGGTCATCGTCCAGAAGGTTCGCGACGCCGAGCGTCAGCGCCAGTTCAAGGAATACAAGGACCGCACCGGCGAGATCGTCAACGGCCTGGTCAAGCGCGTCGAGTTCGGCAACGTCACCGTGGATCTCGGCCGCGCCGAGGCGATCCTGCGCCGCGACGAGCTGCTGCCGCGCGAGAGCTTCCGTACCGGCGACCGCGTGCGCGCCTACATCTACGACGTCCGCCAGGAGACCCGCGGCCCGCAGATCTTCCTGTCGCGCACCCATCCGCAGTTCATGGCGAAGCTGTTCGCCCAGGAAGTGCCCGAGATCTACGACGGCATCATCGAGATCAAGTCGGTCGCCCGCGATCCGGGCAGCCGCGCCAAGATCGCCGTCATCTCCCACGACTCGTCGATCGATCCGGTCGGCGCGTGCGTCGGCATGAGGGGATCTCGCGTGCAGGCGGTCGTGCAGGAGCTGCAGGGCGAGAAGATCGACATCATCCCGTGGTCGCCCGATACCGCGACCTTCGTCGTCAACGCGCTGGCCCCGGCCGAGGTCGCCAAGGTCGTGCTCGACGAGGAAGCCGGCCGCATCGAGGTGATCGTGCCGGACGACCAGCTGTCGCTGGCGATCGGCCGCCGCGGCCAGAACGTGCGTCTCGCCTCCATGCTGACCGGATGGGATATCGACATCCTGACCGAGGCGGAGGAGTCCGAGCGTCGCACCGAGGAGATGCGCCGCCTGTCGTCGGTCTTCATGGAAGCCCTCGACATCGACGACGTCATTGCCCATCTGCTGATCACCGAAGGCTTCACCTCGGTCGAGGACGTGGCCTTCGTTCCGCTCGACGACCTGCTCTCGATCGAGGGCTTCGACCGCGATGTCGCCAGCGAGCTTCGCGAGCGCGCCCGCGTCTACATCGCCGAGCGCAACGAGAAGCTGACCCAGCAGCGCAAGGATCTCGGCGTCGCCGACGAGATCGCCGCGCTCGAGGGTCTGACGCCCGAGCACCTGGTGAAGCTCGGCGAGAAGGGCGTGAAGACGCTCGACGATCTCGCCGACCTCGCCTCCGACGAGCTGATCGAGATCGTCGGCAAGGAAGAGATGACCGAGGAGCAGGCGAACGAGCTGATCATGGCGGCTCGCGCGCACTGGTTCGAGGGTGACGACAAGGGTGGAGCCGGCAGCGGTGCCGGATCGCCCGCTCACGCCTGAGGGCGAGACCGGCCCCGAGAGGCGATGCCTCGCGAGCGGCCGGGTCGCACCGAAGGCGAGCCTGATCCGCCTGGTCGTCGGTCCCGACGGCAAGGTGGTGACGGATCTGGACGCGAAGCTTCCGGGCCGCGGCCACTATCTCGCGCCTGAGCGGGAAGTGATCGAGCGGGCCGAGGCGAAAGGACTGATCCGCCGGGCGACCGGCGGCGAGGTCGAGCCGGGGATGGTCGGGCGCCTGGAGGCGCTGATGGTCCGTCGGCTCATCGATCGCGTGGCACTCGCCAGGAAGGCGGGCCAGGCGGTCGCGGGGTTCGAGAAGGTGCGCGAGCACCTGAAGTCGGGCGGGACGGCCGGTGCCGTTCTGCTCGAAGCGAGCGACGGCGCCGCCGATGGGCGCTCCAAGCTCGTGCCGTTGGCGCCGGGTGCCGACGTGGTCGACTGCCTGACGGCGAGCGAGCTCGCCCAGGCCTTCGGACGCGAGCACACGGTGCACGGCTTCGTCGCCAAGGGTGCGTTCGCCGAACGCATCGTGAAGGAGGCGGAGCGGCTCAAGGGGTTGCGGACGGTTGGGAAGCAGTAGAGCGTGACGGAAAGCGAAGGCGAGATGACGGGGACCGACGAGCAGGACCGCAAGAAGATGCTGAGCCTTTCCCGCCCGGGAAGGCTCGAGCTCAAGAAGACCGTGGAGACCGGACAGGTCCGCCAGAGCTTCCCGCATGGCCGGTCGAAGACGGTCACCGTCGAGGTCAAGAAGAAGCGCACCTTCACCCAGGGTGCCGGCGGCCGCATGACCGAGGTCCGCGACGCACCGGCGCTCGAGGGCGAGTTCGACGAGCAGGCCCACGCGGCCCGCAACCTGACGGCCGAGGAGGCCCAGCGCCGCTTCAAGGCGGTACAGGAAGCGACGCATGCCGAGGCCGAGGCAAAGGCCCGTGCCGAGGAAACCGATTCCGAGCACGCGCAGTTCGAAGCCGAGCGCGAGGCCGAGGAAGCCCGCATCCGCGCCGAGGAAGAAGAGACGAACCGTCTCGCCCGCGAGGCCGAGGCGAAGCGTGCCGAGGAAGCGAGGCCCGTCGAGGCGGCGCCTGCGCCCGCCCCTGCACCTGAGACTCCGCCGCCGCCGGCACCGGTCGCACCGCCGCCGGTCGCTGCTGCCCCGCCCGTGCAGACGCCGCCGCAGCCCGCCGCGCCGCCGCGTCCCCAGTTCACGCGCCCCGGCGGGCAGTCGCAGCGTCCGCAGCAGCCGCCTCGCGGCCTGCCGCCGGGCGCGCAGCAGCCGCTGCCGGAGCGCCATCGCATGGCCGGTCCGGTCCGTGTCGAGCGTGCGCCGCCGTCGCGCGGCGTGCTCGAGCGCAAGCCGCCGGGACGTCCCGAGCAGCCGCTCGTCCCGCAGCCCGAGGCGCGTGCGCCCCGGCCCGCCGGTCGCGACGAGGCACCCGCCGCCGCCGATGACGAGGACGCGCCGAAGAACCGCAAGCCCGGTCGTCTCGAGGCGAAGAAGCCGCCGCCGAACGCCGCGCGCGCCCGGACGGACAACCGCCGCCGCGACGGCGGCAAGCTGACGATCCAGAAGGCGCTGAACGAGGACGAGCGGACGCGTTCGCTGGCCTCGGTCCGCCGCCAGCGCGAGAAGATGAAGGGGCACGAAGAGGGCGCGAGCGAGAAGATCGTGCGCGACGTCGTCGTGCCGGAAGCGATCACGGTGCAGGAGCTCGCCAATCGCATGGCGGAGCGTGCCGGCGACGTGATCAAGTCGCTGATGAAGATGGGCGTGATGGCGACCATCACGCAGTCGATCGACGCCGACACCGCCGAGCTGATCGTCGGCGAGTTCGGCCACAAGGTGAAGCGCGTCGCCGAGAGCGACGTCGAGATCGGCCTCAAGGGCGATGCCGACGTGGCCGAGGCGATGCAGCCGCGTCCGCCGGTCGTGACCATCATGGGCCACGTCGACCACGGCAAGACCTCGCTGCTCGACGCTCTCCGCCACGCCGACGTCGCCGCGCACGAGGCCGGCGGCATCACCCAGCACATCGGCGCCTATGCCGTGACGCTGGAGTCGGGGCAGAAGATCACCTTCATCGACACGCCCGGCCACGAGGCGTTCACGCAGATGCGTGCGCGCGGCGCCAACGTCACCGACATCGTCATCCTGGTGGTGGCGGCCGACGACGGCGTGATGCCGCAGACGATCGAGGCGATCAACCACGCCAAGGCGGCGAACGTGCCGATCCTGGTGGCGATCAACAAGATCGACAAGCCGGGCGTCGATACGCGCCGGGTGAAGACCGACCTCCTCTCCCACAACCTCGTCACCGAGGACATGGGCGGCGACATCCAGGCGGTCGAGGTCTCGGCCAAGACCGGCCAGGGCCTCGACAAGCTGGTCGAGTCCATCCTGCTGCAGGCCGAGGTCTCCGACCTCCGCTCCAACCCCGACCGTGCCGCCGAGGGCGCGATCATCGAGGCGAAGGTCGAGCGCGGCCGCGGCTCGGTCGCGACCGTGCTGATCCAGCGCGGCACGCTGCATGTCGGCGACCTGTTCGTCGCCGGCGCCGAGTGGGGCCGCGTGCGGGCGCTGATCGACGACAAGGGCCAGCAGATCGAGCAGGCCGGCCCGTCGACGCCGGTCGAGGTGCTGGGCCTCAACGGCACGCCGCAGGCCGGCGACGACTTCTCGGTCGTCGACTCGGAATCGCGTGCCCGCGACATCACCTCCTACCGCCAGTCGAAGCAGCGCGACGCCGCCGCGACCGCGGCTGCCCGCGGCTCGGTCGAGCAGATGATGGCGAAGGCCCAGGCCGGTGCGGCCAAGTCCTTCACCGTCGTGCTGAAGTCCGACGTGCAGGGCTCGCTCGAGGCGATCAAGGCGTCGCTCGAGAAGCTGTCGGTCACCGAGGCGGAGGCACGCATCCTCCACGCGGCGGTCGGCGGCATCAACGAGTCCGACGTGACGCTCGCCAAGGCGGCCGGCGCCAAGATCATCGGCTTCAACGTTCGTGCCAATCCGCAGGCGCGCGAGATGGCGAAGCGCGACGGCGTCTCGATCACGTACTACTCGATCATCTACAACGTGATCGACGACGCGAAGGCCGCCCTCTCCGGCATGCTGGCGCCGACGCTGCGCGAGAACTTCCTCGGCAACGCCTCGATCCGCCAGATCTTCAACATCACCAAGACCGGCAAGGTCGCGGGCTGCATGGTGACCGAGGGCATCGTCAAGCGCGGCGCCAAGGTCCGCCTGCTTCGCGACAACGTCGTGATCCACGAAGGAACGCTGAAGACGCTCCGTCGCTTCAAGGACGAAGTCCGCGAAGTGCGCGAAGGGTTCGAATGCGGCATGGCCTTCGAGAACTACGACAACATCCAGGTCGGCGACGTGATCGAGTGCTTCGAGATCGAGGCAATCGCGCGGACGCTTTAGTCGATGGCATCGCGTAAGGAACCGAGACGGCCGAGCCAGCGCCCGCTCCGCGTGGGCGAGGAGCTCAGGCACGCCTTCGTCCAGCTGCTGGCGTCGGGCGAGATCCACGATCCGGATCTTTCCGGCGCCATGGTCACGGTGACCGAGGTCCGGATGAGCCCGGACCTGAGGAACGCCAACATCTTCTTCACGCCCTTGGGCGGCGAGGGCGGGCCTCAGATCCTGAAGGCGCTGAAGCGCGCCGCACCGTTCATCCGCCGCCGGCTCGCCGAGGCGGTGCAGCTCCGCGTCGCCCCGCAGCTCTGGTTCGAGCTCGACACCTCGTTCGAATCCGCCGGCCGCATCGAGACCGTGCTCAAGGACCCGCAGGTCCGTCGCGACCTCGACTGAGCGGCTCGATGTCTCGTCGCAAGGGCCAGAAGGTCGATGGCTGGGTGATCGTCGACAAGCCGTCGGGGCCGACCTCGACCCAGGTGGTCGGCAAGGTCCGGCGCCTGTTCGACGCCAACAAGGCGGGCCACGGCGGCACGCTCGATCCGCTGGCGACGGGCATCCTGCCGATCGCGCTCGGCGAGGCGACCAAGACCGTTCCCTACGTGATGGACGGGCGGAAGACCTACCGCTTCACCATCCGCTGGGGCGAGGCGCGCAACACCGACGACGCCGAGGGCGAGGTCAGTGGCACCTCCGACGTCCGCCCGACCGAGGCCCAGATCAATCAGGCGCTGCCGCGCTTCGTGGGCCTGATCACCCAGGTCCCGCCGGCCTTCTCGGCGATCAAGGTCCAGGGCGAGCGCGCCTATGACCTGGCGCGCGAGGGCGAGACGGTCGAGCTGGCCCCCCGCCAGATCCGGGTCGACGCCTTCCGTCTGGCCTCGATCGACGGGCCGGACCATGCCTCCTTCGACGTCGAGAGCGGCAAGGGCGCCTATATGCGGGCGCTCGCGCGGGACCTCGCCCTAGCCCTGGGCACCTTAGGGCACCTCTCTGCGCTAAGACGCCTCAGGGTCGGGCCTTTCGACGAAAACACCGCTATTTCGCTGGATTCCCTGGTGGAACTCGGTAATAGTCCGGCCGCTTTTCGGCACCTCTTGCCGGTCGAGACCGCGCTGGACGACATCCCGGCACTGGCCCTGACCGGCGACGAGGCGAACCGCCTCCGCTCGGGGCAGGCCGTTCCTCTCTTCCGCAAGTCCGATCTCGATCGGCTCTCGGATCTGGAAGACGGTGACATCGTTCTCGCCAAGACCGCCGGCACGGCGGTGGCGATCGCGAGGCTCGAGCAGGGGATGCTCGCTCCCGTCCGGGTGCTTCACCTCTAGATAGGAGAACCTGATGTCGATCACGTTGGAGCGCAAGACTGCGCTCATCGCCGAGCACCGTATCAACGCCACCGATACCGGCTCCCCCGAAGTCCAGATCGCGGTCCTGACGGAGCGCATCAAGAACCTCACCGAGCATCTCGGGACCCACGGCAAGGACCTGCATTCCCGCCGCGGCCTGCTGATGATGGTCGGCCAGCGCCGCCGCCAGCTCGACTATCTCAAGAAGACCGAGATGAAGCGCTACGAGTCGATCGTCGAGAAGCTCGGCCTCCGCCGCTAGTTCCTCGCGTTCGTCGCTGCCGTTTCCATCGCGCCGGGCCGCAAGGTCCGGCGCGATGTCGTTTGAGGGTCAAGCCGGGCCTTTGGCGAAAGCCTCGAGGATCGGGCGCTGTCCCTTCGCGATCTTCGCGCGGGCCTGGTCGAGCGTGAACCAGCCGGCGCGGTCGACCTCGGGAAACGCCTGCATGCGGCCCGATCTAGGCGGCCACTCGATCGTGAAATCGTTGCTGTGGATGCGCGTCGCGTCGCAGTCGCCTTCGAGCGCGAACGCGGTGATGATCTTGCCGCTCGGCTGCTTGAATTGGCCGAGGGTGGCGAATTTCCCGTCGACCACGATGCCGGTCTCTTCCTCGAACTCGCGCTTCGCCGCGGCGAGCGGCTCCTCGCTCTCGTCGTAGCGGCCCTTCGGGATCGACCAGGTCCCGTCGTCCTTGTTCCTCCAATAGGGGCCGCCCGGGTGCACGAGAAAGACCTCCCGTGCTCCCGAGCGGATCCGATGCATCAGAATGCCGGCGCTCAGCTGGGGCATGTCCCATCATAATCCCGAAGGCGCGGCTCGCGATCCGGCTATCCGCCCTGCCGCGATCGCTTATCCTTCATGGCGCGTCTGACCGTCTTGCCGAAGGCTCGGCTCCGCGCGTGCCGCTCATGTAGGCTCTCGCTGTTGTGCGCTTCCTCGGCGACGAGCTTCCGCCAGCGACGGTAGCGCGCGGACTCGATCGTGCCGTCCTCGATCGCGGCGTGGACGGCGCAGCCGGGCTCGGTGTCGTGACGGCAGTCGCCGAAGCGGCAGGCCTCCGCGATCTCGACGATGTCGGCGAAGACCTCGTCGATGCCGGCGCGAACGTCGGCCAGCTGCAGCGCGCGCATGCCGGGCGTATCGACCAGCCAGCCGCCGGCGGGCAGGCGATGCATCGCGCGTCCCGTCGTCGTGTGCTGGCCGGTGTCGTCGGAGGCGCGGGTGTCCTGCGTCTCGATGGAGCCGCCGGCAAGCGTGTTGACCAGCGTCGACTTGCCGACCCCCGACGACCCGACCAGCGCCACCGTCTGGCCCTTGCCGCACCAGGGCGCCAGACGTGCGACGCTTGCCGGATCGCGGCCGTCGAGAACCTCGACCAGCAGGCCCGGCAGGAGCCGCGAGGCCTCGCGGACGAAAGGGTGCGGATCGTCGGCGAGGTCAGCCTTGGTCAGCACCACGATC
>JBGALV010000140.1:0-10830 GCA_044223515.1 Alphaproteobacteria bacterium
CCTTCGAGGACACGAGCGTGTCCTCGCTCGCGTCGGTGCCGTCGAAGCGGACGATGCACTGTCCGCCGGACTTGCTCGGCTCGCGCACCGTCGCCGACCACCAGCCGCCGTCGGAAAAGGCGAAGAGGCGCTGACCTGTCTTGCAGGCGACGGTGCCGTCGCCGCGCGGCAGCGCCGCCGACTGGGAGGCGGCAGGCGGCTCGTCCTTCGGTGCGGCGGCGAGCGCCGCGCCGGGGCGGGTGCCGGCATAGGTTGCCGAGAGACCGAACACGTCGACGATCGCATTCGCCAAGGTCAGCTTGTCGGTGTCCTTCCACGAGAGTCCGGCCGGCGGGCTTAGCGTGATGCGGAGCGGGCCTTTCGGCTGCTTGAAGTCGGTGGAGAACGAGACCAGCGCGTCCAGCACCGCCAGCGTCCGCGTGCCCTGGTCCTTGGCCAGCGCGCCGAGGAGCGCGACGTTCTCGGCGACATAAGCCTCGGGCGTCTTGCCTTCGTCGGCGGCGAAGGCCGGGATCAGCTTGGAGAGCAGTGAGGCGTCCTCGTAGAGGAGGGTCGCGGTGCGAAGCGTGGTCTCGTCCATCGCCTTGTCGGGGTTGGCCGCGGCCGCCGACGGCGTGACCCCGTCAAGGATCATGCTGAGCTCGATGCGAGCGAGACCGGGCAGGGCGAATTCGAGCTTGTTCAGCGTGACGACCTTGCGGCCGGGATCGAAGCGGAAGTCGACCGCGATGTCGGCGGTCGTGCCGGCCACGCCGACCGTCTTCACGATGTCGTCCACCTCGGGCGAGGACACGCCTTCGAAGCGCAGCTTGGCGAAGTAGGGACCGTCAGGACCGGTCGCATGATCAAAGTCGAGGTCTTCGACCACGACGCGCTTGATCGCGATCGGCGTCGGCTTGGCGTCGGGCTTCTCCTCCTTGATGACGGCCTTCACGTCGTTGAGCACGAAGCCGCTGGCGCCCAGCGCCGTGGCGCTGCCGTAGGAGAGGGTGACCTCCGGTCCGAGCTTCGGCTTGATCTCCTGCTCGAACCGGCCGAGCCCGTCGGCGAATGCCGGAACCGCAGCCAGCAACCAGAGAAACGTCACCGGCAGGAGGCGACGGGCGAGACGGACGAGAGTCATGGATACCTCTATGCGTGCGCCCACGGCCGAGCGGGCGCTGACGCCGGCCAGTCTCGCCGGACCATGCGCCGGGAGCAAGCGCGATGCCCGCTTCCGGCGCCGCCGGCATCGGTTGCGCCCTCCGTATGGTAGCGCTAACATTGCGCCATCATCCACGAGAGGCCGCCGATGATCACCGATGCCGATGTCGCCTTCTACCGGGAGAATGGCTACCTGCTGGTCCCGAACGTCTTCAGCCCGGCAGAGGTCGCGGAGCTGCGCCTGGTCACCGAGGACTTCGTCGTGCGGGCCGGCGCCATCGACACTCACGATGCGATCTATGACCTCGAGGACAGCCACCGCCGCGGCAATCCCCGGGTGCGCCGCATCAAGACGCCGCATCTCCACGACCCGGTCTATGACGCTGCCTCCCGGCACCCGAAGGTGATCGAGGTGCTGAAGCAGCTGATCGGTCCGTCGATCCGCTTCGACACGGGCAAGCTGAACCTCAAGTCGGCCGGCTACGGCGCCCCGGTCGAATGGCACCAGGACTGGGCCTTCTATCCGCACACCAACGACGACCTGGCGGCGGTCGGCATCATGCTCGACGACGTCGACGAGTCGAACGGGCCGCTGCTCGTCGTTCCGGGCACGCATCTCGGGCCCACCTACGATCACCACGCTGACGGCCGCTTCTGCGGGGCGATGGACGTGGAGGCGCTCGACGTCGATCTCGACGACGCGGTGCCGCTGGTCGGGCAGGCGGGATCGATCACCATCCATCACGCCCGGATCATCCACGGCTCGGCGATCAACCGCACGAACCGGCCGCGCCGGCTGCTGCTCTACCAGTACTGCGCCGCCGACGCCTGGCCGCTCCGGGGTGTTTCGGACTACGACCAGTTCAAGGCGAACCTGATCTGCGGCGAGGAATCGGTGGCGCCACGGCTCGTGGCGGTGCCGGTGCGGATGCCCTATCCTGAAGCCCTGAATGGCGGATCGATCTACGAAAACCAGAAGGGCACGAGCCGCCGGTACTTCGCGACCGCCGAGCCCGCCTGAACCTGTCCGCCGGCGCGGCGGGGGCAACACCTCGCCGCGCATGGCCGACGTCGCCCGCATCGCCGACGTCTCGATGATCACCGTGTCGCGCGCGCTCCGCACGCCGGAGCGCGTGGCGCCGGAGACGCGCGCGCGCGTCAAGGCGGCGATGAAGCAGGTGGGATACGTGCCGGACCTGGTCGCCGCCAGCCTGGCCTCGCGCCGGAGCCGGGTCGTCGCCGTCGTGGTGCCGACGATCGGAAGCTCGATCTTCAGCGACAGCATCGAAGGCATGTCGGACCTGCTGCGCAGCCGCGGCTACCAGCTGATCATCGGCGGCGGCAGCTACGATACCGAGGACTCCGAGAGCGTGATTGCGGCCCTGCTCGGCCGCCGGCCCGACGGCCTGATCCTCACCGGCAGCCGGCACCCGAAGCGCGCGCGCAAGATGATCGAGGACGCGCGCATCCCGGTCGTCGAGATGTGGGAGCTGCCGCCGCGGCCGATCGACTCGGCGGTCGGTTTCTCGAACCGCGGCGCGGTGCGCGCCATGGCGATGCGCCTTGTCGAGGCGGGGTACAAGGCGATCGCCTATATCGGCCCGGCCGGCGGCGATCCGCGCGCGACGCAGAGGCGCCAGGGCTACGCCGACGCCATGCTGCGCCACGGCCGCGCACCGGTGTTCATCGAGACGCCGCCGCCGCCTTCCCAGATGGAGCATGGCGCCGAGGCCGTGCTGCGCGTCGCGCGCGACAATCCGGGGATCGATGCCGCCTGCTTCACCAGCGACGTGCTCGCCGCCGGTGCGCTGTTCCAGTGCCGCCGTGTCGGCTGGGAGGTGCCCGGCCGCTTCGCGATCGCGGGATTCGGCGACTTCGAGATCGCCGCGGCGGCGGCACCGGCGCTGACCAGCGTCTCGGTGCCGAGATACCGGATCGGCGAGGAGTCGGCGCGCCTGATCCTCGGACGCATCGACGGCGAGATCGCGCCCGGACGGAAGGTCGATCTCGGCTTCGACGTGATCTGGCGCGAGAGCACCTGAGGATGCCCCGGTATCTGGTGTTCGATCTCGGTGGCGCGATCGCGCGCGCCCGGCTCGACGACGAGCTCGCCCCGGTCACCTGCCGGACGCTGTGGGAGCGGATGCTGCCGTTCGAAGGCCACGGCCTTCCGGCGCGCCATTCCGGCACCGAGGCCGGCTTCCATTTCGATCCGACGATCACGGTGCCGGTCGAGAACGCGACCACGCACCTGATCAAGGGCGACGTCGTCTTCATCCACTACCCGCACCGCATGCGCCACGGCAATCCGGATCCGATCAGCGAGGTGATCTGGTGCTACGGCCGCTACAACATGGCGATCGCGCCGGGGAAGCAGGAGCCCGTGCTCGGCAACGTCTTCGCCACGCTCGAGCCGGGCTCGGAGGCGTTCTACGCGATGAGCCAAAAGCTTTTCGATGAGGGGCCGCAGCCGCTCAAGGTCACCGGAGAGGTTGCGTAATGGCCCGATACCTCGTCTTCACCATGGATGGCACCAGCGCCAGGGCGCGTTTGCTCGAAGATCTCGCGCCGGAGACGTGCAAGGCGGTCTGGAGGCTGCTGCCGGTCTCGGGACCGTGCGGGCATGTGATGCTGGGCGGCACCTCCTGCGCGCTCAACGTCGACCCAAGCGTCGTCGTGCCTGAGGAGAACGCCGCCGGCCTCATCCATCCGGGCGACGTGATGTTCATCCACTACAACGCCCGCGAACGCCACGGCCATCCGGAAGCCGAAAGCAAGATCTATTGGGCCTACGACCGCTACTGCGCGCCGAGGACGCCGGGCAAGATGACGCCGGAATACCCGAACGTGTTCGCCGAGTTCGTCGGCGAGACGCAGTCCTTCTTCAAGGCGTGCGAGAAGACCTTCCTCGAAGGCCGGCGGCCGGTCACCATCGCCGGCGTCGAGGACTGATCAGTCCTTGAAGTCCGGAATGCCGGCGCCGATGTCGATGAAGGTCCGGTCGTGGACGTCGAGCACCTCGAGCTTGTCGATGCTGGAGTCCCGGTACTCGTCCAGCGGTGCCGAGTTCGACTGGTAGTAGACGAGGCGGGCGGTGCCGTCGTTGTCCCGCATCGGCAGCGCGAAGGTCTCGTTCATGTACATGAGGCCGGTCTGGGTCTTTGAGACCAGCTTGACCAGCATGCCGCAGGGCTGCTCGCAGACGAGATAGATCGCGCGCGCGGCCTTGGCGCGGCGCTTCGGCTGCACGAAGTCGAGATAGTTCCGGCCCGTGGGATCGCTGCCGAAGCCTTCGCGGTGCTTGGTGCCGACGAGGCGGATCCGGATCATCTCCGGAGAGACCAGCTCGTGGATGATGTAGGAGTTGAGCACCGTCGCCTGCGCGCCCGGATCGAAGTTGCGCCGCGACGGGATCAGATCCTGCTTCGGCAGCGAATGCCAGTAGTCGGCGAAGGTCGCAGACTGCTCATGCTCGAACGCGATCCCCTGAAAGGGCGGACTCGTCGCCGTGAAGCTCATGTGGGCACTCTAGACCGGATTCGTCCGGCGACGCGACCGGAGGGCGCGACGACGAAATCCTAGAGCGCGCTCAGCTTGCTCTCGATCCTCGCCATCATCTGGCGCGCATTGATCGGCGCCTGCCGCATGTGGGTCAGGTAGCACGATCCCTTGACCGCGAAGACGAAGTCCTCGGGCGTGTCGTCGGTCTCGCGCGCGAAGGCCTCGGGGCGCTGCAGGCCGTAGAAGGTGCCGTTGATCTCGATCGAGCGGAAGACGCGGCCGGCATGCGCCAGCTCATCCTTCTGCGCCAGGCCTTCCGGATAGAAGTGTCCGCACCACGGCTTGTAGGCCCAGCCGGAGATGCCGATCCTGATGTCCGCCGGCAGCGTCATGCACGTCCATGCCTAGAACTTCCCGGACTGGAAATCCTCGACGGCCTGGCGGAGTTCCTCGACCGTGTTCATCACGAAGGGCCCGTACTTGGCGACCGGCTCGCCGAGCGGCCTTCCTGCGACCAGGATGAAGCGGCCGCCGTCCTTGGCCGAGACCTCGACGCGGTCGCCGTGGCTCAGCACCGCGACACGGCCGCGCGCGACCTTCTCCGCCCCGATCTCGACCGATCCCTCGAACGGATAGACGAAGGCGTTGTGCTGCGCCGGTAGCTCGTGGACGAAGCTGGCGCCGGCGGGCAGCGCCACGTCGAGATAGGTCGGATCGGTCGCTACGGCCGAGATCGGACCTTCGGTCGTGCCGATGCGCCCGGCGATCACGCGCACCCTGGCGCCGCCGACCTCGATCTCGGGAATCTCCTCGGGATCGATCTCCTGGTAGCGGGGCGCCGTCATCTTGTCTTTGGCCGGCAGGTTGACCCAGAGCTGGAAGCCCCACATCAGGCCGTTTTCCTGCTCGGGGAGCTCCGAATGCACGATGCCGCGCCCGGCAGTCATCCATTGCACGCTGCCGGGACGGAGCAGGCCCTTGTTTCCCTTATTGTCCTCGTGGCGCATGCGGCCGGCCAGCATGTAGGTCACGGTCTCGAAGCCGCGATGCGGGTGGTCCGGGAAGCCCGCGATGTAGTCCTTCGCATCGTCCGAGCGGAACTCGTCCAGCATCAGGAACGGATCGAGGTCCGGCAGGCGCTGCTGTCCGATGACGCGGGTCAGCTTGACGCCGGCGCCGTCGCTGGTCGGCTGGCCCGGCATCACCGCGAGCACGCGGCGGACGGCGGAGGCTTCGGTCTTGAGGGCGGTCATTTCGTTCTTCCTTTCGCGGCCCTGCGAAAGATGGTCGTTCTCGCGCCGGCTTGCCAGGGGCCGCCGGGGAAAGACCGTTCACGTCCCCAGGACAATGCCTAGAGCCAGACCACGACGCAGAGCGCGTAAGCGACGCCTTTGCCGGATTCCGCCACGGGCAGCATCAGCCGCTGGAGGTGCTGGATGCGGAAGTCGTGGATCGTCTTGACCACCTGGAAGTTCGGCCGCCTGGTCCGGCGCATGCTGCGAAGTCCCGGCTCGGCATGACGCCGGAACCAGGTCGGCAGCTCGTCGAGATAGCGGTCTTCGAGCTTGAGCCCGACCGCGCGCTCGACATCGCGCCCGGCGCGAATGAAGCGGACGCGCCCGGTCTCGTTCAGCTCCGCCAGCATCAGGCTCGGCTCGAGGACGGCGAGGGGAGAGGTCTCGATCGGCAGGAAGTCGCTCGCCTCCGGCATCGCCCTCCCGCGGCGACGCTCGTCCCAGAGCTCGTAGAGGCGCGACACGTCCGGGTGGCCGACGGCGTGGAGCTGCCGGTGCTCCTCGGAGCGCAGCCAGACCTGCAGGCCGCTCGGATCGCGGCGCTCGAAGATGATGCGAAGCGTGCGCAGCAGCTGCGAGGGCGAGAAGGGCTTTGCGACATAGGCGTCGACGCCGAGGTCCTGGGCCGAGAGGACCGAGGCCTCGGTCCGATCCGCGGTCAGCAGCAGGTAGGGGATCTCCGGCCAGCCGGCGCGCACCTTCTTCAGGAGCTCGATGCCGCCGAGCGCGAAGGCGTCGTCCTCGACGAGCATCACCGAAAGCGCCGTGGGCTCGAACCCGGCGTCGTCCTGGTAGTCGGAAAGCGCCACTTCCATAGGTGCTACATGCGCGAGAGGCGGGCAGCGAGGATCGCTCGGTCCGCCTTGATCGCCTCGGGCAGCGAGCGTGTCAGCGGTGCGGCCTCGGCGACCCGGCCGTCGGCGGCGGCCATCTCGATCTCGCGTGCTGCGGTGACCACGCGCCTCAAGCCCAAGCTCGCCGCCGCGCCCTTGAGCGAGTGCGCGGCAAGCCGCCAGGCCGGCGCGTCGCCCGACGTACGGGCATCGTCCATGTTGGCGATCAGGCGTTCGGCATTGCGATCGAAGTCGGTGGCGAGCTCGACCAGGGCGTCGTTGCCCAGCTGTTCGGCGAGCGCATCCAGGATCGTCTCGTCGAGGGTCGCATCCTCGATGGAATCGGGCTTTACTTGGATCGGCGCGGGCGCGGCGGCCAGGCCGCTGACGTGCGCGCCCAGCACGCGCGCGATGGTCTCGAACAGGGTCTTCGGATGCACCGGCTTGACGACGAAGTCGGTCATGCCGGCGGCAAGGCAGGCCTGGATCTCGGCCTCCATCGCTCCGGCGCTGACCGCGACGATCGGCACGTTGGCGCGATCGCCGGTGAAGGAGCGGATCATCCGCGTGGCGAGGATGCCGTCCATGACCGGCATGTGCACGTCCATCAGCACGAGGTCGTAGGCCTCGGCCTTGACCGCCTCGACCGCGAGCGCACCGTTCTCGACTACCTCGACGTGGTGGCCGTGGTTCTTGAGGATGCCGGTGACGACCTTCTGGTTGATCAGGTTGTCCTCGGCCAGCAGCACGCGGATCGGGCCGACGCGCGCGGCCTCGGCGGCCGTCGCCGCGGCCTTGGTCTCGACCGGCGCATCGCCGCGCTTCAACGGGCACCTCGAACAGGAACACGCTGCCCCGGTTGACCTGGCTTTCGAGGCCGATGCGACCGCCCATCTGGTCGATCAGGCGCTTGGAGATCGAGAGCCCGAGGCCGGTACCGCCGAAGCGTCGGGCGATCGAGGCGTCCGCCTGGGTGAAGTCGCTGAAGAGCTTTCGCTGCACCTCGGGCGCGATGCCGATGCCGGTGTCGGAGACGGCGACGTGGAGCCAGAGGATGTCGCCGACCTCGACCAGCAGGTGGACGTCGATCGAAACTGCGCCCTTCTCGGTGAAGGTGATCGCGTTGCCGACTAGGTTGGACAGCACTTGGCGCAGGCGGTCCGGGTCGGCGCGAAGGTAGCGGGGCAGGTCGGGCGCGATGTTGGAGGTGAGATCGAGCCCCTTGGCCCGGGCGCGCGAGCCCTGGAGCGAGGCGACGCTCTCGACCAGGCTGGCGAGGTCGAAGTCGCGCGAGACCAGGTCGAGCTTGCCGGCTTCGAGCTTGGTGAAGTCGAGGATGTCGTTGAGCACGGTCAGGAGGGCCTCGGCCGACTCGACCATGGTGACGATGCTGTCGCGCTGGCGCTCGTCGAGGCGCGTGTCCAGCATCAGCCGCGCCATGCCGAGGATGCCGTTCATCGGCGTCCGGATCTCGTGGCTCATGATCGCGAGGAACTGCGACTTCGACTGGTTGGCGGCCTCGGCCGCCTCCTTGGCCTCGCGCAGCTCGCGCTCGGTCGACTTGCGCTCGGCGATGTCGCGCAGCGTCGCGACGAAGAACGGGTGCTCGCCGGTATCCACCGACGCGATCGCGATCTCGACCGGGATCGTGGTGCCGTCGCGTCGGAGCGCAGGCACCTCGATGCGCTTGCCGAGCATGTCGGACTTTCGCGTCTTCAGGTAGCGCTCGAGTCCGCTCGCATGCGCGCTCCGCAGGTCCGGCGGGATGATCACGTCGGCGAGGAGTCGGCCGCGCACCGCGGCCGCGGTATGGCCGAAGGTGCGCTCGGCCATCTTGTTGAAGTCGACGATCAGGCCCTCGTGGTCCATGGAGATGATGCAGTCCTGAGCCGTCCGCAGGATCGCGCTTTTCCGCTGCTCGGACTCGCGAAGCGCCAGCTGCGAGCGTTCGCGCTCGGCGATCTCCTGGCTCAGAACCTGGTTGGAGAGCGTCAGGCTCTCGGTGCGTTCTTCGATCCGTCGCTCGATGTCCTCGTTGGTACGCATCACGAGTTCGAGCAGGGACGAGGCCCGTTCGGCCGCGTGGGCGTCCAGGGCCGAGACGATCAGCGTGCTGGTGAGAAGCAGAAAGCTGGCGACGCCGACCAGGCCGACCAGCCAGTACGCATCGACGCCGGCATTGCCTTGCGTGTGCATGCTGTGGGCGTCGAAGATCGCCGCCGCCATGCCGGTGTAGTGCATGCCGCAGATGGCGAGCGCCATGATCAGCGCCGCGCCGAGGCGCATCAGCAGCGCCCGCGTGCTCGACCCGGTACGGAGGTTGAAGGCGATCCAGAGGGCGGCGAGGGACGCGAGGACGGCGATCACGATCGAAGCCGCGAACAGGACCGGGTCGTAGGCGATGCCGGGCGTCACCTCCATCGCGGCCATGCCCGTGTAGTGCATGGCCGCAATGCCGATCCCCATCAGCACGGCGGCGATCGCGAGCCGGTTCACGGTCAGCGTCTTGCGGCTGACCGTGTAGAGCGCGAAGCCCGAGACGACGACCGCGATCAGGTGCGACAGCAGCGTGATCGGGAAGTCGTAGGACATCGGCACGCCGAGGCTGAACGCCAGCATGCCGATGAAGTGCATCGACCAGATGCCGGTCCCCATCGCGACCGCGCCGCCGAGGAGCCAGTAGAGGGCTACGTACGAGGCAATGACCGCCGCGATATAGGAGAGGGCGACGAGCCACGGGTTGAAAGAGCCGGTCATGTCGCTCCTGGCGGACGCGGCTAAAACCTTTCACACGTGACGGTAGACAAGCAAGTTAAAAGCATTTCACAAAAACCCTGCAAGACGCTGAAAATGCTAGATATTTCGGCGTAAACTCATCAGCTCGGCAACCTAAGATGCCGACTGAAGGCTTCGTTGCCGCCTATCCAAGTCAATGAACGAGTATTGGAAGAAGATCCGAAGAGTTCGGGGCGCGAGCTTCGCAAGCCTGCCGGCCGACCGCGCTAGGCGCGCGCAGGCTTCTGGCCCGCCTGCATCTTCAGGTTCCGGCGGACCCGCTCCTCGATCCGCATGGTCAGCGCCATCGACACCTCGGCCGCCTCATGGAGCAGGGAGTCCTTCAGCACCTCGATCGGTCTCTTGAGCGCCGTCGCCAGATGATGCTCGGCCTTGACCGCGGCGTTGGCACTGTCGGTCCCGTGGTGGGTCTGGGCCAGCATGATGTCGCGCCCGATCTCGCGGCTCCAGTAGCGGACCCTGAGCGGGTTGCAGGCGAGCCAGCGCACCGCACTCTCCTCGGTCAGCGGGTAGGCCTCGTTGTCCTTGAGGAAGGCCTTGATGAGGCGGCCGGTCGGATCCGGCCCCTTTTCGGCGATCAGCTCGAGCGCGATCCAGGCGAACCACCAGCGCCACGGATCGGCCCGGAGGAACCCGTTGTCGTAGATCTCCGAGAAGATATGGAGAGAGGCCATAGGTGCCTCGGGCTTGAGACGGACGATCTGGGCGGGAAGGGCGTGCTTGGCGAAGGCTTGCGCCCGCCGGTCATAGTCCTTGTCTATCTTTTCTTTGGATCTCGGAAGAATCCCTACCTCCTTCATCAGGTCCGAGGTCTCGGCGACGTCGAGCCAATGAATCAGCGTCTTGGCCATCGCCTGCAGATCTTCTGCTTTCGGTTCAGGACCTTGATCCATGACCTCAACATAGCAGATTCGCTGCTTGGTTCAGGGTTGCACGCAGAGGGGGACGGGGTTAGGGTGCGCCCCAAGAAGACCTGGAACAGGCAGCGACAAGCGGGGGAACGGACCTGTCGCGGACGAAGGGGGGCTTGGGACCTTGGGTCCGAGGCCGTTCGCCGGGACCGAGGCCGCTCTCCGACGAGGACCTCGACGAGGAGCAGGCCTGACGTTGGACAGTTTCCATCGCCCACGAGCCTGGTTGCAGAGCCTCGCGGCCATTCCCGGCCGCTGGATCGTCGACCGCGAGATCATCCTCAGAAGCGACCGCTCGACCCGGTGCCTCAGGATCTCCCGCAATTTCCAGCTGATCGCGCTCGGCCTCTG